>NZ_JBICSQ010000001.1:0-544057 GCF_043197175.1 Amycolatopsis sp. NPDC049252
GTGGGCGTCCCTGTTTATCACCTCTGTTACGCACTCACGACCCACGCCGGGAGCCTCAGGCCGCCCGCCACAGCGCGGGGACGTTCGGCGGCTCCCAGCCCGGCTGGGCCGTGTGCCCCTGTAAGCACACGTAATCCCGGCCGCCGTAGGTGACGCGGGCACCGGCCGCGTAGCCGGTGCCCGCCGCCCAGGTCGTGCCGCCGGGCGGCGTCGAAGTCACCGTCGACGTCGGCGGGTTCTGCGGCACGTTCAGCACGAAGTCGAACGCGGCCTCCTTGGCGCTCCCGTTGTCCCGCACGGTCATCAGCAGCCGCGCGTCGAAGATCGAGTCGGTGTTGTTGCGCGGCTCGTTCGGGAAGTACAGCTGCGTGGTCAGGATCGGCCGGCCCGGCGCCTGGACCTTCACGTGGATGTGCCGGGTGCGACCCGGGTAGAGGCCGGGCACGATCGTCGACAGCGTGAACGCGCCCTGGGCGTTGGTGTACTGGTGGCCGCGGAAGGTGTAGCCGGTGTTGTCGTAGGCGCCGTTGACGTCCGCCTGCCAGAAGTCCAGCAGCGCGCGGTCCACCGGCAGGCAGGCGAGCCCGAAGACGTACCCGGTCAACGTCAGCCGCGTGCCCTGGGTGCCCGGCGTGACGAGCGAGGTCCGCTCCGGCGAATTCGGCTTGAAGTACGGGCCTTCGATCTGTTCGGGCGTCGGATCGTCGTCGTCGTGGCACGACGGCGTCAGCGCCGGGACCTGTCCGCTCGTGGCGGCGGTACGGGCGAGCGCGGGGCCGCCGAGCAACGCGACGGGTGCCGCGACGCCGGCGGCCAGAGCGGCCCGCAGCACCGTTTTGCGGCTCAGCTTCGTCTCTTCGTCCATGCCTCGACGGTAAGCAGCGCACCGGGTCGCGGGCGATGGACTGGACCGGTCAGTCGTGGTGCTTCTCGCCCGCCCGCCGGAAATCGCCGGGACTCGAGCCGGTTTCGCGGCGGAAGAACCGGCAGAAGTACGCCGGATCGGCGAACCCGACCCGGCTCGCCACCTGCCGGACCGTCAGATCGGTCCGCAGCAGGAACCGTTTGGCCTCCCGGATCCGTGCCTCGCGCACCAGTTGCGCGGCCGTGCGGCCGGTCGCGGCCTTGACGGCCTCGGTGAGGTGCTCCGGCGTGACGCCGATGCGCTCGGCGTGCGCTTTCACCGACCACAGGCCCAGGTCGGCGCGTCCGGTGAGCCGGGCGAACTCCGCGGCCACCGCGCCGGCCCGGGCGGGCGGCGCCGCCGGCGTCCCAGGCAGCCGTCCCACGCGCACGACCAGGACGTGCAGCAGCGCCCGCACGACCGAGGCCGCGCCGCGGTGGTACTCCGCCTCCAGCTCGGTGACGAGCCGCGTGACGTCGGCGTCGGCGCGGTCGTCCAGCTCCAGCCACGGCCGCTCGCCCAGCCGCCGCAGCCGGTCGCGGTCGGCCGGGTAGTCGAGCAGGAAGTCGTCGGTGAACAGCACGACGTGCCCGGTCAGGCCCCGCACACCGGCCCAGTGGTGCACCTGGCCCGCGGCGATCACCCCGAGCTGCGGCGGCCGCACCGGCCAGCGCGCCAGGTCGACGACGTGCTTGCCGGTGCCGCCGGTGACGTGGACCAGCTCGTGGAAGGTGTGCCGGTGCGGGAACTCCGCGCGCGAAAGCGGCCCGATCGTGTCGAACGTCCCGACGGCGAAGGGCACCGCGTCCGGTGCCGGCAGCTCCAGCCGGTGCATCGGCAGCTCCCCCGCCCGCGGTGGGAGGCCGGGCGTCCCGGGCGGAACGGTCGTACCGCGCATGGTCTGGTCCCTTCGCCGGTCGGCGAAAAAGTCTAGACCACCGCGTGCGCGGTTCGCCGGTTTTGCCCCGAAGATCGCAATCCGTTCGTCGGGTACGAAAACGGGGCCGGTCCACAGTGGACCGGCCCCGTTCCGGGTTCAGCTCAGTTCATTCACGCACGGCTGCGGCGACGGTTCACCAGCAGCATCAGCGCGCCGCCACCGAGCAGCAGGCCGCCGACGGTGAACGGCACGGCCGCGTCGACACCGGTGTTGGCGAGCTCGCCGCCACCGCCGTTCGAACCGGCCGGGGTGGTCGGCGCCGGCGTGGTCGCCGGGGCGACCTCGGTCCAGCTGGCGGCCGCGTTCGCGGTCACCTCGGTCTTCTCCGAGTCGGCGACGATCAGCGACTGGGCCGGCTGCCGCGCGTAGTTCTCGGAGACGAACAGGCGGCCGGTGTCCAGCTCGCCGCTGGCCTTGAGCTCGAAGCCGCCCTTGCCCGGCTTGGTGCCGGCCGGGACGTCGACGTACAGCTTGGTGCCGTCCTTGACGTCGGCGGCCTTCAGCTCCTTGCCGTCGGCGTCGGTGAGCTTGACGCCGTCGGGCAGCTGGCTGGTCAGCGCGGTGATGTCACCGGAGGTCGCGACCGAGAACGGGCCGATCTTGCTGCCCGCAGTGCCCTCGGTCTTGTCCGCGGCGATGTTCAGGGTCGGCTTCGGCTGCGCGTCGAGGCCCTTGTTCTGGTCACCGGTGAAGTAGGCGTAGAGGGCGGCGACGTCGGCGTTGGCGTCGGCCGAGTTCTCCTCGGCCAGCGGCTTGGTGGCGTCGAGGTTCACGCCGTCGCTGAAGTGCCAGACCGCGGCCTGCGTGGCGGCGATGGCCTCACGCTCGGAGACGCCGTCGTGCACCGTGACACCGGCCTTCTTCAGGGCGCTGCCGAGGGCGTCGAGACCGGTGCCCGGGTAGCCGTGGTGCAGCACCCAGTTGATCTTCGCGCTGTTCTCGTTGAACGGCCCCTTGGCCGGGTACTTGTTCCACGGGCGCTCGACCATGTCGACGTCGGTGCGCAGGCCGACGGTGATCTGCACGCAGTAGAGCTTCAGCGTGCTGCCGTCGGACAGCTTCATCGAGAACAGCTCGGCGATGTAGTCGCCGCCCTTCCCGAGGTTGAGCCGGTAGCCGACGGTGCCACCGTTCGCGTCGACCCGGCCGTGAGCGGCACCGTCGTCGGCGAGAGCGGCCGGGGACCCGACCATGACCGCGGCGGCCGCGGCGAGAGCCGCGATCCCGCCACGCACGAAAGCTGACCTGACCTGCATAAATCTCCTATCCGAGCCCGAACCACGACGTGGGGGACCGCGTGAGACCAAGCCCCGATCACGACGGCCACCGATTCGAGTGAGTGATCACCCGGTCAAGCGATACCGCAGCATACACAGACCTCACAGTGCCTACTTCTGGTATCCCCCTTAACTCGAATGTGTCGCGGAAGGCCGCATCTGGACGTCGGAAAAGTGCAGAATGCGACGACGAAGGAACCACGAAATCAGTGGCTCAAGTGACCTTTTAACCGGAATCCGCCGATCTTTCCCCGGCCCCGGAGTCAGGTCCGGCGCAACCCGTCGGCGAGCACGGCGACCATGCGCTGGTTGTACTCGATCTCCTCGCCGCGCACGGGCTGGCACAACAGCGCGATGGCGTGCATCAGGTCCCTCGCGCTGACGTCGGCGCGGATCCGCCCGGTCGCGACCGCGGCGTCGAGCAGCGCCGCGAGCACGGGTTCGAGCCGTTCCATGAAGTACCCGGGCAGGCCGTCGAACGCCGGATCCCCCGAATGCAGGGCCGTCGCGAGCCCGCGCTTGGTCCCGACGAACGCGGTGTACCGGTCGAGCCACTTCGCGAGCGCCACCTCCGGCTCATGAGCGGCGCTCAGCTCCGGCCCTGCGGCGGCGCAGACGTCGATCCCCCGGTGCAGCACGGCCACGACCAGGTCCGCGCGTTGCGGGAAGTGCCGGTAGAGCGTCCCGACGCCGACCCCGGCCAGATCGGTGATCTCCTTCGCGGGAGCGTCCACCCCCGAGGTGGCGAAGACGTTTTTCGCGGCCTCGAGCAGGGCGTCGACGTTGCGCTGGGCGTCGGCGCGCAGCTTGCGCGGTTGCATAAACGGAAAGCCTTTCCGTATATTAGCGGAAGAGCTTTCCGCTTACGTCCAGACTACCTCCAGGAGCACCTCCCATGCAGTACCGCACCCTCGGCCGCACCGGCATCAAGGTCAGCCCGTACGCGCTCGGCACCCTGATGTTCGCGACGTCCATCGGCAACCCCGACCCCGAAGACTCGATCCGCGTCATCCACAAGGCCCTGGACGCGGGCATCAACTTCGTCGACACGGCCGACGCCTACGGCGACGTCGAAGACGTGGTGGGCCAGGCCCTGAAGGGCCGCCGCGACAACGTGGTCCTGGCGACCAAGTTCAGCCGCCCGACCGGCGACGACCCCAACCACCAGGGCACCTCACGCCGCTGGATCATGACCGCGGTCGAGAACTCGTTGCGCCGCCTGCAGACCGACCACATCGACCTGTACCAGATCCACCGCCCGGACCCGTCGACGGACATCGAGGAAACGCTCTCGGCCCTGAACGACCTGATCCACAGCGGCAAGGTCCGCGCGATCGGCACGTCGGCGATGCCGGTGTCGGACCTCGTCGAGGCCCAGTGGACCGCGTCCCGCCGCGGTTTCGAGCGGTTCCACACGGAGCAGCCGCCGTACTCGATCCTGAGCCGGGGCATCGAGCGCGAAGTCCTCCCGACCGCGCAACGCCACGGAATGGGCACCCTCGTCTGGGGCCCGCTGGGACAGGGAATGCTCACCGGCCGCGTCCGCCGTGGCCAGGAGAACACCCTGCGCCGAGCGGGCGTGCTGAAGCACCTGAACGACGCGCACCGCATCGACGTGGTGGAGCAGCTGATCCCCCTGGCGGAGTCGGCGGGCATGCCGCTGACCCACCTGGCGATGGCCTTCGCCATTTCCCACCCCGGAGTGACGAGCGCGATCATCGGCCCCCGCACCATGGCCCACCTGGACGACCTGCTGGCCGGGCTGGAGGTCGTGCTGCCGGACGAAATCCTGGACCGCATCGACGAAATCGTCCCGCCGGGAACGAACGTGAGCGCGTTGGACCAGGACTTCGTACCGCCGGCGTTGCGGAACGCGACCCTGCGCCGCCGCCCGGCCAGCGAGCGGTCAGCAGCCTGACCGGTCTACCTCCGGCTCTCCTCCGGCCAGGACGCGCGGCTCTGAAAGTACTGCGACGCTTCGGGTGTCTCGTTGAACTCGAGGATGTTCCCGAGCTTCTCGGCCAGAACCGCGCGAATCTCTTGCGGCGTGATGAAGAAGAACTCCCGTCGCAGGTTGACCTGGTTCAGCCGGCGGTCGGCGAACATCTTGTGCAGCTCGTTCTCGAGCGCGATCGCGTCCTCCGAGAAGTGCAGGAGGTGCGTGTCGAAGGGGAACGGGACCGATGCGTCACCGAGTTCCATGATGCGATCCCGAGGTTCGAGGCGCCGGGTCATCCCGATTTTCACGACGCTCTCGCCGAACGCACCGATGTTGCTGATGACGTAAACGTACCCTGCCCGGATGTTGGCGATGCGGTAGTCGTTCTGGGCTATCGCATCGTCGATGGCGGTCAGCCGCTGACGCAGCTCGTCGGCCTGCTCCTGCTTGCCTTGCTCGGCAAGTTTTGCCAGAGCGTTGGCGTAGTGATCGCGCTCCTTCTCCAGCCGGTCACGTTCGGCCTGCAGTTCTGCTTCCGCGCGTTTCTCTTCCCGCAGGCGTTCGCGTTCGGCCCTGGCCGCTTCGCGTTCCTCCTGCACCTTGAAGTGGTAGTCGCCGGTCAGTTCGATCTCACGCAGGCGAAGCAGGTGGTACTCAGGAGCGACGTGCATCTCCATCATCTTGCCGAGCTTCACGATTGATTCGACCGATCTGTCGAGACGCTGCTTCGCCGAGGCCACCGTGCCGGCCCGAACAGACCGGACGCAGTTGTCCGCCTCGGCGTTGTACGCCCGCAGCATCAGCTTCGAGAAGTCGGCCGTCATCTTCCGGCCCTGCGCCAGCGAGTTGTTGTAGGCGAACCGATCGGCAGCGAGGATGGCGGCGCCGTTCTTGACGAACTCCTTCACCTCCTGCCGGATCGCGGCCAGCGCCTCCTTGAACTGTTCAGCGTTCTCGAGAGGGTGGTGGTACTCGTAGATCCCGACCTGCTGGAGCAAGATCGAGTCGTTGAGTTCGACGAGTTGTTCTCTTGCCTGACCGATCTGTTCACGAACGGCTTCAAGCTCCTGCCGAGCAGACGCTACCTCTTGCTGATCGGGCTCCCTTGGCACCTCAACTGTCTGAGGCGGCGGAGTGACGGCAGCGGGTGGAGCTTGCACTTGCGATTCCGCAGCGGCATGATCTTCAGGGTCGCTCGGCCCGTCGGCCACCCAGAACTCCCAGCCGGGAGGCGCAGGTGGCCAGGACGCGGGCGGCTGCCACCCCTGAGGCGGCACCCACCCGGGCTGAGGAGGCGGCCATCCCGGCGGCGGAACGAATCGGAGCCCGTTCACCGTGTCGCCGCCCCGCTGACGGAGGAACTCATCGACGAACACCCTTCTTGTCGTCGATCGGGGTCAGCCGGTGCGGAGTCTTGGACACGACAGCGCGAAGGTGCTTCAGCGTTTCGGACGGAGTGATCCGGGCCAGATCGATCTGCAGGAAGTCTTCGCGGCTCACGGCCAGCGCGATGAGTCGGACGAACACATCCTGGCCGACGGCGGGATCGACGTGGTTGACACCTCCGACCAGGGAAATGCTGTCGATTTTCCCTGCCCGGTCCGACTCCCACACCTCGTGGAGGGTTCGCAACGTCATGTTGTTGAGCAAGTTGACGTACCGGGTCGTCACGTCTTTCTGCGTCAGCGCGGTTTCCGCGATCTCGTCACTGGCGCGCACGTACCGGAAGAGCTTGGTCTTCGGGATCGTCTCGGGCGACGGGAACACGACCGTGATGGACAGCTCACGCAACTCCGAGCTGTACGAGAAGTCGAAATCGCTGTTGGCGGCGATGACGTCCGGGTAGATCGAGTTGCCGAACACGATTCCGATGTACTCGTCGACCGCCTCGGGCTCATTGTCCGCGAGCCGGTTGATCAGGTCATCGAGGCGGGCGTTTTCCGCATCGACGATCCGCTGCCGTTCAGCACACTCGGCGTCATACCGCCTACGGTCGTGGGCAAGCCGCCTCAAGCGCTCACCTTCCGCGGCTTGGTGCTGCTGCGCCGCGGCCAGCTGCCGTTGCGGAATCTGGGCGACGGCCGCTCGCCAGGCCGCGTGCACCTGGCCGAACTGGGCCTGAGCAGCGGCTGTCGCAGCAGCGTGCTTCTTCTTGGCGAAAACCGCCGAGATGCCGGCCGGAGGCGCAGGCGGCTGGAAGTAGGGCTCCGGGGGCGCACTGATCGGCGCCGGCGCAGCCAAAGCCGTCTGGTACGCCGACTGGAACGGCGGGTGTTCGGCGACCCGGCGAAGGTTTTCCAGATCGACGTAATCATCGACAGCCAGTGTCGACTCAAGAATGCCGTCGATCGCGGCCAACTCTTCCTGCAGGTCCGCGTTGAGCGACTCAACCTTCGATTGCTGAGCTTCGATGTGGAGGCGCTTGAGTTCACGTTCCGCCTGGGCCGCTGCCTGCACATCAGCGCGAGCCATGCGCTCGCGTGCCATCGCAGCGGCAGCCTGGGCGCGATGCATTTCCCGTTCGAGTCGAACCCGCTCACGCTCGGCGGCCGCGGCCTGCCGCGCCCGCTCCTTCTGCGCCTTGGCCGCCTGATACTGCATCTCGGCGAAAAACCCTCGACGACGCCCCATCGATGTACCCTCCGGCCTCAGCGCAGTCCCAGTTCCCTGGGTATCGCTGAGGCGAAGGAAATGTTTCAAGCGAGCTTGAACGCAGACTCGAAAGCCACGTCAAGGGCGTCGATCGTTACCCATTCGTGCCCCCGACGGGGTTCGAACCCGCACTTTGTCGATTTTAAGTCGACTGCCTCTGCCAGTTGGGCTACGGGGGCACCGCACACTCTAGGCGATCCGCGCCCCGCGCAAGCCACGAGGCCGGACCAGGGTCGCCCGGTCCGGCCTCGTGTCCACTAAGGACTCACAGGACTCAGTTCAGCGTCCAGGACTGGTTCGCGCTGCCCGTGCACGTCCAGATCTGCAGCGGGGTGCCGTCCGCCGAGCTGGGGCCTGTTGCGTCCAGGCACTTGCCCGATGCCGGGTTCACCAGCTGGTTGCCCGTGTGGGTCCACTGCTGGGCGCCCGTTCCGTTGCAGTCGTACAGCTGGACCTTCGAGCCGTTCGCCGTGCCCGCTGCGTTGACGTCCAGGCACTTGCCCAGCGCTCGGAGCGTTCCCGACGTCGATGTCCACTGCTGGGCGTTGGTGCCGTTGCACGTGTACAGGTCGACCGTCGTGCCGTTCGCCGAGGACGCGCCCGCCACGTCGACGCACTTGCCGCCGTAGCCGGTGATCGTGCCGCCCGCCGGGGGCGGGGGCGTGGTGCCGCCGCCGGTGATCGCGTTGAAGATCCTCGAGTACGCGTAGCCCGTCGCGCGGTCGTAGTCCTGGAGCTCCCAGAACGACAGTTCCGCGACGCCGTTCTGCGCCGCGAACGTCTCCAGCTGCTGGGCGTCGGACTGGCTGAACTGGGCGCCGTCGTCGTTGCGCCCGGCGATCGGGGTCAGGCCCATCATCGCGTACGCCGCCGACGTCGAGATCCCGTACAGGCTCGCCAGCTGGGACGCCGAAGCGCGCGCCGCGGACAGGGCGTCGCCCAGGACCGGCTGGCCGTCGTAGAAGTCCATCACCATCAGGTTGACGACGCTGACCTTGACGCCCTTGTTCTTCGCGTCGCGCAGCAGGTCGAGCTCGTTCCCCGGGATGCCCGTCGGGTCGACGGCCAGCGTGTAGTCGACCTGGACCGCCCCGTTCTGCTGCTGCAACGCGGCCAGTGCGGAGTTGCGGCGCTGGTTGGACGCCGTGTCGCCGAGGACGCCGCCTTCGATGTCGAAGTCCAGGCGCGGCGTGCCGTAGGTGTTGACGACGTTCGCGTACGCCGCGGTCAGGCTGGCGGTGTTCGTGCAGGTCTGGGCCAGCTCACCGCCTTCGGCGCCGCCGAACGACGGGATGACGTTACCGCCCGCGGCCTGCAGCGCGCTGATCTGCGTCTTGAACGAGCCGACGCCGGTGCCGTTCGCCTCCCAGACCGGGGTGCAGCCGGACTGCGGGGTGAGGAACGCGAGCGTGAAGAACTTGGTGCCGGTGGCGTTCGTGTCGGCGGACATCTGGCCGGCGTCGGCGTCACTGATCTGCAGGTAGGGAGCGGCGTAGTGGGCGGGGAAGGCACCGCCGGCCGCGGCCGCGGTGCCGGGCGTGCCGGCGAGGACGGCAACGCTCAGCACGGCGGGCAACGCCGCGACGAGTGCCGCTTTGGTGCGGGAAAAGCGCATGGGAGCTCCTGGGACCGTGGGGACGGGCGGTACGGAGTGATCGGATCTCTGTCGGCGAGGGGGAGGTTCGCCGACTTATTCTTCGTAGTGAAGAAAGGGATACCCGCTCACTGGCCCAGTTGTCCAGACCATGTCGCTCACCGGCACACAGTCGGTCATTTCCCTGCAACTGCCCCAAAAGACCCTTAACCGCCAACGCAAAGAGCCCCTGCCCGCCGAAGCGGACAGGGGCCCTCCCCACCGAAAACTCAGGACTTCGAGACGCGCGCGAACTCGTCCTTCGGGTTGTTGATCTGGCCCAGCGAGATGACCTCGCGCCGGAACAGGCCGCCCAGGATCCAGTCGAACAGGATGCGGATCTTGCGGTTCCAGGTCGGCATCGCCTTGAGGTGGTACGCGCGGTGGAAGAGCCAGGCCGGGAAGCCCTTGATCTTCAGGTTCAGCGCGTCGGCCACGCCCTTGTGCAGGCCCAGGCTGGCCACCGCGCCGAGGTTCTTGTGGTAGTAGTCCTTCGGCTTGCCGCCGCGGATCACCTTGATGATGTTCTTCGCCAGCAGCCTCGCCTGGCGCACCGCGTGCTGCGCGTTCGGCGGGCACGTCGCCGTCGGGTCCTCTTCGGTGCGCGAAAGGTCCGGGATGGCCGCGTTGTCGCCCGCGGTCCACACGTCCGGGTGACCGACGACCTGCATGGCGGCCGTCGCCTCGAGGCGGCCGCGCTTGTCGAGCGGGAGGTCCGAGTTGGCCAGCACCGGGTTGGCCTTCACGCCGGCGGTCCAGATGAGCGTGTCGGTGTCGAACTCGGTGCCGTCCGACAACACGACGTGACCGTTTTCGAACGACTTCGCCGCGGTCGACAGGTACACCTCGATGCCGCGCTTCTCCAGCTGCTCGACCGTGTACACCCCGAGCGTCTCGCGGACCTCGGGCAGGATGCGCCCGGCGGCCTCGACGAGCACCCAGCGGACGTCGGCCGGCTGGATGTTCGGGTAGTAGTTCTCGACCGCGAACCGGGTCATGTCCTCGAGCTCGGCCAGCGCTTCGATGCCGGCGAACCCGCCGCCGACGACGGTGAACGTCAGCAGGCGCTTGCGCAGCTCGGGGTCGAGCGTGCTCGCGGCCTCGTCCAGCTTGGTCATGATGTGGTTGCGGAGGTAGATCGCCTCGCCGATGGTCTTGAAGGCGATGCCCTGCTCGACCAGGCCCGGGATCGGCAGGATGCGGGCGACGGCGCCGAGCGCGACCACGAGGACGTCGTAGCCGAGCTGCTCGATGTGGCCGTCGGCGGCCTCGACCGTCACGGACTTCTTGTCGTTCTCGATCTTGGTGACGCGCGCGGTCAGCACGTGGCAGCGCTTCAGCACGCGGCGCAGCGGCACGACCACGTGCCGCGGCTCGATCGCGCCGGCCGCGGCCTCCGGGAGGAACGGCGCGTAGGTCATGTGGGGCTGCGGGTCAACGACGGTCACGGAGGCCTCGTTGGCCCGGAGCATCTTCTGGAGGCCGTACGCCGTGTAGAGCCCGACGTACCCACCACCGAGGACGAGGATCCGAGTCGGTTCCGACTTCGACTTCGCAGCAGCCATGACCTCATAGTGGCACCTTCACACGGACCTTGCGCGGGGACCCCATCCGGCTGTGACCAGCGTCGCTGCACCTTCCGTAACGATTCAGTCCGAGGCCGTCACCGAGGTCGCGGCGCGGAAGACGTCCGCCACCATCGTGTGGGTCAGGAGCCCGGTCTGGACATTGCGTGGTGAGACGTGATAACAGCCGAAAATACGCAGGTCGCCGAGCTTCAGGACCGTGCCGTGCCCGAACGCGGGACGCGGCGACGGCACCGGCCAGCCGGCCGCGGCGAGCACGGGCAGTAACGCCTGCCAGCCGAACGCGCCGAGCACCACGATCGAGCGCAGTGTCGGACGTAACAGCGTCAGCTCCTCCGCGAGCCACGCCCGGCACGTGTCGCGCTCGGCCGGCGTCGGCTTGTTCTCCGGCGGGGCGCAGCGCACCGGCGAGACGAGCCGGGTGCCGTACAGCTCGAGGCCGTCGCCGATCGCGGTCGACGTCGGCTGCGACGCGAGGCCCACCTCGTGCAGCACCCGGAAGAGGAAGTCACCCGACGGGTCGCCGGTGAACATCCGGCCGGTGCGGTTCGCGCCGTGCGCCGACGGCGCCAGCCCGACGACGGCGAGCGTGGCGTCCGCCGGCCCGAAGCCGGGCACCGGCCGCGCCCAGTACTCCTCACCGCGGAACGCCGCCTTCGTGCCCGCGACGCCTTCGCGCCACTCCACCAGCCGCGGGCACGCCCGGCACTCGGAGACGGCGGCGTCGAGCTGGGCGAGCGTCCTCATCGCAGCGCCACCCGGGACAGCCGGTCGGCCAGCCGCGTGGTCTCCGGCAGCCGGTAGCGCGGGGCGAGCGCCAGGGTCAGCCGGCAGGCGTGGGCCAGGTCGATGCGGTGCCCGGCCGAGACGTACACCGGCTTGACGCCGTCCTGGGTGCGCAGCACCGCGCCGACCACTTCCCCGGCGTCGACCAGCGGCACCGAAGCACCCCGGGACGCCGCGGGCGCGTCGTGCGAGCCGACGAACCGGGTCTTGCCGACGCCGAACGCGGGCCGTCCGGTCAGCACGCCCAGGTGGCAGGCGAGGCCGAAGCGCCGGGGGTGCGCGAGGCCGTGGCCGTCGCAGACCAGGACGTCGGGCTCGTGGTCCAGCCGCTCGAGCGCGGCCAGCAGCGGCGGCAGCTCGCGGAAGGCGAACAGCCCCGGCTCGTACGGGAAGACGGCCTTCGCGCGGACCGTCCGCTCCTCCACGACGGTCAGCCCGGCGGTCTCCAGGGTGACGACGGCGGCGGCGATCCCGTCGGCGTCGTCGTAGGCGACGTCGAGCCCGGTCACCGTCGGCGGCAGCTCGGGGCAGTCGTCGGTGACGTCGACCAGGCCGCGCAGCCGTTCCTGCACGGCGAGCGCGTCGGCGACGGTCGTCGGCCAGTCCCCGGTGTGCACCAGGTCACCCTGCCACAACTAGGTTGGAGCCATGGCGGACACGACCCCCGAAGAGGCTCCCGAGAAGACAGCTCCGGAAACCCAGGAGATCCCGGCCGAGCCGGCCGACGACATCGTCACGACCCGGCACACGCTGACCGTGAAGCGGAAGAAGCTGGCCTACACGGCGAAAGCCGGCCGGATCGTCCTCCGCAAGGAGGTCGTGAAGGACGGCAAGTCCGAGGGGGTCAAGCCGAAGGCGGAGGTCTTCATCACCTCCTACACCCTCGACGACGCCGACCCCGGCTCGCGGCCGGTGACGTTCGCCTTCAACGGCGGGCCCGGCTCGTCGAGCATCTGGCTCCACATGGGGCTGCTCGGGCCGCGACGCGTGCTCTCGGGCGACGTCGATGACCTGGTGCCGCCGCCGTACGGGCTGGACGACAACCCCGAGACCCTGCTGGCGCACAGCGACCTGGTGTTCATCGACCCGGTGTCCACCGGCTACTCGCGCGCGGCCGAAGGCGGCGAGACGAAGGACTTCCACGGTTTCAAGGGCGACATCGAGTCGGTCGGCGAGATCATCCGGCTCTGGGTGTCGCGCCACGAGCGCTGGCTGTCGCCGAAGTTCCTGGCCGGCGAGTCGTACGGCACGCTGCGCGCCGCCGGGCTGGCCGCGCACCTGCAGGACCGCCACGGCCTCTACCTGAACGGCCTGCTGCTCATCTCGTCGGTGCTCGACCTGGGCACGCTGCAGTTCACCGAGGGCAACGACCTGCCGTACACGCTGTACGTGCCGACGTACGCGGCGATCGCGCACTACCACGGCCTGCACGGCGAACGCCCGCTCGACGACGTGCTCGCCGACGCCGAGGACTTCGCGGCGAAGGACCTGCCGTGGGCGCTGGCGCGCGGCGCCCGGCTGTCCACTCAGGACCGGGCCGACGCGGTGGCCACGCTGGCGTCGCTGACCGGGCTGACCGAGTCCTATGTGGACCGGGTGAACCTGCGGATCGAGCACGTCCGGTTCTTCACCGAGCTGCTGCGCGACCGCGGCCTGACGGTCGGCCGGATGGACGGCCGGTTCACGACGTGGGAGCCGGACGGCGGCCGCGAGCACATGAGCGACGACCCGTCGATCTCCCGGATCATCGGCGCGTACGCGGCGGCGTTCAACCACTACGTGCGGGCCGAGCTCGGGTACGAGAACGACCTGCCGTACGAGCTGATCCACGAGGACACGTTCAAGGCGTGGTCCTACAAGGAGTTCGAGGGCCGGTCGGTCTCGGTCGTCGACTCGGTGAGCGCGGCGATGCGCGCCAACCCGCACCTGCAGGTCCACGTGGCGTTCGGCCACTACGACGGCGCGACGGCGTACTTCGCGTCCGAGCACGTGCTGGCGCACCTGCAGATCCCGGAGGAACTGCGTGACAACATCGACACGGCGTACTACCCGGCCGGGCACATGATGTACGTCCACGAGCCGAGCCGGGTGCAGCAGTCGAAGGACCTGGCGAAGTTCGTCAAGAAGGCCTCGAACCGCTAGCCCTGCGGTGGGGCCCGGCCACGTGACCAGGCCCCACCGAGTGCGGCTCAGGGACAGTCGCCGCCCCATGCGGACGTCTCACTGGACGGCACCACGTAAGCGTGGGCCTGGTCCGGCTCGAAGAGAACGACGACGGAGGTCGGCAGGTAAGCGGCGATGCCGTCCCGGATCTCCCCGAGGGCGACCACGACGCTCCGGCCGCCCTCGAACTCCACCCGCAGCGACCAGCGGGCCGGCGGACGCCCCTCCCACGGCACGTGCCAGGCGGTCCCCACCCGGATGATCTTCCGGCCGAGCAGCGGCTGCCACTCCGGCTGCGCGCGGACATCGACTGTCTCGACGAGAGCCCCTTCCTCCTGCTCGGCGACCGAGCCGAGCTGGAGGAACTCGTCCTCGCCGTCCATCTGCCACCGTGCGAGCAGCTCGTTCCCGTCTTCGAACGCGAAGACGACGCCGTGGGCAACCTCCTGGACGGGGCCGTCGCCGACCTCGGCCGCCGGTGAAGCACCAGCGGGAATCAAGTACCGAACACCGCTCAACCGCCGGCCACGCGGGTCTGGGGTGGATCGCTGATCGCCGTCCGTTGTCATCAATAAACTCCGAAGTACCTGAACTCGCCACTGGAATCGAACGTCGCGCCGATGAATCTACCGTTCACCACTTCGTTTCCGACGAGCCGGAAGCCACCGGCGAACCCACCGGTCGTCACTGGCTGGTAGTCCGCGTAAGGATCGGTGAGGATCCGGTCCAGCATCGCCTGCCCGGCGCTGTCGAATTCCTTGCCCGGAACCACCGGCAGCTGGTTCGGTCCCATGTGCTTCTGGTACTCGCGCCCGGCGTATGTGAGCCCGCCCTTCGCTGCCCGCTTTCCGCTGGCCGACGCGGCTTCGTAATGGCTCGCGACGATCTCGGCGTGCCCGTTCTGCGGTGTGGCCGGCAGTTCACCTGGCCGCAGGTCCGCCGCTTCGCCCCAAGCTCGCCCGCGATGTCGATCAAGCCCTGCCCTTCGGCCAGGGCGTCGGCCACCGCCGCGCAGCCCCAGTTCCGACTCGGCGTCACCCAGCAGCGAGCGCAACTCGCACTCCGGGCACAGCAACACCAGGAGACCGGCAAGGATCAGCCCGGTCACCCCGTGCCCAATGCTGTGTCACCGGTCGGGCTGGGCCAGGGCAGGTGTCCCGTAGTGGCCCGGTGGCAGGGTGCGGTGCCGGCGCAGGTTCATGAAGCAGCTGACCACCTGGAGGACCACGGCCGCCACGATGTAGCCGACCAGCCACGGCGTGAGCGCCGGCGGCTGGTGGTTCGCCAGCAGCAGGTCCGTCACCAGCGGGAAGACCGCCAGCACCGGCGTTCCGGCGACGAGTTGCTCTGCCCGCACGGCCCGGGCGACGGCCAGGGACGCGGCGTCTTCGGCGGCCAGCGGACGGCGGAGCAGGCCGGCCAGCACCCAGCCGGTGACGAGCGCGCTCAGGACGAGCAGCCCGAGCCAGCTCACCGCGTACGTCCGGGCCCCCGTCGTGAAGTACATCGTGACGGCCAGCGCGACCCCGCCACCGAACGCGACCACGAGAGACGCGAGGTACCAGCCGCTCAGCACGCGCCGCCACGGATCCGGCGCGTGCGCCGACGGCACGTCCTCCCGGAGTTCCCGCTCCCGCAGGCGAATGCCGTCGGCGAACGAGAGCCCCACCGCGAAGTAGGCGAAGTAGACCGCGGACGTCTCGGTCATCCAGCGCCCGAACGACAGCGAATACAGCCCCCCAGCGGCCACGGCGACCACCGCGTAGACGATGAACCGCCAGGAACGGCGGCCTCTGAACGGCAGCCGCGTCCCGACCAGCGCCGTCACCAGCGGCGTCGGCCTGCCGACCGGGTGCCCGCGCTTGGCCAGCCACAGCCGGGCCGCGTCCTGCTCCCTGGCCGTCACCATGATCATCGGACCGCCGCCACGGTGCCGTAGTCGCCCGCCGGGAGCTTCCGGCGCCGGTACCGCGTGTAGCGGCTCACGAGCAGGGTCGCGTAAGCGAGAACGACGTAGCCGACGAGCCACGGCGTGTACTCGTGCGGCTGCCGGCCCGTCAGGACGTCGAAGAGCACCGGGAGCGCGAACAGCGCCGGCATGGCCAGGAACGGGTCTTCGGTCCGCACCACGCCGTCGATCACGAGCGACGTCTCGTCCTCGGCGATGACCGGCCGCCGGACCACCTCGGCGAGGACCACCGCCACCACCACCGCTCCGAGCGCGAGCAGGACGAGCCAGCCCACCGCCCAGACCCACGACGTCGTCACGCACATCACGACGGCCAGGAGAGCGCCCCCGCCGAAGGTGATCACCAGCGACGCCAGGTACCAGCCGCCCAGCGACTCCCGCCACGACGGCCGTGGCACGTCCAGGCGCCGGTCGCCCAGCCAGGCCGCGGCCCGGCGGTCGGCCCGCCGCACCGAGCTCCGGATGAGCAGCACCACGGCGGCGAAGCCCACGAAATACGCGCCGCCTAAAGGCGTGTGAAGCCAGAGCGCCAAGAACTGCGTGACGATGGCGGCGAGCCCCACCACCACGAGCATCACGACCCGCCACGCCCAGTACCCCGGCTGCCGTGCTCCGCCGCGGGCCCCCAGCCGCAACGCCAGCAGCGTCGTCGGCTCGGCCACCCTCACGCCGCGCTTGGCCAGCCACTTCCTGGCCGCCCTGACCTCGGCCTCCGTCGGTTCGTCCATGACCCCTCCCCCTCGCCTCGGGCAGTACACGCACGAACGCGCCAAAAGGTTGGGCCCACGTCAGGCACCGCGGACCGCCGCCACGGTGCCGTAGTCGCCCGCCGGGAGCTTTCGGCGCCGGTACTGCACGTATAAGCCGACTGCCTCGGTCGCCGCCGCCAGGGCGAAATAGCCGACCAGCCACGGTGTGAACTCGCGCGGCTGCCCACCGGACACCAGCGGGTCGAAGATCGCCGGGTACGCGAACAGCGCCGGGAGCGCGCGGTACTGGTCCTCGCCGCGCAGCAGGCTGTCGACCGCGAGCGAGGCTTCGTCTTCGGCGATGACCGGCCGCCGGAGCACACCGGTGAGGATCGCCGCCACCACGACCGCCCCGAGCGCCAGGAGCCCGAGCCAGCTCAGCGCCCAGTGCGGCTTCGACGTCGTCACGGCCATCACGACGGCGAGCACGGCGCCACCACCGAAGGTGAGCACCATCGAGGCCAGGTTCCAGCCGCTCAGCGACGCCCGCCAAGAGGGTCGCGGCCGGTCGATCCCCCGGCCGGCCAGGTGGGCCACGGCCCGCCGGTCGGCCAGCCGCACCGCAAGCCACGCGCCCACCACGAAGACGGCGTACAGCGCGAAGAACGACCGGCCTTCGGGCAGGTCGGAATAGCGGAGGCCGAGGGCGTGCGGCAGGAATCCGAGGGCGAAGTTGCCGGCCACCGCCACGACCACCAGCAAGGCCACCCACGGCCCCGACCCCGGCGGCCGCGCGCCGGCGCGGGCGCCCAGCCGCAGCGCCAGCAGCGTCGTCGGCTCTTCCACCTCGACGCCGCGCTTGGCCAGCCACTTCCTGGCCGCCCTGACCTCGGCCTCCGTCGGTTCGTCCATGACCCCTCCCCTCGCCTCGGGCAGTACACGCGCGAACGCGCCAAAAGGTTGGCGCGAAAACGGCCCGCCTCCCAACCGGGAAGCGGGCCGTTCGCGCGAGGACTACTTCAGGTACTGCGACCCGTGGGTCACCGCCGTGTAGGCGTCGACGGCGCCGTGGCCGTAGAAGCCGTTGAACGACGGGTCACCCGCACACGTCGCGGTGAACGTGGCGTCGCGGCCCTCGTCCAGGTAGTCGACCGTCCGCGGGACCGGGCAGGCGATCTGCGACGCCGTGCCCTCGAGGACGCGCTGGACCTTGTCCGGGTCCAGGCCGAACTCGCCGTGGGACTTCTTGCCGTACTGCGAGACGATCAGCGCCGCGACACCCGTCGCGTGCGGCGTCGCCATCGACGTGCCCTGCAGCCACTGGTAGTAGCCGACCCGGCCGTCCGGCGCCGTCGCCTTCTCCACGCCCGCCGCGATGCCGGCCGGCGTCAGGTTGCCCGCCGCGTCGATGTTGCCGTCGGCGAGGGCGACGTTCTTCGGGTACGTCGAGAGGATCTCGTTCTCGACCGTGCGGAACCACGGCGTGCCGAAACCGTCGCGGAAGTAGCCGCCCGGCGCGGAAACCGAGATCTGCTCGGTGCCGTAGTTCGAGTAGTCCGCCTTCGCCTGCGACGGCCCGAACGCGCTCACGCCGATCGTGTGGTTGCCCTCGACCGGCAGGCTCAGGCAGCTGGCGTTGTCGACCTGACGCGGGTGCGTCGTGTTGGCCGGGTAGTCCGGGCTCGTGGTGTCGGGCTGCGGCGCACCGAGGTCGGTGTGCTGGTTGCCCAGCGCGACCACCATCGTGACGCCCTTCTTGTGCGCGTAGTTCAACGCGCGCTGCGTCGCCTCGATGATCGTGCGCTGCTCGGCCTGTTCCGCGGCCGAGTCGGCCGGGTTCGCCGTGCAGTTGTAGAGCCACGGGTCGGTGTAGAACGACATGTTGACCACGTCGATGCCGGCGTCGCCGGCGTAGGTCAGCGCGTCGACGGTCGGCTGCAGGAAGAAGTACCCCGAGTCCTGGCCGGCGCGGATGTTCACCAGCGACACGTTCGGCGCGACACCCGAGACGCCGAAGCCGTTGGCCGCGGCGGCGATCGTGCCGGCGACGTGCGTGCCGTGCGCGCCGTCGTCGTGGTTGACCGGGTCGACGCAGCCGCGGAACTCGCACGGGCCGTCGACCTCGACGCCGTTGACGTCGAACGGGATGTCCTTGACGAAGTTGCGGGAGTCGGCCTCGTCGAAGTTCGGCGCGATGTCCGGGTGCGTGCCGTCGACGCCGGTGTCGATGATGCCGACCTTGACCTGCTTGCTGCCCGGCTGCTTGGTGCGCGAGAGGTCCGATCGGACGGACTTGAGGCCCCAGAGCTGGTCGTCCAGCGGGTCCATCCCGACGGCCTTGGTGGCGGCTGCGTTCTTTTTCGAAGCGGCGCCGCGGCCTTCCTTCTCCACGTTGTTGTTCTTGGCCTTCTTGCCGTCCTTCGGCACCGAGCCGATGACCTGCGCCTTGGCCGCGCCGAACACGGACCGGTTCGCCGAGACGCGCTCGGTGAAACCGGACGCCGGGGCGCTGGCCTTGATCAGGCCGACCGCGGAGTTCGTTTCCAGCACCGTGCCACCCGCGTCGCGGATCGCCTTCTGCGCGCTCGCGACGCTCTGGACGTCCTTGGCGAGCACGGTGAACTCGGTCGCCGGGCCGGCCAGCGCGGGCTGCGCCGACGCGACCGGGACCGCCACCGCGGTGATCGCCCCGAACAACGGAACGGCCAGCGCCGCGGCGAGAAGCCTGGGTCTCTTCACGTTTCTCCTCCTCGGAAAGCGGTTCCTGCACCGTATAGATCGGACATTGCGTAAACAACGGCCAAACGTACGTTATGGAACAACCGACTTCTGCTCCGCGAAGTGACAAGCTGACAAGTGACCGTCGGTCCGGGGCACCAGCTCCGGGACCTCCTCGGCGCAGCGGTCCTGCGCCTTCCAGCACCGCGTCCGGAACCGGCAGCCGGACGGGGGATCCAGGGGACTCGGGACGTCGCCCTCGAGCCGGATGATCTGCCGCTGCCCGCGCACCGCCGGATCCGCGACCGGTACCGCGGACAGCAGCGCCTGGGTGTACGGGTGGGACGGTCGCTCGTAGATCTCCTCGTCCGTGCCGATCTCGACGATCTTGCCGAGGTACATCACCGCGACCCGGTTGGACAGGTGCCGCACCACCGAAAGGTCGTGCGCGATGAAGACGTACGACAGCCCGAACTCGTCCTGCAGGTCGCCCAGCAGGTTCATCACCTGCGCCTGGATCGAAACGTCCAATGCGGACACGGGCTCGTCACAGATGATCACCTTGGGCCGCAACGCCAGCGCCCGCGCGATGCCGATGCGCTGGCGCTGCCCGCCGGAGAACTGGTGCGGGTAGCGGTTGAGGTGCTCGGGGTTGAGCCCGACCACCTCCAGCAGCTCCTGCACCTTCTTCGCCCGCGAGCCCTTCGGCGCGACGTCGGAGTGGATTTCGAACGGCTCGCCGACGATGTCGCCGACGGTCATCCGCGGGTTCAGCGACGTGTACGGGTCCTGCAGCACGATCTGGATCTCGCGCCGCAGCTTGCGCATCTCGTTGCCGCGCATCGAAAAGATGTCGCGGCCTTCGAACTGCGCGGTGCCGCCGGTCGGCTCCTCCAGGCGCATCAGCACCTGCGCCAGCGTCGACTTGCCGCAGCCGGACTCGCCGACGACGCCGAGGGTCTCGCCGGGCATCAGGTCGAACGAGACGCCGTCGACCGCCTTGACCTGGCCGACCGTGCGCTTGAACAGGATGCCGGTGCGGACCGGGAAGTACTTCTTCAGGTCAGTGACCGAGAGAATCGGTTCAGGCACGGGAGTTCACCACCTCTTCGGCGAAGTGACACGCGCTCGTCCGGCCGAAGCCGATCCCGCGCGAGGGCGGGACTTCCGACGAACACCGGTCTTCGGCCCGCTTGCACCGCGGGTGGAACGGACAGCCGGGCGGGACGTCGAGCAGGCTCGGCGGCAGGCCCTTGATGGTCTCCAGTGTCTGTCCCTTGAGGTCGAGCCGGGGCAGGGAGTCCATCAGCGCGGCGGTGTAGGGGTGGGCCGGCGCGCGGAACAGCTCGACGACGTCGGCCTGCTCCACGATCCGGCCCGCGTACATCACCGCGATCCGGTCCGCGACCTCGGCGACCACCCCGAGGTCGTGCGTGATGAGCACCAGGCCCATCTGCCGTTCCGCCTGGATCTCGCCCAGCAGGTCCATGATCTGGGCCTGCACGGTGACGTCGAGCGCGGTGGTCGGCTCGTCGGCGATGAGCAGGTCCGGGTCCAGCGCCAGTGACATCGCGATCATCGCGCGCTGGCGCATCCCGCCGGAGAACTGGTGCGGGTAGTCCTTGATCCGCCGGTCGGCGGCCGGGATCCGGACGATGTCCAGCAGCTCGATCGCGCGCTTCCGGGCGTCCTTCTTGGACATCCCGAGCCGCACGCGCAGCTGCTCCTCGATCTGGAACCCCACGGTGAACACCGGGTTCAGCGCGGAGAGCGCGTCCTGGAAGATCATCGCGATCTCGCTGCCGCGCACCTCCCGGCGGCGGTCCTCGGACGCCGTCAGCAGGTCTTCGCCGCGCCAGCGCACGGCGCCGCCGGTGATCACGCCGGGCGGCATGTCGAGGATGCCCATCACGGTCTGCGCGGTGACGCTCTTGCCGGAGCCGGACTCGCCGAGCACCGCCAGCGTCTCCCCGGCGTGCACGGAGTAGCCGACGCCGTTGAGCACGTTCGCCACGCCGTCGGACGTCCGGAACTCGACGTGCAGATCCTCTACTTCGAGCAGGAGTTCGTTGTCGGACAAGGGGATCTACCTCGACTTCGGATCGAGCGCGTCGCGGATGCCGTCACCCAGCATCACGAAGGCCAGCACGGTCAGGGTGACGAAGGCACCGGGGAACAGCAGCATGTGCGGGTCACTGCGGAAGTAGTCCCGCGAGTCGCTGATCATCACACCCCACGAGATCACCGGCGCGCGCACGCCGATGCCGAGGTAGGCCAGCGTCGCTTCGGCGCCGATGAACGCGCCGAGCGCGATGGTGGCGTACACCAGCACCGGCGCGAGCGTGTTCGGCAGCAGGTGCCGGAAGATGATCCGCGGCGTGCTCGCGCCGAGGCCGCGCGCGGCCTTGACGTAGTCGAGCTGCTTGGCCACCAGCGTCGCCGACCGCATGATGCGCATGGCCACCGGCCAGCTCAGCACGGCGATCGAGCAGACCACCTGGACGATGATCGTGACCGCGCCCGGGTTCGTGCCGGGCGCGTTGAACGTCGTCAGGATGACGATGGCGCCGAGCACGAACGGCAGGCCGGCGAAGATGTCGCCGAACCGCGACAGCAGGCTGTCGACGAACCGCCCGTAGTAGCCGGCGAGGATGCCGACGAGCGAGCCGAACAGGACGGTCAGCAGCGTCGAGAACACCCCGACCAGCAGCGACGCGCGGGTGCCGTAGATCGTGCGTGCGTAGACGTCGGCACCCTGGTTGTCGTAGCCGAACCAGGCGTCCGCGGACGGTCCTTCGTTGGCGTGCGCCAGATCGCTGAAGCCCGCGTTGCGCGAGCTGAACAGGCCGGGAGCGATCGCGATCACCACGATGACCAGGATGATCACGGCCGACGCGACGAACGCCGGCTTGCGGCGCAGCTGGCGCCAGGCGTCCGCCCACAGGCTGCGGGGTTTCTGCGTGCCGGCGGCGGAGTCGTCGACGCGGGACAGCTCGGCCGCGTCGGCCCCGCCGCCGCCCACCAGGTTCGGGTCAGTCATAGCGGATCCTCGGGTCGAGAACGGCGTAGAGCAGGTCGACGATCAGGCTCATCAGCAGGTACACCAGCACCAGCAGGACGACCACGCCGACGACGGTGGCGCTCTCCCGGTTCTGGATGCCGCGGAAGATGAGCCCGCCCAGGCCGTTGATGTTGAACACGCCTTCGGTGACGATCGCGCCGCCCATCAGGGCGCCGAGGTCGGTGCCGAGGAACGTCAGCACCGGGATCACCGAGTTGCGCAGCAGGTGGACGCCGACGACGCGGCGGGTGGGCTGGCCCTTCGCGATCGCCGTCCGGACGTAGTCGGCGCGGCGGTTTTCGGCGATGCTCGTCCTCGACAGCCGGGCGACGTAGGCCATGGACAGGCTGCCGAGCGCGATGCCGGGCACGATCAGCTCGCCGATGCCGGGGTTGTCCGACACGCTGGCCTCGATCAGGCCCAGGCCGTTGGTGCCCAGGACCAGCTGCAGCACGATCGCCGTGACGAACACCGGCAGCGAGATCAGGAACGTGGTCGAGACCAGCACCAGGTTGTCGAGGAAACCCTTGCCGCGCAGGCCGGTCAGCACACCGGCGGCGAGGCCGATGACGGCTTCGATGACCACCGCGACCACGGCGAGGCGCAGCGTGATCGGGTAGGAGGTGGCGATCAGCTCGCCGACCGAGGTGCCGTTGAAGGTTTCGCCCCAGTCGCCGGTGAACAGGCTCCCGAGGTACTTGAAGTACTGGACGAACAGGTTGTCGTTCAGGTGGAACTTCTCGGTCATCTGGGCGACGAACGCCGGGGGGCAGGCGGTCTGCCCGCACTTGCCGGCGAACGGGTCGCCGGGCACCGCCCAGACCAGCACGTAGATCAGGAACGTGGTGCCGAAGAAGACCGGGATCAGCTGGAGCAGCCGTCGGAGGACATAACGGATCATGACGAGTTCCTAGTGCGCGCCGGGGGGGGGGGGGGGGGGGGGGGGGGGGGGGGGGGGGGGGGCCCCCCCCCCCCCCCCCCCCACGCCGTGGTGGTGGTTGCGGCAGATCAGCGCGGCACTACTTCTTCAGGACCTCGATGGACGGGTAGTCCGGCATGCGGCGGAAGTCCAGGGCCGCCGACTTGAGGTTCTTCGACTTCGCCGCGACACCCTTCTCGTCCCACACCGGGATCGAGGGCAGGTCCTTCGCGATCAGGTCCTCGGCCTGCTGGTACAGCTTGACCGCGGCGTCCTTGTCGGCCGTGGCGTCGGCCTGGGCGAGGGCCGCGTCGACCTGCGGGTTCGAGTAGTCGGAGTCGTTCGAGGACCCACCGGTCTTGTAGATCGGGTTGAGGAAGTCCTCGATGGACGGGTAGTCCGCGGACCAGTCCGACCGGCCCATGCCCGTCAGCTTCTTGCCGTTCACGATGCTGCGCCACTGGCCGAAGTCGGTGGCCGGCACGAAGTCGCACTCCACGCCGAGGGTGTTCTTGATGCTGTTGCACGCCGCGACCAGCGGTTCCTTGCGGCCGCCGTCCGCGTTGGACGCGATGGTCAGCTTGCCCTTGAAGCCGGACTTCGCGAAGGCTTCCTTCGCCGCGGCCGGGTCGTACTTGCAGAACTGGCAGACACCGGCGCGAGCGCCCGGGATGCCCTGCGAGATGTAGCCGTCGGCCGGCACGTAGGTGTCGTTCATGACGGTCTTGGTGATCTGGGCCCGGTCGATCGCCATGGAGATCGCCTTGCGCAGTTCGAGGTTGTTGTAACCCGGGACGTAGTACGGCACGGCGATGGTGCTGATGCCGAGCAGGTGGCCGGTGACCAGGCGGTCGCCGAGGTCGGCCTTGTACTTGCCGCCCGCGACGGCCGACGGCGGCAGCGCCTCCATGAAGTCGAGGCGCCCGCTCAGGAGGTCCTGGTAGGCCGTCTCCTGGCTGGAGTAGATCTTGATGTCGAGGTCCTTGAAGTGGACCTTGTCGTCACCCTTGTAGTCGTCGAAGCGGGTGAGCTTGATGTCCTGGTTCGGCGACCGCGAGACGAACTTCATCGGGCCGTTGCCGATCGGGTGCGCCGCGAAGCCCTTCGGGTCCTTGAAGAACGAGTCGGGCAGCGGCGCGAAGGCGGTGTACCCGACCTTGATCGAGAACACCGAGAACGGCGCGTCCAGCGTCACCTGGAACTCGTAGTCGCCCTTGGCGACCAGACCGGACATCTTGTCCGTGGCCGGCTTGGCGTTCTCGTCCGCGGGGTGGACGTCCTTGTACCCCTGGATGTTCGAGTAGAAGTCGGTGTTGAGCTGCCCGTTCGGGGCGTAGGCGCCGTAGTTCCAGGCGTCGATGAAGTTGTGCGCCTTCACCTCGGTGCCGTCGTGGAACTTCCAGCCCTGCTTGATCTTGATGTCGTAGACCTTGGAGTCGGTCGTCGTGATCGAGTCGGCCATCAGGTTGAACGGCTGTGCGTCCGCTCCCTTGAAGCCGACCAGGGTGGCGAACATCGGCTGGATCGCCTTGGTGCCGCCCAGCTCGTTGGTGTTGGTGGGGACCAGCGAGTTCTCCGGTTCGGTGCCGTAGATGCTCACCGAGCCGTCCGGATTCGTCCCGCCCGCGCCCGCGGAGTCACCTGATGACCCGCCGCCACAGGCGGCGAGCACCAATGCCAGCGTGGTCACCACCGCGGAACTTCCCCAGAGCCTGCGCGAACGACGCATGATCCCCTCCACTATCCGGCTGTCCGAAAGATGGGACGCACGCTATCGGGGGCGGCGAAGCCGATCACAGGACTGCGGTGTTGCAAATGTGTGACGACCGTCAGGACCACCTGGTTGGAGCACAACAAAGGTTGGAATTCGGATACTCCGGACGGCCCAGCGCGGACGCCGGGTCATCGGTCGCTCACCGAGGGTGGGTCGCGGATTCCGTTGCGGCACAAGCTCTTTCAGGCATGCCAACGGACGGAAGTGGCCTGGACCACTACCGAGAGTGCGTCACCGCGAAGTTACTGGTTGTGACTGGTCTGGACCGGCCGCGCCGGCGCTAAACCGTGTCGGCGGTCCGCGCGTGTCGGCGGTGAGCACCACCCACGATGTGGCGCTCTTCGGCAGCCGACCGCGCTCGGCGCCGCAGGCCGCCAAGGCATGCGGATAGCGCGAGGAGCCCCCGTTCGTCCACTGGAACAACCTGCTCGGCAGCGGCTCCTCGCGCACCCGGGGTGCGAAGGAGATCGGCGGCTGCTGAGCGCCCCGGCGTTCGATCCTGGGCCCGGAAGCAGCGGATCAGACGAGTGAAAGGGCGATGCCGTCCAGGATGTCGTGCTCGCTGACCACCAGCTCGGTCGGGCCGCCGCGGGCCGCGAACTGCTCGGCGAGGGTCTGGACCACCACGGCGCCGCCGCCGATCACGTCGACCCGGCCCGGGTGGATCACCGGGTTGGCCGCGCGGGTGGCGTGGTCGGCCGCGAGCAGCTCCGAGGCGAGCCGGTCGATGTCCGCGGGGCCGAGCTTGGACAGGTGGACGCGCTCGCTGTCGTACTCCGGCAGCCCGAGCGCGATGGCCGACAGCGTGGTCACCGTGCCCGCGACGCCCACCCACGTGCGAGCGCGCGACACGTCGACGACGTCGAACGCCTCGGTCAGCACCTTCCCGGCCAGGTCGCGCGCGGCGGTGATCTCCTCGGCGGTCGGCGGGTCGCTCTTGAGGGCGCGCTCGGTGATCCGGACGCACCCGATGTCGACGGACTTCGCGGCGAGCACCTCGGCCTTGCGGCCGTCCCAGGTGCCGAGGACGAGCTCGGTCGAGCCGCCGCCGACGTCGACCACGACGAACGGGCCGTCGTCCGGGTCCTGCTCCCCGACCGCGCCGGTGAACGACAGCCGGGCCTCCTCGTCCCCGCTGATCACCTCGGCCTCGGTGCCGAGGGTCTCGCGGGTCATGCGGAAGAACTCGTCGCGGTTGCTCGCGTCGCGGGTCGCGGACGTGGCGACCATGCGCACCTTCTCGGCGCCCTTGCGGCGGGCCGCGATCGTGTAGTCGGCTAGTGCGGCCCTCGTCCGCTCCAGGGCCTCCGGAGCGAGCTCGCCGGTGGCGTCGACACCCTGGCCGAGCCGGACGATCCGCATCTCGCGGTGCAGGTCGCGCAGGTCCACCGTGCCGTCGTGGCGCGGGGTCAGCTCGGCGACGAGCAGACGGATGGAGTTGGTCCCACAGTCGATCGCGGCAACACGAGGCATGAGATCACCCTAGCTGCCACGGGCTCCTCAGCTGGTGGGTGTCAGCGTGGTCGTGGTCAGGGTGGTCGACGTGCTGACCGAGGTGACGACCGCGCCGCAGCTCGGGGTCGGCGTGGTCGTCGGATCGCTGGGCGTGGTGTTGGGGCCGGGCGGAGTCGTCGTCGGGGACGGGACCGTGGTGACGCTGATCTCCGTCGTCGTGGTCGGCGTGGTCGTCGGCGGGGCGCACGGCTTCGACGTCGTCGGCACGGTCGACGTGCCGCCCGGCGTGGTCGTCGTCGGCGGAGCGCTCGCCGTCGTCGTGGGGACCGGCGGGGGCGGGACCGACGGCGGCGGGGGCCCCAGCGCCGCGTTGGGCGCGCCGATCGGGACCGTGCTGTCCGGGATCCGCATGATGCCGCTGCGGTACGCCTCGGCCCAGAGGATCACCGTGTTCACGTACGTGTCGGAGTTGTTGTAGCGGTAGATCGCGCCGCGCAGCTGGTCCGGGTTCGTCAGGTCGAAGCCGCCCGAGCAGAGGTAACGGCCGGTGGCCAGGGCCGCGTCGAAGATGTTGTTCGGGTCGGACTTGCCGTCGCCGTTGCCGTCGGAGGCGTAGCCGCGCCAGGTCCCCGGGATGAACTGGGTCGGGCCGACCGCGCGGTCCCACACCGGGTCCGTGTCGAGCAGGCCCTGGTCGGTGTCCGGGATCGCGGCGAAGCCGCCCTGGCCGTTGAGCTCGGGGCCGAGGATGGGCTCGCGCGTGGTGCCGTTCGCGTCGACGTAACCGCCGCGGGCGTGGTTGGACTCGATGCGGCCGATGCTGGCGATCAGGGCCCAGTCGATGTGGCACGCGGGCTGCTCGCGGCCGAGGATGTCGGCGGCGTTGTGGTACGCGGCGAGCGCGGTGGCCGGGACGCCGAGGGGGCCGTCGGGGAGCTCGTAGGCCGGCAGCGGCAGCGGGATGGGCGCGCCGGGGAGGGTGCCGTCGACGGCGATCTGCTGGAGGGCGGCGTGTCCGGGGTCGTAGCCCTGGCCGAGCGCGGCGTCGCGGGTGTGGTCACCGCTCCCGCCGAGCCAGCCGAGCGTGACCGCCCCGGCCACCAGCGCCGGGATCACCGCGAGGACCCCGGTGATCAGCGGGTACGCGCTGCGGTGGCGGATCCCGAATCTTCGGGTGTAGCTCCCGACTGCGTCAGGCAGTCGCCGCACGCGCATGACTCGAAACCCTCCTGGCCGGACCGGTCCCCACCCTCGGGTGACAGCCTGCCGTACCCGGGGCGCGGTTTCACCCCTTCGGGAGTCGGGATCTTCCCGGACCGGGGATTTAGCTCACCCAGACCAGTTATCTCCTCACCGCCCGCGTTCGTTACTCGGCACACTCTCCCGTGGGCCACCCGTTCGCCTTGAGGAGCGCCAGCGTCTCGTCACCGAACGGGTTCACCCCGGGACCGACCGCGAGCGAGTGGGCGACGTGCACGTGCAGGCACTTGACGCGCCCCGGCATGCCTCCGGCGGTGACCTGGTGGCCGAGCGGCTCGATCGCGTCCCGCTCGGCGAGGTACGTCTCGTGGGTGCGCTGGTACTGCGCGGCCAGCTCGGGATCGGTGGCGAGCCGCTCGGTCATCTCCTTCATGATCCCGGACGCCTCGATGGTGCCGATCATCGAATTCAGCTTCGGGCACGTGAGGTAGTAGAGGGTCGGGAACGGCGTGCCGTTCTCCAGCCGCGGGCTGGTCTGCACCACGGAGGGGTGCCCGCTCGGGCACCGCGCGGCCACGGCCCGCAGCGCCCGCGGCGGCCGCCCGAGCTGCTCCGCGATGATCTCGCGGTCGGCGTCGGTGACGGGCTCGAACCGGTGCTGCTGCGTGCTGTTCACGTGCTCAAGGTTAATGCGTGAGGCTCACCACCCGAGCCGGACCCCGAGCGCCCCAATGTGGCGTAACGCTAACCGCCGGAGACCTGGTTCCAGAGGTTGTCGTACCAGGAGCCGTCCGGGATCTGCTGCTGTCCCGACTGCGGGACCGTGTCCGGCGCCTTGTCCTCCGGCAGCTGGACGATGTACGGCGTCTCGCCCGGCTTGACGTACCGGAGCCGGCGGCGGGCCTCCGCCTCGATCTGCGCCGGGTCGCTCAGCTCGGCCTTGCGGCCCTGGAGCTGAGCGACCGTCTGCTGCAGCAACGCCTGCTGGGCCTGCTGCTGGCGGATTTCTGTCCGCTGGGAGAGGTAAGTGCGCAGCGGCACGGCGATGGTGAACGCCAGCGCGCACACCACGATCGCCACCACCGCCGCGCGGCGGGTGGTGGACATGCCGAGCACCTTCGCCGCACCCGACGCGCGCTTCTGGGCCAGACCCCGGCGGAGCCGGGCCCTGGTCGTCTCCGCGTCGCCGGTGCGTCGGGCCCGTGCCGCCTCGGGGCGGCGAGCCCGTGAAGACCCGCCGACCCGCGTGGCACCGCCACCGGCGGCGCGGCTGCCGCCCCGGCTGCGTGGTGCCCTCCCCCGGTCCGCCATGCTCAGCCCTCGGCGCTGAACCGCGGGAAGGCCAGCTCGCCGGCGTACCGGGCGGCGTCACCGAGGGTCTCCTCGATGCGCAGCAGCTGGTTGTACTTGGCGATCCGCTCGCCGCGGGCCGGGGCACCGGTCTTGATCTGGCCGACGCCGGTGGCGACCGCCAGGTCCGCGATGAACGTGTCCTCGGTCTCCCCGGAGCGGTGGCTCATCATCGACTTGTAGCCGAACGACGTGGCCAGCGAGATCGCGTCGAGCGTCTCGGAGAGGGTGCCGATCTGGTTGACCTTCACCAGCAGCGCGTTGGCGGCGCGGCGGGTGATGCCCTCCTCGAGCCGGTCCGGGTTGGTGACGAACAGGTCGTCGCCGACGATCTGGACCTTCTCGCCGATCTCGGCGGTCAGGGTGACCCAGCCGTCCCAGTCGTCCTCGCTCAGCGGGTCCTCGATGGACACCATCGGGTAGTCGCGGATCAGCTCGGCGTAGTACGCCGACATCTGCTCGGCGCTCTTCTTGCTGCCTTCGAAGGTGTACGCGCCGTCGGCGAAGAACTCCGTCGCGGCGACGTCCAGCGCGAGCGCGACGTCGCGGCCCGGCGCGTAGCCGGCCTTCTCGATGGCCTGCAGGATCAGGTCGAGCGCCTCGCGGTTGTTCGCCAGGTTCGGCGCGAAGCCGCCTTCGTCGCCCAGACCGGTCGAAAGGCCGCGGCCCTTCAGCACCGACTTCAGCGAGTGGTAGACCTCGGCGCCCCAGCGCAGGGCCTCGCGGAAGGTCTCCGCGCCGATCGGCGCGATCATGAACTCCTGGACGTCGACGTTGCTGTCCGCGTGCGAACCGCCGTTGAGGATGTTCAGCATCGGGACCGGCAGCACGTGCGCGTTCGGCCCGCCCAGGTAGCGGAAGAGCTCCAGCTCGGCCGACTCGGCGGCGGCCTTCGCGACGGCCAGCGAGACGCCGAGGATGGCGTTCGCGCCGAGGCGGGACTTCGCCGGCGTGCCGTCGAGGTCGACCAGCTTCTGGTCCACGATCCGCTGGTCGACGGCTTCGATGCCGACCATCTCCGGGCCGATCTCGTCGAGCACCGCGGCGACCGCGCGCTCGACGCCCTTGCCGTTGTAGCGGCCGGTGTCGCCGTCGCGGAGCTCGACCGCTTCGTGTTCGCCGGTGGACGCACCCGACGGGACCGCGGCCCGCGCCAGGGTGCCGTCGTCGAGAGCCACCTCCACCTCGACGGTCGGGTTGCCACGCGAGTCCAGAATCTCGCGCGCGCCTACCTGCTCGATGAGAGCCACGCCATGCTCCTCGGTGCGTCGTGCCTGTGCTTGATGCCGCCTCCGCGGGAAAGCGAACGTCGGCGGTGGTAACACGGCCAGCCTAGCCGTCGACGCAGTTCACTCGTTGGAGGACTCACCGCCCGCGCGGACCGCCTGCCAGCCCGGCGGCAGTTCGACCGTGTCGGACGTCTGCTGCCAGAACGTCCAGCTGTTGCCGCCGAGATCGGCGACGGTGAACACCCGCGCGCCGTAGGGCTGGTCCTGCGGCGGTTCGAGCTCGCCCTCCTCGCCGAGCGCCGCCTCGACCCGCTCGTGGCAGGCGTCGACGTCGTCCACGTACAGGATGTTGAGCTGGCCGACCGGACTGTCGACGCCCTTGGCCTGCCAGTAGCCCGGGCCGACGCCCGCGATCTGGATCCGGGCTTCGCCCGCGCGGAGCGTCGCCTGGAAGACCTCGCCCGCGGCGTCGCAGAAGCGGACCTCCTCGGTGAACCCGAAGACCCTGGTCAGCCAGGCGAGCGCCGTGGTGGCGTCGGCGTAGTAGAGGTAGGGCGCCAGGCCCCGGTACCCGCTGCTCATGGCGCCAGAGTCCATCACGTCCCGTTCACGGGCGTGTGTTAGCCCCTCTCCCGAGGTAAAGTCGGAGTGACCATGACGGACGCCGCAGCTGCTTCGCAGCCTCCCGAGGAGTCGCGGTTCCATGCCTTCCGCCAGGCCGAAGAGCTCGTCGGCCGCCGTCGCCCGCTCGACGCGCTGAAGGCGTTGCAACCGCTTCTGGAATCCGAAACGGACAAGCCGTCGGTGCACCTGCTGGCCGGCCGCGCGTACTTCCACTCGGCGCAGCTGCGTCGGGCCGAGCAGGCGCTGACCCGGGTGCTGGAGCTGGATCCGACGGACCACTACGCCCGGTTCCTGCTCGGCCGCACCCTGCAGCGCCTCGGCCGGTTCGTCGAGTCCCTGGCGCAGCTGAAGATCGCTTCGGCGATGAACCCGGTGCCGGAGTACCTGGAAGCGATCAGCGAGGTCAAGGCGCACATCGCTCTCCGGGACTGAAGTCCTCCGGAAGGACGACGACCAGGGCCGGACGACCGTACTTTCGGCTGATGTTCGCGGGCCCCTCGGCCGATCCGCGAACACCCCTCGCCGGGAGAAGCTGGTTCCAGACCGAACAGGGAGGAACCGGAAATGTCGATCTTCGCCACATTGGGTGCGTACGCCGGGCTGGTGCTGCTGGTGCTGATGGCCGTGACGCCGCTGTTCGCCGACCGCGAGCTCTGAGCGGCACCGGGCAGGTCTTGGCCGCCTGCCCGTTGCCGCTCAGGGTGCGACGCTCGCCTCCGCGTAGGCGTCCGCCGCGCTGAAGACGTCCTGGCCGTACGTCACGGCCGAGTTGTAGAACAGCACCGCGCGCCACCAGCCCGCCGGCGTGCCCAGGTCGTCGCCGCCGGAACACAGGTAGCGCGCCGCCGTGAAGGCCGCGTCGTCGACGTTCTGGGGGTCGGGCGTGCCCCCGTCGCCGTTGGCGCGCTCCTGGTACTTCTTCCACGTCGACGGCGGGAACTGCAGCGGGCCGATCAGGTGGTCCCACGACTTGTCGCCGTCGAGCTTGCCGCCGTCGGTGTCGTGCACCGCCGGGACGCCGGGTGAGCCGTCCAGCGGCGGGCCGACCACCGGCATCACCACGCGGCCGTCCGGCCGGATCGCCGAGAGGTCGAACTTCCCGCGCTCGGCCTCGACCCGGCCGATGCCCGCGAGCGTCGCCCACGAGAGGTGGCACGTCGGCTTCTGCCGCTGCATCCACATCTCCGCCCGGCCGTACGCCGAAACCACGCGCGCCGGGATGTGCGTCTTGTCCGCGACCCTGGCCGCCCACGCGTCGAGCTCGGCCTGGTCGGACACCGCCGGCCGGTCGACCGGCGCGGCGAGCCCGGCCCGCGGTGACTCCGCGCCGGGCTGCGGCCGCTGCTGCGGGATGGCCAGCGCCGGCTGGACCGGTGGCGGCACCAACTGCGGCTCGTTGGGGTTCCGGACGCCGATGGTGAGCACCAGGACCACGCCGGCGACCACCAGCACCACCGCGAGAGCCGCCCGGCCGAGATAGCGCCTCGGTGGACCGCCCGAGGGCGGCGAGTCCGGAGGTGTGACGGTCGGCTGAGCGGTATCGGCCACCCGAACAGGTTACGGAGCCACTCAAGAGGGACCTCGGTCGCCTGACCAGGCAAACGCAGGGTAAAAACCGGTCCGCTGCCAGCGACGTCACAGATTTTGTTATCGAGTCGACGCGCAGCACGCTGACCTGCGGTTACCCTAACCTAACTTCACCCGCCGGTCCCTTTTGCCCGGTTCCGCCGCCTCTCCCGGACGTGCGCTCACTGGACTTACAGGTGAGCCTTACCTAAAAACTTCACGGGGGCGGACGAAAACAGGAGGCGGACCGTTGTTGTTCTCGAGCGCGTTGATCGGGCTGCGTGAGGGCCTGGAGGCCGCGCTGGTCGTCAGCATCCTCGTGGCCTTCCTGGTCAAGACCGACCGGCGGCACGCGCTGCGCTGGGTGTGGCCCGGCGTCGGCGCCGCGGTGCTGCTGTCGGTCGCCGTCGGCGCCGTGCTCACCTACACGACCGCCCAGCTGTCGTTCGAGCACCAGGAGCTGCTCGGCGGCAGCCTGTCGATCGTCGCCGTCGTGTTCGTCACGGCGATGATCTTCTGGATGCGCAAGGCGTCCAAGAGCATCGCCGCCGAGCTGCGCGGGAAGATGGACGACGCGCTGGACGTCGGCCCGATGGCCGTGCTGCTGCTGTCCTTCCTCGCGGTCGGCCGCGAAGGCCTCGAGACCGCGGTGTTCTTCTACTCCGCCGTGCAGACCGCGCAGTCGAACACCGTGCAGCCGCTGGTCGGGTTCGCCGTCGGCATCCTCGTCGCGATCGTGCTGGCTTACCTGCTCTACCGCGGCGCCGTCCGGTTCAACCTGTCGAAGTTCTTCACGATCACCGGCGTGCTGCTGGTGTTCGTCGCCGCCGGCGTGCTCGGTTACGGCCTGCACGACCTGCAGGAGGCCGCGTTCCTGCCGGGCATCAACACCCTCGCCTTCGACGCCTCGGACGTGCTGCCGGAGACGTCCTGGTACGGCGCCCTGCTCAAGGGCATCCTCAACTACTCGCAGCAGACGACCGTGCTGCAGGCCGTCGCGTGGGTCGCCTACGTCGCCGTCGTGCTGCCCCTTTTCCTCAAGCCCAGCAAGAAGACCGCGCCGGCCCCCGCCGCCGCGGCCGCCTCGAAGGAGTGACCGTGCGCAAGACCCGCAGAACCCCGCTGGCCCTGGTGGCCGGCGCCGCCGCGCTGGTGACGCTCGCCGCGTGCGACAGCCAGGGCAGCACCGGGAACGAGACCTCCACGGCCGGCGGCCCGATCAAGGTCGAGGCGTCCGACAGCGCGTGCACCGTCTCCGCCAACACCGCCGCGGCGGGCAACGTGACCTTCGAGATCACCAACAAGGGCACCAAGGTCACCGAGTTCTACCTCTACGCCGAGGGCGACCGGATCGTCGGCGAGGTCGAGAACATCGCGCCCGGGCTCAACCGGCGCCTGATCGTCGAAGCCTCCGACGCCGGCAAGTACCAGACGGCGTGCAAGCCGGGCATGGCCGGCAACGGCATCCGCGGGGACTTCACCATCACCGGTGGCGCGGCGAAGCAGACCGACGCCGGCGCCCAGAAGGCCCAAGCCACCAAGAGCTACGCCGACTACGTCGCGAACAACACCACCGCGCTGGAGGAGGAGACGGGCAAGTTCGTCGACCTCGTCAAGGCCGGCCAGGTCGACGAGGCGAAGGCCGCGTACGCGCGCACCCGGACCTACTACGAGCGCATCGAGCCGGTCGCCGAGAAGTTCGGCGACCTGGACCCGGCCATCGACGTCCGCGAGGCCGACCTCGAGCAGGGTCAGCAGTTCACCGGGTTCCACCGGCTCGAGAAGGACCTGTACGTCACCGGCCTGAAGCCTGACAGCGCGCAGATCGCGGACAAGCTGCTCACCGACGTCAAGGACCTCGTCGCGAAGTCGAAGACGCTGCAGCTGACCGCGCTCGACCTGGCGAACGGCGCGAAGGGCCTGCTCGACGAGGTCGCCACCGGGAAGATCACCGGCGAGGAAGAGACCTTCTCGCACACTGACCTGTGGGACTTTCAGGCCAACGTGGACGGCTCGAAGGGCGCGATCGCTTCGTTGCGGCCGCTGCTGCAGGAGCGTGACGCCGCCCTCGTGTCCACTTTGGACAAGGAGTTCGCGAACGTGCAGGGCCTGCTCGACAAGACCCGCGCCGGGGACGGCTACAAGCTCTACAACCAGCTGTCCCAGGACGAGATCAAGGCGTTCGCCAGTGCCGTCGACGCGCTGAGCGAGCCGCTGAGCAAGGTTGCGGAGGTTGTGTCCAAGTGACCGAAGACGGCACCCGCGTCTCCCGTCGGAAGCTCTTCGGCCTGGCGGGAGCGGGTGTCGCGCTCGCCGGAGCCGGGGCCGCGGCGGGCATCGGGATCGACAAGGCGACGAGTGGCAACGCCGAGGCGTCGGTCAACACCGTCGACTTCCACGGCGAGCACCAGGCCGGGATCGTCACGCCGGCCCAGGCGAACCTGCACTTCGCCGCCTTGGACGTGACGACCACCGACCGCGAGAAACTGCGGCAGCTGCTCAAGACGTGGACCGACGCGGCCCGCCGGATGACGGCGGGCCAGGAGGTCGTCGCGAACGGCGCGGTCGGCGGCGGCGAGTTCGCCCCGCCGGGCGACACCGGCGAGGCTCTCGACCTGCCCGCGTCGCACCTGACGCTGACCATCGGCTTCGGGCCGTCGCTGTTCGACGGCCGCTTCGGCCTGGCGTCGAAGCGGCCGCCGCAGCTGATCGACCTGCCGCTGTTCCCGAAGGACAAGCTCGACCCGGCCCGCAGCGGCGGCGACCTGTGCATCCAGGCGTGCGCGGACGACCCGCAGGTCGCCGTGCACGCGGTGCGCAACCTGGTGCGGCTCGGCTTCGGCGTCACCGAGGTCCGCTGGTCGCAGCTCGGCTTCGGCCGCAGCTCGTCGACGTCGCGGGCGCAGCAGACACCGCGGAACCTGTTCGGCTTCAAGGACGGCACGAACAACATCAAATCCGAGGACACGGACTACCTGCGCGACCAGGTGTGGGCCACGGCGGCCGACGGGCAGGCCTGGATGGCCGGCGGCAGCTACCTGGTGGCCCGCCGGATCCGGATGCACATCGAGACGTGGGACCGCGAGACGCTCGACGGCCAGCAGAAGATCATCGGCCGCACGAAGGGCGTCGGGGCGGCGTTGGGTCAGCAGAACGAGTTCGACGAGATCGATCTGGAAGTCGGCGGCGCGGGCGGCGAGAAGCTGATCGCGGAGGACGCCCACGTCCGGCTGGCGTCGCACCAGGCGTTGAACGGGACGCGGATCCTGCGCCGCGGCTACAACTTCGTCGACGGCTCGGACGGTGTCGGGCACCTCGAAGCCGGGCTGTTCTTCCTGGCGTTCAACCGGGACACCCGCAAGCAGTACGTCCCGATGCAGCAGGCGCTGTCGGCGAAGGACGCGATGATGGAGTACGTCCAGCACACCGGCTCGGCGCACTTCGCGGTGCCGCCGGGCGTTTCGTCGACCGGCTCCTGGGGTGACGCCCTGTTTGCCTAAAGCCTTTAGGTTGATCTACACTCGCTTTAGGCAAAAGGGAGTGTAGTCATGGTTCGAGCTGGGCTGACCACGGAACGCGTCGTGCGCGCCGGGGCGGAGCTGGCCGATGAAGCCGGCTTCGAGCAGGTGACGCCGTCGGAGCTGGCGCGGCGGTTCGACGTCAAGGTCGCGAGCCTGTATTCGCACGTCAAGAACGCGCACGACCTGAAGACGAAGATCGCCCTGCTCGCGCTGGAGGAGCTCGCCGACCGGGCCGCCGCCGCGCTGGCCGGGCGGGCGGGTCGCGACGCGCTCGTGGCCTTCGCCGACGTCTACCGCGACTACGCCCGGGAGCACCCGGGCCGGTACGCCGCCGCGCAGTTCCGGCTCGATCCGGAGACCGCCGCCGCGAGCGCCGGGGGCCGGCATTCTCAGATGATGCGCGCGATCCTGCGTGGTTACGACCTCACCGGGCCGGACGACACACACGCCGTCCGGCTGCTGGGCAGTGTCTTCCACGGGTACGTCGACCTGGAGTCCCAGGGCGGCTTCGACCACAGCTCCCCCGCCTCGCAGGAGTCCTGGACCCGGATCCTCGCCGTGCTCGACACCCTTCTTCGCGATTGGCCGACCTCTTGATCACGACACCCGTCACCGCCTCACTGGTTCGCGGCGCCCTCGAACTCGAAACCACCGAACTCGGCCTGGTGCCGCACCGGCTGCCGGCGCGGGCCCGGGAGCAGAACACCGACCCGCGCCTCGCGATGGCCGAGGCGCAGCCCGCGGGCGTCCGGTTGCGGTTCCGGACCCGGGCCGACGTCGTCGAGCTGGAAACCCGGCCCACGAAGCTGGTCTACGCGGGGGCCCCGCCGCGCCCGGACGGCGTCTACGACCTGCTCGTCGACGGCCGGCTCGCACAGTCGGGCGTGGTCGAGGGCGGCCGCACCTTGACCGTCGACCCGCTCACCGGCAACGGCTCGCCGGCCGACGGGCCGGCCGGCGCCGTCCGGTTCGCCGGGCTGGGCACCGACCCCAAGGACGTCGAGATCTGGTTGCCGCACAACGAGATCACCGAGCTGGTGGCCCTGCGCACCGACGCGCCGGTCGAGGCCGCGCCGTCGCCCGGCCGGGTCTGGCTGCACCACGGCAGCTCGATCAGTCACGGCTCGAACGCGGCGAGCCCGTCGGCCACCTGGCCCGCGCTCGCCGCGACCGCCGCGGGTGTGGACCTGGTGAACCTCGGGTTCAGCGGCAACGCGCTGCTCGACCCGTTCACCGCCCGCGCGCTGCGGGACACCCCGGCCGACCTGATCAGCGTCAAGCTCGGCATCAACGTGGTCAACGCCGACCTGATGCGCCTGCGCGCGTTCGGCCCGGCCGTGCACGGGTTCCTCGACACCATCCGCGACGGCCACCCGGACACGCCACTGCTGGTCGTCTCGCCGATCCTCTGCCCGATCCACGAGCAGACGCCCGGGCCCGGGGACTTCGACCACGAGGCGCTGGCCGCCGGGCAGGTGCGGTTCCGGGCCACCGGTGACCCCGCCGAGACGGCCGCGGGCAAGCTGACGCTGGAGGTCGTCCGGAGCGAGCTGGCGCGGATCGTGTCGGCTCGCCGCGATCCGGACCTGCACTACCTCGACGGCCGCGCGCTGTACGGCGAAGCGGACTTCGCGGAGTTCCCGCTGCCGGACAACCTGCACCCGGACCCCGCGGCCCACCGCCGCATCGGCGAGCGGTTCACGAAGCTCGTGTTCGCGGATGGCGTCTTCGCTTGACTTCAAGCTCGCTTGAAGTTGAATGCTGGGCGCATGTTCACCGAAGCAGAGCTCGCGTACCTCGCCGGCCAGCCCCTGGGCCGGCTGGCGACGGCCCAGCCCGACGGCAAGCTCCAGGTCAACCCGGTCGGCTTCCGCTACAACCCGGACGAGAAGACCGTCGACGTCACCGGGCACAACCTGCGCACCAGCAAGAAGTTCCGCAACATCGCGACGAACGACCGGGTCGCCTTCGTCGTCGACGACCTCCCGTCGACGAACCCGTGGCGCGTCCGCTGCCTGGAGATCCGCGGCCGCGCCGAGGCACTGGTCGGCGTCAACCTCCCGGACAACCACTTCGACGACGCGGTGATCCGCATCCACCCGGAGCGGATCCTCGCCTTCGGCGTCGAGGACTGGGACCGGGAACCGCTGGAACTGGAAACGAACATCCGCAACGTCTGACGGCCGGCGGTGCGGGCACTGGGGGTGCCCGCACCGCCGGGTCACGACAGGGTGCCGCAGGCGGCGCGGGTGCACCACACCTGGTGGACGCCGACGTAGTCGTCGATGGACAGGATCGCGTAGACCTTCTGGACGCCGCCCGGGATGTTGCTGGAGAGCGGGTCGTCCTGCCAGGTGACGGTCTCGCCGGCGTTGGCGGAATGGCACTTCGCGGTGCCAGTGTCGTTATTGCCGTTGACGCCCCATTAGCAGACCCGGCGCAGGCCGCTCGCCGCGTGGAGCGAGCCGGAGATGTAGATCGTGCGGCCGCCGGTCCAGGTGACGACCCCCTTGGTCTGGGTGGCGCCGTAGGTCATGGTCCAGCCATCCCGGCCGCTTGGGCGGCGGTGGTTCCGGTGAGCAGGGTGGCGGCGACCGCGGCGACGGCCGGCAAGGATTTGAGTACGCGCAACGAAGTTCCTTTCCGGGGGCGGAGTTCCCCGTGACTCGGCGGAACCGGTCATGCGGCATCCGCGTCCGGCTGCCGTATCCACGCCCGACGGCGGCTTTCGGTTGAGCCGCCGAGGGAAACCCGCTAGCGGCGACCACCCCAACCCGTGTAGGCCACCACTCCCGCCGCCCCCAGGGCCGCCGCCGTCCACGTGGCGGCGGGGGCGCCCGGTGGCTGCAGCATCCACCCCACGATGTGACTCGTCGTCGAGCCGTCGTTCTGGACGAACGGGGTGATCGCCGCCCAGAGCAGCGGGAGCGTCCAGCCGAACTGGCCGCCCGCGAGCGTCGCCGCCAGGCCGGCCAGGCCCAGCAGGCCCGCCGTGTCGCGCAGGATGATCAACAAGTCGACAACGGCCGGGCCCAGCTCCTGGACCGCCAGCACCGCACCACCGGCCGCGAGGCCGATCAGCGCCAGGTGCGCGAGCCGGCGGACCGGCCACGGCAGCGCCGCGGTCCGGTCGAGGTCGGGGTCCTGGCCGCTGAGCCCGATCGCCGCCACCGCGATCCCCGCCGTCAGCGTCAGCATGACCGGCACCGGCGACCACGAGCCGCGCGCCACGAACCACAGCACGGCCGTGGCCACCACCAGCGCCGCGAACGCCGCCGGGAGCTGTCTCGACCGGGCGTACAGCGTCGCCCACCTCATCGCAGCGCTCCCGGCACCAGCGTGTCGAGCGGGTCGCCTTGGCAGGTCAGCAGTACGTGCCGGAGCGCGACGATCCGCGCGAACTGGACGTCCGCCGGGAGCGCGCGGAACTTCTGCCACGCCTGATCGAGCCGCCCGGACTCCTGGCGGAACCAGCCGCCGTCGTACTCGGGTAGCTGCTTCAGCTCGCCGGTGAAGTACGCCGCCGCGATCATGCGGCCGCCCAGATCGGACAGATCGCCGTAACTCGGCCGTACACACGCGGGCAGCCCGGCGCCCGACAGCACCGCCGCCCGCAGGGCGCTCGCGTCCGCCGTGAGCAGGTCGTCGTTGAGCTGGAAGTCCAGGTAGACGACACCGGGATCACGAGGGGGCGGGTCGGCGAGGGGGGTCGGTGACGTCCGCTCCTCGATCCGGGTGGGCGCGCCGGGCAGCCTCGCCAGCATCGCCAGCGCTTCCCGCCCCGGCCCGGCCAGCGCGGCCAGCCTGTCCTCGTGCGCCCGGCTGACGCAGATCGGGCCGTCGCAGAGCTTCTCAGCGATGCTGTCCGCGGCCAGGAGCCCGTCGGCGGAAGCCGGGAAGACCGGCAGGGCGATCGCCGCCCCGGCCACCGCCGGCAGCAGGCCCAGGACCCGGGCCCGCGCGGAATTCGCGGCCAGCAGCAGGAAGCCCGTCGCCGCGAGGCCCGCGAACCACATCACCTGCCCGAGGTCCACCGAGGTCGCGGTTGTCGTCAGCATGCCCCGTGGCTCCCCGAGAACCGGCGTCAGCAGTCCGAATCGGCTGTACGAGACCGCCGCGCTCCCCTCGAGCGACGTCCAGGCCAGCACCGACACGGCCATCGTCAGCACGGCCAGCGCGGGCGCGGTCAGCGGGTGGGGCAGCAGCCGCCCGATCGCCAGGCCGATCCAGCTCCCCGCCATGACGGCGAGCAGGCCGACGAAGAGGACCGGCAGGAAGCTCGCGGACACGAACCCGCCGTGCCCGAGCACCTCGGCCAGGCCGACGGCGAACACCACCACGACCCCGAGCGCGCTCAGCGCCCCCACGGCACCGGCCAGCCGCAGCGCCCGGTGCCGGCCCGGCCGGGACGTCGTGGACAACAGCTCGACCATGCCGGAGCGGCTGTCGCGCATGCCCTGGATCGCCCCGGCGCCGACGGCGATCGGCCACAGGAACACCAGCAGGAACCGCAGCCACAGCGCGGTGGTCGTCGTGTTCCCCGTCCACGGCGCCGGCACTTTCCACCACGGGCCGGACAGCAGGAACAGGAACCCGAGCGCGACGACGACCAGCGCCAGCCCGGCCCAGGGCGCGATGGTGCGCCGGAGCTCGATGCGGAAGACCATCACCACGCCCCCTTGCCCGGCTCGTGGTTCAGCAGCGCCGAATACCCGCGCTCGATCGGGCTGTCGCCGACGTGGTCCGGCGTCCCGGCCGCGGCCAGTTCGCCGGGGGTGCCCTGGAAGACCAGCTTGCCCGCGTCGAACAGCACGACGTCGGAGCAGGCCGTGGCGACGTCTTCGACCAGGTGCGTCGAGATCAGCACGCACGAGTCCTGGCCCAGCTCCTGGACGAGCTCGCGGAACCGGACGCGCTGCGCCGGGTCGAGGCCGGCCGTCGGCTCGTCGAACAGCAGGATGTCCGGGTCGTTGACGATCGCCTGGGCGATCCCGACGCGCCGGACCATGCCGCCGGACAGCGTCTTCATCCGGTCGTCGGCGCGGTCGGCCAGCCCGACCCGCTCCACCGCGCGCTGCACCGCACCCGGGATGCCGGCCTTCGGCACCTCCTTGAGCCACGCCAGGTATTCGACGAACTCGCGGACCGTGAACCGCTTGTAGTACCCGAAGTTCTGCGGCAGGTAGCCGATCCGGCGGCGCAGGCCGCGCTGCCCGGTGCGCTCCCCGGCCGGTGCACCGAGCAACGACAACCGGCCTTCCGCCGGCCGGAGCACCGTCGCCAGTGCCCGGATCAGCGTCGTCTTGCCCGCGCCGTTGGGCCCGAGCAAGCCGTGCACCCCCTTGCCGAGGGACAGGTCGACCCCGTCCACGGCCATCTTCCGACGCCCCACCCGCACCTTGAGCCCCTCGGCCTGGATCTCCCAGGCGTAGGCCGTTGGCGCGATCTCGGCGGCCCCGACAGCACGCATTTCTTCCTCCCTAGTTGCCCACGCCGAGCCGGGTGAAGGCGCCCTTGTGCAGGGCGACCACCACCGTCGTCAGCGCGAAGACCGCCGCCCACACCGGCACCGCGCCGGTCGTGAGCGCAAACGTTTGCTGCTGGGTCACCACGGACGGCAGCACCACCAGCGCGACCCAAGCCGCGATCAGCGCGTACGCCGCCCGGGTGACCCCGATCAGCCCGCCCAGCGCGAGCGTGCCGGTGGTGTAGGCCAGGCTCGGCAGCAGCCAGAGCGCGACGCCGGTCCCGGTCAGCCAGCCGGCGACGCCGAGCACCGGCAGCACGACGAACAGCACCGCCACCGTCCGCCGCGCGATCAGGTACAGCCCGGCCCGCGGGGTCGAGACGACGACCTCGTACGCCGGGTCGAGCCCCCGCGCCCACGACGCGGCGACCCCCAGCACCGGCAGCACCGGGGCGAACAGCTGCACCGCCGTCGCGTCGAACACCGTGTGCCAGACCTGGTCGAACACCACCGCGAGCAGCGTGAGCAGCACGATCATCGCCAGCCACGGCACCATCACCGGGGTGACCCAGGTCGACAGCCACCGCCGCTTCGGATGCCGGACCGGACGCGGGTGCGCGGGTGCGCTCGGCAGCTCGATGTCCACCGCGAGCCGCGACCAGACCAGGTCCACCACCGGCTGCATCGGCGTCAGCGCGGCCAGCCTCGCCCGGCACTGCGCGCAGGCCTCGAGGTGCGCTTCGAGGCCCCAGAGCTGGTCACCGGGGAGGTCGTCACCCGCCGCGTACCCGGTGATGAGCCGGTCCGACGCATGGTTCATGACAGTGCCTCCCGCATCGCGATCCGCGCCCGGCGGGCCCGGGTCTTGACGGTTCCTTCCGGCAGTCCGAGCAGGACGGCGGTCTCCCGGACGGTCAGCCCGTCGAGCACCATCGCCTGCAGCACCGCTCGCAGTTCGGGCGCGAGGTCGCGCAGCGCGTCACCGACGTCGTCGCCGACCGCCGCCGCCAGCGCCTCTTCCTCGGCGCCCGGCACCGGCGCGGCGTCGAGCGCCATCACCGGTGGCGGCTGCGCGTGGTGCGCCCGCCGGCGGAACGCGTCGACCAGCCGCCGCACCGCGATCGTCCACACCCAGCCGACCGCGGAGCCGCCGGTCGCGGCGCCCGCGAACGACCCCGCCGCGCGCCAGACGGCCAGGTACGTCTCCTGCATGACCTCGGCGACGACCTGCTCGTCCGCGCACCGGCGGCGCAGGCGCACGGCCAGCCAGGGCGACGTGCGGCGGTAGAGCTCCTCGAACGCCGCGCGGTCGCCCTTGGCCGTGCGCCGGACGAGGTGCTCCTCGTCAGCGTCCTCCAGTGGCTTCGTCCTCACACCAGGGAAGACGCCGGATGATCGGATTCGGTTCTCACCCGACTGTGTGCTGCGTCACACGAGCTTTCGCCGAGAAAGATACGTGGACGACGGGTTCGGACGCATCTTTTCCGGGGAAAGTGGCGTCAGTCGCGGGTGGGCCAGAACTTGCGCCAGCCGTCCGCCTCGAGGGTTGTCGGCTCGAGGCCGGCGTCGCGCGCGGCCTGCTCGGCGGCGCGGATCTCGAGTGCGAACTCCTTCGCCAGCGCCCGCAGCTCACCTTCGGCGTCGACGCCCGCGCGGCGGGCCGTGGCGGCGATGCGGAACAGCTGCGCGGCGGCGTTCGTGCCCTCAGGAAAGAGGTCGAGCGGGATGCCGGCGCGGCCGCTGCGCTGCCCGAGCTTGCCCGCCAGCGCGACCGCGGGCTGACCGAGCGCCACACCGTCCACAATGGACTTACGCTGCTTCTCGCGCTGCTTCAGCTCTTCCCACTTGAGCTCCTGGTGCTCGGCCGTGCGCACCTCGTCGGCGTCGGCGAAGACGTTCGGGTGCCGGCCGACCAGCTTCTCGACGAGCGCCGCGGCGACGTCGTCGATGCCGAACGGGTCGTCGGCGTCCTCGGCGGCGACGCGGGCGTGGAAGAGCACCTGGAGCAGCACGTCGCCGAGTTCCTCGCGCAGGGCCTCGCGATCACCGTCTTCGATCGCGTCCAGCAGCTCGTAGGTCTCCTCGACCAGGTACTGCCGCAGCGACTCGTGCGTCTGGACGGCGTCCCACGGGCAGCCGCCGGGCGAGCGCAGCCGGTCCATCACGTCCGCGGCCTCGACCAGCGGCGGGACCGGGGTGTCGATCACCCGCGCGCCGGTCGCGATGAGCAGCGACGCGGCGGGCTCGTCGCGGGACGTCGCGAGCAGCACGATGTCCTTCAGCGACGACGCCGACGTCACGGCCGGGACCCCGAACACCTCGGGGTCGACGTCCGTGGCCGCGTAGACGGCGGTGGACTCGCGCAGGATCTTCAGCGCCGCGGCGGACAGGGTCGCCCCGCGGATGACCACGACGACGCCGGTGGTCACTGCTGCTTGGAAGCACCCGAGGACAGCACGAGGCCCTGGGCGGCGTCCTGGTTCGGCACGACGGTCAGGCCGACGACGTCCCACACGCCGTAGCGCGGGTTGACGCGCACACCAAGCCGGTCGAAGTACGGCTGCAGCTGCCGCATGCCGATGGCGCCCTTGGTGGCGGGGTCGAGCGACTGGGGCTGCTCCGTGGCGACCGGCTTGTCGTCCGCGCGCTGCCGGACGACGGCGACGAACCACGTGCCCTGCTGGTTCGGGTACGGGAAGACCGCGACGGTGCCGGCCGCGGAGCCGAAGATCGGGGTCGCGGCGAGCACCCCGGCCTGCGCCGCCGGCAGCACGACGCCGAGCCCGGTGAGCGGCGGGATGGAGTCGACGTTCTGGCCCTGCGAGGCCGCCTGCTGCCGCAGCGACTGCTCGTACTGGTTGTCGCCGCCGATGCGCTTCGTCGCGGCCGCGGGGTCGGCGGCGAACTGCCGGCCGAGGTCGTAGGCCGCCTTCTGCGCGGCGGGACCCTGGGGCGGTTCCTGGCCGTCGGAAGTCGGGAGCGAACCGATCGACGTGTAGTCGAACGTGACCGCCAGGTTCGGCATGGTCTTGTCGGCCAGCGCCTGCGCGAGGTTGGCGTCGGTCAGCTCCTCGCGGTGGTCCCGCGCCCGGGTCGCCACCTGGCTGACCGCCTGGGCCTCGTTGGCCGAGTTCGCCGGCACCGGGCCGGTGAGGGGGTCCTTCGCCAGCTGGGCGTCGATCTGCCCGTAGTTGGGCGAAATGCCCTCCTGCTGCGCGGCCTTCATGAGCAGCTCGTGCAGCACGAGCTGGCCGACGAACGCCCGGCCGAGCAGGTCGAGCTTGTGCTCGGAGGCCAGCTTCTGCGCGTACGGGTGCTCGCGGACGGCCTTGTCGATCAGGTTCTGCACCTGGTCGATGGAGATCGAGGTGTCACCGACGATCGCGGCACTGCCGACCTGACTGGGGCCCGTGCCGCACCCGGCGAGCAGAACAGCTCCGGCAACAACCGCGACCAGCGCGCGAGGGCGCCCCATGATCCGCATCACAGCGCATACCCTCTCACACCATCGCACCCGAAACGCAACACCGGTGCGGTGTCGGCGGGCGTAACGTCCATGACATGGACCACTGGCTGACCATCGAGGTCTTCGATGGCGAGTCCACGGCTACGTTGTGGCGCCTCGCCCGCGGTGACGCACTGACCGAAGCAGCACTGACCAACGGCGCCGAGCAGTGGGTGTGGCACGAACACCGCTGGGGCGTCGTACTGGAGATCGAATTCCGTTCCGAGGAAAGCCGGGACGCGTTCCGGACGCTGCCGGTCGTGACGGCGGCGCTGGACGCGGTGCCGGACCCGGCACGCGGACTGCTCGTGTACCCGGGACGCGGTGGTGGTGCGGGAGCACGTAAACCGCGCAGGCCACGGCCGCTGCCGATGGCGGGCGCCGGAGCGGTTCCGGTGCCGGTGGAGCAGGTGCGGATGGGGCTGGCGGAGCCGATGCCGCCGATGTTCAGCGAAGTCGGCTGACCGCCGGGCGGCGTTTCCCGGACAACGCCGCCCTTTCCCGTGCCCCCGCTACGAAACCGGCGCCGGTTTCTTCGTCAGCTGCGTCAACAGCTTCGTGCACCAGTCAAGCAGTTCCTCGTCGCGCAGCGTCGGGGCGCCGATCCGGCCGCCCGCGGGACCTTCCGTGGGCTTCGGGACGGACACCGTGTTCGTCACGGCCTTGAACATCGCCTTCGGGTACAGCCGCTTCAACCGCACCATCTGCGAGTCCTGCAACGGCAGCGGCGCGAACCGGATGGTGTTGCCCTGGACGGCCACCTCCGTCACGCCCGCGGCGCGGCACGTGTGCCGGAACCTCGCCACCGCCAGCAGCCGGTTGACCGGCGCCGGCGGCTGGCCGTAGCGGTCGATCAGCTCCTCGCGCACCGCGTCCAGGCCCGCGGTGTCCGGCGCCGCCGCGATCTTGCGATAAGCCTCCAGGCGCAACCGCTCGCCCGGCACGTAGTCGTGCGGGAGGTGGGCGTCGATGGGGAGGTCGACGCGGACGTCGGCCATCTCCTCGTCCTCCGTCGGCTCGGCACCCGCGTGCTTCCGGAACGCGTCGACCGCTTCGCCGACCAGCCGCACGTACAGGTCGAAGCCGACCCCCGCGATGTGGCCGGACTGCTCCGCGCCCAGGATGTTGCCCGCACCGCGGATCTCCAGGTCCTTCATCGCGACCGCCATGCCCGCGCCCAGCTCGGTGTTCTGGGCGATCGTGGCGAGACGGTCGTGGGCCGTCTCGGTCAGCGGCGCCTCCGGCGGGTACAGGAAGTACGCGTACCCGCGCTCACGCCCGCGCCCGACGCGGCCGCGAAGCTGGTGCAGCTGCGCGAGACCGAGCAGGTCACCGCGCTCGACCAGCAGGGTGTTCGCGTTCGAGATGTCGAGACCGGTCTCGACGATCGTGGTGCACACCAGGACGTCGTACTCGTTTTCCCAGAAGCCCTGGATGATCTTCTCGAGCTTGTCCTCGTTCATCTGGCCGTGCGCGGTGACGACCCGCGCCTCCGGCACCAGCTCCCGGATGTGCCGCGCGGCCTTCTCGATCGACGAAACGCGGTTGTGGACGTAGAAGACCTGGCCGTCACGCAGCAGCTCACGGCGGATCGCGGCGCCGACCTGCTTGTCGTCGTACGAGCCGACGTAGGTCAGGATCGGGTGCCGGTCTTCCGGGGGCGTCAGGATCGTCGACATCTCGCGGATGCCGGCCAGCGACATCTCGAGCGTGCGCGGGATCGGCGTCGCCGACATCGTCAGGACGTCGACGTGCGTGCGCAGCGACTTGATGTGCTCCTTGTGCTCGACGCCGAAACGCTGCTCCTCGTCGACGATCACGAGACCCAGGTCCTTGTAGCGGATGCCCGTCTGCAGCAGGCGGTGCGTGCCGATGACGATGTCGATCTCGCCGCTGGCCAGCTGCTCCAGGGTCGCGTCGGTCTCGCTCTTGGCGGAGAACCGCGACAGGCCGCGGATCTTCACCGGGAACGACTGCATCCGCTCGGTGAAGGTGTTGAGGTGCTGCTGGGCGAGCAGCGTGGTCGGGACGAGCACCGCGACCTGCTTGCCGTCCTGCACCGCCTTGAAGGCCGCGCGCACGGCGATCTCGGTCTTGCCGTACCCGACGTCGCCGCAGATCACGCGGTCCATCGGGACCCCGCGCTCCATGTCGCTCTTGACCTCGTCGATCGCGGCGAGCTGGTCGTTGGTCTCGGTGAACGGGAAGGCGTCCTCGAGCTCGCTCTGCCACGGCGTGTCCGGGCCGAACGCGTGCCCGGGCGCGGCCTGGCGCGCGGCGTAGAGCTGCACCAGCTCGGCCGCGATCTCCTTGACCGCCTTCTTGGCCCGTGCCTTGGTGTTCTTCCAGTCCGAGCCGCCGAGCTTGTTCAGCGTCGGCAGCTCGCCGCCGACGTACTTGGACACCTCGTCGAGCTGGTCGGTCGGCACGAACAGGCGGTCGCCCGGGTGCCCGCGCTTGGACGAGCCGTACTCCAGCAGCAGGTACTCGCGGGTCGCGCCGGCGACGGTGCGCTGCACCATCTCGACGAACCGGCCGATGCCGTGCTGCTCGTGCACGACGTAGTCGCCGTTCTTGAGCGCCAGCGGGTCGACGGCGTTGCGCCGCCGGGACGGCATCTTGGTCGTGAGGTCCTTTGTGGACGTTCCGGCGCCGGAGCCGCGGCCGGTCAGGTCCGCCTCGGTGAGCACGACCAGGGCGCGCTCCGGCGAGATGAAGCCGTCGGTCAGGCCGCCGCAGGTGACCGTGACGACGCCCGGTGCCGGTGCGCTCACCAGGCCGTCGCCCGCCAGGGTCGCCGGGACGTCGGCGGCCGAGAACTGCTCGACCGCGCGCGACGCGGTGCCGTGGCCGGCGACGACGAGCACCGCGGTGCCGCCCGACGCGATGTGCGCGCGCAGGTCCGTCGTCGCGCGTTCGAGCTCGCCGCGGTACGCCGGCGCGGACTCGATCGAGACGCGGTAGACGTCGGGGTCTTCGCTGGTCAGCTGGGTGAGCGTCCACCAGGCGCGCTTGGTGTCCTGCGCGTGGGACGCGATCTCGTCGAGCCCGCGGTAAGCGGACGCGCCGAGGTCGATCGGGGCCTGGCCGCCCGCCGCGGCCGTCGTCCAGGAGGCTTCGAGGAACTCCTGGCCGGTGCGGACGAGGTCGGCGGCGCGGGCGCGGATCTTCTCCGGGTCGGTGAGCAGCACGTGGGCGCCGACCGGCATCGCGTCGGTGAGCAGCTCCAGCTCGCCTTCGCAGAGCACCGGGATGAGCGCCTCCATGCCTTCGACGGGGATGCCGTCGGCCAGCTTGGTGAGCATCTCGGCCAGGTGGGCGTCGGCCTCGTACGTCTTCGCCAGCTCCGCGGCCTTCTCCCGGACCGGCGGGGTGAGCAGCAGCTCACGGCACGGCGGCGCGGTGACGCGCGGGATCTCGCCGGGCAGCGACCGCTGGTCGGAGACGGCGAACGCGCGGATCTCGCTGACCTCGTCGCCCCAGAACTCGATCCGGACCGGGTGCTGCGCGGTCGGGCCGAACAGGTCGAGGATGCCGCCGCGGACGGCGAACTCGCCGCGCTTCTCGACCATGTCGACGCGGGTGTAGGCCAGCTCGACCAGCCGTTCCAGCAGGGCGTCGAAGCTCTGCTCCTCGCCGACGACCAGGTCGACGGGGGCCAGCGAGCCCAGGCCGGGGGCCATCGGCTGGATCAGGCTCCGGACGGTGGCGACGACGACGCGCAGGTCGTCGTCGCCCGTCTTCAGCCGGTGGAGCACCTCCAGGCGCCGCCCGACGGTGTCGGCGCGGGGTGAGAGCCGCTCGTGGGGCAGCGTCTCCCAGGAGGGGAAGTCGGCGACCCGGCCTTTACCGAGGAGGGCGCCCAGCGCCGCGGTCAGCTCGTCGGCCTCGCGGCCGGTGGCGGTCACGGTGAGCACGGGTTTCCCGGCACCGTCGTCACTGGCGAGGGCGGCGGCGACGAGCTGCCGCGCGGCGATCGGCCCTTGGAGTTCGAGCAGCGGCGCACCGGCGCGCTCGACCACTCCGCGCAGGGCCGGGTCGGGCAGGATGGCGGTGAGGAGTCCGGACAGTGGAGCGTCGGTCACGGTCCCAGCCTACGTGCCACCCCCGACACATTTCCGGTCACCGCTGGCCGCGGAGGTGCTCCGCCAGCTCCGCGAGCCGCGGCAGCTGCTCGTCGAAGACCTTCGGCTCGGTGCTCGCGACGCGCAGCAGCACGTGCTCCACCCCGTCGTACGCGCGCAGCTGCGCGGCCACCTCCGCGACCGTGCCCGTGACCTGCATCTGGATCCGCTGGACGAACTCCGGCGGCATGCCGTAGTTGCGCCGGCAGTACTCCTCCAGCAGCACCCGCCCGCGCTCGGCGTCGTCCTCGATCAGGACCGTCGCGAACAGCGCCGGGGTCACCGGGCGGACCGCCGACGACCGGATGGTGGCCAGCCCCGAGACGTAGTCCGCCGGGTCCGGCGGGTAGGGCAGCCAGCCGTCGTACCGGCGTCCGGCGCGCTCCAGGGCCGCCGGGGTGTGCGCCGCCAGCCACACCGGCGGACCACCCGGCCGGGACGGCGCCGGGAAGACGGGCAGCGAGTCGTAGTCCAGCACCGGCCCGTGGAACGACGACGCGCCGCTCCACGCGGCCCGCCACAGCGCGACGATGTCGTCCAGCCGCGCCCGGCGCCGCGCCCACGGGACACCCGCGAACGCGAACTCCGGCTCGCTCCGCCCGGTGAACCCGGCACCGACCGCCACCGTGAGCCGTCCGCCGCTCAGCAGGTCGATACCGAGCAGCTGGTTCGCCGTGAGAATCGGGTTCCGCAACGCCGGGAGCAGCGACGCCGTCCCGAGCGTGACGCGGGACGTGCGCGCGGCGAACGCGCCCAGGATGGTCAGCGCGTCGATCGGGGCGCGGGCGAGCGTGTCGCCCACCCAGACGGAGTCGAGGCCGAGCCGTTCGGCCTCGACGGCGGTCTCGACCAGCTCGGGCGCGGTCCGCCCGGCGTCGAGGATGGGCTGGTAGGTCGGTACGACCAGGCCGTAGTTCGTCATGCCGCCAGCCTCGCCGCGCCCGCGGTATGCGCTCAATTCCTCGCGGGGAATGGCGCGGGCCGAGATGATGGGCGGGTGAACTTCGGAACGGCGCTCAAGGACTGGCGCGTGCGGCGCCACATCAGCCAGCTCGACCTGGCCTTGCGGGCCGGGACGACGCAGCGGCACGTGAGCTTCATGGAGAGCGGGCGCTCGCTGCCCGGGCGCGCGATGGTGCTGCGCGTCGCCGAGTCCCTCGAACTGCCGCTGCGCGAACGCAACGGCCTGCTCTACGCCGCCGGTTTCGCGCCGTCGTATCCCGAGACGAAGCTCGACGACCCGGCGATCAAGCCGGTGCTCGACGGCCTGCGGCGGCTGCTCGACGGCCACCGGCCCTACCCGGCCATCGTCGTCGACCGCTACGGCGTGCTGGTCGCGAGCAACGACGCGTTCGGCCTGCTCACCGAGGGCGTCGCGCCGGAACTCCTGGAGGAGCCGGTGGACACGTTGCGGCTCGCGCTGCACCCGCAGGGCATGGCGCCGCGCGTGCGCAACCTCGACGACTGGGCGCGCCACATCCTCGAGCGCATCCGCAACGACCTGGCCCGCACCCCCGACACCCGGCTGGCCGCGCAGCTCGCCGAACTCGAGACGTACCTGCCGCCGGCACCCCCGCCGGCCCCGGACCACCTGGGATTCGCGGTACCGGTCCGGCTGTCCACTTCGGTCGGCGAGCTGCGGCTGATCACCGCGATCACGACGTTCGCGACGGCGGCGGACGTCACGGTGTCGGAGCTGAAGCTGGAGACGTTCCTGCCCGCGGACGCCGAAACCGCCGCAGCCCTGCTTCAGACGACCAGCGCGGTCAAGTGACCTGCCAGCAGTTCCGCGCCCGCCCACAGGACGGCCGCGCACACGCTGCCCGCCGCGAACCGCCGGTACGGCATCGCCGCTGATCCCGCGACGCGCGGCATGAGCGTCCGCACGCCGACCAGGCAGCGCCCGGCGATCACCGCCGGGACGCCGTAACGCGCGACGGCCGATTCCGCGCGGGCCCAGCGATCCTGGCCGGCGCGGCGCGCCGGCCGTCGTCCCCACCGCCGTCCTTCGAAGTACGCGAGCTGGTCCCCGAGCACGGCCGCCACCACGGCCACCGCGAAGGCGAGTCCCAGGTGGAGCGTGCCGCGCTCGGCGAGGAAACCCATCAGCAGCAACGCCGACAGCGTCGGCAGCACGATTCCCGGCAGCAGCGCGGTTTCCGCCGTGATCAGCAGGCCGCAGACCAGGTAGACGACCGCCGCGGGCGCGTCAAGCAGGGGCCGCAGCAGGCTGTCCACGCCAGGTCCTCCCCACGCTCACCGGCAGCGCCGCGCGGTAGACGAACGCCGGCGGCAGGTTCTTCCAGACGACCGAAGTCCGCTCTACGACGGCGAAGCGGCTTCGCAGTGAAGCAGCGAAGCGTCGCGCGGGTGGTGTCCAGGCCGTGTGGGCGTACGCGAACGTCGTGAACCGGCCGTTCGCGGCGAGCGAAGCCGTGACCGCGTCGAGGATGCGCCGTTGCCGGTCCGCGGTCATCGCGGTCCACGGCAGGCCGGAAACCACGACGTCGAACCGGTCGGGCGGCAGGTGCTCGGCCGAGCCCGTCACGACGTCGACCTGCGGCAACCGGTCCCGCAGGGCGTCCGCGAAACGCGGGTTGATCTCGACGGCCGTGAAGCGCGCTTCGGGGCGAAGCAGCGCGAGGACGGCTTCGGTGAAGACGCCGGTGCCCGGCCCCAGTTCGGCGACGCGCGACGCGTGTTCCAGGCCGAGGCCGGCCGTCATCGTCTCGGCGAGCCGCGGCGAGCTGGCCGCGATCGCGCCCGTCAGCATCGGGTGGCGGAGGAATTCGCTGGTGATCGACATGATCCCGACGCTAGGAACCGCCGGGGTGGCCGCGGATCCGCCGGCGCGGCCCGGCTTGTCCTCCCGAAGGAGGACAAGGTCCGGCCGGAGGAATGACGCCACCGGCCCGGCCCCCGCGTTACGTTCGGTCCGTGGAACGACTGGTGATGTGGGTGCGAAGGCACCGGTGGACGGTGGACCTGCCGCTGTACGCCGTGTTCCTCTTCCTGGCGCCCAACTGGAACGGTCCCGCGCCGTGGAGCGCCCGCGCGATCCCGATGCTGTTCCTGCTGCCGCTGCTGGTGCGCCGGCGCCACCCGCGGATCGCCGCGGTGCTGATCATCGCCGGGGCCACCGTGGTCTACACGAACGAACTCTGGGCGTTCGACCGCGGCCGCGCCGAGCTGAGCATGGCCGTGGTGCTGTTCACTCTCGTGAAGCTGGGCGACCGGCGGTTCGGCGTGCTGATCGCGGCCTGCGTCGTCGCCCTCGACCTCCTGTGGGGCTTCACCTGGGGCACCTACTCCGACAACCCGACCATCACAATCGTCGGGACGCTCCCGCTGCACATCGCCGCCTGGGCGCTCGGGGAGTTCTTCCGCACCAAGGAACAGCTCGCCGCGGAAGAGGGGAAACGGGCCGACGCCCAGAGCCGCGCGGCGGCCGCCGAGGAACGCACGCGGATCGCCCGCGAGCTGCACGACGTCCTCGCGCACAGCATGAGCGTGATCGTGCTGAACGCCGAAGGCGCGAAGCTGGCCCGGCACCGCGATCCCGCCGTCGTCGACCGCACGCTCGACACCATCGGCCGCACCGGCCGCGACGCGCTCGCCGAGCTGCGGCGGCTGCTCGAAGTCCTGCACGCCGGCCAGGCGGCGCGCAGCCCGCAGCCGACGGTCGCGGAGCTGCGGGAGCTCGTCGAACAGTCCGGGCGCGAGGTGGCTCTCGACGTCACCGGCGACCCGGGCGGCCTGCCCGCGAGTGCCGCGCTGCAGGCGTACCGGATCGTCCAGGAGGCACTGACCAACATGATCAAGCACGCCCCGGCCGACGCGACCGGCCGCGTCGAAGTCGCCTTCGGGCCCCGCGAGACCCGGATCGAGGTGACGAACACCGGCGGCGAAGCGGCACCTTCGCCGGTGCTGCCGTCGTCCGGCCGGGGGTTGGAAGGGATGCGCCAGCGCGTCGAGATGTACCACGGCGAGCTGGCGACCGGGCCGCTCCCGGACGGCGGCTACCGGGTGCGCGCGAGCCTGGTGGTCGGGCCGTGAGCGTCCGGGTGCTGCTCTGCGACGACCAGGAGCTGGTGCGGGTCGGCCTGCGGATGATCGTCGAAAGCCAGGATGGCCTCACCGTCGTCGGCGAGGCCGCGAACGGCGCGGAAGCCGTCGAGAAGGCGCGGGAGCTGCGGCCGGACCTGGTCCTGATGGACGTCCGGATGCCGGTGCTCGACGGCGTCACGGCGACCGGGCGGATCTGCGCGGAGCTGCCGGACGTGCGCGTCCTGATCATCACGACGTTCGACCTCGACGAGTACGCCTACGCCGCGTTGCGCGCCGGGGCCAGCGGGTTCCTGGTGAAGGACGCGCCGTCGGAGGAGATGCTCGTCGCGGTCCGCGGGGTGCTGCGTGGCGACGCGATGGTCTCGCCGTCGGTCACCCGGCGGCTGCTCGACCGCTACCTGGACGACGACCGTGACCCGGTGGACGTCGCCAAGCTCGGCGTGCTGACCGAGCGCGAGAAGGACGTGCTGGGCCTGATCGCGCGCGGGCTGTCCAACGGCGAGATCGCCGCGAAGCTGTACATCGGCGAGACGACGGTGAAGACGCACGTGGGACGGATCCTGGGCAAGCTGCGGCTGCGCGACCGGGTGCACGCGGTGGTGTTCGCCTACGAGTCCGGTCTGGTCCGACCAGGGACTTAACCTTCCCTATTTAACCGCTTGATAGGGAAGGTTAAAGTACTTTGCATGACGATATACAAGTCCGAAGCCGGCGCTCGGCTACTGCGCGAGCGCTACCTCGACGTCCTGGAGGCGTGGCCCGTCCCCCACGAGCAGGTGCGGGTGCCGACCCCCGAGGGCGAGACGTTCGTGCTCGTCTCCGGCCCAGCCGGCGCCCCGGCCCTGGTGCTGCTGCACGGTTCCGGCAGCAACTCCGGCGAGTGGGCCCACCGGCTCCCGGCGCTGGCCGAGCGGTTCCGGGTGTACGCCGTCGACGTCATCGGCGAGCCGGGACTGAGCGCCGAGACACGCCCGCCCATCGGCACCGACCGGTACGCGACGTGGCTGGACGCCGTGCTCGACCACTTCGGGGTGACGTCGGCGGCCTTCCTGACGTCGTCGCTCGGCGGCTGGCTCGCCCTCGACTACGCGACCCGGCGGCCCGGGCGCGTCACGGCGCTGGCGCTGCGGTCCCCGATCGGCCTCGGCCCGATGAAGAAGGGGTTCATGGTCAAGGCCGTGCTCCTGGCGATGCTGGGCGAATGGGGTCGCCGCAAGTCCGTGGCCGGGGTGCTCGGTGACGCGGGATCGTCGCCGGTCGTCGAGCACCAGCTGCTCGTGGCGGCGAACTACCGCTACCGCACCGGCCCGTTCCCGGCGTTCGACGACGCCGCGCTGGCCGGGCTGACCATGCCGGTGTACGCCGTCGCCGGCGCGGACGACGTCATGGTCGACTCCGCGACGACCAAACGGCGGCTCGAGAACGTGGCGCCGGACGCCGTCGTCGACCTCGTTCCGGGCACCGGGCACTACCTCCCGGGCGACGCGGACCTGGACTTCCTCACGCGCGCCGCAGCGAACGGCGATTTCACCGCTTGATGGCAGGATGAGCCGTTATGCGGTGTGTGCTGGGTCTCCTCGGTGTGGTGTCCCTGCTGGTCGCGGGCTGTTCGGGGGCGTCGAGCGCCCCGGTGCAGAGCGTCCCGCCACCCGCGTCCACGCCCGCGGCGGCCGGCGGGAAGTTCAAGGTCGAGACGGTGACCGCGGGCCTCGAGCACGGCTGGGACATCGGCTTCCTGCCCGACGGCGGTTACCTCGTGCCGCAGCGGCCGGGCAAGCTCGCGCTGGTCCGCGACGGGAAGGTCACCGACGTCAAGGCCGACTTCTCGGATGTTCTCGTGCAGGGTGAGGGCGGGCTGCTCGGCATGGTGATCAGCCCGGACTTCACGACCAGCCGCGAGTTCATCACCTGCCAGGACCACCAGGAGGGCGGCAAGGCCGTCGACATCCGGCTGGTCACCTGGAAGCTGGCCGACGACGGCGCGAGCGCGACGAAGGTCAAGGACCTGCTCACAGGGCTGCCTGTCAACCCGAGCGGCCGGCACTCCGGCTGCCGCCCGACGTTCGCGCCGGACGGCGCCCTGCTGGTCGGCACCGGCGACACGGCGAAGTCGACCGTCTCGCAGGACCGTCACGCCCTGGGCGGCAAGGTGCTGCGGCTGGACGCGAAGACCGGGAAACCGTTGCCGGACAACCCGTTCATCACCTCGTCCGACCCGCGCGAACGGCTCATCTACACCTACGGCCACCGCAACCTGCAGGGCGTGGCGATCCGCCCGGGCAGCGGCCAGGTGATCACCGCCGAGCACGGCCCGACGTTCGACGACGAGGTCAACCTGCTGAAGCCGGGCGCGAACTACGGCTGGGACCCGTCGAAGGGCGGCACGGACTCGAGCTACGACGAGAGCGTGCCGATGACCGACCTCAAGCGCTTCCCGGACGCGGTGAGTCCACTGTGGACGTCCGGCAAGATCACCGAGGCGATCAGCGGCGACGCGTTCCTGACCGGCGCCCAGTGGGGCCGCAACGACGGCGCGCTCGTCGTCGTCGCCCTCAAGGGGCAGAAGCTGCTGCTGTTCCACCTGGACGCCGCGGGCAAGGTCCTCGACGTCTCCCTGCCGCCCGAGTTCGACGACAAGTTCGGCCGGTTGCGGGCGGTCCGCAGCGGCCCGGACGGCGCGCTGTACGTGACGACGTCGGACGGGACGAACGACAAGCTGCTGAAGGTCACGCCCGCCTGAGGCGTGCAAAAGACACACCCGGCCGGTGCCGGGAACACTGTCGTGCCGCGAGGCGATCGCGGAACATGGTGTGCACCACGAGTTTTCGCCCGCCACCGACGAGTGTTGGACGCGGTCCGAAGAAAGCGTTCCCGCGGCAGCACCGCGCCGGTCCCCGGACGCCACCGCCGACCTGGCGTCCGGGGACCGGCTTCCAGCTACCCGATACCGGCTCGACCTGCGCCCGCCGGCCTTCCGGCGTCGCGGCCGGGGATCGACGGCGGCTCAGCTGCCGAGGTAGGCGCCGCCGTTGACGTGCACCACCTGTCCGGTGACGTGCCCGGCGGCGGGGCTCGCCAAGAACGTCACCACGGCGGTGACGTCCTCGGGTGTGCCGGGGCGCTTGTTCAGCGTGTTGCCGACGAGCCGCTCGCGGCGGCCGTCGCTGAGCTTGCCGTGGAAGAACTCGGTTTCGCCGATCAGTCCCGGCGCGACGACGTTCGCGGTGATCCCGCGCGGGCCGAACTCCTGCGCCACGCTGACGTTCCACGCCTCGACCGCGGCCTTCGCGGCGCCGTACGAACCGGCGCCGGTGTGGGCGGCGATCGAGCCGATCGTCACGATCCGCGCGCCGTCGGCGAGGCGGTCGCGCAGCGCGTGCGTCACCAGCGCGGCACTGACCACATTGGACCGGAGGTTCCGCTCGAACGCGGCCGCGAACCCGGCGAGGCCTTCGCCTTGCTCGCCGGCGAAGTCCGTGTTGCCGCCGGCGTTGTTGACGAGCACGTCGACCCGGTCCGGCAACTCGCCCAGTGCGGTCTCGACGGCCGCCGGATCGGCCGCGTCGAACACGACCGGCCGCGCGCCCAGCAGCGTCGCCGCCTCGGTGAGCACCTGCTCCCGGCGTCCGGTGATCGTGACGCGGTCACCCGCCCGCGCGAACGCCTCCGCCACGGCGTATCCGATGCCGGTGCCGCCGCCCGTCACCACTATTTCCCTGCTGTTCCCCATGTCCGGAGAGCCTACTGCCTAGGATCGGGGCATGACGAAGATCGATCCGGCCACGACCGCCCTCGTGCTTGTCGACCTGCAGGAGCGGATCGTGGCGCTGCCGACCACGCCGCACACCGGTGAAACGGTCCTGGCGAACGCCCTGCGGCTGCGGGAGGCGTTCCGCGCGGCGGGCGCGCCGGTCGTGATCGTGAAGGTGTCGCGGCCGGACAACCCGCCGGGCAACGAGCTGGTGTTCGACCCGCAGGACGACAAGATCGTCACCAAGTTCACGATCGGCGGCTTCGCCGGCACCGACCTGGACGAGTACCTGCGCGGCAAGGGTGTCCGCACGGTGGTGTTCGGCGGCATCGCCACGGAGTTCGGCGTCGAGTCGACCCTGCGCGCGGCCTCGGACCACGGTTACGACACGGTGGCGGTCTCGGACGCGATGACGGCCCTGTCGGACATCTCGCACGAGAACGCGATCACGAAGATCTTCCCGCGCCTGGGCACGGTCGTGACCACCGACGAGGCACTGGCGGGGCTGGCGTGATCGACAAGATCGCCTGGCTGCACCTGGTGGACGGCCGCATCCTGAGCACGCGCTCCCGCGGCAAGCAGGCCTACTACCTCCCCGGCGGCAAGCGCGAGCCGGGCGAGACGGACGAGCAGACCCTGGTGCGCGAAATCCGCGAAGAGGTCACCGTCGCGATCAACGAGCCGACGATCCAGCCGGCCGGCGTCTTCGAAGCCCAGGCGGACGGCAAGGCGGCGGGCGTGCTGGTCCGGATGACGTGCTTCACGGCTTCGTACACGGGAACGTTGGCGGCGAGCAGCGAGATCGAGGAAATCACCTGGCTCGGCTACGCGGACCGCGACCGGGTGTCGGCGGTGGACAAGCTCATCTTCGACCACCTGCACCAGGCCGGGCAGCTGCGATGATGGAAGACATGCCGACCATTCGAAAGGGCGATGCCGCGTAGGTCACCCGCCCGGCTGCGCGCCGAGGCCCCTCGCCGATCGACCGAACCGATCCCGTCGCCGCCCGGCCTTTCGCCACGCGGACGAGCCGTGATCGCACGCCTCGAACGGACCCGGCTGCACCCGGGCGCCGCCGCCGAGGCACTCCTGGCCTGGGCCCGGTTCGTCCGCGATCCGATGCACCGGCTCTGGGACCCGAGGTACGGCTGCGGGGTGCCGGAATGCTGCCCCGATCCGGCCGAGATACGGCGCGTCCTGCACGCCGTCGCCCACGCGCTGCCACCGAAGGACGCGCGGGAGTTCCGCGCCCGGGTGGCTAAGTCGACCGAACTCTGGTGAAGTCCTGGACTCAGCGCAGCCGGAGCTTGGGCTTGTCCTCCAGATGGGACAGCCCGTTCCAAGCCAGATTGACGAGGTGCGCCGCGACCTCGTCGCGCTTCGGCTTTCGGGCGTCGAGCCACCACTGGCCGGTCAACGCCACCATGCCCACCAGCGCCTGGGCGTACAGCGCCGCCAGCTTTTCGTCGTAGCCGCGGGCTGCGAACTGCTGGGCCAGGATGTGCTCGACCTGGCTCGCGATGTCGTTCAGCACCGTGGAAAACGTGCCCGTGGAACTCGCCACCGGCGAGTCGCGGACCAGGATGCGGAAGCCGTCGTGGGAATCCTCCACGTACGACAGCAACGCCGTCGCCGCCTGTTCCAGCATCACCCTCGGGTGGCCGCCGTGGAGGGTCGACACCATGCGTTCCAGCAGCAGCTGCGTTTCGCGGTCCACGACCACCGCGTAGATGCCCTCTTTGCCGCCGAAGTGCTCGTACACCACCGGTTTCGACACGTTGGCGCGGTGCGCGATCTCCTCGATCGACGTGCCGTCGAAACCCTTTTCGGCGAACAACGCCCGCGCCACGTTCAACAACTGCTGACGCCGTTCGGTGCCGGTCATCCGGACGCGGGTCACCGGGGCGGCCGGTCTTGCCCCGGTGACCTGCTGCTCACGCTTTGAACGTCGTCTCCCCGCCACTTGCCAGACCCTACAGTGAGGCTAGCTCTTCTCCGTGGCGATTCGGGCCAACCGCTGCGGGGTCGGCCAGCGCACGTCGTGCACCCAGCCGAACTTCTCGAAGATCCAGATCAGCCGCGCCGAGATGTCGATCTGACCGCGCTTCACGCCGTGGCGCGCGGACGTCGGGTCGGCGTGGTGCAGGTTGTGCCAGGACTCGCCGAAGGAGAAGATCGCCAGCGGCCAGAAGTTCGCGGACTTGTCGCGCGCGGCGAACGGGCGCTCGCCGATCATGTGGCAGATCGAGTTGACCGACCAGGTCACGTGGTGCAGCACGCAGATGCGCACCAGGCCGGCCCAGAAGAACGCCGTCACGGCGCCCCACAGCGACCAGGACACCAGCCCGCCGATGAGGGCCGGCAGCGCCAGGCTGACCAGAGCCCACAGCCAGAACAGGTCGTCGACCTTCTTGATCGCCGGGTCCTTCACCAGGTCCGGCGCGAAGCGCTCGGCGTTCGTCTGGTCGCGCTCGAACAGCCAGCCCATGTGCGCGTGCCAGAACCCCTTGGCGATGGCCCACGGCGACGTGCCGAACGCCCACGGGGAGTGCGGGTCGCCGTCGCGGTCGGAGAACGCGTGGTGGCGACGGTGGTCGGCGACCCAGGTGATGACCGGGCCCTGCAGCGCGATGCTGCCGGCGATGGCCATGACCACGCGCAGCCACTGCTTGGCCTTGAACGAGCCGTGCGTGAAGTAGCGGTGGTACGACACCGTGATGCCGAGCCCGCTGATCGCGTAGAACACCACGAAGATGCCGACGTCGACCCAGCTCAGTCCCCAGCCCCAGGCGAACGGCACCGCGACGAGCAGTGCCACCAACGGCGCGATCACGCCGAAGTAGACCGAAAGCTGCACGCCGATTCCGCGGGTGCCTTCGGTGACAGGTTTGGGCCCCTTGGGAGCCGAAGGCTCCCCGGTGGGCTGCGAACGGTCGAGCGTGGCCGTCATACGCTTCACTTCTTCCTGCGCGGTGCCCTGCAAAGGGTCGCCTAACCTACGATGCCGTAAGTTACGGTACAGGAGGTTCCGGCGACTGGGGAGTGCCTGAACTCTCACCAGTCCTTCGGAACCGGAGTACCCGGCGGACTGGCCGGTAACGCATCCCCCGCGCGGACGACACCCGATCGTCGCTATCCTGACCAGGAGCAATCCGCCGTAGTGTAATCGGCAGCACTTCAGATTTTGGTTCTGACAGTTCAGGTTCGAATCCTGGCGGCGGAGCAGCGGAAACACCAAGCCGAGGACCCCGAACCACGACACCGGGAGGTTGGCGCTGACCGAAGAGGCGACCGACCCGGTAGCGGCCAGGCGGCCCACGCTGATCGAGATGTCCGACGCCTGGCTCGTCGGACGCGCGCGTGAGCTGACCGCCGCGGTCCAGCGTTCGGACTACCCCCACCAGCTCGAGATCGTCGCGCAGATGGACGAGCTGCTCGACGAGACCCAGCGCCGCGGTGAGCCGTTGCTGGTCGCGCAGCTGCTGCGCTCCTCCGCCACCGCCCGGCTGATCACCAAGGGCCTCGCCGCCGAAGCGGAGCCCCGGCTCGACGAGATGCTCGCGCACACCCGCCGTCACGGCCTGGCGCTGCTGCGGGCCGACGCGCACGCGCTGCGCGGGCGCCGCCTCGTGCTCGCCGCGCAGGAGGACGCCGCGCTCACCGAGATCGCCCGCGCACTGGCCATCCTCGACGACTCCGCGATCCCGGACCGCCAGGTCGGCAAGCGCACCTGGAACCGGATGCTGTGGTCGACGCTGAACGACTGCTGGATCGTGCTCAACCAGCTGGGTGTCTACGAAGCCGCCGAAGAGGTCAGCAGCCGCGCCGCGTCCGCGATCCGCGAGAGCGCGACCCCGCACGAGATCACCCTGCAGCTGCTGAACCGGGTGAAGATGCTGCTCGGCTGGGGCCTGCGGCTGGAGCGGATCGAAGAGTACGACGAGAGCGCCGACAAGTTCCGCACCGCCGCGTCGATGGCGATGGCCATCGAAGGGCCCTACAGCGAGTCGCTGTTCCCGCGCCGGGTCGGCGTCGAAGCCGTCGAGCAGGTCGGCGTGCTCGCCGCCGCGCTCGCGCTGCACCGGCCCAGCGAGGACCAGATCGACCGGCTCCGCGGGCTCCACGAGGGCATCGGCTACCCGGGCGAACGCGAGATCGTGACGATCGCCCTCGCCCGCTGCTTCGACAAGGCCGGCCGGCGTGAAGACGCGCTGGACGTGCTCCGCTCGGCCCGTGAGTCCCTCGGCGAGGACGGCTCCCAGCCGTCGATGCGGCTGAACATCGCCCGCGAGCTCGCCCGCCTCGACACCAGCCCGGACTACGCGTCCGGCGCCAGCCAGTCGCTGATCGACTACGCGACCCGGCTGGAGTCGGAGATGTGGAGCCTGCGCGAGTCGCAGATCGCCACGCTGAACGCCCGCCGCGAGCACGAACGGCTCTCGGCCGAGCACGGCGCGATCACCCAGCAGGCCCTGCAGGACCCGCTCACCGGCCTGCCGAACCGGCGCGCGCTCGACGAGAAGCTGCGGCAGCTCGCGTCCTCGGCCGACGCGCAGCCCCTCGCCGTCGCGCTCGTCGACCTCGACGGCTTCAAGGGTGTCAACGACAAGCAGTCGCACGCCGAAGGCGACAACGTGCTGCGTGTCGTCGCGAGCACGCTGCGTGACGCGCTGCGCGGTGACGACCTGGTGGCGCGCTACGGCGGTGACGAGTTCATCGTGCTGCTGCCGGGCACCCCGGCGTCCGCGGCGAAGATGGCGCTCGGCCGCGCGGTGAAGTCCGTCGCCGGCCTGCCGCACCACCTGTCGCACGGCGTCACGCTGTCGATCGGGCTCGTCTCCCTGCGCCCGCAGGAGCGGGGCGAGCAGGTCCTCGCCCGCGCGGACGCGGCCATGTACCAGGCCAAACGCGGCGGCGGCAACCAGGTGGCGTCGGCGAACTCGATGGCCGCCGACCCGGCCGCGGCGTGGACCAGCGAGGGCCTTCCCACCGACCCCGCGTGGGACCCCGACGAGCACAGTTAGGATCGGTGCCCGACAGAAGCCACATGCTGGTAACCGTTGGGAGCGTCGTTGACCGGCCCGCTGAGCACGTTGATCCTGGCCGCGGGTGAAGGCACCCGCATGCGTTCCTCGACGCCGAAGGTGCTGCACCCGATCGCCGGGCGGCCCCTCGTCGAGCACGCCGTCCGGGCCGCCGCCGGCCTGGACCCCGAGCACCTCGTCGTGGTGGTCGGCCACGGCCGCGCGGCCGTCGGCGAGAAGCTGGCCGCCGTCGCGGAGAACCTCGGCCGCGCGGTCGGCACCGCCGTGCAGGACGAGCAGAAGGGCACCGGCCACGCCGTGGGCTGCGCCCTCGCGACCCTGCCCGCCGACCTCACCGGCACCGTGATCGTCAGCTACGGCGACGTCCCCCTCCTGGACACCGCGACGCTCTCGACCCTGCTGGCCGAGCACACCGAGGCGAAGAACGCCGTCACCGTGCTCACGGCCGTGGTCGACGACCCGGCCGGCTACGGCCGCATCACGCGCGACGACGCCGGCCACGTCACCGGGATCGTCGAGCACAAGGACGCCACCCCGGAGCAGGCGGAGATCACCGAGATCAACTCGGGCGTCTACGCCTTCGACGCCGCGGTGCTGCGCGACGGCCTCTCACGGCTGTCGACCGACAACGCGCAGGGCGAGCTCTACCTGACCGACGTCCTGGGCATCGCGAACGGCGACGGGCTGAATGTCGGCGCGCTGGTCGTCGACGACCCGTGGCTGACCGAAGGCGTCAACGACCGCGTCCAGCTGTCGGTGCTCGGCGCCGAGCTGAACCGCCGGATCGTCCGCCGCTGGCAGCGCGAGGGCGTCACGGTCGTCGACCCGGCCTCGACCTGGATCGACGCCGGCGTAACCCTCTCGCGTGACGTCGTGATCGAGCCGGGCGTGCAGCTCAAGGGCACGACGTCGGTCGGCGAGGGCAGCACGGTCGGCCCGGACAGCACGCTGACGAACGTCACGATCGGGGCCGGTGCCTCCGTCGTGCGGGTGCACGGCTCCGACTCCGAGCTGGGCGACCGCGTGAACGTCGGCCCGTTCACCTACTTGCGGCCGGGCACGAAGCTGGGCGTCAAGGCCAAGCTCGGCGCGTTCGTCGAGACGAAGGCCGCCGACATCGGCGCCGGCACGAAGGTGCCGCACCTGACCTACGTCGGCGACGCCACGATCGGCGAGAACAGCAACATCGGCTGCTCCAGCGTGTTCGTGAACTACGACGGGGTGAACAAGCACAAGACCGTTATCGGGTCACATGTCCGGTTGGGTGCCGACAACACCTTCGTCGCCCCGGTGCGGATCGGTGACGGCGCTTACAGTGGTGCGGGTGCCGTGATCCGCGAGGACGTCCCGCCGGGCACACTCGCGGTGTCGGCGCCGCCGCAGCGCAACATCGAAGGCTGGGCGATCCGGCGCCGGCCGGGTACGCCCGCGGCGGAGGCGGCCCAGGCCGCCCTCGACGCCGATTCAGCAGCAGGAACCGACGGGGAGTCGCCAGCATGAGTCCGAAGTCAGGTACGCCGAAGAAGAACTTGATGCTCTTCTCCGGACGGGCGCACCGGGAGCTCGCCGAAGAGGTCGCCGAGCACCTCAACGTGACGATCACCCCGCAGACGGCGCACACGTTCGCCAACGGCGAGCTGTTCGTCCGGTTCGAGGAGTCCGTCCGCGGCACCGACGCCTTCGTCATCCAGGCGCACACCACGCCCATCAACGAGTACGTGATGGAGCAGCTGATCATGGTGGACGCGCTCAAGCGGGCGAGCGCGAAGCGGATCACCGTCGTGATGCCGTTCTACCCGTACGCGCGCCAGGACAAGAAGCACAAGGGCCGCGAGCCGATCTCGGCCCGGCTGATCGCGGACCTGTTCAAGACCGCGGGCGCCGACCGGATCATGACGGTCGACCTGCACACCGCGCAGATCCAGGGCTTCTTCGACGGGCCGGTCGACCACCTGATGGCGCAGACCGTGCTGGCCGACCACATCAAGAAGACCTACGGCGACGCCGACATCACGGTCGTCTCGCCGGACTCGGGCCGCGTGCGGCTGGCCGAGAAGTGGGCGCAGACGCTGGGCGACCGGCCGATCGCGTTCATCCACAAGACGCGCGACCCGGACAAGCCGAACCAGGCCGTGGCCAACCGCGTGGTCGGCAAGGTCGAGGGCAAGCTCTGCGTGCTGATCGACGACATGATCGACACCGGCGGCACGATCGTGAAGGCCACCGAAGCGCTGATCGACGAGGGCGCGGCGGACGTCGTCATCGCGACGACCCACGGCATCCTCTCGGACCCGGCGACCGAGCGGCTCTCGCAGTGCAAGGCGCGCGAGGTCATCGTCACGAACTCGTTGCCGATCCCCGAGGAGAAGCGGTTCAACGGCCTGACGGTGCTGTCGATCGCCCCGATGCTGGCGGAGGCCATCCAGCAGGTCTTCGAAGACGGCTCGGTCACGTCCCTCTTCGACGGCAACGCCTGATCCGTCCGCCGGGCGCGAACTCCGCGCCCGGCGGCGGTTTCCGGCGCTAGCGTCGCCGGCATGGGGAACTTCAAGTTCGGCGTCAGCTTCCGCGAGATCGGCAGCCGCGACGCCTGGATCGCCAAGTGCCGGCGGGCCGAGGAACTCGGCTACGACGTCATCACCGTGCCCGACCACCTCGGCACCGGCCGGTTCGCGCCGTTCCCGGTGCTGGCCATGGCGGCCGCCGTCACCGAACGGCCGCGCCTGGGCACCCTCGTGTCCAATGTGCCCTTCTACAACCTCGCGCTCTTCGCGCGCGAAGCGTCCTCGACGGCCCTGCTGCTCGACGGCCGCCTCGATCTGGGGCTCGGCGCCGGGCACATGAAAGCCGAGTTCGACGCCGCCGGGCTGCCGTGGCACAAGGCGTCCGAACGCATCGCCTACCTCGAACAGAGCCTCGGCCACCTGCGGAAACACTTCGAGGACGAGGGCATCGACCACCCGCGGGTGCTCATCGCGGGCAACAGCGACGGCGTCCTGAAGCTGGCCGCCGAGCACGCCGACGTCGTCGGATTCGGCGGGCTCCGGCAGCAGCCCGGGAAGCCGCCGGGCACCTTCAAGCTCGACAACGCCGAGGCGATGGACGAACGGGTGCGGTTCTTCCGGTCGCACACCGGCCGCGACCCCGAGTACAACATGCTGGTCCAGCACGTCGAGGTCACCGACGACCGCGAAAAGGCCGCCGAGGCGTGGCACGAGCTGACCGAGCGCAGCGCCGTCGCCGACGCCCGGGAACTCCTCGACGCGCCCCAGCTCCTGCTGGGCACGGTCGAGGAGATCGCCGGGCAGCTGGAAGCCCGGCGCGAGCGCTACGGCTTCTCGTACATCACGGTGTTCGAACCGATGCTCGAGACGTTCGCGCCCGTGCTGAAGGAACTTCAGCGCCCAACCGAGGCTTCGCCCCGGGCCGGGGGCTTCGCCACCCGAACCCCCGAAAGCCGTCAGTAGGCGACGGTGAACCGCGCCCGGCGGTGCTTCGGCTGCTCGATCTCGTCGACGTACGCGATCGCGAAGTCGTCACCACCGATGTGCGACTTGCCGTTCTCGTCGGTCACCAGGACGTCGCCGCCGAGGCGGAATTCACCCTTGCGCTCACCGGGGGTCCAGGCGCCGAACTCGGCGGCGGGGCTGACGTAGAACCAGTCGAGGTCCTCGGGCTGCTCGCGCAGCAGGGAGAGGACCTCGGCGTGGTTGCCGGCCTCGTCCTTGTACTCGTCCGGGAACTCGGGAGTGTCGAACAGCCGCGGGCCGCCCTCGGCGACCAGCAGGCTCGCCGCGCCGCCCACGAACGACAGCCGGACGCCGTTCTCGCGCGCGATCCGGACCAGCGACGGCACGGCGTCGATCAGCTTCTTGCCGTCGATCGCGCGCGCCGGGGTGGCGACCACGAACACGTCGGCGTCCTTCGCGAGCCCCGCCACGAACTCTTCGTCGTGCAGCGAGCCCTGCCGCTCGTCGACGCCCTCGGGCGCCGAACCGGGGTTCCGCGCGACCCCGACCACCTCGTGCCCGCGCTGCAGCGCCTCGGCGCCGATCTTGCCCCCGGCGTACCCGGTCCCCCCGAAAATGACCAGCTTGGCCATGTCTGTTTCTCCGTTCGTCTCGGCTGTACGCAGCCGATGGTAGGAACGGAAGATCACCTACTTCAACGGAAGCAACGCACCGCCGGGTAGGTGTCCAGGTCAGCCGCCCAGCGCGGCGAACTCCGTCGCCAGCTTCTGCTTCACCGCGTTGACGTCGAGCGCCGCGCGGACCTCCGCCGTCGCGCTCGGCTTGGACAGCACCTGGTAGCTGGCCGTGCGGTTCGGGAGCCGGAAGGTGACCGTGCAGGACATCTTGACCGTCGCGTACGGCTCGGCGTCGGCCGCCGCCGTGCACGTCTGCGAGCCGAGCGAGTCGGCGCTCACCTCGACCGAAAGGTTGAGGTGCACGGTGCTCTTCTCCCCCGGAGCCGGCGTGCCGACGACGCTGTTGGAGACGTCCACCGTCGTGGTGCACGAGCCGACGAAGTCCTTGCAGTCGAGGTTGTCGTTGGTGACGACGGCGCTCGCCTGCACCAGCCCTTCGAACGGCTGGCCGAGGCCGCCGACGGTGTTGTCGAGGTCGGTGTGGAACGTCTTGATCGCGTCCCCGGTGAGCGGGGCGACCTGGAACTCGGTGCCGAACTTCGGCCCGGCCTGCGGGTCGAGCAGCGCCGGCGCGAAGCTGACGACGCGGTTCGGCTTGGCGGTCGTGACGCGCACGACGCTGGGCGCGGCCCCGAGCTGGAAGACCTCGGTGCCGTCCGGGAGCTTGGCCTTGACCGGCTCGCGCGTCTGGTCCATCCCGGCGATCGCCTTGCGCAGCGCGCCGGCGAGGGCGGCGGGGGCGAGCTTGGCCGCGGGGTCCATCGGCAGCTCGGAGCCGAGCGAGCGCACCCAGCTCGTGCCGAACTGGGCGCCCTCGTCGATCGCGTGCGCCTTCCAGTAGCCGGCGTCGGCCTGCAGGTAGAACTGCCCGGCCGCGGCCGTCACCTGGACGACGCCGCCCTCGAGCGGCAGCGCGCCGACCGCGCTGCCGCCGCGGGTGATCCGGAACTGCTGTGCGGCGCCCTTGACCGTCGACTTCAACGCGAGCGCGGGCGCCTGCTCCAGCGCCGCCAGCGCGGCGTCGACCGCCGTGCGCTGCGCGGCGCGCTGATCCGCCTTCTCCTGGTCCGCCGCGGAAACACCGGGCGTGCCCGGGACCGCCACCTGACAACCGGCCAGCAGCCCGCTCAACAGCAACACGGCCACCACCGTGCCTCGAGCCCGCATCTTCGCCCCCCTGCTCTTCCGCTCCGCCGAGCACACCTCGGCAGGCGGAGTCCCGCCACCGGATTTGTGTCGTCACATCCTGGGCGCTAGGAGGGTTCTAGCCTGGTCCGGGCACCCGCCGCAACCCACCGTGATGAGGTTGGTTTACACTCTTGAGGTTGTCTCGGCGAGGCGGGGCCCTTCCAGGGTGCCCGGCGTGATCGACGCGGCGGCTCGAGTAGCCCTCCCGGCTGTCGTGCACGCCCGGAAATCTCGCCGCCGAACGCAACCACCTGAACGACAAGACCACCGCATCCCCGCCGCAGCATGCTGTTCACCGCACCATGTTCGTGATTTGAAGGAGTGCCACACCGTGTCCGAGGTACGTCTGTCCGTCGAGCCGCGCACCGAGTTCGGCAAGGGCGCCGCGCGTCGCACGCGTCGCGCCGGCAAGATCCCCGCCGTCCTGTACGGCCACGGCTCGGACCCCCGGCACTTCGCGCTGCCGGCCATCGAGTTCGCCCGCGTCGTGCGTGAGAACGGCTCCAACGCCGTCATCACCCTCGCCATCGAGGGCTCCGACGAGCTCGCGCTGACGAAGACGATCGTCGTGCACCCGCTCAAGAACTACATCGAGCACGTCGACCTGCTGGTCGTGAAGCGCGGCGAGAAGATCGTCGTCGACGTCCCCGTCGTCGTCACCGGCAACCCCGGCCCCGGCGGCCTGGTCAACCAGGACGTCGACACCCTGCAGGTCGAGGTCGAGGCCCTGCACATCCCGGACCAGTTCGAGGTCTCGATCGAGGGCGCCGAGATCGGCACCCAGATCACCGCCTCCCAGGTCGAGCTGCCCCAGGGCGCCGTCCTGATCACCGACCCGGACTCCCTCGTCGTGGCCGTCAACGAGCCGCAGCGTGAAGAGGCCGAGGACGAGGACTCCGCCACCGAGGCGGGCGGCGAGTCGGCCGAAGCCGCCGAATAGCATTTCCGCATGACCGAAGACCTGCCCGGGGCCGGCGAGCTGATCCTGCTCGCCGGCCTCGGCAATCCCGGGCCCCAGTACGCCGGAAACCGGCACAACGTCGGGTTCATGGTGCTGGACGAGCTGGCCGGCCGGATCGGCGGCAAGTTCAAGGCGCACAAGAGCGGCGCGGAAGTGCTCGAAGGCCGTCTCGGCGGCCGCCGGGTCGTGCTGGTGAAGCCGCGCTCGTTCATGAACCTCTCGGGCGGGCCGGTGGTCGGCGCCGCGAAGTTCTTCAAGATCCCGCCGACCGGGGTCGTCGTGGTGCACGACGAGCTGGACGTCGACTTCGGTGCGTTGAAGCTCAAGTTCGGCGGCGGCGACAACGGCCACAACGGGCTCCGCTCGATCACGAAGTCGCTCGGCACCCGCGAGTACTACCGGGTGCGGTTCGGGATCGGCCGCCCGCCGGGTCGCCAGGACCCGGCGGACTTCGTGCTGAAGGACTTTTCGACGGTCGAGCGCAAGGAGCTCCCGTTCGAGGTCGACCGGTGCGCGGACGCGACCGAGGCGCTGGTCGAGACCGGCCTCGCGGCCGCGCAGAACACCTTTCACGCAGGCTGACACGGGTGGCAAGGTGAAGCCATGACCCCTGACGAAGTCCGGGCGATCGCGTTCGGCAAGCCCCGCTTCGGCCGTCGCGGCTATGACGAGGACCAGGTGGACGCCTTCCTCGACCTCATCGCCGAAGCGCTGGCCGGGCGGAACATCCTGACGCCCGACGACATCCACTACGTCGAGTTCACGATCATGCCGCTCGGCGCGCGCAGCTACGACCAGGCCCAGGTCGACCTCTTCCTCGACGAGGCCGAAGCGGCGCTGGTCCTGCTGCGGAACCCGCCACCGCCGCCGGTGGCCGAAGAACGGCGGCCGGAGGGCACCCGGAAGTGGTTCGGCCGGAGCTGAACCCCCAGGTCGCGGTGTGAAACCCGCCACATGGCGCTCGGTAGTCCCGCTCACTCGATGGCGGGCGCGAGGGTGCCCGTCGGGGTGAGCTTGGGGTCAGACTCTTCCGGGGAGCCTGTTCACGGGTTAGGACGGTGAACGGAGTTCGCACCGCCAACCCCGGAATCGGAGAGAGTTCCATGTCGTTCACCGCCGAAGACCTCGCCGAGGTCACCTTCGGTAACGCCCCGATCGGCCGCCGTGGCTACGCCAAGCACGAGGTCGACGAGTTCGTCCGGCGCGTCGCCAAGACGTTCGCCGAGGAGGACGACCTGACCGCCGCCGAAGTGCACCACGTGATGTTCTCGAAGCCCCTGATCGGCAAGCGCGGGTACGACGAGCGCGAGGTCGACGAGTTCCTCGACTCGGTGGAGGACCAGCTCGCCGCCCGGACGGGCCGCGCGCCGGACCTCCCGGGCGCTCGCTCCGAGCACGAGGCGACGGCGGAACGCGCCACCCCGCCCGCCGAGCTGGCGGACCACCTCCAGCAGCGCTGACCCCGAACGCCCCAATGTGGCGTTGGGTGCGTCTGACGCACCGAACGCCGCATTGGGACGCTGGAGCTACGCGTCCGCGTTCTTCTTGATCTTGTCCGCGAACTGGGTGGCCGTCGCCGCCCGCTTGACCTTGCCGGACGGCGTTTTCGGCAGGCTGCCCGCCGGCAGCACGACCACCGCGTACGGCCGCATGTCGACGGCGTCGCGGACCCGGGCCGACACCTGCTTCACCAGGTTCTTCTCGGCCTCGGCGTCCCCAGCCAGCTTCGACTCCAGGACCACGGCGAAACGCTCGCGGCGGCTGCCCGCGTCGAGCCGCACCGCCACCGCGTTGCCCGCGCGCACCCCCTCGACCGACGTCGCCGCGCGCTCGATGTCCGTCGGGTACAGGTTCCGGCCGCCCATGATGATGACGTCCTTGCGGCGGCCGCAGATGACGATCTGGCCGTCGACCAGGTAACCGAGGTCGCCGGTGTTGAGCCAGCCGTCGGCGTCCTGGGTGTCGAGCGGGCCGTCCATGGTGAGGTAGCCGGGCGTGACGGCCTCGCCGCGCAGCCGGATCTCGCCGACCTCGCGCTCGCCGAGCCGTTCGCCCTTCTCGTCGACGATCTCCGCCTCGAGCCCGTCCAGCGGACGGCCGAGCACCGCGAACGAGCGGACGCCGTCGGTGCCGCGCCGCTCGTCACCCTCGGGGACCGGGACCGCGCGGTTGCCGGCTTCCAGCGCGTCGGCCTCGACGACGTCCAGGGTGAGCCCGGTGAACAGCGGCGCGAACGACACCGCGAGGGTCGCCTCGGCCATGCCGTAGGCCGGGAACACGCACTCGGCGGGCATCTTGAACCGGGCACCGGCGTCGACGAAGGTCTGGACGGCGGACTCGTCGACGGGCTCGGCGCCGTTGAGGGCGATCCGCAGCTTGGACAGGTCGTACTCGTCGTCGTTTTCGACGCGGGCCATCCGGCGGCCGACGATCGCGTAGGCGAAGTTCGGCGCGGCCGTCGTCGTGCCGTTGTACTTCGTGATCAGCGCGGGCCAGATCAGCGGCCCGGTCAGGAACTCGACCGGGGTGATCTTGACCAGCTCGACGCCGAACGTCATCGGCACGGTCAGGAAGCCGACCATCCCCATGTCGTGGAACGTCGGCAGCCACGAGACCATCACGTCGGTGTCGAAGTCGAACTCCGCGCGGTCGACCATGGCCTTGACGTTGGAGTAGAGGTTGCCGTAGGTGATCCGCACGGCCTTCGGGTCGGCGGTCGACCCGCTGGTCAGCTGCAGCAGCGCGGTCTCGCCCTCGTCGGTGCCGACGACGTCGGCGAGCGGCTCGGCGCCGGCCAGCTCGTTGATCAGCTTGAAGCCGATGCCCTTCTCGGCCAGCACCGGCGCGAGCTGGTCGAACGGCTCACCCAGCAGCACCAGGTCCGACCCGATCATCCCGAGCACCCGCACGGTGTCCTCGGCCCACTCGGCGAGATCGGTCCGCGGCGTCGGCTGGTGCAGCATGGTGACGCTGCCCCCGGCCAGCCACACGGCCTGCACGGTGGGCGCGATCAGCACCGGCGCGGCGGCCAGCACCGCCACGGCCCCGCCCCGCTCGAACCCCCCGGCGACCAGGCCACCGGCGATCCGCCGGGCCTGCTCGTGCACCTGCGCCCAGGTCCGCCGCACCGGCTCCTTCGGCTCCCCGGTGACCATGCCACGCTGCTGACCTCGCCCCGCCGCGGTGGCGACGAGCGTGTCCACGAACCTGCTCATGGCCAGAGATTACTGTCTCGCTGTCAACATCCGCCGACCAACGCGGAAACCGGCCCCCGAAGCCAGCCGTCGACCTGCCGCTGCCCACGCAGGGTGGTACCGCCACGCGATCTTGACGATGTGCTGCCGGTGGGGTCGAGAACGTGCGCTCGACGACCCGCGCCATGGTCAAGACCCCGGCCTGCCACCTCTCCTGCCAGGGTCTTGCCCGGGGAGTCGCGCGGCCCGAGCACCCTCACTCCAGCAGCTCGGACGTCTCCAGCCAGCGCGCCTCGACGTCCTGGACCTCGGCCTGGACGCCCTTCAGCTGGGCGTTCAGCTCCATCAGCTTCACCGGGTCCGTCGCCGCCTCGAGCAGCGCGGCGTGGAGCTTCTCTTCCTTCGCATGCAGCTGGTCGAGCTTGCGCTCCAGGCGTCCCAGGTCCTTCTGGGCCGCGCGCAGGTCCGCCGCCGACTTCTTGGCCTCGGTCTTCGCCGCCGTCGGGCCCGGCGCGGCCGCCGGTTCCTTGGCCAGGGCGCGGCGCTTCAGGTACTCCTCGATGCCGCCCGGCAGGTGGGTGATGCGGCCGTCGCCGAAGAGGGCGACGATCGTGTCGCAGACGCGTTCGACCAGGTACCGGTCGTGCGAAACCACGATCATCGTGCCCGGCCAGCCGTCGAGCAGGTCCTCCAGCTGCTGCAGGGTGTCGATGTCCAGGTCGTTCGTCGGCTCGTCGAGGAGCAGCACGTTCGGCTCGGCCATCAGCAGCCGGCACAGCTGCAGCCGGCGCCGCTCGCCGCCCGAGAGGTCGCCGACCGGCGTCCACTGGCGGGCCTGCGGGAAGCCGAGCTTCTCACCCAGCTGCGACGCCGTCATCTCCTGCTTGCCGAACACCACGCGCCCGGCGACCTGCTCGATCGCCTGCAGCACGCGCAGGTCCGCGGGCAGGTCGTCGAGCTCCTGGCGCAGGTGCGCGAGCGCGACGGTCTTGCCCTGGATCCGGCGCCCGGTCGACCCCTCGACGTCGCCGCCGAGCAGCTTGAGCAGCGACGTCTTGCCCGATCCGTTGACGCCGACCAGGCCGATCCGGTCGCCGGGGCCGACCCGCCAGGTGACGTGGTCGAGCAGCGTCCGGTCACCCACCTGGTAGGTCGTGTCCTCCAGCTCCAGCACGGTCTTGCCGAGCCGTCGCTTCGCGAACGCCATCAGCTCGACGGTGTCGCGCGGCGGCGGCACGTCGGCGATCAGCGCCTCGGCGGCGTCGATGCGGTAGCGCGGCTTGGACGAGCGCGCCTGCGGCCCGCGGCGCAGCCACGCGAGTTCCTTGCGCGCCAGGTTCTGCCGCTTGTCCTCGGCCGTCGCGGCCAGCCGCGCCCGCTCGGCGCGCGCGAAGATCCAGTCGGCGTAACCGCCTTCGTAGCTCTCGACGCGGCCGTTGGCGACCTCCCAGGTCACACTCGCGACGGTGTCGAGGAACCACCGGTCGTGGGTGACGACCACGACCGCGATCCGCCGGGTCAGCAGGTGGTCGGCGAGCCACTGGACACCTTCGACGTCCAGGTGGTTGGTCGGCTCGTCGAGCACGACGAGGTCGAGCTCCCCGGTCAGCGCGGCGGCCAAGGAGACCCGGCGCCGCTCACCGCCGGAAAGGTTGGCGGTCGGCGTCTCGAGCCCGATCGCGGTGATGCCCAGACCGTCCACAATGGACCGGACGCGCGCGTCGGCGGCCCATTCGTGCTCGGCGCCGTAGCGTTCGAGCACGACCTCGCCGACGCTGCTGCCGTCCGGCAGCTCCGTCCGCTGGGTGACCACGGCCATCCGCAGGCCGCCGACGTGGCTCACCCGCCCGGAATCCGGCTCGGCGAGTCCGGAAAGGACTTCGAGGAGCGTGGTCTTGCCGCCACCGTTGAGGCCGACGACACCGATGCGCTGCCCGGCCGCGACGCCCAGCGAGACGCCGTCCAGCAGCGGCTTCACCCCGTAGGACTTGCTCACCGCCTCCAGGTTGACCAGGTTGGCCATGCGCTCAGCCGATCCTTTCCACAAGGGTGAACCGGGTCGCCACGATCGGGGTCGTGTCGTCCACGGTGAATTCGGGATCCTTCAGCTCGGCGCGCACTTCGGCCGTGTGCCAGAAGGAGGTGTGGTCCGCACGCCATTCGGCGACGGTGGTGAAGCCCTCGCCCTCACCGACCGCGTGCGCGAGGTCCACTTCGGACAGTGGCAGGATCCGCACCTCGCGGATCTCGATGATCGCGACACCCTGGTCGCCGGAGTCGACCACCAGTTCGCGCTCGCCGGCCACGGGTGGCACCTCGCCGTCGGCTTCGTAACCCGCGAGCAGCGCGGAGGTCGTCGTCTTCGTGCCGTCGAGGATGGCCGCGACGAGCTTGTCCCGCAACGGTCCCGGAAACGCGAACTCGGCGCGCTTCACGCGTGCACCCGCGGCGAGGCCGGGCGCGGCGCGTCGTCGCCGCCGACCACCCGCGCACCCGGGACCGGGCCGTGCGCCACGCGGACCGTGCGGCACACCCCCGCGCCCGACAGCTCGGCCGCGACCTCGACCGCCGTCTGCGCGTCTTCGCAGAGGAACGCGCACGTCGGGCCGGAACCGGAGACCGTGCCCGCGAGCGCACCCGCGTTGACCCCCGCGCGCAGGGTGCGGCGCAGCCCCGGGCGCAGCGACACCGCGGCCGCCTGGAGGTCGTTGCCCAGCAGCAGCGCCAGCTGACGCGGGTCACCCGAGGCCAGCGCCTCGACGACCGGGGTGTGCGAGCCGATCCGCGGCGGGTTGCCCTCCGCGCGCAGGCGGTCCAGCTCGCCGAACACCTTCGGCGTCGAGAGGCCGCGCTGGTCGAAGGCCAGCACCCAGTGGAACGTGTGACGCGACAGCACCGGGACGAGCTGCTCGCCCCGGCCGGTGCCCAGCGCCGTGCCGCCGTAGAGCGCGAACGGGACGTCGCTGCCCAGGCCGGCGGCGATCTCCGCGAGCTCGTCACGGGTGATTTCGAGGTTCCAGAGCGAAGCGAGCCCGACGAGCGTCGCCGCCGCGTCGGCGCTGCCGCCCGCCATGCCGCCGGCCACCGGGATGCCCTTGCGCAGCACCACGCGCACCTTCGGCTCTCCGGTGCGGCCGACGTGCGCGGCCAGCGCTTCGACGGCGCGCCAGGCCAGGTTGGTGGCGTCGGTCGGGACCGTGCCCTCGCCTTCGCCGTAGATCTCCAGGCCCGGCTCCTCGGTGACCGCGACGGTCACCTCGTCGGTCAGCGACAGGGCCTGGAACACGGTCACCAGTTCGTGGTAACCGTCTTCACGCAGGTCGTCGACCGCCAGGTGCAGGTTGACCTTGGCCGGAACCCGGACGGTGACTGGGGGCGGAACTACAGCGAGCACCCGACCAGCCTACGTGCCCGCACCGGCCGGCTTCCCGTCAGGAGAAAGGACGTCGAGTGCGACGGCGAGCGCGACGTCGGCCGGCGTGCCCGGACCACCCTCGCCGCTGTTGAGCTGGACGGCGACCAGGGCGAGCCGGGCCCGCAGGTCCGACTCGGGGTCGGCCGAACCGCCGCGGAGCCGTTCGTGCAGCCGCAGCATCCGATCGGCCAGGCCCGCGCCGGCCGCGATGGCCTTCAACGCCGACGTGTTGCGCTGGACCAGGCCCATCACCGGGCCGAACCGGGTCTCGACCAGCCCGGCGTACGCGGTGAGCAGCTCGGCCGGGCGCGTCTCACGCTCGAGGAGGTCGTCGAGCGCGGTTCCCCAGTCCTCGAGGAGGCTCGAAACGATGTCCTCCTTCGTGCGGAAGTGGTAGTACAGCGCGGCTTTCGTGACGTTCAGCCGCTCGGCGATCTCCCGCAGCGAGCTGCCCTCGTAGCCCTGCTCGGCGAACAGTTCGAGCGCGACGCGCTGGATCCGTTCGCGCGTGTCGGTGCGCCGCCCGGCCATGCCCCACCTCTCAACTTACTTGACGGCCGACTAGCAATGACTTACCTTCGGCATTGCTTGTCGGCCGACAAGCAATGCATCCACAGCTTACCTCGGGGGTTCCCCATGACCACAACCGCGCCAGCGCGTGCCGCGAGCCGCTGGCTCGCGCTCGCCGCGCTGGGCCTGGCCCAGCTCATGGTCGTGCTCGACACGACGGTCGTGAACATCGCTTTGCCCTCGGCGCAACGCGCGCTGGGGATGTCCGACACCGGCCGCCAGTGGACGATCTCCGCGTACACGCTGGCGTTCGGTGGCCTGCTCCTGCTCGGCGGGCGGATGGCCGACCGGTTCGGCCGCCGCACGACGCTGCTCGTCGGCGTCGCCGGGTTCGCCGTGGCCTCCGCGCTCGGCGGCGCGGCGCCGTCGGCCGGCTGGCTGATCGCCGCGCGCGCCGCCCAGGGCGTGTTCGCCGCTCTGCTCGCGCCGTCGACGATGTCCCTGCTGACACTCACCTTCACCGACCCGCGCGAACGCGGGAAGGCGTACGGGATCTTCAGCGCGATCATGATGTCCGGCTCCGCGCTCGGTCTCACGCTCGGCGGCGCGCTGACCGAGTTCCTCGACTGGCGCTGGTCGCTGTACATTAACGTGCCCCTCGCCGTGGTCGCCGGGCTGGGCGCCTGGTTCGCCGTGCCGGCCACGGCCGGGCACCGCGAAACGAAGCTGGACTGGACCAGTGCGGCACTCAGCTGCGGCGGGGTCGTCGTACTCGTGCACGCGCTGTCCGAAGCGGCCACGTCCGGCTGGAACTCGTTGACCGTACTGGGTTTTCTCGCGTTGGCGGTGGCGCTGCTCGGCGCGTTCGTCGTCCGGCAGGCCCGGCACCCGCACCCGCTGCTGCCGCTCGCGGTGGTGCGCGACCGCGCCCGCGCCGTCGCGTACCTGACCGTCGGGACGGCGTCGTTCGGCGCGTTCGGGATGTTCCTGTTCCTGACTTACCAGCTGCAGGTGGTGATGGGGTACGGCGCGCTCGCCGCGGCGCTGGCGTTCCTGCCGACGCTGGGCGCGAACCTCTTCGCGTCGGCCCAGCTGTCCGGACGGCTCCTGGCGCGGTTCGGCCCGCGTCCGCTGCTGGCGGGCGGGCTGCTCGTGCTCGCCTGCGGGCTGCTGCTGGCCGTCCGGCTGACGCCGGACGCCTCGTACGCCGCGGTGATCCTGCCGATGCAGCTGCTGCTGGGCCTCGGCGCCGGGCTGTGCATGCCGGTGGTGCTGAACGTCGCGACCCGGGACGTCGGCGCGCGGGACGCGGGGGCCGCGTCGGCGTTCGTCACGACGTCACAGCAGGTCGGCGCGTCCCTGGGGACGGCGACGCTGAACACGATCGCCACCGCGGCGGCAGCCGGGCTGACCACGTCGGCGGCGATCGTCCACGGTTACACGACGGCTGCGGCCTGGGCGGCGGCCCTGGTCGCCACGGCCGCCCTCGCCGCCCTCCTGCTGCTCCCGCGCGGCACCCGCTGAAAGCCGTGAATGGCCCATTGAGGGACTCTAAGTCCCTCAATGGGCCATTCACGGCACTTCGGGTCAGGCTGCGGCGACGCCCTGGGGGCCACGCGCGGTGTGCGTCACGTGGCCGCCGCGCTCGGCGACCCACGCCAGCGCCGCGTCGGCCCGCTCGCCGCGGACACCCAGGCGGAACCGGCCCACCGGGGTGTCGCCGATCCGGGTCAGGCCGCCGCCGATGGTGGCGAACTCGACGTCGAAGCGGCCCGCGGCCTCGGGCAGCAGCGCACCGACCGACGCGAAGCCGACCAGCACGACGTCGACCGAGCGGTCGTAGCGCGACGCCTGCGAGCGGGTCGTCTCGATGGCCGGCAGCAGCGCCTGCGCGGTGCGGCTCGTCGGGTCAGAAACCAGGTCGAGGACGGTGCCGCGCTCGACGACGGTGCCGTCTTCGAGCACCGCGACGTCGTCGCAGACGCGGCGGACGACGCTCGCGTCCGGCGTCGTGACCACGATGGTGACGCCCAGCTCGGCGCGCGCCCGGTCGAGGACGGTCAGCACGGCGCCGGCCTCCTCCGGGTCGATGCCGGCGGTCGGGTCGTCGGCGAGCAGCACCGCGGGGGCCGCGGCCAGCGCCTTCGCCACGGCGACGCGACGGAGCTGCCCGGCGGTCAGCTCGCCCGGACGCTGCGCGGCGCGCGGGGTCAGGCCGACGAGGTCGAGCAGCGAGCCGACCTTGCTGCGGCGCTGCGGGCCGTCGACGCCGAGCTGCTCCAGCGGGGAGGCGATGTTGCCGGCGATGGTCCGCTCGGCGATCAGCTCCGGCTTGGTGCCAACAACGCCGAGCTGGCGGCGGATCTCGCGCAGCCGCCGGCCGTCGAGGGTGCCGGTGTTGAGGCCGTCGAGCCGGACGACACCGCGGTCGGGCCGCTCCTGGAGCGCGATGCACCGGGCGAGGACGGACTTGCCGGACCCGGCCGGGCCGACCACGCCGAACAGTGAGCCGGCCTGGACGTCGACGCTCACGTCGCGCAGCGCGACGACCGGATTTCCGTTGAGGGCAAAGGACTTGGACAGGTTTTCGACGGTGATCACGAAGGCTCCAGAAAACGGGGCGCGTTGCTGTACGCGTCCGGCCGCAAGCGAGTGTCCGTCCTCTATGGACGGTGCATGAAGAAGAGGTGTGACGGGTCGATCAAGCTCAGTTGGAGCGTCGACATGCGGTCACGGAGCGGCGACCCTCGTCGACTACGCGGCGTTTGGTCAGCAGCAGCGGGCGAGCAACCCTCTTCATCGGGACGGCCTCCATCGGTCCTGGCGGTAGCACCTGCCCTGCGGAGGGTGGTTGCTGCGACTTCGGCGAGCCAGGTCTCTCAGTCGCTCGGGATGGACGTATTGAGTAAAACCGATCCCGAGGAGCGAAAGCAAGCCTGCTGGGCCAGATCACACGACTGGAGGTGTCCGAATCGCGGGATCAGCACCACGGAGGGCGTATTTTCACGCGGCCGCGACGCGACCCGTGTGGACGCGTCAGCGAACGGCGGCGAGCCGGGCGAAGGCGTGCACGTCCAGCTGCTCGCCGCGGGTCTTCGGGTCGATACCGGCGGCGACCAGCAGTTCGCCGGCCCGCTCGGCCGACCCCGCCCAGCCGGCGAGCGCGGCGCGGAGGGTCTTCCTGCGTTGTGAGAACGCGGCGTCCACGAGGCCGAACAGCCGATCCCGGTCCTCGGACGCCGGCGCGTCACCGCGCTCGAAGGCGACGAGCGCCGAGTCGACGTTCGGCACCGGCCAGAACACCGAGCGTGGCACGGCGGCGACCTTGCGTGCCGGGCCGTACCAGGCGAGCTTGACGCTCGGGACGCCGTAGATCCGGCTGCCCGGGCCCGCGGCCATCCGGTCGGCGACCTCGGTCTGGACCATCACGAGCCCGGACCTGAGGGAGGGCAGTTCGGCGAGCAGGTGCAGCACCACCGGCACGGCGACGTTGTAGGGCAGGTTGGCCACGAGCGAAGTGGGCTCGACGGGCAGGTCGCCGCTCGCGACGCGCATGGCGTCGGCCTCGACGACGTCCAGCCGCCCCGCGACATCCGGCCCGCGCTCGGCGACGGTCTTCGGAAGGCGTTCGGCGAGCTTGGGATCGATCTCGACGGCCACGACCCGCGCCCCGGCGGCGAGCAGCCCGAGGGTCAGGGAGCCGAGCCCGGGCCCGACCTCGAGCACGACATCGTCCGGCCCGACGTGCGCGAGCTCGACGATCCGCCGGACGGTGTTGGGATCGTGCACGAAGTTCTGCCCGAGCTTCTTCGTCGGCCGCACGTCGAGCTCGGCCGCCAGCCCGCGGATCTCGGCAGGTCCCAGCAGTTCAACCACCGGGTGAGCTTACCCAGCGTGGTCCGGCAACCCCGCACGCCCGCCCGGAGGCATCGACCACGCACCCGGCCAGTCGACTCACGTACCCAGAGGGTCGACTCGCGTGTTTGAGCAGTCGACCTACGTGATCAGACCCGTGACTCACGTGCTTGGAGGCGGAACTCGCGTGATCAGGCGGGTATCTCGCGTGATTGGGCGGGCATCGCCGTGATGACTCGGCAGACACGCGTGATGCCCTTGGGACACGTGTGATGCCCCGGGGATCACGGGTGATGCCTCGTCCCGCACGCGAACCGGCCCCCGCCGGGAGGCGGGGGCCGTTTCGGGAAGAAAGAAAAATCAGGCCTTCTTGCCGCAGACCGGCCAGGCGCTGTAGCTGCCGCCGCGTCCGGCCTTGACCTTCTCGGCGATCGCGATCTGCTCTTCACGCGAAGCCTGGCTCGGCAGCGCGGCGTACTGGGAACCGCCGTAGGCGTTCCAGGTCTGCTTGTCGAACTGCAGGCCGCCGTAGTAGCCGTTGCCGGTGTTGATGGCCCAGTTGCCGCCCGACTCGCACTGCGCGATGCGGTCCCACGCGGAACCGTCGCCGATGTCCGGGGTCGCGGCCTTCTTGGTGCCGACGTGGATGATCTTCGGCTTGGCCGGAGTGATCACCTGCTCCGACATCGACTGGCGCGAGACCTCTTTGCCGTTCTTCTGCGTGACCTTGTAGGTCACCATCTTCTCGCCCGGCGTGCCCGGGTCCTCGACCTGGGTCTTGCCCTTGTCGAGGTCCGGGTCGTCGACCTTCTGCTCGGGCGGGTCGATGGTCTCCTTCTGGTTCACCATCGACACGCCGGTCCGGCTGATGTGGACCTCGGCGCCGTCGGTCAGCTTGACGTCCAGGCCGCCCTCGGCCGCGTCCTCCGGGCCCAGGGTGAGCTTGTACTCGCCCAGGAACTCCTTCGTCGTGACCGCGGTCGTGGTGACCTGCTTCGGCTCGTTCGCGCCGTCGTAGAGCGTGATGTGCTTGAGGGTCTTGATCTGGACGGTCGCGCCGTCGAGCGGCAGTTCGCCGTCCTTCGGCATCGACATCCAGGTGCCGGCCTCTTCGGCCTGCTTCATGCCGAGCTGGGTGAGCGCGTCACCGAGGTGCGTCGCGCGGACCCACGAGGTGTGCTCCGCGCCGTCGACGACCAGCTTCAGCTGGCGGCCGCGCTCGAGCTTGATGACGCCGCCGTCGCCGACCTCGGCCTGCGGGGACGGGGAGAGCGAGTCGTGCGCGCCGACGGACAGGCCCGCGTCCTCCAGCACTTCGCCGACGGTGTCGCCGAACGAGTGCACGGTGGTCTGCTGGCCGTCGACGTCGACGGTGACGCTCTTGTTCATCGCCAGCGCGGCCGCGCCGCCACCGGCGACGCTGATCATGACGCTGAGGACGGCGCCCTTGAGGAAGCGGCGCTTCCAGACCTTGGAGGTCGCCCGGATGCTCTCGTCCATCGCGGCCTTCTTGGCCTGCGGGGACGCGGTCCGGTCCGCCTCGAACTCGTCCGGGATGACGATCGGCGGCAGGTACGTGGTCTCCGCGTTGATGAGGCGGATCAGCTCGTCGACGTCGACGTCGATCTCGGCCATCATCGCGTCGGCGTCGGGGCCGAGCGCGGCGAGGATGTCCTGCTGCGTGATGTTCGGGTCGTCAGAAAAGTCGAGCTGGCCGTACGCGGTGTCCTCGAAGTAATTGCGGTCGAGGACGGCGGCGGAGCGTGCTCCAGCCTGTCTGCTACCTGTCACCGGGTCGTTCCCTTTCCCAAGACGCCGTTCGGGGCGGCGTCTTTACGTCTGGGCCCGCAGCCGGCGCCATCGTCACGGTCCCGGTCGTACCAACCCGGTTCCGCTTCCCCGACGTGCACTGACGTGACTGAGGGCGTAACAGCCGGCAACTGCATGGTGCAGTACCGACCGGCACGATCACGGGACAGTAACGGGTCCCGCCGGGTTGCGCAAACACCCCCCGGAGTGTCGTGATCTGAGTCACTCCATCAGGTGGGCGATCAAGGAACCCGGTTGTCGCAATGCGTTCAACCCGTTGTGACACTGGGGAGTCGGTAGATCCGCTCCGCAGTGGTCCGGACCGATTCGGCGACTTCGTGGACAGCTTCGCCCCTGAGCGCCGCGAGGTGACGGACGGTGTAAGCGGCGCCGTACGGCTCGTTCGGCCGCCCACGGAACGGGTGGGGGGTCAGAAACGGCGCGTCGGTCTCGACGAGGTAACTGTCCGGCGGGCAGAGCCGCGCCGCCTCGTGGAGGCCCTTCGCGTTCTTGAACGTGACGGTCCCCGCGAACGAAAGCACGTACCCCGCGTCGAGGCAGCGGCGCGCGATTTCCGCGTCCCCGGAAAAACAATGGAAGATTACGGCATTCGGCGCACCCTCTTCGGCCAGAATGCGCAACACGTCCTCGTGGGCCTCGCGGTCGTGGATCATCAGCGGCTTGCCCAGCCGCTTCGCGAGGTCGATGTGCCAGCGGAACGCCTCCTGCTGGGCGTCGTGCGGTGAGTAGTCCCAGTAGTAGTCGAGGCCGGTCTCGCCGACCGCGACGACGCGCTCGGCCGACGCCAGGCGCTCCACTTCGGACTTCTCGGCGTCGCCGAAGGCCTTGGTCCGGGTCGGGTGGATCGCGACCGCGGCCCACACCCGCCGGTCCCACGTGGCGGCCTCGGCCGCCCAGCGCGCGGACGCGAGGTCGTCCGCGACCGTCACCACGCGCGCGACGCCCGCGCGCTCGGCGCGGTCGACCATGGCCGTGACATCGGCCGCGGTGACCGCGCCGCACGCGTCGAGGTGGGTGTGCGCGTCCACCACCGATACCGGGAGCCGGTCCGGGACCGGCGGCAGCTCGCGCTTCTCGTCACCCAACTCGCGTACCTCTTACTTCGTGATCGGGGCCCACTCGGGGCCGTTCTCCCCGAGCTCCGGGTCGAGCTTCGTGAACAGCGGCGACGGCTTGGCGAGCGGGGTGCCGACCTCGATCGGCTTCGACTCCCACTTCGCCTGCTCCGACGCGTAGTCACCGGTGAGGATCGGGTTGACCCGGCCGGCGATGTCGAGGTCCTCGACCTCCTTGAGCTCCGGCTGCGCGGCCCACACGCCGGTGCCGCCGAGGGCCTCGTGGATCTTCTGGGCCGAGTGCGGCAGAAACGGCGTCAGCAGCGTGTTGGCGTCGCTGACGACCTGCAGCGCCGTGTGCAGCACGCTGTCCCGGCGGGCCGGATCGTCCTTGAGCTTCCACGGCTCCTGGTCCGACAGGTACTTGTTCGCCGCCGTGACGACGCGCATCGCCTCGCCGGCCGCCTGCTTGAAGCGCGACCGGGCCAGGTGCCCGCCGACGGTGTCGAACGCCTTGCGCGACAGCGCCTTCAGCTCCTCGTCGGCCGGGGCCGGGGCCTCCGGGCGCGGGATCGAGCCGACGTTCTTGTGCGCCATCGAGATGGACCGGTTGACCAGGTTGCCCCACTCGTTGGCCAGCTCGAAGTTGGTCCGGCGGACGAACTCGTCCCAGGTGAAGTCGGTGTCCTGGGTCTCCGGGCCGGCGACCGAGATGAAGTACCGCAGCGTGTCCGGGCCGAAGTCGCGCAGGAAGTCCTCGACGTAGATGACGCGCCCGCGCGAGGTCGAGAACTTCGAGCCACTCATGGTGAGGAACTCGCTGGAGACGATCTCGTCCGGCAGGTGCAGCTTGCCGTACTTCCCGGGCTCGCCGCCCTTGTCACCCTCGCCGTTGTGGCCGAACAGCAGCGCCGGCCAGATCTGGGCGTGGAAGGTGATGTTGTCCTTGCCCATGAAGTAGTAGGACCGCGCGTCGGCGTTGTTCCACCACTCCTGCCACGCGTCCGGGTTCCCGGAGCGCCGCGCCCACTCGACGCTGGCCGAGAAGTACCCGATCACCGCGTCGAACCAGACGTAGAACCGCTTCATCGGCTGGTCGCGCCAGCCGTCGAGCGGGATCTTCACGCCCCAGTCGAGGTCGCGGGTGATCGGCCGGGGCCGCATGTCGTCGATCAGGTTCTTGGTGAAGTTGAGGACGTTCGGGCGCCAGTCGGTCTTGGTCGAGAGCCAGTCGCCGAGAGTCTTGGTGAACGCCGGGAGGTCGAGGAAGTAGTGCTCGGTCTCCACGAACTTCGGCGTCTCGCCGTTGATCCGCGACTTGGGGTTGATCAGCTCCGCGGCGTCGAGCTGGTTGCCGCAGTTGTCGCACTGGTCGCCGCGCGCGCCGTCGTACCCGCAGATCGGGCAGGTGCCCTCGACGTAGCGGTCGGGCAGCGTGCGGCCGGTGGACGGGCTGATCGCGCCGCGCGTGGTCTTCGGCACGACGTAGCCGTTGCGGTGCAGCGCCAGGAAGATCTGCTGCGTCACGTCGGCGTGGTTGCCGGTGGTGGTCCGCGTGAACAGGTCGTAGGACAGGCCGAGGCCCTGCAGGTCGTTGCCGATCTGGCGGGTGTACTTGTCGGCGGTCTGCTGGGAGGTGAGGCCTTCCTTGTCGGCCTGGACGGTGATCGGCGTGCCGTGCTCGTCCGTGCCGGACACCATGAGCACCCGGTTGCCGGCCATTCGCTGGTAGCGGGAGAAGACGTCGGACGGGACGCCGAATCCGGACACGTGGCCGATGTGGCGGGGGCCGTTGGCGTAGGGCCAGGCCACCGCAGTCAACACTGGGGTGCTCATACCTTATTAGCCTACGGATGCCGTCCAAGGCATTGGTGGGCGGGACGCGGACGCGTCACCGGAACCGGGGGCGGCGCCCGCCCGAGGTGAAAACGCCTGATCAACCGGTGTGGTGTAACTGCGGGTCGGCCTCCGGCGACGTATGGTGTGCTCTCATCCAACGCGCCGGGGGCGGACTGTGACGGAGCCGGAAGCCGAACTCGGCATCTCGCTGTCCCACCGCGAGCGCGTGACGGACTGGCAGGCCGTGCGCGGCACGCAGGCCCGGTTCGTCTCGGTGACGATCAGCGAGAACGTCAACTGGACCAGCCTGGCCGCGGAGCGGAGCCTGCACGACGCCCAGGAGGCGGGCCTGCACGTCGGCGGCCGGCATTACGCGCGGCCCGGCGCGGTGCACGACCAGGCCGACCACTTCGTGCGCACCGCGAGCCGGCTCGGCGCGTTCTCGCCCGGCTCGCTGGCGCCGGCGCTCGAGGTGGCGGCGCCGAGCGTCGACGACCGGTTCATCAAGGCGTGGATCAAGCACGTCCGGCACGCGGCGCGGATCGAGCGCGTGCTGATCTACGCCGACCACGACTGCTGGCAGCACCGGCTGCACCCGGACCGCTGGGCCGACTCCGAGGTGGTGCTGTGGCTGATCCGCCACAACGGCATCCCGGGCCGGGCCGGCTGGTTCCACTCGCGGCTCGGCGTGCACCAGCACGCGTGCGCGCCGGACGTGCCAGGCATCGCCGGGCCGGTCGAGCAGAACGCCGTCGTGTATCCGTTCACATTGGGCGACCTTTTGCTGTAGGCCCGGTGACAATGTGCCCATGCGCGTGACCAGCAGGGCACTTCGGACGAACGTGACGCCGTCGCGCGCGCTGCTGGTGCTGACGGCCTTCGCGCGCTCCCGCGGGCTGCCGCCGCCGGCGATGCTGTCGGGCGAGTGGTTCGGGTCACGGGCGGTGATCGCGCCCTCGCTTCAGGTGTCTCCCGGGCCCGTGACCTGGCCCGCGCCGGTGGACGCCCCGGCGGGCGTGCTCGGCGGCGGCTGGTTCGGGTACCTGTCGTACGACTCGGCGGACCCGTCGCGGCGATCGGGTGCGCTGCCGCCGTCGGCGTGGGGCTGGGCGGACCACGTGCTGCGGTGGTCCGCCTCCGGCGAGTGCTACCTGGAGTCCCTGGACGGCGGCGGGCCGTCGGTGTCCACAATGGAGTCCCGGCTGGCCGCGCCCGCTCCGCCGCTCTCCTGGGCGGCGGGACCGCTCCGGCGTCCGCTGCCTTCGGAACACCGGGACGCGGTGAAGGCGTGCGTGCACGCGATCGAGGCCGGGGAGCTGTTCCAGGCGAACATCTGCAGCCGTTTCACGGGGTCTTTCTCGGGGTCCCCGGCTGCGCTGTTCGCCGCCGGGGTGTCCACTTTGGCCCCCCGCCGCGCGGCCTTCCTGGCGGGCGGCTGGGGATCGGTGGTCTCGTTCTCGCCGGAGCTGTTCCTGGCCCGCTACGGCCGTTCGGTGCGGTCGACGCCGATCAAGGGAACGCTCCCCCGGCGCGGACCCGCGGACGACGGCAACGCGGTTCTGCTGCGTCAGTCCGCAAAGGACGTCGCGGAGAACGTGATGATCACGGACCTGGTGCGCAACGACCTCGGCCGGGTGTGCGAGGTGGGTTCGGTGACGGTGCCGTCGCTGCTGCGGGTGCGCCCGGCGCCGGGGGTGTGGCACCTGGAGTCGACGGTTTCGGGAGTGCTGGGCCCTTCGGTGTCCGACGCTTCGCTGCTGGCCGCGACGTTCCCGCCGGGTTCGGTGACGGGCGCGCCCAAGATCCGGGCGCTGGACCTGATCGCCGCGCTGGAGCCGTGCGGCCGCGGTGTCTACACGGGAGCGATCGGGCTGGTCTCCCCGGCGGCGGGGCTGGAGCTGAACGTCGCGATCCGCACGTTCGAGATCGCCGCGGGCGCGATTTCCCTGGGCGTCGGCGGCGGCATCACGGCGGATTCGGACCCGGAGGCGGAGTGGCAGGAGTGCCTCCACAAGGCGGCGCCGCTGGAGGCACTCCTGGCCGGCCCGCTACTTGGCGGGGTCGAGCAGTAGCTTGCCGACCGTGCCGCGCGAGCGCAGCGCCTCGTGCGCGCCGCGGGCGTCGGACAGCGAGTACTCGCCGCCCGGGATCGCCTTGAGCTTGCCGGCGAGGACGAGGTCGAACAGCTCGGTCAGCGCCGTGCCGAAGACGTTGCCCGGCAGGCGGAAGACGTGCGGCAGCCACATGCCGCTGATCGTGGTGCTGTGGCCGAGGACGTTGCGCAGGTCGACCGGCTTCGGCGATTCGCGCCCGGCCATGCCGTAGAACGCCAGCCGGCCGAACGCCGCCAGCGCGGCGATGCTCTGGTCGGTCGTCTTGCCGCCGACCATGTCGAGCACGACGTCAACCCGGCGGCCGCCGTTGGCCTCGAGCAGCGTCGCCGTCATGTCCCCGGCGCGCGAGTCGACCGCGACGTCGGCGCCGAGCTCCATGGCGAGCGCGCGCTTCTCGTCGTTGCTGGCGGTGGCGATGACGCGGCCCGCGCCCCACGCCTTGGCGAGCTGCACGGCGATCGTCCCGACCCCGCCGGCGGCCGCGTGCACGACGACGGACTCGCCCGGCTCGAGGTGGGCGTTCTTGCGGAGCAGCACCCACGCGGTCGCGCCCTGGACCAGCATGGACAGCGCGGTCAGGTCGTCGATGCCGTCGGGCACCGGGAAGGTGGTCGCCTCGGGCGCGGCGGCCTTCTCGGCGTACCCGCCACCGCCGTTGAGCAGCGCGACGACACGCTTGCCCTCGCTCGTGCGCCCGACGACCTCACCACCGGGCACGAGCGGCAGCTTCGACGGCGCGAGGTAGGAGTTCTCGGCCTGGTGGGTGTCGGCGTAGTTGACCCCGATCCGGTCGACGTCGATCAGCACCTCACCGGGCCCGGCGACGGGATCCGGCAGTTCGACCGGCGTGAGCACCTCGGGCCCGCCGAACTCGGTCACCTGCACTGCACGCATGCTGCCGTCCCTCCTGGCTGTTCACTGCTCGATGTGAGACATTCTGACATATGTCTCACTCGGCGGCGTTCGACCTGGCCCGCGACTGGTTCCTGGCCGGTCGGCGCGTGGACATGGGCGAACTGGCCGAGGCGCTGTCGATCAGCCGCGCGACGCTGCACCGGCGGGTGGGGTCGCGGGACCTCCTGCTCGGGGAGATCCTGTGGTCCCTGTCTTCGGCGTCGATCGCCCGGTTGTGGCCTACGTGCGCAGGCCGCGGGGCGGCCGGGGTCGCCGACTTCGTGAGCGGGTACGTCCGGTTCGCGAACGACTCACCGCCGTTCCGGGACTTCCTGCGCCGGGAACCTGAGCGGGCGCTGCGGCTTTTGACGACGCGAGCGAGCGTGTGCCAGCGGCGGACGACGGCAGAGCTGGAGTCGCTGCTGTCCGGGGAGGTCACGGCAGGGCGGCTGGTGCCGCCGCTGCCGGTGCCGGATCTGGCCTACCTCCTGGTGCGGATCGGCGAGTCGTTCGTCTACACGGACGTGATCACCGGGGATGCGCCCGATGCCGCGAAGGCGCACGCCGCGGTGACCGCCTTGCTGACCTAGGGGTGGTCGAGGATGGCGTCGACGGTGATGTGCGGCTGGTCGAGCACACCGCTGTAGACCCGGACACCGCGCAGGTCGCCGTACCAGTAGCCGCTGTCCTGACCGTTGAAGCGGCCACGCCCGAGGAAGAGGTCCTCGAGGTCGCTCGCGCCGTTCCAGCCGGTGACGTTGCCGACGCACTCCGGGCTGAACTGGAACCCGTCCGTCGTCGCGTACAGGCACGCCTGGTGCGTCACGGCGTCGTACGTCCCGGCGAGGTGGGTCCAGACGCCCGGCTCGGCGTCCCCGTCCGCCGTCACCTGGGTCGTCCCCAGCGTCCAGCTCCACCTGGGCTGCCACGCGCCGTTCGCGTCCTGCGCGCCGCGGTAGCCCAGGAGGTACGGCGAGGTCGACGCGCTGTTCGCCCCGAGCGCCGTGCGGCCGGCCTTGTCCACGCCCGCGGGGTCGGCCGGGTCGCGCTGCTTCTCCCGTTCGACGTCCGCCGCGGTCCAGGTGTGCTTGACCCAGGCTTCGGCGGTGAAGCTCCGGTCGCTGCGGAAGTTCTGCGGGCGCGGCCCTTCGACCTGGGCGGCGCCGTCGAACGGGAAGCGGGCGACGTTCGCGCCCTCGTCGTCGGTCGTCAGCTGGAAGCTGCCGCCCGGGGTGGCCGTGACGCCGCTGACGGCGTCCGTCGTGGTGCCGTCGAGCTGGTAGTTCGCCCGCAGCACGGCGGTGTTGGCGAGGCCGGCCACCTCGGCGGCCGGCACCGCGCGGTCCCACACCTGGACCTGGTCGATCGAGCCGGCGAAGGCACCGATCCGGAACGGGCCGGTCGACCGCCACGTGGTGCCGGCCGGGATCGTCGTTTCCGCGGCGAGCGTGCCGTTGACGTACAGCCGTTCCTTGCCCGCGAGCACGTCGTGGACGCCCGTCAGGTGGGTCCACTTGCCGAGGTGCGGGGTGATGGACGTCTTCGCCCAGCGCCAGCGGCCCCCGGTGGTGCTCAGCCCGAACTCGAGGCTGTCGGACGTGGCACCGAGGCTGAACGCGTCGCCGGAAGCGCCGCCCTGGGCGGCGAAGGTGTAGCAGCCGGGCTTGTCCAGCTTCACCCAGGCCGAAACCGCCAGGCCTCCCGCGGTGTCCACCACCGGGGACGACGTCGCCGCGCCGGTACCCGCCAGCGCCTGGCCCCGGCCGTGGCCGATCGAGTCGTCGGTCGCGGACCGGCCCGGCGAATCCGAGTAGCCCGGACCGTAGGCGAGGTTCGCCCCGGTCAACGTGCCGTCGGCGCCGGTGGCGTCGGCCGTGTCACCGTCCAATGTGTACTCGCGGGTGGCGGAAAGTCCCGCCGGGACGCCGTTCTGGCTGTAGAGCGTGGTGACGTCGGCGGCGGACAAGGCGCGTCCGAAGGCCGCCACCTCGTCGATCGACCCGTGGAACAGGTCCGCCCTCGCTCCCGCTGCCAGGCCGCCGCCGAGGACCAGCGGGCCTGCCCCACCCGAAGCTGTGGCCGGAACCGTCTGCTGGGCCTGGCCGTCGACGTACAGCGTCGCCGTGTGCGCCGCCGCGTCGTAGACCCCGGCGAGGTGCGTCCAGACGCCCGTCGCCGGAGCCGCCGTCGAGACCGCCGACCGCACGACCGGGTTCGCGACGTCCGAGCCGCTCAGGCTGAACGCCCACTTGCCGGTTTCCAGGTACTGCAGGGCGAATCCGCTCGTCCGGGCACCGTCCTGGGACAGCACCACCCGCCGCTCACCCAGGTCGGCCGCGTTGACCCACGTCGATACCGAGAACGACTTGCCGAGGTCCAGGACCCGCGCGCTCGTCGCCAGGTAGTCGCCGGGCAGGCCGCTCACGGGCACCGCCTGACCGAGCTTGCCCGGCGCGAAGGGGGCCGAACCGGCACCCGCGTAGCGCAGGCCGGCGAACTGCGAGCGGCCGTCGCCCTCGAACTGCCACGCGGCCACCGGAGCCGCGGCGTCCTTGACCGAGAAGGAGTAGTCGGTCCGCGCCGACGGTGTCTTCGCGCTGTCGCACGCCCACGCGCTCAGCACGTGCGAGCCCGAACTGGCGGGTGCGATGGCCGCGGTGGCGGCACCGCCCGGCACCTTCGGCTGCACCGTGCCGGCCTCGACGCCGTCGCAGCTCGGCGAGACCGCGTTGTCCAGTCGCCAGACGTAGTGGCCGACCGGGGACCCGGTGCCGGCCGGCGTGAACGTGAAGTCACCGGGCACGCCCGGGCCGCCGCCGAACGCGCCGGCCGGGTAGGTCGACGAGGAGACCGCGGGCGCGCCGGGTGCCGCCGCGAGGGTCGCCGCCTCGGCCGAGGCCGGACGCACGACGGCCGTGGCGGGGATGATCCCCAACGCCACGGCCGGTACCAGGACGGCGACACCGGTTCTGAATCTCGGCCTGGAATAACGCACGACAGCAGACACGCGAAAGACCCCTCACTCCGCGGCCGGACATTCCGGGCCGCGCCCACGGGGAACGATCGCCGATGATCGACTCCGGCGGTAGCGGCCGAACGGCTCAATCTTGATCTCACCCGCCACAAGCTCCGCAAAAAGAACATTTGACCCGAAGTGAACGGCGGCGGTTCGGCGCAGTGCTCACCGGCCCGGAGCACGTCACCCGGGCGGCCGCGATGCGCGGATCCTTGCCGCCTGAGCTCGGGCTTCGACGGCCTCCGCCGCCGCACGGCGGCGGTCCTCCGGGAAGATCACCAACGGCGCCGGCGCCTCCAGGGCTTCCGCGATCCGCTCCCGCCAGGCGGCGAGGTCTCCGCCGCCGGGCTTCTCGTCCCGCACCTTCCCCAGTGCGCGCAACGCGGCACGCAGCTCAGGCGAAATGGGCGAAGACACCGGCTCAGGACTTCCGCGCCGCCAGGACCGCGTCGTACAGCTCCTTTTTGGACACTCCCGTGGCCTCCGCGACCTCCGCCGCGGCGGACTTCAACCGCTCGCCCGAGGCCACGCGATCAGCCACCTCCGCGACGAGGTCCGCCACCGAGACCGAGCGCGGCTCGGCGCCCGAGAGGACCACCGTGATCTCGCCGCGCACGCCCTCCTCGGCCCACGCGGCCAACGACGAGAGAGACCCCCGCTTCACCTCTTCGTACGTCTTCGTCAGCTCGCGGCACACCGCCGCCCGGCGGTCCGTGCCCAGCACCGATACCGCGTCCGCCAGCAACGAGGCCAGCCGGTGCGGGGACTCGAAGAACACCACCGTGCGCGGCTCGGAGACCAACGTCGACAACCACTTGGAACGCTCGCCCGGCTTGCGCGGCGCGAACCCCTCGAAGCAGAAGCGGTCGCACGGCAAACCGGACAGGGCGAGCGCCGTCGTCACCGCCGACGGGCCGGGCAGGCACGTCACCGGGATCGAAGCTTCGACGCACGCCGCCACCAGGCGGAAGCCCGGATCGGACACACTGGGCATACCGGCGTCCGTCACGAGCACCACCGTCTCGCCCGCGCGTAACGATTCGAGCAACTTGGGCAGGCGGGCCGTCTCGACGTCTTCGTAGAAACTCACCACGCGGCCGCGTGGGGTGACCTCCAGCGCCGCGGCCAGCGAGCGGAACCGGCGGGTGTCCTCAGCGGCCACGACGTCGGCGTCGGCCAGTGCCTCGGCCAGGCGCGGCGAGGCGTCGCGGACGTCGCCGAGCGGGGTAGCGGCCAGGACCAGGCGGCCGGTTGTCACCGATGAGCTCACCGGGCCAGCCTAGGCTGGTCAGCCGATCCGGACGACGCACGCCCTGTCCCGCCCGTAGGATCGCCCCGTGACCGCCGTGCTGACCCGTCCCGACGACGAAAGCGTCCGGCCGGGCCCGGCCGAGGCGCTCCGGCCGCCGACCGACCGCGAGACGACCCTGCTCGGCCGCGGCATGCCGGACGACCGGCTGCGCGCCTGGGTCGTGACCCTCGTGCTCACCGTGATCGGCGGCATCGTCCGGCTGCAGAACCTCGGCAGCCCGACGGACAAGGGCAGCCCGGTCTTCGACGAGAAGCACTACGTCCCGCAGGCGTGGCAGGTGCTGCGCAACGGCGGTTACGAGGACAACTACGGCTACGAGCTGGTCGTCCACCCGCCGCTGGCGAAGCAGCTGATCGCGATCGGCGAGTGGCTGTTCGGCTACAACGGCTGGGGCTGGCGGATCATGCCCGCGCTGGCCGGCACGCTCATCATCTTCCTGACCATCCGCATCGCCCGCCGGCTGACCCGCTCGACGCTGCTCGGCGCCATCGCCGGCATCCTCGTGATCAGCGACGGCGTCCTGCACCTGCAGTCGCGGATGGGCATGCTCGACATCTTCATCGCGCTGTTCGTGCTCGCCGCGTTCGCCTGCCTGCTCGTCGACCGCGACCAGGTGCGCACCCGGCTCGCGACGGCCGTGCGCGAGGGCTGGGTCAACGAGTCGGTGTGGGGGCCCAAGCTCGGCTTCCGCTGGTGGCGGTTCGCGACCGGGCTGATGATCGGGCTCACCTTCGGCGTCAAGTGGTCGGCGCTGTACTACATCGTCGCGTTCGGGCTGCTGTGCGTCGGCTTCGACGTCGCGGCGCGGCGCGCGGCCGGCGTCGAGCGGCCCTGGCTGGGCACGATCCGCCGGGACGTGGCGCCCGCGCTGTGGGCGATCCTGCTCATCCCGCTCGTGATGTACCTCGGCGCGTACTGGGCGTGGTTCGCCAGCGAAACGGCGACCGACCGGCACTACACCGAGATCAAGGACATCGCGCCCGGCGTCTGGGGCTGGGTCCCGGCGTCGCTGCGCTCGCTCGGCGACTACTCGGCGAACGTCCTGCACTTCCACGAAACCCTGGTCACGCCCAAGGACAACCCGCACCCGTGGGAGTCGAAACCCTGGACGTGGCCGATGGGCCTGCGCCCGATGCTCTACAGCTACGACGGCGACGTGACCGGCTGCGGCGAGTCCCGTTGCGTCAGCGCGACGATGCTGATCGGGACGCCGGCGATGTGGTGGCTGGCCATCCCGATGCTCGCGTGGTCGGCGTGGCGCTCGATCTTCCGCGCGGACTGGCGCTACGCCGCCGTGCTGGTCGGCTACCTCGGCGGGTACGTCTTCTGGTACACGAACATCGACCGGCAGATGTACTTCTTCTACGCGACGCCGCTGGCCGCGTTCCTCGTGCTCGGGTTGACGTTGTGCCTGGGCCAGATCCTGGGCAGCGCGAAACGCGGGTTCGAAAGACACGGGACCGGTCTGCTCGTCGTCAGCCTGTACGTCGGGCTCGTGGTGGCGAACTTCGCCTGGCTGTGGCCGATCCTGAACGGCATCGCGATCACGAACGGCCACTGGGAGGCCGAGCGCTGGCTGCCGTCCTGGCGGTAGCGCTCAGCCCGCGAAGTACGCCCTCGGCGTGACGCCGACCGCGCGCCGGAACGCGGCGACGAACGCGCTCGCCGAGCTGTAGCCGACGCGGTGCGCGACCGTCTCCAGGGGCAGTTCCCGCGCCAGCAACGGCAACGCCGCACGCAGGCGCACCTGGGTGCGCCACGTCCCGAACGGCATCCGGCACTCGCGGACGAAGATCCGCGCCAGCGTGCGCTCGGCCGCGCCGACGGCCCGGCCGAACTCGGCGAGGCCGCGCGGGTCGGCCGGGTCGGCCAGCAGCGCGGCCTCGACGTCCCGGGCTCGCGGGTCGGCGGGCGACGGCACGACGATCGGCACGACGTCGAACGGTTCCAGCAGGTCGAAGGCCACGGCTTCGGCGCGCAGCCGGGCGTCCGGGGCCACGCCGTCACCGGTCAGGTACTCCAGCAGCTCGTGCAGCAGCGGCCGCACGGCGACCAGTCGCGGCTCGGGCCAGGACACCGGGCTGCGGTCCGGGTGCGCGTAGATCCCGCGCAGCGCCGCCCGCCCGAGCGCGCCGGTCCGGTGCCGGACGCCGGCGGGCATCCACAGGGCACGCGTCGGCGGCAGGACCCAGCCCGCGTCACCCACCTTGACCGCGATGACGCCGCCGGCGGCCCAGACGAGCTGGTGCATCTCGTGCCGGTGCCACGGGAACCAGGTGCTCGCGGGCAGCGGCACCTGGCCGAGCAGCATGGCGCGGGGTTGGCCGGTTTGCGACATCGGATGGCAGCCTATCGGCTACCGGCCAGCACCGTGCCTCCCTAACGTCGAAGCCATGCCGATGAACCTGATCCACCGCAAGATCTGCAGCTCGGAGAAGTGGGCGGCCACCGTCGAGGAGCGCCTGACGCCGTGGCTCGCAGAACGGGAACTGGGTGACGACGTCCTCGAGATCGGGCCCGGGTTCGGCGCCACCACGAAGGTGCTGCTCGACGCGGTGCCGAAGCTGACGGTCCTGGAGATCGACCCCGCGTCGACCGAGCTGCTGCGCGCCAAGTACGGCGACCGCGCGGACGTCGTCGAGGGCAGCGGCGCGGAGATGCCGTTCGAGTCCGGCCGGTTCTCCGCGGTCGTCTGCTTCACGATGCTGCACCACGTGCCGACCGCCGGCCTCCAGGACGCGATCTTCGCCGAAGCCGCACGGGTCCTGCGCCCGGGCGGCACGTACTGCGGCAGCGACGGCCAGCTCAACCTGCGCTTCCGCCTGCTGCACCTCGGCGACACGATGAACGTCGTCGACGCGAGCACGTTCCCGGCCCGGCTGGCGAAGGCGGGCTTCGAGCAGGTGGACGTCCGGCTGGAGCCGAAGCAGCTGGTGATCTTCTCGGCCGTGAAGCCGGGCTAGCGGTGGTGCTGGCGGGGCACCACCCGGGTCACCGGGCCGTCCGCGGACTTGCCCGCGCGCGACAGCCAGCCCTCCACCTCACGCCGCACGGCGTTCAGCGTCGGGCGGCGGCGCGGCTCCGGGTCCAGGGACGCCGCCAGCAGCCGCGCGTGCGCGCTGCGCTGAGGCAGCCGGGTCACCGGTTCGGCCCGCGCGGCCGCCATCAGCGCCGCCATCGGGGTCTCGCGGGTGCCCCGGGGCGGCTGGCCGGACAGCGCGTAGCTGATCGTCGCCGCCAGCTGCCAGGCGTCCGACGCCGGCGACGCCGTCGCGCCCATCGCCTGCTCCGGGGCCACGAAGTCGGGCGTGCCGATCATCATGCCGGTCGCCGTCATCTTCGAATCGCCCTGGCTGCGGGCGATGCCGAAGTCGATCAGGTGGGCCAGGCCGCTCGGGTCGAGGATGACGTTCGACGGCTTGATGTCGCGGTGCAGGACGCCCTTCTCGTGCGCCGCGGCGAGCGCGCCCGCCATCGTCGCCCAGAGGCGGCCGGCCGCGATGTCGTCGAGCGGACCCTGGCCGTCGACCAGCTCGGCCAGCGGACGGCCCTCGAGGTACTCCATGACCAGCGCGAGCCCGTCCGGCTCCTCGGCCAGGTCGTACACCTTGACGCAGTTCGGGTGGCTGACCACGGCCAGCGCGCGGGCCTCGCGCTGCATGCGCTCGGCGGTGTCGCGGTCCGGCGCGTGCGCGATCTTCAGCGCGACCGTGCGGTTGAGCTGGGTGTCGACGGCCTGCCAGACCGTGCCGAAACCACCGGCGCCGAGCTGCTTGACGCGCCGGTAGCGGCTGCCGCCGGCGTTGCGCGAGCCGGGCGGGGGCGGGATCGGGCCCGGCGCCGCGGCCAGCGCACCCGCCATCGGCGGCGGCTCGGGCGCGGACGCCAGCGCCGTCTTCGGGTACGGCTTGTTGATCGGGGGCGGCGGCGGAGGCGGCGGGGTGGGCCGCGGCTGGACCTGCGACGGCGGCTGCTGCGGCGGGCGGTAGGGCTCCTGGTCGCGCCGCGGCGGCACGTCCGGCCGGTTGATCACCGACCACGGCGGCGGCCCGACCATCGCGACCGGGATCAGGCCCAGCACGCTGAACGGCAGGAACCCGAGCCAGAAGTGCAGCGCGGTGTTCGCCTCCATGCCGACGCTGAACAGCACCATCGCGACGAACGGGATCCAGAAGAACCGGGACGGCCACTTCGGACCGCGGCGGAAGGCCGTGCGCCCCTGCAGCATCACGAACAGCAGCGACCCGGCCGGCAGCACGACGAAAGCCACCAGGTACACGAAGAACGGGAGGTCGTCGGCGCCGGTGCTCTGCGAGGAAAGCACGTCGAAGACGGTCTGGCGGCCGCCCAGGTAGTTCACCTGGGAGTCGACCCAGCAGCCACCGGGCCCCTTCAGCGTCGAGACCTCGGTCGCGGACAGCCCGGACTTCTCCCCGGCGAACACCATGCGGTAGACGCCCGACACGCCGTTCGACAGCAGCCACGGCAGCACGAGCGTGCTGATCAGGCCGATCGCGCCGAACACCGACAGGGTCGTCAGGTCGTACCGGTTGCCGGTGCCCTTCCGGATGATCGAGACGACCAGCGCCCCGATCGGCGGAAGCAGCGCCACGAGCGCGCCGGCCGCACTCGTCGCCCATACCCAGTCGCCGGGGCAGAAGCCCGGGCCGAACAAGGAATGGGCCAGCGAGAGCAACGCGCTCGCGAGTCCGTTCACCGCCGGGCTCCCCTCACTGTCCGTGTTCACTTCTTACCGTCACGCGGGCATTTCCCCGCGGTCCAGCTTAGGACGCTCCCGGCCACCGTTGGGTTGCCGGGTCTTTCCGGCGCTCGAATCCGGCGTGCCCGCCGTCCCCGGGTCATGATGGGGGCAGGCGGGACGTTCGACGCGAAGGAGCGGCAATGGGCGCGTACTCCGAGGCCTACCGGCGAAGCCTGGCCGAGCCGGCGGCGTTCTGGCTGGAAGCGGCCAGGACGATCAGCTGGACGAAGCCCCCGGAACAGGCCCTGGACGACTCCCACCCGCCCTTCTACCGCTGGTTCCCGGACGCCGAGCTGAACACGTCCTACAACGCGCTGGACCGCCACGTCGAGGACGGCCGCGGCGGCCAGGACGCGCTCATCTGGGACTCCCCCGTGACCGGACAGCAACGCACCTACACCTACGAGCAGCTCCGCGACGAGGTCGCGCGGTTCGCCGGTGCGCTGGGTTCCCTCGGGGTGACGCGCGGTGACCGGGTGATCGTCTACCTGCCGATGGTGCCGGAGGCGGTGATCGCCATGCTGGCCTGCGCGCGGATCGGCGCGGTGCACTCCGTGGTCTTCGGCGGGTTCGCGCCGAAGGAGCTGGCGGCCCGGATCGAGGACGCGAAGCCGAAGGTCGTCCTGGCCGCGTCCTGCGGGATCGAGCCGACGCGCGTCGTCGAGTACAAGCCGATCATCGACGCCGCCCTCGAGCTGACCGAACACCAGCCGGACCACGTCGTCGTGCTGCAGCGCGACCAGGCGCCGGCCGAGCTGTCCGCGCGGGACGTCGACTGGCGGGAACTGGCGGCGAACGCGTCGCCGGCCGATCCGGTACCGGTGAAGGCGACCGATCCGCTTTACATCCTCTACACGTCCGGGACGACGGGGAAGCCGAAGGGCGTCGTCCGCGACACCGGCGGGCACGCGGTGGCGCTGGCCTGGTCGATGAACGCGATCTACGACGTCCACGCCGGCGACGTCTGGTGGACGGCCTCCGACGTCGGCTGGGTCGTCGGGCACTCCTACATCGTCTACGCGCCACTGCTGGCGGGCGCGACGACCGTGCTCTACGAGGGCAAGCCGGTCGGGACGCCGGACGCGGGCGCGTTCTGGCGGGTCATCGCCGAGCACGGCGTCCAGGCGCTGTTCACCGCGCCGACCGCGCTGCGGGCCATCAAGAAGGTCGACCCGGACGCCAAGGAGCTGGAGAAGTACGACCTCAAGCAGTTCCGGACGCTGTTCATGGCCGGCGAGCGGCTCGACCCGGAGACCTACCACTGGGCGCACGAAAAGCTGGGCACGCCGGTGATCGACCACTGGTGGCAGACCGAGACGGGCTGGCCGATCGCGGCCAACCTCCGCGGCCTGGAGCCGATGGACGTCAAGCCCGGCTCGGCGACCAAGCCCGTGCCCGGCTGGGACGTGCGGATCCTCGACCAGGCCGGCGACGAGCTGCCCGCCGGCCGCGAAGGCGCCATCACGATCAAGCTGCCGCTGCCGCCGGGCTCGTTGCCCACGCTCTGGGGCGACGACGAGCGCTACCGCGAGGCCTACCTCTCCCGCTACGACGGCTACTACCTGACCGGCGACTCCGGGTACCTCGACGAAGACGGCTACCTGTTCGTCATGGGCCGCACCGACGACGTCATCAACGTCGCCGGGCACCGGCTTTCGACGGGTTCGATGGAGGCGGTGCTGGCCTCGCACCAGGCGGTCGCGGAGTGCGCCGTGATCGGCGTCGCCGACCAGCTCAAGGGGCAGCTGCCGCGTGGGTTCGTCGTGCTGAAGGCGGGCGTCGACACGCCGGAGGACCAGCTGCGCGACGAACTGGTGGCGCTGGTGCGGCGGGACATCGGGCCGGTCGCGGCGTTCCGCGACGTGTCCATTGTGGACGCACTGCCGAAGACGCGGTCCGGGAAGATCCTGCGCAAGACCATGCGCGCGATCGCCGACGGCCGCGACGAGGCCGTGCCGTCGACCATCGAGGACCCCGCCGTGCTGGACGCGCTCCGGGCCGCGCTGCGCACTTCGTAAAGTACCGTTCCAAATACACCGGCTGGTCTGTACCTTTGTGAGGGAGTCCCCGACCGGAGGTGCCCTGATGCGCTTGTCCAGAGCCGTCGTGACCGCGGCTGTCGTGAGTCTGACGGCAGTCGGCCTGCCCGCCGCCACCGCCGAAGCCGCTCCAGCGGCCCCTGAACGGAGCGTGACCGACGTCGTTCCCGCGCCGGTGTCGGCGAAGGCCGATCCTCGGTCGGACTTCCGGCTCACGCCGTTCACCGTGATCAGCGCCGGCCGCGGCGCCGGCCAGGTCGCGGACTACCTGCGCGGCCTGCTGCGCCCGGCCACCGGCTACCCGCTGCCGGTCGTGCCGCGCGCCTGGGGCCTGCCCGCGATCTCGCTCGAACTCGGTCACGACGCCCGGATCGGCACCGAGGGTTACCAGCTGAAGGTCGCGCGCGACGGCGTCGAGCTCAGCGCCAACACCGCGGACGGTCTCTTCGAGGGCGTCCAGTCGCTGCGGCAGCTGCTGCCGTCGGCGATCGAGGCGAAGCGCGTGCAGCACCGGACGTGGACCGTCGCGGGCGGCACGATCCTCGACTACCCGCGCTTCGGCGAGCGCGGCGCGATGCTCGACGTCGCGCGGCACTTCTTCCAGCCGGACCAGGTCAAGCTGTACATCGACCAGATCGCCCAGTACAAGCTCAACACGCTGCACCTGCACCTGGCCGACGACCAGGGCTGGCGCATCGAGATCAAGAGCTGGCCCAAGCTGGCGACGATCGGCGGCAAGACGGCGGTCGACGGCGACCCGGGCGGCTACTACACCCAGAAGCAGTACCAGGACATCGTCGCGTACGCCGCTTCGCGGCACATCACGGTGATCCCGGAGATCGACATGCCGGGCCACACGAACGCGGCGCAGTCGACCTACGCGGAGTTGAACTGCGACGGCAAGGCCGTCCCGGTGCGCACCGACACCGAAGTCGGCTACAGCTCGCTGTGCATCTCGTCGCCGATCACGTACAAGTTCGTCGACGACGTCGTGCGCGAGCTGTCGGCCATCACCCCGGGCCAGTACCTCCACATCGGCGGCGACGAGGCCCACGCGACGCCGCCGGCGGACTACATCACCTTCGAGCAGAAGGTGGCGCCGATCGTCGCGAAGTACGGCAAGAAGATCACCGGCTGGCACGAGATCGCCAAGGCGTCGCCGCCGGTTTCGGCCATCCCGCAGTACTGGGACTTCGGCGGCGAGGACGCGTCCGTCGCGGCCGCGGCGGCCCGGGGCAACAAGATCCTGATGTCACCGGCGAACTACGCCTACCTGGACATGAAGTACGACGAGTCGACCCCGCTGGGCCAGGACTGGGCGGCGCTGGTCGAGGTGCGCGACGGCTACAACTGGGACCCGGCCTCGCTGGTGAACGGCGTCGGCGAAAGCCAGGTCGCGGGCGTCGAAGCTCCACTGTGGACGGAGACCATCCGCACGAGCGACGACATCGAGTACATGGCGTTCCCGCGCCTGCCGGGCATCGCGGAGATCGGCTGGTCCCCGAAGGCCACGCACAACTGGGACGCCTACCGCCTCCGCCTGGCAAAACAGTCCCCCCGCTGGGTCCTGCAGGGCATCAACTTCTACCGCAGCCCCCAGGTCGACTGGAAGTAGCCCCAAGTCCGTGAATGTCGCATTGAGGGACTTAGAGTCCCTCAATGCGACATTCACGACTTTTCGGCCCCAGGTGGGCGCGGATCGCGCGGCGGGCCACGGCGTAGGGGGTGGTGGTGCCGGTGAGGACGGAATCCGCGTTCGCCGCGCGGCCCAGGGCGTGCAGTTCGAAAGCCAGGACTTCGGGGTCCGTGTCGACGTGGCCCAGGGCCACAGCCTCGAGCGCCGTCGAGCGGATGAAGTCCGCGAACGAGCCGCTCGCCGCGGCCACCGCGTCGTGGACCCGGCCCGGGCGCGCGTCGAACTCCGCGCCGACGTTGAAGAAGAAGCAACCGCCCGGGAAGACGCGCTTCTCCGAGTAGTCCAGCCAGTTCTCGCAGATCGCCCGCAGCCGCGGGAGCCCCGGCGCGACGTCGAGAGACGGCGTCACGACGTGCGAGCGGAAGATCTCGAACGCCGCTTCGACCGTCGCGAGCTGCAGGTCCTCCTTGGAGCCGAACAGCGCGAACACGCCGCTCTTGCTCAGCTCCAGCTCGCCGGCCAGCCGCCCGAGGGACAGCCCGTCCAGGCCGTCGACCGACGCGACGTCCACCGCCCGCCGGAGCACCAGGTGGCGGGTCGCGTCACCGCGGGCCAGCCGCCCGTCAACCGGCACGGCGCGCCCGCCAGCGGTCCACAGTGGACTGGATCCCGGCGCTCCACTGCCCGGCCAGCGCGGGCGTCGCCAGCACTCGGTCAGCGAAGTCCAGCGCGGCGCCGACGTGCTCCGGCGGCAGCTGCCCGTAGTTCGCGAACGAGATGACGTACACCTCGGCGACCGTCGGCGCGTCCGCGCGCTCGACCAGCTCGACCGCGCCCGACGTCGGCACGGTGCCCGGCCGCAGCACGCGCAGGTACCAGCCGGAGCGCCCCGAGTCGATCATCGCCGGGGTGATGTCCTTGCGCCCGGTCTTCATCGCGAGCTTGAAGCACGGCGACCGCGGCTGGGAGACCTGCACGAGCGCGTCACCCCAGGCCCAGACGTCCCCGATCCGCACGTCGTCCTCGGTGAGCCCGGACAGGGAGACGTTCTCGCCGAAGTCGGCCGTCGACACCTCGAAGCCGTCCTCGCGCCAGGCCGCGTAGTGCTCGGCCGGGTAGACGTAGACCGCCTTGTCGGGGCCGCCGTGCACGGTGAGGTCGGCCTGCCGGTCGCCGTCGAGGTTCAGGTCGGTGAGCTTCAGCTCCGGCGCCGTGACCCGCGCCTTGGTGATCCCGCTCAGCACCGGCAGCTCGCGTCGGTACCCCAGGACGCTCGGTTCCCCCACGTAAACGCTGTCGACGTTCATGCCTCGAAGATAGCACGATCGTTCGTATTGTTTTCCCCCTCTAGGCTGGCGGTCATGGAACTGCTCGACCAGGCCCGCGCCCACGTCGACTCCGGCGCCTTCTTCACCGAGCTCGCCCGGCTCGTCGCCTACCCCACCGTGAGCGACGCCCCCGAAGGCCGCGCCGCGATCCAGGCCTACCTCGACGACGTCCTCACGCCCGCACTCACCGCCCTGGGCTGCGACGTCTCCCAGCACGCCAACCCGGACCCGGCCGGCGGCCCGTTCCTGGTCGGCGTCCGCACCGAGGACCCCGGCCTGCCGACGCTCCTCTGCTACGGCCACGCCGATGTAGTAGGAGAGGCCGGTGTGTGGGGTGAAGGCCGCGGCCCGTGGACGCTGACCGCCGAAGGCGACCGCTGGTACGGCCGCGGCACCGCCGACAACAAGGGCCAGCACCTGATCAACCTGACGGCGTTGCGGCTCCTGCTGGCCGGCCAGGGAAAGCTCGGCTTCAACCTCAAGTTCCTCTTCGAGACCGGCGAGGAGATCGGCTCACCCGGCCTCACGGAATTCGCCGAGCAGCAACGGGACCTGCTCGAAGCCGACGTGCTCATCGCCTCCGACGGCCCGCGCCTGGACGCCGCCACACCGACGCTCTTCCTCGGCGCGCGCGGTGCCGTCCGGTTCGCCCTCGACGTCGACCTGCGCCCGGACGCCTACCACTCCGGGAACTGGGGCGGGATCCTGCGCAACCCGGCCACCACGCTCGCCGGGGCGATCGCGAGCCTGGTCGACGGCCACGGCCGCGTCCAGGTGCCCGAGCTGCTGCCGCCGGAACTGCCGGACAGCGTCCGCACGGCGCTGGACGGTCTCAAGGTCGCGAACACGCCCGGCGACCCGGTGCCGGACGAGGGCTGGGGCGCGCCGGGGCTGACCGCCGCGGAACGGCTCTACGGCTGGAACACCCTGGAGGTCCTCGCGCTCGACGCGGGCAACGTCGACCGGCCGGTCAACGCGATCCCCGGCCGCGCCCGCGCGGTCCTGCAGCTGCGGTACGTCGCCGGGACGGACGTCGAGAGGATCCCTGACGCCGTCACAGAACACCTTGCGGCGCAAGGCTTTCCGATGGTCGAGGTGAGCGTCGGCGGCGACTTCCGCGCCAGCCGCACCCCGGTCGACGACCCGTGGGTCGCCTGGGCGAAGGCCGCGCTGGACGAGGCCGCCGCGACGCCCGTCGCGGTCCTGCCGAACTTCGGCGGCGGCCTGCCCAACCACGTCTTCACCGACGTCCTCGGCCTGGCGACGCTGTGGCTGCCGCACTCCTACCCGGGGTGCCTGCAGCACGCGCCGGACGAGCACCTGCTCGCCCCGGTCGCCCGGGAGGGGCTGGTGCTCGCCACGGCGTTGTTCGCGGCGTTCAGCCGAGCGCCGCTACCTCCTCGTCGGTGAGCAGGCGGGAGCGGATCAGGAAGCGCACGCCTTCGGGCGCCTCCAGGGAAAACCCGCTCCCGCGTCCCGGGACGACGTCGATCGTCAGGTGGGTGTGCTTCCAGTACTCGAACTGCGGCCCGGACATCCACACCGGCACGTCGTCGATGCCGTCGACGACCAGATCACCAAGGTGCACGTCGGACTGGCCGGTCTTGAACTCGCCCACCGGGTAGCACATCGGCGCGCTCCCGTCGCAGCAGCCGCCGGACTGGTGGAACATCACCTGACCGTGGACGGCGACCAGCTTGCGCAGCAGGTCGGCCGATTCCTCGGTAAGGTCCACCCGCCGGACGTCCATCAGAAGAACCCGAGCGCCTGGTCGGAGTAGGAGACCAGCATGTTCTTCGTCTGCTGGTAGTGGTCCAGCATCATCTTGTGGTTCTCCCGCCCGATGCCGGACGCCTTGTAACCGCCGAAGGCCGCGTGGGCCGGGTAGGCGTGGTAGTTGTTCACCCACACCCGACCCGCCTGGATGTCGCGGCCGGCCCGGTAGGCGGTGTTGCCGTCGCGGGACCAGACACCGGCGCCAAGGCCGTAGAGCGTGTCGTTGGCGATCTTCATGGCGTCGTCGTAGTCGGCGAACTTCGTCACCGACACGACCGGGCCGAAGATCTCCTCCTGGAAGATCCGCATCTTGTTGTCGCCCGCGAACACGGTCGGCTCGACGTAGTAACCGCCGGACAGGTCGCCGCCGAGATCGCTGCGGCCGCCGCCGACCAGGATCTCGGCGCCTTCCTGCTTGCCGATGTCGATGTAGGACAGGATCTTCTCGAGCTGGTCGTTGGACGCCTGCGCGCCGATCATCGTGTCCGTATCGAGCGGGTGGCCCTGCTTGATCTTGCGGACGCGCTCGACGGCGTCACCCATGAACCTGTCGTAGATGCCGCTCTGGACCAGCGCCCGCGACGGGCAGGTGCAGACCTCACCCTGGTTCAGCGCGAAGAGCGTGAAGCCCTCCTGCGCCTTGTCGTAGAAGGCGTCGTTCTGCGCGGCGACGTCGTCGAAGAAGATGTTCGGGCTCTTGCCGCCCAGCTCGACGGTCACCGGGATGATGTTCTCGCTGGCGTACTGCAGGATCAGGCGCCCGGTCGTCGTCTCGCCGGTGAAGGCCACCTTGCGCACGCGGTTGCTGGAGGCCAGCGGCTTGCCGGCCTCGACGCCGAAGCCGTTGACGATGTTCAGCACGCCCGGCGGGATCAGATCGCCGATGATCGACATCAGCACGTGGATCGACGCCGGGGTCTGCTCGGCCGGCTTGAGCACGATCGCGTTGCCCGCGGCCAGCGCCGGGGCGAGCTTCCAGACCGCCATCAGGATCGGGAAGTTCCACGGGATGATCTGCGCGACCACGCCGAGCGGCTCGTGGAAGTGGTAGGCGACGGTGTTTTCGTCGATCTGCGAGATGCCGCCCTCCTGGGCGCGCAGCGCGCCGGCGAAGTAGCGGAAGTGGTCGATGGCCAGCGGGATGTCGGCGGCGAGCGTCTCGCGGACGGCCTTGCCGTTCTCCCACGCCTCGGCGACCGCGATCTTCTCGAGGTTCTGCTCCATCCGGTCGGCGATCTTGAGCAGGATCCCGGCGCGTTCCTCGACCGAGGTCTTGCCCCACGCGGGGGCCGCGCCCCAGGCCGCGTCGAGGGCCTTCTCGACGTCCGGGGCGGTGCCGCGGGCGATCTCGCAGAAGGTCTTCCCGGTGACGGGAGTCGGGTTCTCGAAGTACTGGCCGCCGGCGGGCGGCACGTATTCGCCGCCGATGTAGTGGTCGTAGCGCGATTCGTAGCTGACGACGCTGCCTTCGGTGTTCGGTGCGGCGTACTGGACCATCTTCCCTGCCTCATTGCTCGGAGTGACGGCTCTTCTCGGGCTCGCCGAACGTAGGCCGGGCAACGTTGCACGGACGTTGCAGCGCTGTGAGCTGGGTCTCTACTCTGAAGAACGTGGCAGAGGCGCCCGAGCCCGAGATGCTGCGCGATCCGGAGTCGTACGCGCGGCTGCTCGAACACGTCCGCGCGGCGGTGCTGTCCGGGGTTCCGGGGCCGCGTCCGCCACGCTCCGTGGTCTCGGCGTCCTGGGACCGGTCGCTGGCCGCGCACGTCGACCCGGACGAGGGCGAGGCCCCGTTCGTCTACGACGTCGACGTGCTGACGGCGTTGCGGGAGGCGCACCCGCTCGCGCCCGTGCTGCCGGTGCTGCGGCAGATGCTGGTGAGCATCGCCGACGACGCCGAGCACGTGATGATCGTGACCGACGCCGAAGGCCTGATCCTGTGGCGCGAGGGCGCCGCGAACCAGCTGGTGCGCGCCGACCACGTCGGCCTCTCCGAAGGCACCCGGTGGAGCGAGTCGGCGATCGGCACGAACGCCATGGGCACCACCCTCGCGACCGGCGAGCCGGTGCAGATCTACTCGGCCGAGCACCTGGTCCGGCGCTACCACACGTGGACGTGCGCGGCGGCGCCCGTGCGCGACCCCGAGACCGGCGTGCTGCTCGGCTCGATCGACGTCAGCGGCCCGCTGCGCACGGTCCACCCGGCGATGTTGTCCCTGGTCACGGCCACGGCACAGCTCGCCGAAGGACAGCTGCGCGCCCAGCTCGCGGTCCGCGACGAACGGCTGCGGCGGGTCAACATGCCCCACCTGGAGGCCCTGCGCGGCCGCCCCGGCGGCCTGCTTTCGGCGGGTGGGCGGGTACTGGCGGCCCAGGCGTGCCTGCTGCCGTCCACAGTGGACGTCCGGCGCGGCGGCGGCACCGTCGCCCTCCCCGACGGCCGCCTCGCGACGGTGGAGCCGCTGGCCGAGGGCTACCTCCTCCGGCTGCGGTCGGGCGGCACCGGCGACCACCGCCCCCGGCTGCGCCTCGAGTACCTGGCCGACGGCGCCGGTTCGACCACAGTGGACGGTCGTGACGTGCCGTTCACCTTGCGCCACGCGGAGATCCTCACGCTGCTGGCGTTGCACCCGAACGGCCTCTCGGCGGAGCGCCTGGCCCTCCAGCTCTACGGCGAGACGGGCAACCCGGTGACGGTCCGCGCGGAGATCCACCGCCTGCGCTCCCAGCTGGGCGCGTCGGTGGTGCAGACCCGCCCGTACCGTCTGGCGGCCGAGGTGGACGCGGACTTCGTCCGGGCCCGGTCGGCGCTGCGCACCGGTTCCCCGTCCGACGTCCTGCGGGCGTTCCGCGGCCCGCTGCTGCCGGAGTCCGAGGCCCCGGCGATCCGCGAGGAGCGCGAGACGCTCACGGCCCAGGTCCGCCAGGTGGCCCTGAACAGCACCGACCCGGCGGTCCTGTGGTCCTTCTGGGAGACGGCCTGCGGCGCCGACGACTTCGAGGTCCTGGACACGCTGCTGCAGCTGCTCCCGGCCTCTGACCCGCGCCGCGCGGCGGTCTCCGCCCACCGCGCCCGGCTCGCCTGACCCAGCTCCCAGGACACCCGTCCCACCCGTCAGCCCACGCGCCCCATGTAGACAGCGTCTACGGGAGTTTGATAGACAGTGTCCACAAGGTGAACCACGGGTTACGGAGATCGGGAATGAGCTACCACCGTTTCGTCGTCCTCGGCGACAGCTGCGCCGAGGGTCTCGACGACCCGTACCCCGGCCGGCACCAGTACCGCGGCTGGGCGGACTTCGTCGCCGCGCGCCTGGCCGAAGAGGATCCGCGCTTCCGGTACGCGAACCTCGCCGTCCGCGGGCGGCGGCTCGACCAGATCGTGCCCGAGCAGGTTCCCGCCGCGGCCAGGCTCGAACCCGACCTGATCGCGCTCTTCGGCGGCGGCAACGACGTCATGAGCCGGGGCTGGGACGCGCGGACCGTCGCCCGGCGGGTCGACGCCGCCATCCGCGCCTGCACCGAGATCTCGCCCACCGTCGTCACCTTCACCCTCAGCGACATCTCGAACCGGATGCCGCTCGGCGCGCGGATGCGGCCGCGGATCGTCGCGCTCAACGAGGCGATCCGCGAAGCCGCCGTCAGCTACGGCGCGCAGCTGGTCGACCTGTGGCCGGACCAGGCCGTCACCGACTCGCGCTACTTCGGCGCCGACCGGCTGCACCTGTCCACGCACGGGCACCACCGGCTCGCCGCCTACGTCCTCGGCCTGCTCGGCGTCGACCACGACCCCGGCTGGCTCGCGCCGCTGCCCGGCACGCCGTCCGGCGGCGGCTGGCGCGCGGACCTGAGCTGGGTGGTGCGCGAGGTGCTGCCGGTCGCCGTCTCGCGCACGCGCAACCGGCTGGTCGGCCGCCAGCCCGGCGACGGCTTCTTCCCGAAGCGCCCCGACCTGCTCCCGATGACCCGGGAGCTGACCCGAGACACGACCCTGGACGAGGCATGGGCACCCGGCAACGCCTGATCGACACCGCGTCCGAGCTGCTGGCCGGCGAAGGCGTCGACGCCGTGACGCTGCGCGGGATCGCGAAGGCGGCGGGCGTGTCCCACGGCGCGCCGCTGCGCCACTTCTCCGGCCGCGCCGAGCTGCTCTCCGCCGTGGCCACCCGCGGGTACGCCGAGCTGCTCGCCCGCGGCGACAAGCTGCCTGAGACGTCGCCGCGCGAACGGCTGACCGCCGCCTGCCACAGCTACGTCGACTTCGCGCTGACGAACCCGGCGATGTTCGAGCTGATGTTCCGCCGCGACCTGGTCGACGCGACCGACCAGGCGCTCTCGGCGGCGGCGAGCGCGGTGTTCGACACCTTCGCCGTGCTGGTGGCGGCGGTGCCGACGCCGCTCGCGCGGTCCGGTGCCGACCTGCGGCTGGTCGCCGCGTCGCTCTGGGCCGCGTTGCACGGCCTCGCGCAGCTGTGGCTCTGGGGCGGGCTGGCCGGCGCGAGCTTCGCGCCGTCGCCCGAATCGGCGCTGGCCGTCACGCTCGACGCGTACCTCGGGTGACGCCCGGCGGAGAGGGGGCTCCGGAGACCTCCCCCGGCCCCGGTGGGGCACCCTCTCCGCCGAGTCAGCGCCCGACGCTAGTGGCGGGCGACCACGCGGCGGAAGCAACCGGCGACGTAGCCGGGGTAAACCTTGGCGGTACACCGGTGACTTTTCCCTCGTGACGGCCCTGCTGGGAGTACTCCGGGCGCGGCCACGGCTGGTCGACGCCGTGCTCGCGGTGCTCGTCGCGACCTACCAGCTCGCCGGCGCCACCGAGCTGGGCGACCCCTTCGGGGCCCACGCGCGTCCGCTCGGGCTCGTCCTCGCCGCCGTCAGCGCGCTGCCGCTCGCGCTGCGCCGCCGGTTCCCGATCCCGGCCCTGATCGCCTGCGTGGCCCTGATGGGCGTCTTCTACGCGCTCGGCTTCCGCTCGCAGCTCGGGCAGCTCAGCGTGATCATCGCCGCCTACACGGTCTGGGCGCACCGCCGCTTCCGCGACGCGCTCGCCGTCACCGTGCTCGGCCTGATCGCGTACGAGACGTCGATGTTGTTCGGCAGCCCGGTTTCCCCGGTCGGCGACACGCTGCTCTCGCTGCTGCTCGCGGTCGGCGTCGCGGCGCTCGGGCGCACCGCCTACGTCCGCAGCCACCGGATCCGCAACGCCGAGCGCGACACGGAGCTGGCCGTCGCGGAGGAGCGCGTCCGGATCGCGCACGAGCTGCACGACGTCGTCTCGCACCACCTTTCGGTGATCTCGGTGCAGGCCAACCTCGCGCGGTACGTCTTCGAGTCGGCGCCGGACACCGCCCGGGCCGCACTGGACACGATCACCGGTACCACGACCGAAGCGCTCGACGAGCTGCGACGCCTCCTGAGCGTCCTTCGCCCGCCGCAGCACCCGTTCGAGGGGTACCGGCCGCAACCCGGGCTCGGCGACCTCGGGACCCTCGCCGCCCGGGTCCGCGAGGCCGGGATCGCGGTCGACCTCCGCGTCACCGGCGAGGCCCGCACGCTGCCGCCCGGCCAGCAGCTGTGCGCGTTCCGCGTCGCGCAGGAGGCGCTGACGAACGTGCTGAAACACGGCGGCGCCACGGCCGAGCTGACGCTGGACTACGGCACCGAGCACCTGGTCCTCGGCGTCACGGACCCCGGCGGCGGGCCGTCCGAGCCGCCCAACCCGGGCGGGCACGGCCTGATCGGCATGCGCGAACGGGCCCGGATGTACGGTGGCGTGATCGAGATCGGTCCCCGTGACCCGGCCGGGTTCGCCGTCGTGCTGACGCTGCCGTACCCACGGCCCGCCACCCAACCGCAGGAGCCCGAGTGACGAGCGTGCTGGTGGTCGACGACCAGGACCTCGTCCGCGCGGGGTTCGCCGCGCTGCTCGGCGCGGTACCGGACATCGACGTGGCGGGTGAGGCGCGTGACGGTCTCGAGGCCGTCGAGAAGGCCGCGGCGCTGCGGCCGGACGTCGTCCTGATGGACATCCGGCTGCCCGGCCTCGACGGCGTCAAGGCGACCGAGCGGATCCTCGCCGAAGCCGTGCCGCCGCGGCCGGGCGTGCTCATGCTGACCGTGTTCGACCTCGACGAGTACGTCTACACGGCGTTGCGCGCGGGCGCGGCGGGATTCCTGCTCAAGGACAGCCCGACGGAGACGCTGGTCGCCGGCATCCACGCCGTCGCCCGCGGCGACATGCTGTTCGGCCCGACGATCACGCGGCGGCTCGTCGAGGCGTTCACCCGGACCCCGCCGGAACTGCCCACCGCGCGTCTGTCGGCGTTGACCGAACGCGAGCTCGAGGTGCTGCGGTTCGTCGGCACCGGCGTCACGAACGGGTGGATCGCGGCAGAGCTGCGCGTCAGCGAAGCGACGGTGAAGACGCACCTCAACCGGCTGATGACCAAGCTCGGCATCTCCAGCCGCGCGCAGGCCGTGGTGGTGGCCTACGAAACCGGGCTGGTGCGCCCAGGCGGAGACACGCGCTGACCCGGTGCGCACGTCCGAACACCTGATCGAATAAGCTCTCGCCATGTCCGAGTCAGACCCGCAGCTCGAGCGCATCCGCAAGCTCCTGGCCAAGGCCGAGGACCCGGCGGTCACCGAGGCGGAAGCCGAGGCGTACAACAAGAAGGCCGCCGAGCTCGTCGCCCGGTACGGCATCGACCAGGCGATGCTCGCGGAGACCGGCGCGAGCGTCGACGACATCGGCACGCTCACCATCCCGATGAACGACCCATACAGCCGCGACAAGGCGAGCCTGCTGACCTCGGTCGCCTACCCGCTGCGCTGCCGGACCCTGCTGCACCGTGTCGGCCAGAAGGTCGAGAGCGTCACCGTGTTCGGCTACCAGTCCGACCTCGGCCGCGTCGAGCTGCTGTTCACCAGCCTCCTGCTGCAGGCGAGCACCCAGCTGACCCGCGTCCGGCCCGGCGGCTTCTTCCCCGGCGAGTCGCTGGCGGCGTACCGGCGCACGTGGCTGCACGGCTTCGCGCGCGCGGTCCACGAGCGGCTTTCGCTGGCCGAGGAGGAGGCTGTCCGCACGGCCGCGCCCGGCGCGCGCTCGGCGGAGCTGGTGGTCCGCGACCGCTCGGCGCTGGTCCAGCACCGGTTCGACGAGGAGTACGGCGACCTGCGCTCGGCCGCGCCCCGGCGGCTGTCCGGCAGCGGCTACCTCGACGGCCACGACGCCGGCACGAAGGCGAACCTCGACCCCTCGGCGTTGACCCGGCGGCGGAGGGCCCTGCCCGTCCGCTGAGTGTCGCCCGGTTGCCGCTATCCCGGCGATGATCGTTTCCGCTTGACTGGGCGCATGCGCGTGGTGGATCTTGCCGGACGTCCCGACCTGCTCGAACCGGCGCTGAACCTCGGTGACGTCGGTGGCCAGTTCATCTACCGGGGCGCGAGCGGCCGGATGATCACCGGCGAGCGGTTCCTGCGGCATTGGGCACGCTACTTCCTGATCGCGCTGGACGACGACGGCGTCCCGATCGCCCGCGCCCTGTCGGTCCCGCTGGCGTTCCCGGCGGCGGACCGCACGGAACTACCGGACCACGGCTGGGACCAGGCCATCGAGTGGGCGGCCCAGGACGTGATGGACGGTCGCGCGCCGAACGCGTTGTGCGCTCTGGAAGTCGTGATCGCGCCCCACCTGCGTGGCAGCGGGTTGTCCGCGCCGATGCTCAAGGCGTTGAAGGCGCGGGCCGCGGAAACGGGGCTGCGCAAGCTGATCGTGTCGGTCCGCCCGATCGGCAAGGAGCAGGAGCCGGCCGTCCCGATGCCCGAGTACGCGGCCCGCCGGCGCCCGGACGGCCTGCCGGCCGACCGCTGGCTGCGCACCCACGAACGCCTGGGCGCCCGGGTCGTCAAGGTCTGCCCGTTCGCGGTGACGCTGGCGGGTTCACTGGCCGACTGGCGCGAGTGGACCGGCGTCAAGCTGCAGGAAGGCGAGAACCTCATCCCCGGCGGCATCGCCCCGGTGTACGCGACGACGGCCTACGACACGGCGACCTACGTCGAGCCGAACGTCTGGATGGAACACCCGATGTAGGTCAGGGATCACCCTGATGGCCCGCCGCGCCGCCACCTGCTAGCTTTTGTTTGCATGTGGAGGACGCCGTGACCGAGCCCACCGGTGACGAGCTCGTAAGGCTGCTGGGGACCCTGGCGAACCCGCACCGGCTGCGGATCGTCGCGGCCCTGCTGGCCGAACGCGCCTACGTCAGCGAGCTGGCGCGCGAGCTGCGGATCAGCCGCGCGCTGCTGCAGGTGCACCTGCGCAAGCTCGAGGCCGCGGGCCTGGTCACGGCCAGCTTCGAGGTGGGCGAAGACGGCAAGACGCTGCGCTTCTACGAGCTCACCCCGTTCTCCGTCGTGCTGACACCGGCGGCGATCGCGGCCGCCGTGCCGACGCTGACCACACCGGAGTCCGTCCGCGGGGACGGCGAGGAGGCACGGACATGAACTGGCACCAGTGGCAGGAGATCATCGGCGTGACCGGGGTCTTCGTCCTGATCACCGTCGTGCTCACGGTCGCGATCGTGCAGCTGGCCTCGACCTGGCGCGCCAAGGCGGCTTTGGCCCGGGAGGCCGAATTCCGGTCGCTGGCCGAGAAAGCCGTCCGGACGCAGGAGGAGACCGAGCGGCAGCTGCGGGACGTCCAGGACCGCCTGCGGTCCATCGAGCACGTGCTCAAGGAGGTCGACTGACCTGAGGCCCTGGACCGCCGAGCGGCAACTCGGCGGCCCAGGAGGAAGAAGCACCCACTCGCCCGAAGGCGAGCTCTCGTCGGATCACTCCTTCACGGAAGGACCTTAGTTCATGCTGCCTGCAGGCACGCCCGTGGTCGAACGCGTCGCGCACTGGTCGTCACACCACCGCGCCGCGGCGATCTTCGGCTGGCTGGCGCTCGTCGCGCTCGCCTGGGTCATCGGCACGTTCGCACCCGGCACCGACGCGCGCTCGAGCCCCGCCGGCGCCGCCGGCACCGGTCAAGGAGTCCTCGACCACCAGGATTCCCGGGAACCGTTCTGGGAGAACGTCCTGGTACCACGGGATTCCCCGGCCGTCGCCGACCTGATGACGACGTTGTCCGCGTCCGGTGCGGTGGCGGACATCCGAGGCCCGCTGGACGATCCGGCCCAGATCTCCGCCGACGGCCGGTCCGGCCTGGTCACCTTCCGGATCCTCGGCGCCGGCCCGGAAATCCGGGCCAACCTCGCGACGGCGACCGCGGCCGTCGACGCGGTGGCCGCCCGGCATCCGGACGCCCGGCTCGCGCAAGCGGGCGACCTCAGTGTGTCCGGCGCGGTCGACAAGAGCATCAAGGAGGACATCGGACGGTCCGAGACGCGCTCGCTCCCGCTCACCCTGCTGATCCTGCTGGCGGTGTTCGGTTCACTGGTCGCGGCGGCGATCCCGGTACTGCTGGCGGGCACCACGGTGCTGGCGACGTTCGGGTTACTGTCCGCAGTGGACAACTGGATTCCGGTCAACAGCGCCACTTCCTCGATGACCCTGCTGATCGGCATGGCGGTCGGCGTCGACTATTCGCTGTTCTTCCTGCGCCGGGTCCGGGAGGAACGCGCGCACGGCGTCGGCGAGTCGATCCGGATCGCCGCGCGGACGTCCGGGCACGTGATCGCCGTGTCCGGGCTGACCGTGGCCTTGTGCGTGACGGGCCTGTGGTTCACCGGGCTCGACAACCTCCGCGGCCTGACCGTGAGCACGATCCTCGTGGTCGGGCTCGCGGTGCTGGCGTCGCTGACCGTGCTCCCCGCGACGCTCTCGCTGCTCGGCACCCGCGTCGACCGTCTCCGGATCCCGTGGCTGGGCAAGCGCGGCACCCGCTCGCGCTTCTGGGCCGGAGTCGCTTCGACGGTGACGCGGCGTCCGGCGGTGTGGACCGGGATCGCCGCCGGGCTGCTGGTCCTGCTCGCCCTGCCCGCGGCCGGGATCCGGCTGCAGGACCCGGCACCGACCGAAAGCCTGCCGCGCAGCGTCCCGGTGATCGACGCGGCCGCGCGCGTCCAGGCCGCCTTCCCGGGTGTCACCATGCCGGCGCACGTCGTCGTCTGGAGCGACCGCGGCCCGGCCGACACCCCCGCCGTTCGCCGGGCGGTCGGCGCACTCACGGCCCGGACGCCGAAGCCGGCGATCGTGGTTCCGGTGGGCGACACGCTCGTCGTGCGCGTCCCGCTCGGCGGCACCGGCAACGACGAAGTCGCCGACCGCACGCTCACGGAGTTGCGGGAAACCCTGTTGCCCCAGACGATCGGGCTGCTCGACGGCGTCCACTACGCGGTGGCGGGCCGGACCGCCGAAGCGCACGACTTCACGGCGCAGGTTCTCGCCCGGGCGCCCTACGTCTTCGGGTTCATCCTGCTGCTCGCGTTCGTGCTGCTGCTCCTGGTGTTCCGGTCGGTGGTGGTGCCGGCGGTGTCGATCCTGCTCAACCTGCTGTCGGTGGGCGCGGCCTACGGCGTCCTCACGCTGGTCTTCCAGGACGGCTTTCTCGCGCCGCTACTGGGTTTCACACCGTACGGCGGGGTGCTCGGCTGGTTGCCGATGTTCCTGTTCGTGCTGCTGTTCGGGCTGAGCACGGACTACCACATCTTCATCCTCAGCCGGGTCCGCGAACGCCGTCAGGCGGGCAGCCCGCCGCAGGAGGCGATCGTCGAAGGCACCGCGAGCAGCTCCGGCGTCGTGACGAGCGCGGCGCTGATCATGACGGGCGTGTTCAGCATCTTCCTGAGCCTCGCGGCGATCGAGTACAAGATGCTGGGCCTCGGCATGGCTTTCGCGATCCTGCTCGACGCGACGGTCGTCCGCGGCGTCCTGCTGCCCGCGGCCCTGTCCCTGTTCGGCGACCGCCTCTGGAACCCTGTAGGACCTCTTAAAGATCAGTCCAGAACTCTTCACTTGTCCTGACAGATCACCTCCGGCACCGTGAACGGAGGAGATCGGAGGAAAGCGTGCGCATCGGAACACTGGCCCTGCTGTGGGGCTCGGGCTTCCTGTGGATCAAGCTGGCGCTGACCGGGCTGAGCCCTGTCCACCTCACGCTGATCCGCTGCGCCCTGGGCGCGTTGACGCTGCTAGCGCTGGCGGTCGCGGGCCGCCAGCGCCTCCCGCGCGACCGTGCCACGTGGGGCCGGCTGCTCGTCGCGGCGTTCTTCTGCAACGCCGTGCCGTTCGCGCTGTTCGGCATCGCGGAGCGCACGGTGGATTCCGGCGTGGCGGGCGTGATGAACGCGACGACACCGCTGTGGTCGGTGCTGATCGGCGCGGCACTGGGCACGGAACGCCTCCTCGGCGCGGCCCGGATCCTCGGGCTGATCCTGGGGTTCGCCGGCATCGTCGTGATCTTCGCGCCCTGGCAGCAGTCCGGCCTGCTGAGCGCCGGAGCGCTGTCGCTCCTCGGCGCGGCACTGAGCTACGCGATCGCGTTCGCTTACATGGCCAGGAAACTCCCACCGAACGGCGCCCCGATGGCATTGTCGGCCGCCCAGCTGACGACGGCGACCGCGCTGACGGCCGTCGCGCTCCCGCTGGCCGGCCCCGCGCCCGAGCTGAACCTGACGGCGGTGCTCGCGGTGACGATCCTGGGCGTCTTCGGCACCGGCGTCACGTTCTACCTGAACTACCGCGTGCTCACCGACGAAGGCCCGACGGCGGCCGCGACCGTCGGCTACCTGCTCCCGGTGGTCTCGGTGGCCCTGGGCGCGCTCGTCCTGGGCGAGCCGCTCAGCCCGAGGATCGTCGGCGGGATGGTGATCGTGCTGGCCGCCGTGGCGCTCACCCGCTGGAAGGCTCAGGCCCCGACGAAGTGCTCCACCACCGTGCCCGCCTCGCCGGCGGTGCCGAAGTAGTCCCCGGTGGCCAGGTCCGCGCCGGCGTCCCGCCACCAGTTCGCCTGGACCTCGGTGTCGATGCCGTCGACGACCAGCGTGGCACCGACCTGCCGGACCAGGGGCACGAGCGCGCCGAGGAACGTCGAGTCCGTCCACGCCTGCCATTCGGCGAGCCGCCGGGCGACCCGCACCACGCCGACCGGGAGGTCCTCGACCGCTCGCAGGTCGTCCGGCCCCAGGCCGAACTCGTCGAGCAGCACGCGGACGCCGAGCCCGGCCAGCGCGGTCAGGTTCTCGACGACCCCGGACGTCCCCAGCGCACCGGCCGGGACGCCGATCATCAGCTGCTCGGGCGGCAGGCCGGAGTCCGCCAGCAGGCCGGTGACGCGGGTGCCCAGCGCCTCGTCCGTCGCCTGGTGCTCGGTCAGGCCGGCGACCACCGGCAGCCCAAAGTCCAGGCGCTGGTGCCACCACTCGCCCTGCCGGCTCGCCATCCGCATCGCCCAGTCGCCCAGCGGCAGCACGAGCCCGGTCGACTCGGCGAGCGCCGCACAACGGTCGTGGGCCAGCGGCGGCCTTCCGGGCCGGTCCCACTGCAGCCGGGCTTCGACGCCGGCCAGGCCGCCGTCCGCCAGCCGCACCATCGGCCGGTACCGCACGGAGATCTCGCCGTTCTCCCACGCCCCGGCCATGCCGACGGCGAGCCCCTGCGCCCGCCGGTCCGCGGCGTCGGCCACCGGGTCGAACATCTTCCACTGGCCGCGCCGCCGGGCCTTGGCCCGCCGCAAGGTCTGGTCCGCCGCCCGCAGCAGCTCGGCCGGCTCGATGCCCTTCACCGGCCGGTGCACGACCCCGGCGCTGGCCGAGAGCGCCAGCCCGTGACCCTCGACGAAGAACGGCTCGGCGAGCTCGTCGTTGATGGCGCGCACGATGGTGTTGATGTCCGGCGTCATCGCCGTGTTCTCGATCAGGATGCCGAACTCGTCGCTGTGGAAGCGGGCGATCATGGCCCGCTCGCGAGCCACGACGGCCTTCAGCCGCTGCGCGAAGTGCACGAGCACCTGTTCGCCGACGCGGCGGCCGAGGCTGTTGCAGATCATGCCGAACGCGTCGAGGTCCACGTGGAGCAATGTGACGCCGTGGACCGGGTCCGCGCGCCGCAGCGCGGCTTCGAGGTGGGTGCCGAAGTACTGGCGGTTCGGCAGGCCGGTCAGCACGTCGTGCAGGGCCTGCCGGCTCAGCTCGCCCTGCAGCAGCATCAGCTCGGTGCCGTCCTCGACCACCACGACGAACTGCCCGGGCCGGCCGTCAGCGTCCCGCAGCAGGGACGCCGTGAGCGAGATGCGCGCGACGTCACCGTTTTTGCGCAGCAGCCGCAGGGACTGCCGGACCCGCTCGCGGCCGCCGTCTTCGAGCAGCGTCTGCATGGCTTCGCGGAAGACTTCGACGGAATCCGGGTGCACGAGGTCGTAGAGCCCGGCCCCGGTCAGCTCGCCGGAGGGATGCCCGAGCATCTCGGCGAGCGCGGTGTTGGCCCGCACGATGCGGCCGTCGAGCCGGACGACCGCGATGCCGCTCGCCGAAGACGTGACCACCTCGTCGAAGCGCGCTTCGCTCTCCTTGAGGTTCCACTGCGCGTCCCGCACCGCCTTGAGCAGCGACAGGTGCATGCTCTCCTGCTGGTCGAGGACGCTGCGTTCGTGCGCGAGCAGGAACCCGCAGGAGAGCGCGCCCAGGCCGAGCACGATCCGCTCGGTGTAGCGGTCCGGCGGCTGGAGCTCCGGCAGGGTCGGCAGGCCCTTGCCCAGGACTTCGAGCGTGCACCGCAGGCCCGGCTCGCCGACGTACCCGAACGCGGCCAGCCGTTCGCCGATCCGTCCCGCGGACGAGGTGTCCGCGGCCTTGCCCCGCAGGATCCCGCAGAACGCGTCGAGCAGCTCGCGCAGTTCCCGTTCGAGCCCTTCCCGGCCCAGCGACACGACGGTCACGCCGCTGAGCAGGTACGCCCATTTGCGGGCGAGCAGGTTCCGTCCGCGCGCCGGGTCGAACGTCACCGAAGGCCGGTCCGGCCGGTGGTCGGGTTTCGGCATGTGCTCAGCCCTGCCCTGTAATACGCGTGCTTGAATTGGTCACTATCGGTGCCCGGCTGATTTCTTTCCGCCGATTCCCGCGTAAACCAGCATGTTCATGTCGGAGGCGTCCGAAATGTCCGCCGGACCGGCCGGCCGCCATTCGCCGCAACCGACCAGACCGGGTTCGACGATTTCGAAACCGGCGAACAACTCGGTCACTTGTGCGTGCGTCCGCAAAGTCACCTGGTCCGGGCTGCGGCTTTCCTTGATCACGTCGGTCGCATCGGTGAGATTGTCGCCTTGGTGGTCGCCGGTGACGTGGGTGATGGCGAGGAAACTGCCGTCCGCCATCGCCGCGCGATAACGGCCGACCAGGTCCAGCGGATCCGATTCGTCCGGAATCCAGTGCAGCATCAGCAACATCAGCACCCCGACCGGCTCGTCGAGGTCGAGCAGGCCGCGGACCTGCGGCGACTCGAGGATCTTCTCCGGGTCCCGCATGTCGGCCTGCACGACCGCGGCGTGATCGTTGCCGGCCAGCATCAGTTCGCTGTGCGCGACCGCCACCGGGTCGCGATCCACATACACCACACGGCATTCCGGGTCGCAGGCCTGCGCCACCTCGTGCACGTTCGCCACCGTCGGGATCCCCGAGCCCACGTCGAGGAACTGCCGGATCCCGCGGTCGGCCATGAACCGCACCGCCCGTCCGAGGAACGCGCGGTTCACGCGCGCGGCCTCGCGCAGGCCGGGCATCGCGCGCTCGATCTGCACCCCCACCGCGCGATCGACGGCGAAGTTGTGTCCTCCGCCCAGCATGAAGTCGTACGTGCGAGCCATGCTCGGCACGGAGATATCGACACCCGGTGGCACCCATTCCGGTGATCGTGTCACAGAGAACACCTTCTAGTCACATCGGGAATGGCGACGAGTTTAGCGATCCCTCGCGGTTCGTTCGCTGCGCCATATGCATGACGGCAGACCACCCGATCGGGCACTGTCACACTCGGCCGGACGCGCCTACCGTAGGCCGTCTCGTTGGCGGAATCCACACAATGGCGTAACGAGGAGTCCTCATGACCGTCCCGGTCGCACCGGGCCGGTGGCCTTTTCTCGGGCACACCCCGGCGCTCCTGCGGCGACGCTTCGCATTCACCGACGCATTGCACGAACACGGCGAGGTCGTCAAAATCTACCTCGGCCCCTCGCCCACCTACTTCGTCACCAGCCCGCGGCTGAGCCACGAAGTGCTGGTCACGTCCGGGCCGAAGTTCCGCAAGGGCGCCATGTTCGACAAGTTCCGGCCGTTCGTCGGCAACGGCCTGGTGCTTTCGAACGGTGACTTCCACCTGCGGCAGCGGCGGCTGATGCAGCCGGCGTTCCACCGCGACCGCCTGGCCGGGTACGTGGAAACCATGCGCCGCGCGGCGGCCGACCTCGCCGGCTCGTGGCAGCCGGGCGAAGTCCGGATGATCGACGAAGACCTGCAAGGTCTCGCCGTGACGATCGTCGGCGAGGCCCTGTTCTCCACCGAGCTGGGGAGAGAGGCCATCGCCGAAGCCCGCCGGTCCATCTATTTGATCATTCAGCAGGGAATGATTCGCGCACTGTCGCCGAAATTCGTCGAAAAGCTGCCGATCCCCGGCAACCGCCGGTTCGACGAAGCGATCACCCGGATGCAGGCGATCGTGCTGGAGGTGATCCGCGAGTGGCGGACCGAAGGCGTCGACCGCGGCGACCTGCTGTCGATGCTGCTGCTGGGCGGCATGACCGACGAGCAGGCGCGCGACGAGGTGCTCACCCTGCTCACGGCCGGCATCGAGACGACCGCGCTCGCCCTGGCCTGGACGTTCCACGAACTCGGCCGGCACCCGGAGGTGGAAGAGCGGGTGCACGCCGAGCTCGACGAGGTGCTCGGCGCCCGTCCGATCACCGGCGACGACCTGTTCCGGCTGACCTACGTCCGGCAGGTGGTCGACGAGGTGCTGCGCCAGTACCCGCTCTGGATGCTGATGCGCCGCACCCTCACGGAGGTCGACCTCGGCGACACGCGGCTCCCGGAGGGTGCCGAGGTGATCGTCAGCCCGCACGCCCTGCACCACGACGCCGCCAGTTTCGAAGCCCCGGAGCGGTTCGACCCGGACCGCTGGTCCCCGGACCGGGCGAAGCAGCCGCCGAAGGGCGCGTTCGTTCCGTTCGGGGCGGGTTCGCGCCAGTGCATCGGGAACGTCTTCGCCCAGAACGAAATCGTCATCACGGTGGCCACGGTGGCCGCACGCTGGCGGCTGGTCCCGGTGTCGGACCGTCCGGTGCGCGTGAAGTTCACCTCGGCCGCCTACCCCGAAAGCCTGCCGATGACGGCAGTCCGTCGCTAGTTGGAGGTAGTTCTCCTTGCTTCGCCCAGCTTTCCGCCGCCTTTGTGCTGCCCTGTTGCTGACCGCAGCGGCGCTCGCCGTGCCAACCCCGGCCCAGGCGGACACGATCAACTGCCAGGACCTGTACGTCCCGGTTCCCCTGGGCCAGATGCACGGCCACCTGTGCGCCCCGTCCCAGGCACAAACGGTGGTGGCCCTGATCCCCGGCGGGACGTACAACGCGTCCTATTGGGACATCGGCTACACCCCGGAGCTCCGCTCGTTCCGCCTGGCGATGAACCAGGCAGGCGTGGCAACACTGGCGGTCGACCGCCTGGGCACAGGCGCAAGCTCCAAACCCCTCAGCGCCCTGTTGTCGGCAACGGCCCAAGCAGACGCGGTCCACCAGGTGATCCAATCGATCCGGTCCAGGTTCCCCAAGGTGATCGTCGGAGGCCACTCGATCGGTTCGGCCATGGCCATGATCGAGGCAGCCAAGTTCCACGACGTCGACGGCGTCCTGGTGACGGACATGACCCACCGGATGAACTACACCACGGTAATCCCGGTACTGGCGAACATGATCCCGGCGCCCCTGGACCCCCAGCTGAGCAGCCGAGGCCTGGACGCGGGTTACCTGACAACGTCCCCAGGAACCCGCTACACGGCCTTCCACACCCCAGGCCCGAACGACCCGGGAGCAATCGCGTACGACGAGTCCACAAAGGACGTCTTCGCAGCCACGGAAGCAGTGGACACGATCGCCATGACCACGGTGGTCATCCCGGCATCCCAGCAGATCACGGTCCCGGTCTTGTTGGTGGTGGGCAACGACCCCCACTTCTGCGGCCCCCTGGCGAGCGACTGCTCATCCCCAGAGGCATTGCGAGCGTCCGAAGCCCCGTTCTTCGCCCCGGAAGCCCGCCTGCAGACGTACATCCTGAACGGCTACGGCCACGCGATCAACTACGCCCCGAACGCCCAGGATTACTTCACCCAGGTGACAAGCTGGCTCAAATCAACAGTCTGACCAGACGACGGGAAGGCCCTCTCCAGATCCGGAGAGGGCCTCCAAACGCTGGATCCCCACCAACGCAACCACACCGGGGGTCCGGGGGCGTGCCCCCGGGCGGGGTCTGGGGGTTGCACCCCCAGAAGACACAGAAGCCCACGCAAAAAGCCCGCGCCCTCCGCGGGCACGGGCCTCCAAAGCGTGGAGCTGAGGGGAATCGAACCCCTGACCTTCTCGATGCGAACGAGACGCGCTACCAACTGCGCTACAGCCCCTTGGTTGTGCTCGTAGAGCTTAGCAGTGCCCTACGAGCACATCACGCGGGGGGTCACTCGCCTACCGCGCGTCGATACGGGCCGGTCCCGGGCTCGTCGAGCTCCTCGAACGCCGGGTCCTCGTCGTCCAGGTCGACGACGACCGCGCTGCGGCGGATGCGGGACGTCGGCGACGGGCGGCGCTCGACGACCTCGCGGCGGACCGGCTCGACGACCTCCACGGCATCGACGTCGTCGGCTTCCTCTTCGGTGTCGAAGTCCTCCACAGAAGGCCGAGGTGCCGGACTCGACGGCTGACGCGGGGCGCGGGTGCTGTTGAACCGCGCGAGACGGCGCTGGCGGATCTCCTCTTCGATGCGCACCTGGCGGCGCAGGTAGACGAGGTAGCCGACCAGCACGACGTCGGCGAGGCCGTGGCCCCACCAGACGAGCGGGACGAGGAAGCCGGCGACGGCGGCCGTGACCACCGCGACGACGAGCAGGATGACGACGACGCGCTGCCGGAAGCTGTACTTCGCGCGCGCCGCGATCTCCGCCGCTTCGGGGTCGAAGCCGCCGCGGCCCGGCCGGTAGCCGGGGCGGGCGCGTTCGGCCCGCCGCTCGGCGCGGGTCGGCTGCGGGAGTGGCTCCGGCTCCTCTTCGTCGTCGAGGTCGTCCTCGAGTTCGAGGTCCGCCTCCAGCTCCGCGAGGTCGTCCTCGACCGAGGGCCGGGACTTCACGGGATTGTCGGACATGGCGAATTCCTCCCGGTCTTCGTTGCGTCCACCACCACTGCGCACGACCCTGGCCGCCAACGCGGAGTCAGCGGTCCTCGCGACCTGCTGCCGCCGGCGCGCGACCATGGGCACGAGTACGACGAGCCATGCCGCGGCGAGCGCGACGATGATCACGGAGCTGGGCATCTCCCGTCACCTCCCCCGAATCCTTCACCTGAAATCACGCTAGTCACAGGAGTAACAGATCGGACGGAGGCTCGCCGGGTTGGATCACGGAAATGCCTCACCGGATTAGGTGAATCTCACAGCATGTGGTAACGCGCTCGCAGCCCCGGGCGGGTAATCACCGTCAGGCGTAGTCGGCGCGACCCGCCGCGACCAGCCGCGACACCAGGCCGGCGCCGGTCTCCTCGCGGGTGACCGCGAAGCAGTAGTGGTCCCGCCAGGCGCCGGCGACGTCGAGGTAGCGCTCGAACAGCCCCTCCTGCCGGTACCCCGCCTTGGTGAGAACCCGCAGGCTGGCGGCGTTCTCAGGCCGCACGGTGGCCTCCAGCCGGTGCAGCCCGGCCGAGACGAAGGCGTGGTCGGTGACCAGGGCGACGGCGGCCGTGGCGACCCCGCCGCGCACGACGTCGGACGAGACCCAGTAGCCGATCCAGGCGGACCGCAGCGACGCCCGGACGACGTTGCCGACGGTGATCTGACCGGCGAGACGGCCGTCCAGGGTGATCGTGAACGGCAGGCAGAGCCCCCGCCGCGCGAGCGACCGCAGCGCCGCCCACTGTGACGGCCACGACCAGAACGCGTTGCGCTCGGGCCACGGCCCGATGCCGGTCGGCTCCCACATCTCGAGGTGCGCGCGGTCCCGGAGCCGGATCCGGCTCCACTCGCCGGCGTCACGCAGCCGGACCGGCCGGATCGCGACCTCCCCCGCGGGCACCCGCAGCGGGCCGAGACGCGCCGGCCAGCCCGGATGCCTGCTCTCGACCGGGTAGGAGACGCCCGACACGGAGTTCATCAGGCCCGTTGCGCCAGGAAGGTGACCTGGACCTGCTCGCCCGCGGCGACGTCGGTCATCTCCTCCGGCACGTTGATCAGGCAGTTCGCCTCGGCCAGCGACGCGAGCAGGTGCGCCCCGGACTGGCCGAGCGGGTGGACCAGGTACTCGCCGTTGGCCTCGTCACGCAGGAGCTGCCCACGCAGGAAGCCGCGACGGCCCTCGGTCGACGTGATGGGCGACAGCAGCCGCGCACCGACGATCCGCCGGTGCGGGTTGCGCGTGCCGCGGGCGGCCCGGATGAGCGGCCGCACGAGCACCTCGAACACCACCAGCGCGCTCATCGGGTTGCCCGGGAGCAGGAACGTCGGCACCGAGTCGGGCCCGAGCCTGCCGAACCCCTGCACGGAGCCGGGGTGCATCGCGACGCGCGTCGAGTCGATCCGGCCGAGGTCGGACAGCGCCGAGTGGACCTCGTCGCCGGTGCTGCCCCCGGCCCCGCCGGCGACCACCACGATCTCCGACATCAGCAGCCGGCCTTCGACGATCTCCCGCAGCCGCTTCGGCTCGCTCGACACGATGCCGACCCGGCTGACCTCGGCGCCCGCGTCCCGCGCGGCCGCGGCCAGGGCGTAGGAGTTCACGTCGTAGACCTGCCCGACCGACGGCGTCCGGTCGATGTCGACCAGCTCGTCGCCGACCGACACGATCGAGACCCGCGGCCGCGGGTAGACCAGCACCTTCGCGCGGCCGACCGCGGCGAGCAGGCCGACCTGGGCCGACCCGATCGTGTCACCGCTGCGGACCGCGACGTCGCCGATCTGGACGTCCTCGCCGGCCCGGCGCACGTACCCCGCCGAGGGCACCGAGCGGTGCACGGTGACCTTGGCCTGGTGCCCGTCGGTGTAGGCGAGCGGCACGACGGCGTCGGCCAGCGTCGGCAGTGGCGCGCCGGTGTCGACGCGCACGGCCTGCCCCGGCTGGAGGCGCCGCGGCTGGCGCGAGCCCGCCGCGATCTCGCCGACCACCGGCAGCTGGACCTCCTCCTGCCCGGCCGCGCGGACGTCGACGCTGCGCACCGCGTAGCCGTCGACCGCCGCCTGGTCGAACCCGGGCAGCGCGTGCTCGGCGACCACCTCCTCGGCGCAGAGCAGGCCCTGGGCCTCGGAGATCGCCACCCGCACCGGCCGGGGCCGGACGGCGGCGTCCAGCGTCATCGCGATCTGGGCGTCGACCGAGCGGAACTCGGCCTCCTCCTCGGCCACGTCGGGCCGCGCCGCGTCGAGGGATTCCGTCATGGGCGATCTGTCCCGATCCGTTCCGTCAACCACGCCCGTAAAGATGGACCGTACTCGGGCGTTTCAAGCGCGAAATCGACCGCGGCGCGCAGGAAACCACCCGGATTCCCCAGGTCGTGGCGTCCGCCGCGGTGCACGACGATGTGCACGGGGTGTCCTTCGGTGATCAGCAGCGCGACCGCGTCGGTCAGCTGGAGCTCGCCGCCGGAGCCCGGGGTGATGCGCTTCAGCGCGTCGAAGATCGCCCGGTCCAGCAGGTAGCGGCCCGCCGCGGCGTAGGTCGACGGCGCGTCCTCCGGCTTCGGCTTCTCGACCATGCCGTGCACCTGCTTGACGTCTTCGTCATCGGTGTCGGTGACGTCGAAGACGCCGTACGGCGAGATCTCGGCCTTCGGGATGTCGAACGCGCAGAGCACGCTGCCGCCGTGCTTGGCCCGCACCTCGCTCATCCGCTCGAGCACCCCGGTCGGCAGCACGATGTCGTCCGGCAGCAGCACCGCGACGGCCTCGTCCTCGGGCGTCAGGTTCGGCTCGGCCTGCGCGACCGCGTGGCCGAGGCCGAGCGCCTGCTCCTGGATGGCGGTCTCGACGGCCAGCAGCGCGGGAGCGCGGCGGACCTTCTCCAGTAGCTCGGTCTTGCCCTTGGCCTCGAGGTTCGCCTCCAGCTCGGGCTGGGTCTCGAAGTACTTGACCACGGCTTCCTTGCCCGGCGAGGTCACGATGACCAGGCGTTCCGCGCCGGCGGCGGCCGCCTCGGCCGCGACCAGCTCGATCCCCGGTGTGTCCACCACGGGCAGTAGTTCCTTGGGCACGGCCTTCGTCGCCGGGAGGAAGCGTGTACCGAGCCCGGCGGCAGGCACGATGGCGGTTCTGAACGTCTTGGAGGTTGCGGCGCCCGTCATGGGCGCAAAGCCTAACGTGAGGCCATGCATGCGCTGGGCAATGAGCACCTGAGCAAGGCGGAGTGGCGTACGCGGCTCACCCGCGCGCGGGCGGGACAGACCCCCGAATCGCACGCCCAGGAGGCGTCCGCGCTGGTCAGCGCCGTGTCGAAGGTCACAGCCACGACCGTGTGCGCATACCTTCCCTTCGGCACCGAACCGGGCACGACGGCGCTCGCCGACGCGCTGGCCGCCGGCGGGGCGCGGGTCCTGCTGCCGGTCATCCGGCCGGAACCGGGCCCGCTCGACTGGGCCGAGTACACCGGCGAGGCCGATCTCCGGCCCGGCCGGCTGCGGGGCATCCTCGAGCCGACCGGAAAGCGCCTGGGTGTCGAGGCCGTGGGCGCGGCAGAGCTGATCTTGGTGCCCGCGCTGGCCGTCGACCACCAGGGTGTCCGCCTCGGCCGGGGTGCCGGCCACTACGATCGCTCGCTGGTGTTCGCCGCGGCCGGCGCGGACCTGCTCGCCGTCGTCCGTGACGAAGAGCTGGTCGACCGGCTGCCCGGGCAACCTCACGACGTGCGGATGAGCGGGGCCTTGACTCCCGGTCGAGGCGTGCTCGAGCTGCCGATGTGAGCAACGCGGAATTGCTTTCGGGGAATGCTTTCAAGCACAATCTAGTTGGCACTCTTGTCGGATGAGTGCCAGCAAAGGAGCCCTCAGTGCCTACGTACCAGTACGCCTGCAAAGAATGCGACCACCGGTTCGAAGCCGTGCAGTCGTTCTCGGACCCCAGCCTGACGGTCTGCCCGCAGTGCTCCGGGCCGCTCCGCAAGGTCTTCAGCTCGGTCGGCGTCGTCTTCAAGGGCAGCGGTTTCTACCGCACGGACTCGCGTGAGGCGAGCAAGTCGAGCACCACGGCGGCCCCGGCGAAGAGCGAGACCAAGTCCGAGTCGAAGTCGGAGACCAAGTCGGAGTCGAAGCCCAAGTCCGACTCGGGCGCGGCATCCTCCTCCTCGGGTACGACGAAAACCGCCGCCGCGGCTTCCTGAGCCCGGGGTTATCCACAACACCCCAGTTGTCCACAGGCTGCGGACGAGGCCCTTCCGGCGGCCCGTCCGCGGCTCCTAACGTCGATCTTGTGCGGCACGTGGCCGCACTCGATCCGACCGAGGAGGACCTGTGGACGTCTTGGCGAAGCTCCGCACACTCGATCTCACCCGGCTGCTGGGCCGGCGCACACGGCTGCTCCGCCGTTGGCTCGCCGTCGGCCTGGTCCTGACCGGGGCACTGCTGGTCGCGCACCCCGGCTCCGCACGCGGCGCACCGACGACCCCGACCGTCGTCGCGGCCCGCGACCTACCCTCTGGCGCCACGCTTCGCGCGTCCGACGTCCGGCTCACCGAACTCCCCGGCGACGCACGCCCGTCGGGTGCGCTGATCTCCCTTGACGCCGTCGAGGGACGGTTGCTCGCGGGCGCCGTCCGCGCCGGTGAATCCTTGACCGACGTCCGGCTGGCGACGACCATCCCCGCTTCGGGTGATCCCGCGACGGCGACCGTGCCGGTCCGGCTCGCCGACTCGGCCGTCGCCGACCTGCTGCGGCCTGGACAGCGCGTCGACGTCGTGGCCGCACCCGAACCGGGAGCGTCCACCTCCGTGCTGGCCAGTGGCGCCGTGGTGGTGACGATCGGGTCGCCGGACCCGGCCGCGGCGCGTCCGCTGGCCGGTCCGGCCAAGGGACCGCTCGTCCTGCTCCGGCTCCCCGAGGCGATCGCGACGCGGGTGGCGGCGATTTCACTGGACCGTCCGGTAACGGTTACTCTCCGCTAGCCCGCGCCCGCCGAGACGGGCGACGGCATCCCCCGGCAGGCTTCGGGGCGGTGGAGCAACCGTCCCCGTTCGTGAGGAGAACAAGTGCTCAAGGGTTTCAAGGACTTCCTGATGCGCGGCAACGTCGTCGACCTCGCCGTCGCGGTGGTCATCGGCTCGGCGTTCACGGCCATCGTCACGGCGTTCACCACCGGCCTCATCAAGCCGCTGATCAGCACGATCGGCGGCACCGACGCCGCGCAGGGCCTCGGCTACCAGATCTTCGACAACAACAAAGCCACGTTCTTGGACTTCGGCAGCGTGATCAACGCGGCGATCAACTTCGTGCTGGTCGCGGCGGTCGTCTACTTCGTGATCGTGCTGCCGGTGAAGCACGTGCAGGAGCGGCGCAAGCGCGGCCAGGAGCCGGGCCCCTCGGAGCCGACCGACGTCGAGCTGCTCATCGAGATCCGCGACCTGCTGCGTGCCCAGGCCCAGGGCGGCAACCACCGCCGCGACTGAACGTCGCGGATCGGAACGGTTCAGCGGTCGTGGTGCGGCGGCCGGTTCTCCCGGTACCAGTCGTCCGGGAGGCCGGTGCGCCGGTCGGGGTCACGCTCGTCGGAGGTCGTCTCCGGCAGGACGTCCCCGAAGATCTCGTCGACCCGGCGGCGCCGCTCGCTGCTGGTCTGGGGGTCGCGTTCAGTGCCCGGCATGCCCCCAGTGTCCCACGAGGCGTTCCTTGACAACTCAAGAGCGAAGTTCAGGCCCGCCGTCCGCGCGCTCGCGCACCGACCCGGGATTCATCAACGGGCCGGCCACGCGAGCACGGAGGGGTCACACCTCTTCGAGGCCCGAAAGCTCGTCGATCACGTGCGGCACCAGCGAGGTCAGGGTCGCCATCCCGTCCCGCACCGCAGAGCGCGAGCCGGCGAGGTTGACCACGAGCGTGCTGCCCGAGACGCCCGCGAGCCCACGCGAGATCCCGGCGTCGACGGCGCCGGCGGCCAAGCCGGACGCGCGGATCGCCTCGCTGATGCCCGGGATCGGGCGGTCGAGCACACCGGCGGTGGCGTCGGGGGTGTTGTCACGCGGCAGCACACCCGTGCCGCCGACCGTGATCACCAGGTCGGCACCGCCGATCACGGCGGTGTTGAGCGCATTGCGGATTCCCACGGTCTCGGCCTCGACGACCACCACGCCGTCGACGATGAAGCCCGCTTCTTCGAGCAGCTCGGTGACCAGTGGTCCCGTGGCGTCCTCGTGCTCGCCGTGCGCCACGCGATCGTCCACGATGACCACGAGGGCCCGGCCCAGCCGTTGTGCACTCCGTTCCATGCGCCCACCGTAGTCGGTTTCGGCGGTCCGCCGCCGGGAGGTGCCCGGTGAGTTCTGACGATTCCGTGACGTGACCGCGCTCGTCGCGACGGCACCCGGCGCGCGCCCCTAGCGTGTCCGTTATGCGCGTACTGCTCACCGGCGGAGCCGGGTTCATCGGGTCCCACATCGCCGATCAGCTGGCCGATGCGGGCGACGACGTCGTGGTGCTCGACAACCTGCTCCCGACGGCGCACGGCTCCCGCACACCACCGGCCTACACCGGACGGCACCGGTTCCTGCGCGGCGACGTCACCGACGCCGAGATCGTCGCCGAGCTGCTGGACGGCGTCGACGCGGTGTGCCACCAGGCGGCCGTCGTCGGGCACGGCGTCGACCCGTCGGACGCGCCGTCGTACGCCCTGCACAACGACTACGGCACGGCGGTGCTGCTGGCCGGGATGCACGCGGCCGGGGTGCGGAAGCTGGTGCTGGCGTCGTCGATGGTCGTCTACGGCGAAGGCCGGTACTCGTGCCCGGACCACGGTGTCGTCCCACCGTCGCCGCGGCGGCCGTCCGATGTGGACGCCGGCCGGTTCGAGCCGCGCTGCCCGGTCTGCGGCACCGAGCTGGCGTGGCAGCTGGTTCCCGAAGACGCGCCGTTGAACCCGCGCAGCACGTACGCGGCGACGAAGCTGGCTCAGGAGCACCTGGCCGGCGCGTGGGCCCGCCAGACCGGCGGCAGCGTCTGGGCGATGCGCTACCACAACGTTTACGGTCCGCGGATGCCCCAGAACACGCCGTACGCCGGGGTCGCGTCCCTGTTCCGGTCGGCGCTGGTCCGCGGCGAGGCACCCCGGGTGCTGGAAGACGGCCGTCAGCAGCGCGACTTCGTGCACGTCGACGACGTCGCGCGGGCGAACGTGCTCGCTCTGCGCGCCGACGGCCCGGCGGGCGACATCACCCCGGTCAACGTCTGCTCCGGCACCCCGCACACGGTCGGCGAGCTGGCCGAGGAGCTGGCGCGGGCGTGCGACGGCCCGGTACCGCAGGTCGTCGGCGGGGCCCGGGCCGCGGACGTCCGGCACGTCGTCGCCGACCCCGCACGGGCCCGGGAGCTGCTCGGGTTCACCGCGGAGGTCGGGTTCGCCGCCGGCATCGACGGATTCGCGACGGCGGAGCTGCGGGACCCGGTTTCGGCCTGACGGGAATGGCTCGGCGACCGTCGAACTTGTCCCTGTCATGCAGCGGATCACCGTGGGCGGCTACACGATCGAAGCTCTGACCGACGGCCTGTGCCGGATCCCGATCCCGTTCTTCCCCGGACTGGAGCCGGCCGAGCACCCGGACGTCCTCGACCCGGACGGCACCGTGCACCTGCCGATCGGCGCCTTCCTGGTCCGCGGCCAGGGCCGCACCATCCTCGTCGACACCGGGTTCGGCCCGCGCGAGACCGGCTTCCCGCACGGCGTCACGCCGGCCACGGGCGACCCGGCACCGCCGATGGGCGAAGGCGGCGATCTCCTGGCCGCACTGGCCAAGGCGGGCGCGGCACCCGAGGACGTCGACACGGTGTTCGTCACGCACCTGCACTCGGACCACGTGGGCGGGCTGGCGCCGGAGGGCACGCCGGCGTTCGCCCGCGCGCGGATCGTCCACGGCGCGGCGGACTGGCACCCGATGGTCGAACGGCTGAGCCACGACGACTGGAGCCGGGTCGGGCTGGAAGCGGTGCGCGCGGCCGGGAACGTCGAAGGGATCCACGGCGAAGCGGTCCCGCTGGCCCCCGGCATCACCGCGCGGCACGCGCCGGGCCACACCCCTGGGCACTACGTCCTCGACGTCGAGGCGGACGACGAGCGGCTGATCCTGCTCGGCGACGTCATCCACACGCCGGTGCAGCTGCGCGACGACCGGGTCCACTTCATCGCCGACCACGACCCGGCCGAAGCGGCCCGCACCCGGCAACGCTGGCTGGACGAAGCCGAGCGCACGTCGGCGGTGATCGCCCCGGCGCACTTCCCCGGCCTGGAGTTCCTCCGGCTCGGCCCGGGACGGACCCCGGTCGCCGTCTAAGGCTTCATCGCGCACGGCCTTTTCGACCGCGCCGGGTCCCGGCGCGGTCTGCACACCGCACGCGGCGAGCACGAGCAGGACCGGAACCGACGATCGCGCCGAGCACGTCGACCGACTGGAACTTGATCGACTTCATGGCCGGCGAGTTCCCCCACGGCAGCGGGCCGCTGTTCCCGGACGTGCCGGCGCCGGACTCGGTCCGCTTCTCCGGGCCCGGATCGGTGCCCGCCGCGGCGGAGGCGTGGATCGGGCTCTCGTCGGAACGGGACGTGCAGCTGTAGCTGATCTTCAGGCCGGGCGAACAGGCGAACCCACAGCTTGAGTTCGAGACCGCGTCCCAGCCACCGCCGGGCGGCGCGTAGCCGGTGCCACCTCTGCCGGCGGCGGTCGGCGACACGAAGGCGGGCGCCGGCGCGGCCTCGTCGGAGTGGCCCAGCCTCTGACCGGAAGGTGACCAGCCGCGCCGGCCGGGACTCGGATCGAGCGGAACTCCCACCTATGTGGGCGTCACCGGACCTACGACATCGCGAGGGGCAGGCGAACCTCGAACCGGCAGCCGGGGCCGTGGTTGTGCACGCCGATCTTCCCGCGGTGCGCCTCGACCAGGCCCTTGGCGATGGCCAGGCCGAGCCCGCCGCCGGTGGTCGTCCCGCTGCGCTCGGGGGTGCGGGCCTGGGTGCCGCGGAAGGCGACGTCGAAGACCCGGCCGATCTCGTCGTCCGGGATGCCGCCGCAGGAGTCGTCGACGGCCAGCAGGGCCTCGTCGCCGTCCACGCCGATCTGGACCGCGACCGTCCCGTCCGGCGGGGTGTGGCGGATCGCGTTGGACACCAGGTTCCGCACGATCCGGGCCAGTTCCGGGTCGCTGCCGGAGACGATCGGCCACGTCTCGGCGTTGGCGAGCACCCGCACCCGTTTCCGCTCGGCGACCGGGCTCTGGGCGGCGACGGCGTCGCTGACGACGTCCCGCAGCGGCACCGCGGACATGGTGAGCTCGAGTGCGCCCGCGGTGATCCGCGAGAGCTCGAACAGGTCACCGACCATCCCGGACAGGCGGGTGGTCTCGCCGCTGATCCGCTGGGCGTAGTCGGCGACCTCGTCGCGTTCGGAGACGACGCCGTCGGCGAGGGCCTCCGCCATCGCCTGGATGCCGGCCAGGGGGCTGCGCAGGTCGTGGCTGATCCAGGCGACCAGCTCACGCCGTGACGCCTCGGCCGCGCGCTCCCGCTCCCGCGCCTCCCGCTCCCACACACTGCGGCGCGCGATGGCCCGGCCGAGGATGATCGCGGCGGGCACGGTGACCACCCCGACGAGCAGGCAGACCAGCAGCATCGTCGTCAGCGCCGGGGTGAACATGAACCCGCTGACACCCAGCACGCCGACCAGAGTCGCGAGCACCGGGATCAGCACCAGCACGGTCAGCGTGGTGGCCAGCGAACCGCGGCGCAGCACATAGAGCACCACGCCACCCAGCACGGCGACCGGGAGCGCGAACAGCAGCGCCAGCGGCAGGATGTGCCAGAGGTGCGCGAGGATGTCGGCGAAGGGTTCACCGGATTCGATCACGGTTGCTCCCGGTCGTAGCGGTAGCCGACGCCCCACACGGTCGCGACCCGGGTCGGCTTGGCCGGCTCGCGCTCGATCTTCTCGCGCAACCGTCGCACGTGGACGGTCACCGTGGACTGGTCGCCGAAGTCCCAGCCCCAGACCTTCTCCAGGAGGTCCGCCCGCGAGTAGGCGACGCCGGGGTGGCCGAGGAAGAACGCCAGCAGGTCGAACTCCCGGGTGGTGAGCGGGAGTTCACGGCCGCCGATGGTCGCGGTGCGCGCGGTCATCTGCAGCCGCAGGTCGCCGTCCACGAGTTCCGCGGCCACGGGCTGCGGCCGGGGCATCCGCGCACGGCGCAGCACGGACGCCACGCGAAGGGCGAGTTCCTTGGGGCTGAAGGGTTTCGTCACGTAGTCGTCGGCGCCGAGCTGGAGTCCGGCGATCCGGTTCTCCTCCTCGCCGAGCGCGGTGAGCATGACGATCGGCACCTGGCTGACCTGGCGCAGCCGCTTGCACACCTCGAGGCCGTTGATCCCGGGCATCATGACGTCGAGGACGACGAGATCGGGCTCGCGGGCGGAGAACTTCGCCAGGCCCTCGGCGCCGTCGCCGGCCATGTCGACGGTGAACCCGGCCACCTCGAGGTAGCGGCGTACGACGTCACGCACGGTCTCGTCGTCGTCGACCACGAGCACGCGCCCGGCCTGATCGCCTGTCATGTCTTCACCAGCCCGTCAGCAGCAGATGGTTGACCGCCAGCGCCGTCGCGGCCTGCGCGGCCAGCCACCACCGGCGCCCCGGCCGTGGCAACAGAGCCGTCATCGGCAGCAGCCACGCCCCGAACGGTAGCCAGATCCGTTCGGTCTCCGCTTTCGACAGGCCCGAAACGTCGGCGAAGATGATCGCGAGCAGGGCGGCGATGCCGAGGAGGAGCACCGGGTCGGCCCACACCGCGCGGCGGGGGCGGGGCAGGAACGCCTCGGTCAGGCCACGCCGGAGGGCAGCCACGACCGCGGGGCCGAGAGCCACCACGACCGCGGCCAGGTCCGCCCACACCCAGTAGGAATACGGCCGGACCAGGGCGACTCCCTGGTAGTAGCGCTCGACGACCAGGTGGTAGCCGTCGAGCCACCAGAAACCCGCCCAGGCGAAGAGGGCGACGACAGCCAGCGCCGCCACGATCGCCAGCGCCGCCGCCCGCCACTGCCGTCCGAGCACGGCCACGGCCAGCGCGACCACGCCCAGCAGCACCAGGCCGTAGGACAGGAAGATGCCGAAGCCCAGCAGTCCACCCGCGGCCAACCCGGCGGGGACGGCGTACCGGCGGCCGTGGGCGAACCCGTTCGCGGACAGTGCCAGCAACGCCAGGCCGGTGGCCGTCACCCCGGCGAACAGGCCGTCCGCCGACACGCCGATCCACACCGCACCGGGGGTGAGCACGGCGAAGGGCAGCACCGAGCGAGCCGCTTCCGGCCGGCCGAGCAAGGCGACCGAGGCGGGCACGGCCACCGCCACCAGGCTGCCGACGAGCACGACGGCCGTCGCCGCCCACGCGCCGCCGTGCAGGCCGAGCCGGTCCAGCCAGACGAAGACCAGCGTCGCGCCCGGCGGATGCCCGGACACGTGGGTGGTCCAGGAGTTCGGCTGGAAGTCGAGGATGCGGGAGGAGAACTCGCGCAGCATCCGCGGGATGTCGGTGATCCCGGGTACCTCGTGCAGGTACTCCTGGGGAATGGTGAGGTGCCCGGCGAACCCGCGCGTCCAGCCGTCGACCAAGGTCAGCGAAAAGATCCAGGCGAGCGACGCGAAGTAGCCGGCGACGAGGGCGCGGCGCCACGGCAGGCGAGCGGCCAGAGCCGGGCCGTGGAGCACCACCGCGGCGGCGATGAGCACCGCGAACACCGACCCGGGGCCGACGTGCGGCAGCCAGTCGGCGAACAGCGGTGGCGCGCTGACGAAGATGACGACGCCGGAGTTCGGGCGGTTGTAGTAGAGGCCGACCGCGGCGGCCGCGGCGACGAGCACCACGGCCGCCGCGACGGCGAGAAGATCGGCCCGGCGGGCGCGGCGCTCGGGTCGATCGGGTGCCGGGGCTTCGGGTTCGCGGGCAGGCGGCTCGGCGAGCCTGGCTGCCGAATTCGGCTCGCTCATCGCCGTCCACCTTAGGGCCGCTTGCCGGGTTTCACGGCCTGGCGACGGCAGCCGTAACGAGCCGGTAAGAACTCGTCACCCGGTTGGTCAATGTCATGATTTGGTAAGCAGCACAATGCTTTCCCACTGTCCACCATAGACCTACGGTCAGCGGCGTGACTGACTTGGAAGTGGACGTGGTCCTCCCCTGTCTCGACGAGGCAGGCGCCCTGCCCGGAGTGCTCGCGGCTCTGCCACCGCACTATCGCGCGATAGTGGTCGACAACGGCTCGGCAGACGGCTCTCCCGAAGTGGCCGCCGCGCTCGGTGCGAAGGTGATCCACGAGCCGCGTCGCGGGTACGGCGCCGCCGTGCACGCCGGCCTGGAGGCCGCGACCGCGGACATCGTGTGCTTCGCCGACGCCGACGGCTCCCTGGACCTGGCCGACCTGCCGCGGCTGGTGGCGGCGGTCTTCGACGGCGCCGACCTGGCCGTCGGGCGCCGGGTGCCGACCGGCCCCGGGGTCTGGCCGTGGCACGCGCGAGCGGGCAACGTCGTGCTGTCCCTGCTGCTGCGCACCCGCGGGCTGCCGGTGCGCGACATCGCGCCGTTGCGCGCCGCGGACCGGCGGGCGTTGCTCGGCCTCGGCGTCACGGATCGCGCGTTCGGTTATCCCCTCGAGCTGCTGATCAAGGCACAGCGCGCCGGGTGGCGGGTCCGCGAGTTCGACGTCCGTTACGGCGAGCGGGCCAAGGGCACGAAGTCGAAGGTGTCCGGGTCGGTGCGGGGCACGCTGCGCGCGGTCCGCGACTTCGGGCGGGTGCTGGCGCGATGACGGCCCGGTTCGTGCTGCTGGTCGTGGCCAAGGCACCGGTGCCGGGATTCGCCAAGACCCGGCTCTGCCCGCCCGCGACCCCGGCCCAGGCGGCGGAGATCGCCGCGGCCGCCCTGCTCGACACGCTCGACGCCGTCTGCGCGGTGCCCGGCGCCGCCCCGGTCGTCGCGATGACCGGTGACCTCGGCGCCGCCACGCGGGGTGCCGAAATCGGCCTCGCGCTGCGCCGCGCGACCTTGATCCCACAACGCGGCTGGGACTTCGGCACCCGGCTGGCGAACGCGCACGCGGACGCCGCGGCCGTGCACGCGGGGCTGCCGATCCTCCAGATCGGCATGGACACCCCGCAGGTCACCCCGGATTCGCTGGCCGCGACGATCGCGCCGATCCTGCGCCACGGCCACGACTCCGTGCTCGGCCCGGCCGCGGACGGTGGCTGGTGGGCCCTCGGGCTCGCCGACCCGCGCCGGGCCCAGGTTCTCGCGGGCGTCCCGATGTCCCGTGACGACACCGGCGCCCGCACGTTGCGCGCCCTGGTCGCCTGCGGCTTGGAGCCCCAGCAAACGGTCGAACTGTCCGATGTGGACACCATGACCGACGCCCGCGGGGTGGCGCTCGAATGCCCGGACGGCCGGTTCGCCCGCGCCGTCGCGGCGGTCCGCGGCCGGGTGGTGGCGTGATGACGGCCCCGGCGAGCACCGGAAACGAGTTCGACCACGGCCTGCTCGGCCACCACTGCTGGCTCGAACTGCCGAACGGCGAACGGTTCGAGCTGCCGGTCGAGCGCTGGGCCCAGGCGTCCGACGGCGACGAAGTGCTGCTCGATGCCTGCAGCGGCCCGACCCTCGACATCGGCTGCGGCCCCGGCCGGCTCACCGCCGCACTGGCCGAACGCGGCGTCGTCGCGCTGGGCGTCGACAGCTCGCGCACGGCGGTCCGCCTGACCCGCCGCCGCGGCGGGAGCGCGTTGCACCGCAACGTCTTCGACCACATACCCGGCGAAGGCCGTTGGCAGCACGTGCTGCTGGCCGACGGCAACATCGGCATCGGCGGCGACCCCGTGGTGCTCCTGCGTCGCGCGGCCGAACTGATCGCCGCGGACGGCGACGTCCTGGTCGAGCTGGACCCACCGGGTGGCGGCCTGCGGCACGAGCGCGTCCGGCTGCGGCCCGGCCACGCCGACGTCGCGTGGTTCACCTGGGCCTGGGTCGGCGCGGACGCCATCGCCGAGGTCGCGAACCGGGCCGGGCTGCACGTCGACCGCACCACCCGGCACGGTCACCGTTGGTTCGCCCGGTTGGAGAAGCCGTGAAACTGCCGATCCCCGACGAGAAACAGTTCAAAGCGGCGGCGCACAACGAGCGCGTGACGTCGAAGATCGGGCTGGCGCTGGCCGTCACCTTCACGACCTGCTTCGTGACGGGCCTGATCAGCCACCTGATCCAGCACCCACCGGAGTGGTTCTTCTGGCCGAGCCGCCCGGCCGGGCTCTACCGGGTCACGCAGGGGCTGCACGTGATCTCCGGAGTGGCGTCGATCCCGTTGCTGCTGGCGAAACTGTGGAGCGTCTACCCGAAGCTGTTCGGCCGGCCGCTGGTCCGCTCACTGCCGCACGCCCTGGAACGCCTGTCGATCCTGGTGCTGTCGGGCTCCGCGTTCTTCGAGCTGACGACCGGGCTGCTGAACGTCGCGCAGAACTACCCGTGGACGTTCTACTTCCCGCAGGTCCACTACGCGGTCGCGTGGCTGGCGATCGGCTCGATCCTGGTGCACGTCGCGGTCAAGCTGCCCGTCATCCGCCGCGGGCTGAGCCGGGTCAACGGCGAGGCCGAGGAGCGTCCGGCCGCCGGACTGTCGCGGCGCGGCTTCCTCCGCACCACGGGCCTGGCGACCGGGGTGGCGGTCGTCGCCACGGCCGGGGCCACGGTTCCCTTCCTGCGCGGCGTTTCCGGGCTCGCGTGGAAGACGAGCAAGGGCACGCAGGGCCTGCCGGTGAACCGCACCGCGGTGGCCGCGGGCGTCACGCAGACCGCGCAAGCGGCAACCTGGCGGCTCTCGGTGGTGACCCCGCGCGGCACCACCGCGTTCTCTCTCGACGAGCTGCGCGCCCTCCCGCAGACGACCGCCGAGCTGCCGATCGCGTGCGTCGAGGGCTGGAGTCAGTCGGCGACTTGGCGCGGAGTCTCCTTGCCGACGCTGCTGAAAGCCACCGGATCCCAACCGGGGACGGCGGTGCGAGTGTCCTCTTTGGAGCGTGCCGGGCTGTACGGCGTCAGCGTGCTCCCGGGCGAGCACACCGCCGACGACCTGACACTGCTCGCGCTGGAGCTGAACGGCGACGTCCTCGACATCGACCACGGCTTCCCCTGCCGGATCATCGCGCCGAACCGGCCCGGGGTGCTGCAGACGAAGTGGGTCACGAAACTGGAGGCGCTGTGAAGATCGCCCGTGCGCTCTTGGCTTTGCCAGGTCTCGCCGCCCTGGCGTGGGGCGTGGTCCTGTTCGCCGAATACGCGCTGCCGTTGCGCCCGGACGTGTTCGGCACGGTCGGCTGGCTGGTGGGCGGCCCCATCCTCAACGACGCCCTCATCGCCCCGCTGACCGCCCTCCTGGGCGTCGCCCTGGCCCGAGCCCTACCCGCCCCTTGGAAAACCCCGGTAGTCACGGGCACAGTCCTCACCGGCATCCTGGCAATCCTGGCGTTCCCGCTCCTCTGGCGCCCCTACGGCACTGCCCCCATGCCCGGCCTGCACGACGGCAACCCAGCGCTGGGTCTGACCCTCACGCTGGCCGCAGTCTGGCTGCTCGTCATCCTCACGGCCCTACGCCACCGCCTGGTTCCCCACCCGAAGCGCCCACTCGCCACGCGACCCGACCCTCCAGGCACGCAAGCCGACCCTCCAGGCAAGCTAACCGACTCTCCGGGCACACGCGTCGACCCTCCGGACACACGCGATGCCCCTCCAGTCACGCGTGATGCCTCCCCAATCACGCGTGATGTCCCGCCGGACACGCCAGAAGCCCGTCCGGACGCCCCGTGAATGCGGCCACGCGCGACCGGCGTCGAAATCCGGTCGCGCGTGGCCTTGTGGGTCCGGCCCCGGTGTACGGGGGTCGAGCCGAAGCTGGTCTCGGCCGCCGCCGAGGCGGCCGAGCGTCTGGAATGGATCAGTTGGGGGTGACGGGCTGCCCGCCGAGGGTCACCTCGACCGTGCGGCCACCCTGGAGGGTGAACGTGGCCTTCTCGTCCGGCGCCCGGGTGCGGATCGCGGCGACAAGCGTGTCGGACGAGTCGATGTTGCGGTCGTCGATCTTCGTGACGATGTCACCCGACTTCAGGCCGGCCTTGTCCGCCGGGCTGCCCGGGGTGATGGCCCCGAGTTCGGCACCGCCCTGCGGGGCGTCCTTGACCTGCGCGCCGATGTAGGTCTGCACGGCCTGGCCGGTCTTGATGATCGTGTCCGCCGTGCGCCGGGCCTGGTCGATCGGGATGGCGAAGCCGATGCCGACGTTGCCGCCCTCGGACGCGCCCTGGCCCTGGCCACCCTGCCCGGATTGCGGGCTGTAGATCGCCGAGTTGATGCCGATGACCTGGCCCGACATGTTGGCCAGCGGGCCGCCCGAGTTGCCCGGGTTGATCGCGGCGTCGGTCTGCACGGCGTCCATCACCGTGGTCTGGTCACCGGTGCTGCCGCCCGCCCGCACCGGCCGGTGCAGCGAGCTGACGATGCCCGAGGTGACCGTGCCGGCCAGTTCGAACGGCGAACCGATGGCGACGACGGACTGGCCGACGCGCAGGTCGTCGGACCGGCCGATCTCGACCGGGGTCAGGTTGCCGACGCCGTCGACCTTGACCACCGCGATGTCGGTGGTCGGGTCGCGGCCGACGACCTTGGCGGCGGCCTTCTTGCCGTCCTGGAACACGGCCTGGATCTGCCCGCCGCCCGCGGCGACCTCGACGACGTGGTTGTTGGTCAGGATGTAGCCGTCGGTGCTGATGACGAACCCGGAGCCTTCGCCGGCCCCCTGCTGCCCGCTGACCTGCAGTTCGACGACGCTCGGCGACAGCTTCTGCGCGACGGACTCGACCGACCCGGCCGGCGCGTTGCCGGTCTGCTGGGCCGGCTTCGGCGCGTCCAGCGCGTTGCTCGACGGGCCCGACGTCCCGCCCGTGAGGTACCCGACGGCTCCGCCGGCGATCCCGCCGACCAGCAGCGCGACCAGCGCGACCCCGGCGAGCAGCTTGCCGCCGGAGCGCTTCTGCGCCGGCGGCGCGGCCGGGGTGTTGTAGATCGACGTGCCGGGCTGCGCGTACGGGTTCGGCGGCGGGTAGACGCTCTGCTGGGTCTGCCCGTGCGGCGGCGTCTGCGCACTCTGCGCGGACCACGGGTTCGCGTTCGGCGTCCCGTAGGACGGATCGGCCCCCGTGACCGCGTGGTAGGACGGCTCGGCCGGCGCCGCGTACTGCGGCGTGCCGGACTCGGGCGAGGCGACGCCCTGATCGCCATAAGGACTGCTGCCGCCCTGGTCGCCGTACGAGCTGCCGGACGCGGTGGCGTTCTGCTCGCCGTAGGGACTCCCGGCCCAACCGCCCTGAGCGGCCTCCTGGCCGGGCTGGGCGTCCGCGGAGGGCCGCGGGGTCGCGGGGTCGTGCGCGGTGGGGTCGTTCTCGGTCATGTCATCACCTTGCGGGACGGTCCTGAGAGGTTCCTGAGCCGAACCTGTGCATCGGAGATGAGTATGGCCGGGTCACCCCGCCGCGCGGAGCCGTTCCGCGATTTGCTCCGGTGTCGCGTCGTTCACCCAGACCGCCATGCCCGATTCGGACCCCGCGAGATACTTCAGCTTGTCCTTCGCGCGCAGCACGGAGAACAGCTCCAGGTGGAGCCAGCCGAGGTCGCGGTCCTGGCGCACCGGCGCCTGGTGCCACGCCGCGATGTAGGGCAGCGGCCGGTCGTACAGCGCATCGCAGCGGCGCAGGACGTCCAGGTAGACGTCGGCGAAGTCGTCGCGCTCGGCGTCGGTCAGCTCCGGGATGTCCGGGACCTGCCGGTGCGGCACGATCTGCACCTGGACCGGCCATCGTGCCGCCGGCGGCACGAACGCCGTCCAGTGCTCGCCGGAGGCCACCACGCGCGCGCCGGACTTGCGTTCGGCGGCCAGCACGTCGCCGAGCACCGCGCGCCCGTGTTCGGCCTGGTAGGCGCGGGCGACGTCGAGCATCCGGGCGGTCTTCGGCGTGACGAACGGGTACCCGTAGATCTGCCCGTGCGGGTGGGACAGCGTGACGCCGATTTCCTCGCCGCGGTTCTCGAACGGGAAGACCTGCTCCACACCGGGCACTTCGGACAGCCCGGCGGTGCGGTCGGCCCAGGCGTCCACCACGGCCCGCACCTGCTTCGGCGTCAAGCCGGCGAAGGAACCGTCGTGGTTGCTGGTGAAGCACACGACCTCGCAGCGGCCCCGGCCGGGCGCGGTCGGCACCAGCCCCAGACCGTCCACAGTAGACGGCTCGCCGACGACGTCCTCGGCGAAGGAGGGAAAGCGGTTCTCGAAAACGACGACATCGTAGTCGCTTTCGGGAATCTCACTCGGTTTTCCCGGCTTGCTCGGGCACAGCGGGCACAAGTCGGCGGGCGGCTTGTACGTGCGCGTCTGCCGGTGCGCGGCCATCGCGACCCACTCGTGGGTCAGCGGGTCGAGCCGGATCTCCGACGCGGCCGAAACCGGCGGCAGGTCGCGGGTGTCCTCGGCGACGCGCTCGGGCGCGCCGGGCTGGTCGAAATAGATGATCTCCCGGCCGTCGGCCAGGTGCCGTGACGTGCGCTTCACGCTTCTTCAGCCTCGACCGTCTCCGCCGTCTCGGCGATCATGAGTTCCCCTGCCCTTTCGGCGAGTATTTCCTTGGCGTCGTCGGGAATCCCGTCGTCGGTGACGACGACGTCGGCCTCGTCCAGGTCGGCGATCGTCGAGATGCCGACGGTGCCCCACTTGGTGTGGTCGGCGAGCACGATCAGCTTGCGCCCGGCCTCGACCAGCGCGCGGTCGGTCTCGCTCTCGGTCAGGTTCGGCGTCGTGAAGCCCGGCCCGTCGGACATCCCGTGCACCCCGAGGAAGACGAGGTCGAGGTGCAGCGACCGCAGGCTGTGCACGGCGACCGGCCCGACCAGCGCGTCCGACGGCGTCCGCACCCCGCCGGTGAGCACGACCGTGCGGTCCGGCTGGGTCGACCCGCGGAGCACGTCGGCGACCTGGATCGAGTTGGTCACGATGGTGAGCCCGGGGATCGCGTCGAGCGCCCGCGCGAGCGTCCACGTGGTGGTGCCGGCGGAGATGCCGATCGCGGTGCCGGGCCGGACCAGGGTCGCGGCGAGTTCGGCGATCGCGTCCTTCTGCGCGCGCTGGCGCACGGACTTGGCCTCGAAGCCGGGTTCGTCGGTGCTCTTGCCGACGATCGAAGTGGCGCCGCCGTAGACCTTCTCGACGAGCCCGCGGCCGGCCAGGACGTCCAGGTCGCGGCGCACGGTCATGTCGGACACGCCGAGCCTGGTCACGAGGTCACTGACCCGGACCGCACCGGTCCGGCGTGCCTCTTCCAGGATCACCGCCTGTCGCTGACGCGCCAGCACCGTTCACTCCGTCCCGAGTCGCTCCCCAACCACACAAAATCCTACACGATTCAACACGGTATCTGGTGCGGAGATCCGGGTGAACTTCGAAACGCCAGGTCACAGCCAGGCGAGCCCGATCGGCAACACCAAGCCCCAGCCGAACAACACCACCATGAGCGAAGGGACCGCAATCCACCCCGGGCGCGCCACCGCCCACGGCGGCCAGGCATGAACGAAGCGGCAAGCGCCGATCCTGGCCGTCTCACGGCGGTGGCAGCAACCTCAGCCGGGCGCGCCCGGCAGCCGGATCGTCATCAGCGCGCCGCCCTCGGGCGCCCGCGCCGCGTAGACCGCCCCGCCGTGGCGCTCGGCCGCGTGCTTGACGATCGCGAGGCCGAGCCCGGAACCGGGCAGCGTCCGCGCCTCCGACGAGCGGTAGAACCGGTCGAACACCTTCGGCAGGTCCTCCTCGGCGATGCCCGGGCCGGCGTCCGCCACCTCGACCACGGCGGTGCCGTCGCCGAGCGGGTAGAGCCGCACCCAGACCGTCGCGTCCGGCGGCGAGAACTTGACCGCGTTGTCCAGCAGGTTCAGCACCGCGCGTTCGATCGAGCTGTTGTCGCCGGTGAGCACCCACGGCTGCAGCGAGACGTCGAAGTTGATCTCGCCCGCGCGCCGCCGCGCCCGGTCCAGCGCCCGCTCGACGACCTCCAGCAGCTCGACGCGCTCGAAGCGCTCACGCGGCTCGTCCTGGCGCGCGAGCTCGACGAGGTCGCCGATGAGCTGGGTCAGCTCGTCGAGCTGGCCGCTGATGTCCGCGACGATGTCGACGCGGTCGGCGTCCGGCAGCGGCGGCGCGCCGGGTTTGCTCGCGGCGAGCAGCAGCTCGAGGTTGGTGCGCAGCGACGTCAACGGCGTCCGCAGTTCGTGGCCCGCGTCCGCGACCAGCTGGCGCTGCCGTTCCTGCGAGTCCGCGACCGTGCCGAGCATGGTGTTGAACGTCTGGGTGAGGCGGGCCAGCTCGTCGTCGCCGCTGACCGGGATGGGCCGCAGGTCGCCGGTCTTGGAGACGCGCTCGGCGGCCGAGGTCAGCCTGTCGACCGGGCGCAGGCCGGCCCGCGCGACCGCGGTGCCCGCCGCGGCGGCAACCAGGATGCCCGCGCCGCCGATGAGGAACAGCACCAGGGCGAGCTCGTTCAGCGTGCGTTTGGTCGGGCCCATCGACTGGGCCAGCACGATGGCCTCGCCGTGCCCGGACGGCAGCGCGACGACCCGGGCGTCCGTGCGGAAGTCCGTGCGCAACGACTGCGGCGAATCACCGTTGGCGACGTCGAGCTCCCGCTGGTCGAACGGCGGCGCCGAGCTCGACAGCGGGTAGGTCATCACGGCGTGCTGGACGTCGGGGGCGGCGTTGAGCTGCCCGATCTGCAGGTCGGCGCTCGCCAGGAAGGCGCCGGGGACCTGCCGCAGCTCGGTCTGCACCTGCGGCGAGTTGACCGCCGCCTCGGCGCGCGCGACGAGGCCGTCGTCCAGCTGCTGGTAGAGGTTGCTGCTGACGACCAGGTACGCGCCGATCGAGACCAGCGCGACGGCACCGGCGACACAGGCCGCGGCGAGCAGCGTGACCCGGCCACGCAGGGAGAACCGGCGCGTACCCCAGCGGGTGCCGCGCGGGTCCTCCTCCGCGGGCGGGTCGATCACGGGGGCGTTTCCCTCAGGACGTAACCCACCCCCCGCACCGTGTGGATCAGCCTCGGCTCCGCTTCGGCCTCCGTCTTGCGGCGCAAATAGCCGACGTAGACCTCCAGTGCGTTGCCCGACGTCGGGAAGTCGTAACCCCATACTTCCTCCAGTATCCGGCCCCGCGTGAGGACGTGCTTCGGGTAGGAAAGGAACAGTTCCAGCAGTGCGAACTCGGTCCGGGTCAGGCTGATCTCGCGGCCGCCGCGGCGGACCTCGCGCGTGCCCGGGTCGAGCGTCAGGTCCGCGAAGGACAGGGTCTCCGTCTCCTGTCCGTTCTGGCCGTCCGGGATGGCGCGGCGCAGCAGCGCGCGGAGCCGGGCGAGCAGCTCCTCGAGCGCGAACGGTTTCGGCAGGTAGTCGTCGGCTCCGGCGTCCAAGCCGGACACCCGGTCCGAGACGGTGTCGCGGGCGGTCAGCACGAGGATCGGCAGGTCGTCGCCGGTGCTGCGCAGGCGGCGGGCGACCTCCAGGCCGTCGAGGCGCGGCATCATGACGTCCAGGACCATCGCGTCGGGCCGGTTGGCGATGATGGCTTCCAGCGCCTGCGCACCGTCGCTGGCCAGCTCGACCTGGTAGCCGTTGAACTCCAGGGACCGCCGAAGCGACTCACGGACGGCGCGGTCGTCGTCCACCACAAGGATGCGCATAGCGGTAGTTTTACTCAGCGTGCTGAGACTCGCCTAAGAACACACACAGAACACACAAAGAGTTTGCTCACTCCGGACCGCGCGCGACCGGGGCGTTCCAGTGCCGCCACAGCGCGACCATCCGCACGGCGACGACCGCGGCGGCCGCCACGACGGTCACCGGCCCCTCCGGCAGTCGCAGAGCGTGACCGATGGCGACGAGCACCGAGCCGGCCAGCGCGGCCACGGCGTAGATCTCCTTCCGCAGGACCAGCGGGATTTCCCGGAGCAGCAGATCGCGCACGGCACCACCGCCGATCCCGGTCGTCATGCCGATCAAGCACGCGGCGTAGACGGTCGCGCCGGCGTTGAGCGCGATGGTCGTCCCGGCGGTGGCGAACACGCCGAGGCCGAGCGCGTCGGCGAGCAGCACGCCGCGCCGCAGCCGCGCGACCTGCGGGTGGAAGACGAACACGACGAGGGCCGTCACCGCGCAGACGGCGAGGTAGGGCCAGTTCCGCAGCGTCGTCGGCGGGTGGATGCCGAGCAGGACGTCCCGGATGACCCCGCCGCCGAGCGCGGTGGTGAGCCCGACCACGACGACGCCGAAGACGTCGAGCCGGGCCCGCACGGCGGCCAGCGCGCCGGACGCCGCGAAGGCGACGAGCCCGAGGAACTCCAGCGCCGTGAGCAGCATCTACTGGTCGAGCAGGCCACCGCGGTAGGCCAGGAGGGCGGCCTGCACGCGGTTCGCCGCCCCGATCTTGGAGAGCACGGCGGAGACGTACCCCTTGACGGTGGCTTCGGACAGGTGAAGGCGCCCGCCGATCTCGGCGTTGGACAGCCCCTGCCCGATCAGCGCGACGACCTCGCGCTCGCGTTCGGACAGTGAGGCGAGCAGCTTCCGGGCGGGCTGAGCAGCGCGTTGTTCGTCCCGATGGGACTGAACCATCCGCGCGGCAACACCCGGGTCCAGGACGGCCCCGCCCCGGGCCAGGTCCCTGACCGCGCGCAGGAGGGCCGCGGGGTCGATGTCCTTGAGGAGGAAGCCGTTGGCCCCGAGCCGCAGGGCGAGGCTGACGTACTCGTCGATGTCGAAGGTGGTCAGCATGGCGACGGTGGGCGGATCGGGCAGGGCGAGGATGGCCCGGAGCGCGCGGATGCCGTCGTCGGGGGCACGCATCTTGATGTCGAGAAGGGCCACGTCAGGGTGATATCGGCGCGCGACTTCCACCGCGGATCTGCCGTCGCTCGCCTCGCCCACGATCTCGATGTCCTGGGCCCCGGACATCATCGCGCGCAGCCCCGAGCGCACCAGTTCCTCGTCGTCGGCGAACATGAGCTTGATCAACGAAGCCCTCCGCAACAGCCAGTAGGAGGCGGCTCCCCGCGTCCCGTTAACGAAGGTTACCTACTGTTGTTCAGCAGTTCGAAACCAGACACGACCAGGTGACCTGCTGGTCCGTCCAGGTCAGGTGCCATCGGCCCACCCTGGGGGTGTAGGGCTGCGATCAGAACCACTCAGTCGGGTGACGACGGAGGTCGGGCTACTCCATCCGTGCCCCTTCGCCTGCACCCGCCCGAGGCAAGCTAAGCTTGCGTCGGCAAGGCCCTCGTAGCTCAGGGGATAGAGCACCGCTCTCCTAAAGCGGGTGTCGCAGGTTCGAATCCTGCCGGGGGCACCATCCCGACCAAGCGTTTCCGCAGGTCAGCCCTTTCCTCCCGTGAGGTCGGCGTAGACCCGGAAACGCGAACCCCAGGTCACGCCTGTTCCCGTTGGTCTCCTACGGGGTCTAGGGCCCGCGTTGGCCGTTTGACGGTTCGGCCGCCCATACTGCCTGGACTCCGGCGCCGGCTGTCCCTGCCCGGGACCAGCCCTCTCACACCTCCGTCTGCTGATCGATCGCGGCCTCGTAGAAGGCGTCCGCGAGGGCCATGATGACGGCGCTGATGGCGGGTCCGTCGCTGAAGAAGTAGTCGGCCATGGTGTTGTGGGCCTCCTGGTTGTCGACGACGGCCTCGGTGACCGCAGCTTGGAAGTCCTGCGATTCGATGAACTGCTTCTTCGAGTTCACCTTGGTCTGGTTGATCAGGTCCGGGTAGGCGAGCAGCCGCTGCACCAGTCCCTGCACGAACTCGCGAACCTGGAACGTGGTGAACGACTCGGCGCCAAAGAGGTCGTTCATCTTGTCGATGACGACCTGGAGTGCGACGTACTTCGGCTCCTTTCGGGTGCCGGTTCCCGCGGCGTCGATCCCCTTCAGCTCGCCGTCGCCGATTAGCGAGATGTCGACCGCGGCCCCCTTGTTGTGCTTGACCCCGACCAGGATCACATCGGAGAGGTCGACCTCCGCAGTCCAGGATGAGTCTGCGATGACCTTCTCCAGCAGCCGCAGGAAGATCGAGAGCATCTCCATGTACGGGTCGCCGTAGTCGATGATCTGGCTCATGAAGTCGTAGAGCCGGACGAGGGTGGAGACGTCCTTGCGGAACAGGTCGAGGGTGTTGAGGGTGACCTTGTCGTCGGCCTCGATCGCAGCCGCGTAGCGGCGGGCGAACTCGTTCTTGGCCGGGCTGATCGCAGCCGAGAGCGCGTTGTTGCCCTTCCGGGTGACCCACAGTTCGGCGACCTCGCGCACCTGCTCTGGCGTGTAGATCCCAGCTTGGGCGAGCTTGGTGGCGAGGTGGAAGACGACGTACGGGTCGGTCTCGGTCTCCAGGGTCGCGTTGGTGAAGTACGGCTCGAACGCTGTCCGGATGTCCTCGGGCTTGTTCACGAAGTCGATGACGAACGTCTTGCGCTTCTGCTCCCCGCCTGTGGTCCGATGGGTGCGGTTGAGCCGGGAGAGCGTCTGCACGGCGGCGACCCCGGAGAGTTTCTTGTCGACGTACATCGCCGAGAGCAGCGGCTGGTCGAACCCGGTCTGGAACTTGTTGGCGACCAGCATGATCTTGTACGTAGCGCCCTTGAAGGCGGCGGCCAGGTCCGAGCCTGCGCCGGGGTTCAGGTTGGCCTCGGTGAACTCGTCGTCCTTGCTTGGCTGCGGCCCCCAGTCCGAGACCCACTCCTCGTCCTCGGTCATCGTCACCGAGCCGGAGAAGGCGACCAGGGTGCGGTAGGTATACGAGGCGTCCATAGCGGCCCGCTTGGCGATGTAGGCGTCGATCGCCTTCTTGTACTTCACCGCAGCCTTGCGCGAGTCGGTTACGACCATCGCTTTCGCCTTGCCTTCCAGCAAATGGGCTACGTTGGCGTGGAAGTGCTCGACGATGATCTGCACTTTCTGGCTGATGTTGGTCGGGTGCAGCTTCACCCACCGCATCAGCCCCTTCCGGGCTGCGGCCTCGTCCACCACCTCGTCTCCGTCGCCGCTCTCGGCCTGACCGGCGATCTTCAGCGCGGTGTCGTAGGACTGGTAGCCCCTGAGCACGTCGAGGATGTAGCCCTCCTCGATCGCCTGCCGCATCGAGTAGAGGTGGAACTCGACCGGCTTCCCGTCCGGCCCCTTGCGGCCGAAGAGCTCCAGCGTCTTGTTCTTCGGCGTCGCGGTGAACGCGAGGTAGGAGATGTCCTTCGACTCCGCCCGCTCGGTCATCTCCGAGGCGAGGATCGCCTCGACGTCGACGGCGCCGCCCTCCTCGATCTCCTTGACCTCCTCGGCGGTCAGCACGGCCTTGAGCTTGGAAGAGATTTGCCCGGACTGCGAGGAGTGCGCCTCGTCCGCGATCACCGCGAATCGCCTACCTTTGAGGCCCCTGTCCCCCCGGATCTCGCCAAGCGCGAACGGGAAGGTCTGCACCGTCACCGCGATGATCAGCTCACCGTTCGCCAACGCGGTCGCCAGCAGCCTGGACTTCGACTTTGCCCCCGCCTTACGGACGTCCTCCGGGCTGATCGTGGCAACGATCTTCCCCGACCCGTCGATCTGCCGAATCGCGTCCTGGAGCTGCCCGTCAAGCACGGTGCGGTCCACGACCACGATCACCGAGTCGAAGACCTTCTCGTCGTTCACGTGCAGCCGCGCCAGCCGGTGCGCGGTCCAGGCAATGGTGTTCGTCTTCCCCGAACCCGCCGAGTGCTCGATCAAGTAGCGTTGCCCCACCCCTTCCTCGCGCACCGCGGCCATGATGTTCGTCACGGCCTCCCACTGGTGGAATCGCGGGAAAAGCATGCTCGTACGCCGCGCCGACATTCCGGTCGCGACATCCCATTCCTCCTTAGTCTCCACGATCATCAGCCGGCCGATGATGTTGAGCCAAGAGTGCTTCTCCCAGACTCGCTCCCACAGATACGCCGTCGCCGATCGCCCGCCCGCGCCGGGCGGGTTTCCTGCGCCACTGTCGTGACCCATGTTGAACGGCAGAAAGTGGGTCTTCGCGCCCTCAAGCCGGGTGGTCATCGCAGCCAAGTCGTTGGAGACCGCGAAGTGCACCAACGCCCGGTGCCCGAACGACAGCAGCGGCTCCGGCCGACCGTTGGTCAGCGGGCTCCGGCTTCTGCGGTACTGGTTGACCGCCTCATCCAGCGACTGAGTGAAGTCGGTCTTCAACTCCACGGTGGCGACCGGGAGCCCGTTGACGAAGAACACCAGGTCGATACTGCGCTGGTCAGCGGTAGAAAAGTGCACCTGCCGCATCACTCGCACCCGCATGGCCGCGTACTTCTCGTTGGAGGTCGCGTTCAGGCCGGTCTCGGGCCGAAACTGCGCCATCTTCAACCGGCCACCACCGATGTACTGCACTCCGTTGCGCAGGATGTTCAGCGTCCCGCCACCATGTTCGAGAGGCTTACCGAGCGCCGTGGTCAGCACATCAAGGAACTTCGCCTTCGACCCCGCCGCCCTCAGGGCTTTCTGGTAAGCCGCCTGCTGGGTCTGTTCCAACCACGCGAACAGGTCGTCGGGGAAGAGCGCACGCTCCCGGTCGTAGCCTTTGTCGTTCGTCGAGTGCAGCCACCCGTGGTCGGTCAGGTACTCGCAGATCTCGGTCTCGAAGACGTTCTCGTGGTGGTCCGCCATCACATCATCTCCCGTACGTCGATCTGCGCCGTCACCGCCGCCGTGATCAACGCCGCCCGCCGCTCGCGGGCGAGCTCGATGAACCGCTCGGTCTCTGCGATGAGCTGATCGATCTTGGCGGTCTCGCTGTTTAAGCGCGCGACGACGCGGCGCTGCTCATCCACGGGAGGCAGTGACATCGGCAGGTTCACAATGTCGGACTGGCTGATGTTGAGCATCGAGTGACTTGCGCCAGTCGCCTCCAACTCGATCAGATCGCGCCACCTGCGGCTTCCGAGCACTGCCGCTACAAACCGCGATTCGGCCCGGCTCTCATCGAGCGAGAAGGCGTAAAGCTTGTCACAGAGCATGAGCCGCGGAAAGTCACCCTCGACCACCGCCGCGCTACCGACCAGTTCGCGGGTATTGGCGCGCGAGACGATGAGGTCACCTCGAGTAACGACGATGGCTGGGCGCGGGATCTCTTCCTCAGGCAACTCCTTGTTCTCCATCGGACGGAAACGACCGCCGTTTGCCGCTCCAGCCTTGAGCACGGCCCAAGTCTCGACACCGTCTGCTGGCCAGGAGTAGCACTGCGGGCTCCACCCCTGCCGAACCGATCGAATGACGTGTTTCAGTCGCGCCCCACTGGTAGCGACAGTGGACACCGCCTCCTCAACCGCCGCCCGCCGACGCTCGCGGAGCATCTCGATCAGGCGCTGCTGTTCCTCGATGAGCGTGTCGATGCGCACGGTCTCGCGGTCGAGGTAGTCGGCGATTGCGCGCTGCTCCTCCAGCGGTGGCACCACGATCCGAAGCGTCGCGGCATCTTTCTGATAGATAGTCTGATGAGTCGAGCCCATGTTGAGCGATTTGAACTCGGCGGTCATCGACTTGAACTGGTAGTTCAGGTACTCGGGGATCAACTCGGGCCCGCACACCCAGTTCCAGAAGTCCTGGCTGGTCGCCATGGGCCTCGGCATGACGCCGGAGAAACCCACTGATGCCGTCCGGGACAAAACCACCGTGCCGGCGGGGAGCAACTCCGCAGCCGAGTTGGCGAGGCCCAACTCATTGATCTTGTTCGCGGTGTCGCCGAGGTAGATCTGCTTACCGTCACGCAACTGCCATACGTCGGCGAGTGTGAACCACGGGATTTCGGTGTTCTCCCAATAGGCCAACACCGAGCGGCTCGGCGTGTGGCCGCTCTTCATCTCGGCGAATCGACGAATGTTGCCGCTCTGCCAGTGACTGGGAATAGTAGTGGCAAACGTCACTTCGCTACCTCATTCAAGAGGTCGAGGATCTTGGCGACCTGATTTTCCAGGTCGGTGTCGATCTCGGCGAGAGAGCGGGGTGGGACGTACTTGTAGAACTGGCGAGTGAAAGGGATTTCGTAACCGGTCTTGACCTTGGACCAGTCGATCCAGGTGCCGGGGACGTGCGGCTTCACCTCGGCGTCGAAGTAGGCGTTGATGACCTCGACTTCACCAGCCGGGCCGGCGGTCGAGCCTCCATAGGTGAATGGGACGTTCTCGGTGTCACGCTTCTTCGTATCTGGCTTGGACTTGCCCTTACGGTCCACCACAGGGTTGCCACACTCGTCGAGCAGCGTGCGCTCGACGGTGATGGTCCAATAGCCGAACTCATCGTTGCGTAGCACCTTCGAGTAGTCAGGGTCGGCATCGAGGAAGTCGGCGTACAACTTCACCACCTTGCCCCTGTCCGCCTCGCTGAGCTCACGGTTCTTCGACCCGAGGCTCTTGCGCATCTTGGTCCAGAACGAGGTGCCATCGATTAGCTGGACCAGGCCCTTGCGGTCGGGATGCTTGGTGTTGTCGAGAATCCAGATGTAAGTGGAGATGCCGGTGTTGAAGAACATGTTGGTCGGCAGCGCGACGATGGCATCGACCAGGTCGTTCTCCAGCAACCACCTGCGAATGTTGGAGGGGCCGGACTCGGCGGCGCCGCTAAAGAGCGGCGAGCCGTTCATGACGATGCCGACCCGGCCGCCGCCGTCCTCGGGCGCCCGCATCTTGTGGGCAAGGTGCAGCAGAAACAACATCTGCCCGTCCGAGGTCGACGGGAGGCCGGGGGCAAACCGACCGTAGGGGCCCGCTTCGTCACGCTCCTTCGTGACCGCCTTCGCGTACTGCTTCCAGTCGACGCCGTATGGCGGGTTGGACATGCAGAAGTCGAACTGGCGTCCCGTGAACGCGTCATCGGTGAGTGTGTTGCCGAAGGCGATGTTGGTCGCATCGTGGCCCCTGGCCAGCAGGTCGGACTTGCAGATCGCGTACGACTGCGGGTTGTACTCCTGACCGAACAGGCTGAGCTTCGCGTCGGGGTTGCGGTCGAGCAGGTGCTCCTCGGCCAGAGCGAGCATGCCGCCGGTGCCCGCCGTGGGGTCATACAGCGTGCGGACGATGCCTGCCTCGGCGAGGTCGGCGTCCTTCTCGGCGAAGAGCAGGTCGACCAACAGCCGGATCGCGTCCCTTGGGGTGTAGTGGTCACCCGAGGTCTCGTTCGCGGCCTCGTTGAACTTGCGGATGATGTACTCGAACGCGTCGCCCATGTCGGCGTTGGAGACTACGTCGGGGTGCAGGTCGATGGCTCTGAAGGACGTGAGAACCTCGCGCAGAAGTTCCGCCTTCTCCAGGGCGAGGATCTCCTTCTTGAAATCGAAGTACTCGAACACGTCGACGTCGGGCGAGAACCGGTCGATGTAGTCGACCAGGTTGTCGGCCAGCCCGTCGGCGTCTTTGAGGAGGTTGGCGAAGGAGTAGTTCGAGGTGTTGTAGAACGGCTGGCCGGCCGCCTTCTTGACCTCGATCCTGAGGCGGTTCGGGTTGTCGTACTTCGCCGCCAACTTACGGACCGTCTCAAGGTCGGGCTCAAGGATGCAGTCGAGGCGACGCAGGATCGTGAGCGGGAGGATCACGTTGCCGTACTGGTTGGGGCGGTAGGGTCCCCGAAGCTGGTCGGCGATCGACCAGATGAAGCTACCGAGGGTACTCACAAGGCTCCTTCGAAGGCTCACTCGACGACAGATGTCGGAACGCCAGCGCGAGCCCGTGCGCGCCGTCCGACCAGGCGGCGCACGACCTGCATCAGCCGGTGCGCCGCAAGAGCATCATTGCGCATCACGGCACTGCGCAAGCCGAGAACTGTATTCACCCAGGTCAGACGGCATACCGCTGGGAACTGGGGCCTTGGTGGGGATGCTTGCTCCGGCCACGAGATCGGACAGCAGCAGGGTGAGCACACGTTCCTCGTGCACCGGCGAACGTGTGCGGTCGCAAACCACCCGCAGTTCGGCGACAGTGGCCAAGAGGTCGTTGGGGGCGTCGTGGTGACCGCTCGGGCCGCACTCTTCGGTATAGGTTCGCGCGTTGAAACGCCACGACAGCGCACTGGACGCCACGGAGAGCACTTGGTCGGCGATGGTGAACCCGGCCAAGTCGAAATCCTGCTCGTGCGTGGATCGTGCAGCCGGCGGCAGCGAGTTCGGCGAGGAGGTCGAGGGCGGCACCGGAGGCGATCCCGTCGGTGCAAACCAGGGGTGGACAGGTCGGGCCGAGCGCATCGGCGGCGGCTTCCGCGATGGTGGGGTTCTCGCACACGAACACGTCGCCCGCGGGAGTAGTCCAAGTCCCCGTGAGCGAACGGGGTGTCAACCAGGTGGGTTCGCCGGGTGCGGCGGCGCACAGCCTTGTGGCCGGAGATTCGCCGATCAGCGGCAGGTTCAGCGCCAGCACGCGGGAGGACATGCCGTCGCACATCACTCTGCGGCGGCCCACGCCACGCGCCTTGCTCGACCGGCTCGTTGTGGTCGGGGCTGGTCGTGCTCGATCGCCAGGAGACGGGCCACGCCGCGGCCCAGTTGTCGATCGACATCCAGCGTGTGGGCGTCGTACAGGGTGCTCGCGGCGAGTTGGGCGAGCCTGGTCCCGCCAGCCACGGTGTGAAGTCGGACGATTACAGTCGCTACCAGTCCTGCTTGGCCTGGTCCGGGCCACCCGACAAGGCGTGCCAACATGCGCTGCCATCCACTAGCTGTAGTGACCATGGACGTTGTTGACGGTTGATCGGCGCGTCGGGTTGATCAAGGCGAAGACCTCCGTGTGTGGTGCTGGTGTCTGACGCCATCACCGAACACAACGGAGGTCTTCGTGTCCCACCGTAATGCCCGGTTGACCCTGCACGGCCGACGGTTGCTCATCGACCGTGTCACCGCTGGACGCCCGGTCGCCCATGTGGCCGCCGAGCTGGGAATCTCCCGCGCCACCGGGCACAAATGGGTCCGCCGCTACCGTCAGCACGGCGAGGCCGGCCTGCTCGATCGCTCCAGCAGGCCACGGCACTCACCTACTCGCCTTCCCGAGGCAACCGAGCAACAGATCATCGACCTGCGCCGGACCCGTCGGCTGGGCCCGGCCCGCATCGCCGGGATCCTCGACCTGCACGCCTCCACGGTGCACCGGGTTCTGACCCGCCACCACATGCCGAAACTGGCCTGGCTGGACCGCCCGACCGGGCAACCGATCCGCCGCTATGAACGCGCCCGACCCGTCTCATGGCGCTGCGTGCACCGAAGTGGCACGTGCACGCAGCATGTCGAAACGCAGACCAAGAACACGACTGGACCAACGCCGAGCCAGGAAGCAAGGCTGCGACGGACTGCAAGGAGACCTGTCGCCTGTGCTCGGTCCGCCTCACCTGCGCCATTACGGCACTCATCACTGATGAGAGCTACGGCGTGTGGGGCGGCATGGATCAAGTCGACCGCGAAGCACTGAGACACGCCGCTGCCCAAATCGCGGCATGAACGCGACAGTCACTTCGAGCAGCGGACCCGCCGCCAGCAGCAAGGGTGAAGCCTTGGACGTTGTCTTCGAGATCAACCTCGTTGACGGCGCCGAAGCTGAACGCCTTGGTCTACAGCAGGCGGCGGTCATCCGCGACGTACTGCGCTGGTACCGACGAAACGGCACCAGCGCGTCGCCGGCCGCGAGCGTCATCTGACTACTGCAAGTGGTAATTGGCCTGAACTACTAAGCATCCGCTCCGAGACCGCTGGTCAGCCCTGTTCCCATCCTTTGTTGATCCTGCCGGGGGCACACCGCGTCGTTCTCTTCAGACGGTTTGCGCGCAATTCGAAGTGATAGCGATTTCCTCGTACCTCAGCTCTGAGCTGGCGTCTTGAAGTCGGTTCCAGCGATGGCGCATCAGTTCCATGAACCCAGAGGTCCCCAGAGACGAAGTAGCGGCCCAGCGGTGTTCGGGCGACTGCCATGCCGAGAACCGGAATCACCGCCACGCAGGCTGCGGTGGGAAGTTGCGTTTCGGCGGGGATGGCCGCCTCGACCACGCCGGTTAAGGAGGTCCGCGCCCGCCCGATTGGTGATTGCGAGATCGGCGATCTCAAGCGAGGCTTCCAGGTCCGCGTCTCCGGTCAGCAGATACTCGAAGCTGGGAACTCGAGTCCTAACGATGCGCAGGACGATCTTGAGCACTGAGCGGTCGGGCATGTGCACGTCATAGCCACCCGAATCCACGGCCTAAACTGATTGGCATCGTGGAACTGCCGACCGCCTTGATGCCGCTCTGGCAAGCCGTGCACGCACGGCTGTCGGGCGGCTTGCCGGTCAGCCGGGTCACGGTCGGGCCGCTTGATCTCGCGCAGCGGACCGCTCTGGCCGATCTGCTCGGGTCCGCTCGGCTGCCCGGCGAACACGTCCAGATCAGCCTGGCCAAGCTCGACGAAGTGCTGCTGGAATCTACCGGCCAGGATTCCCGCGCCCTCGTCACCCAGCTCGTCGGGCCGATCGGCGATCGCGCGGGCGACCGGCGCGAAGCCTCGGCTCGACGCGCCGAGCTGTGGGACTGGCTCGCCGGCCACCCGGTCGTCTCGGCTCAACCCGTACTGCCTGACTGGGTGACAGGTATCAGGCGGGGCGGCCTTGTCGGCGGGTCGGTCGCCCGGACCTGGGAAGAGCTCGAAAAGGTCCTTGAGGTGCTGTCACGGCTGCCCGCCGCCGGGCAGCCGCTTCCGAAGTTCGCCGACGATGTCCTCGGCGACACGCATGCCTTGGACGAGGGCAAACGCTGCGCGAACCTCGTCCTGAAGGCCCTGGTCGCCATCTACGACGTCTCACCTCCGGTCGACGCACCTGAGCGGCGGGCTCTGTGGGAACGAGCTGGGATCGCGGACGACCAGCTGTCTTCCACCGTCCTCGCGGCCGGGCTGCGGACGCGGGGCGGCGTCGTCAGCGGCATCCTCGAACTGTGCGCCGACGCCGGGCTCGCGGCGCCCCTGACCCTGCAGCAGCTCCGGGCCACGACGGCGTTGACCAGCGCGCCGCCGGAGGTGTGGGTCTTCGAGAACCCCAGTGTGCTTGCTGTGGCGCTCGACCGGTTCGGCGAGCGCTGCCCGCCCTTGGTGTGCACGTCGGGGTGGCCGAGCAGCGCCGGAATCCTCCTGCTCAACCGCCTCTCCGCTGCGGGATCGGCGTTGTACTACCACGGCGACTTCGACGGCGAAGGGCTGCGGATCGCCGCCAACGTCGTTGCGCGGACCGGTGCGGTGCCCTGGCGGATGAGCAGCGACGACTACCTGGCCGCCGTGGCCGATGGGCCTCCCGTGGGCCGCGTCACCGCCGTGCCGTGGGATCCGCAGCTGGCCGGGCACCTCACCGACGCCGGGCGAACCGTTCCGGAGGAGCGCTTGGCCATGGCGCTTCTGGATGAAATCGTCCAGCGGACCACGAAGTGACAAAGACCGGTCACCGAATCCGAGTCTCCGAAAACTGTCGGTGCCGTCCCGTAGCGTGACCGATGACCACCGGGAGGCAGCATGGATCCGATCCGTGTCCCGCCCGAGATGTTCCGCTTCACCAGCGGCGATCGGGCGGGGTTGTACGTCTCGATCCTGCACGCCTTCGGCGAGGCCAACGAACGGCTGGAAACCGCGCTGGGGCTCGACGACGTGCGGGCCCGGTTGCGCACCGTCGGCTGGCTCGAAGCGATCGAGGACGAGGAGCTCACCGATGCCTTGGGGAAGCTACGGGACTGGAACCTCGTCGACGTCGTTCAAAACCACTCCGAGAACTACCGGACCGCCGGCGAATACGAACGTCGCAACCTGCAGTATTCCCTGACGCGACAAGGCGAAGCCGCCTTCGCGGGCGTCGTGCACGCGATGAACGTCCTGGCCGCGACCGGTGCGCTGCAGACGGCGGTGCTCGACGCGATCGCCGACCGGCTCGGCGACCTGGTCAGGGAACTGGAACGGGGCACCAACCGGCGGATCTTCACCACGCTGATCGAACTCGAAGCCCACCTCGAAGCGTTGCGCGGCAACACGAAACAGTTCAACGGCGAGCTGCAACGGCTCCTGCGCGCGGACGGCGCGAACCTCACGACCTTCCACGAGGTCAAGGCCAGCACCGTGGCTTACCTGCAGGAGTTCCTCACCAACCTCGAACACCGGGCGCACACCATCGCGGTGCGGATCCAGCAGGTCGAGGACCATGGCGTCGGGTTGATGCAGGTACGCGCGCTGACCGGCGCCGATCTGCCCCAGCTCACGGCCACGGACCCGGGGCCGCCTTGGCTCGAACACCGGCGCGCGAAGTGGGAAGGCCTGCGCACGTGGTTCCTGCCGGTGGACGGCTCGCAGCCGCGGGTCGAGCAGCTGCACATCGTCGCGCGCAAGGCGATCATCGCGCTGCTCCAGGTGCTCGACCGGATCACGGAGTCGCGCCGGCGGGCGAGCAGCGCCGTGGCGGACTTCCGTGAGCTCGCCCGGTGGTTCACGGTGGTTCCCGCACAGGACGACCTCCACCGGCTGTGGTCGACCGTCTTCGGGCTGAGCTCCGCGCGGCACGCCCACCTCGCTCATCCCGACCCCGAGCTGATCAGCTCGACCTCGCCGTGGGCGGACGCCCCGCCGGTGGAGGTTTCCCCGCTGCTGCGAACGAGCGGGCGCACCGAACGGTTCAGCCGCACGGGCAAGGTGCGTGACGTCGCCGCCGTGCGGGCAGCCAGGGCCGAACAGGCGCGCGCGGAACGAGCCGAGCTGGAAGCGGCGTGGGACATGCTCGACACGGGTGGGGCGATCCGGCTGTCCTCGTTCGGCGCACTCGACCACAGCGTTTTCGAACGTCTGCTGGACCTGCTGGGACGGGCGCTGGGTGCGGCTCCCGGTCGTGGCGGCGACCGGCGGAGCACCACCTCCGACGGAAGGATCGAGATCCGCCTGCACCCGCCGCGTGACGGCTCGACAGCGACTTTGACGACTCCTCGCGGGCAGTTCCACGGCCCGGACTACGAGGTGGAGATCCGGACGGCCGGGCAGCGGCTCGTCCGGCGGAGCGCCGGAGGCCGCCCGTGACCAAGCTGACCAACCAGCTGGTGACCGCCGAACGCGAGGAGGTCGCGCACGGCATCCGCCGGCTGCTGGCGACACCGCTGATCGCCGAGCTCAGCCAACCGGAGGCGTTCGACCTGGTCAGGCGCCGGCGAGAGCCGATCCGGCAGTGGTTCGACTACTACTGCGGGTGGACCCTGACCGTCGAGCCGCGGCTCGGGTACGCCCGGCTGGTGAAGGTGCGGACCGTCACGGACCCGACGAGGCCCGCCCGGCGGCTGCGGTCCGGGCGGGCCGCGTTCGACCGCCGCCGCTACGCGCTGCTGTGTGTCGTCGCGGCCGAGCTGCTCGCGGTGCCGGTGACCACGATCGGCCTGCTGGCGGACCGGGTCGGGCGGGCGACCGCGGCGGACGACGTCGTGCCGTCGTTCGAGACCTCCAGCCGCGGCGAACGCATGGCGTTCGTCGACGTCCTGCGCCTGCTCGAGTCCTACGGCGTTGTCGAGGTCGTCGACGGGACGACCGAAGCCTTCGTGGACTCGGCGGAGGCGAAGGTGCTGTACCGGATCGACGCGACGCTGCTGCTCCGGCTGCTGGCCGCGCCGGTCGGGGCGTCGCAGCTCGCGGTGCCGGTCGAGGAGGTGGCGCCGCGCTTCGACGAGCTGCTGGCCGCGGTGTCACGCGAACGACGCTACGGCCTTGCCTCCGGCGCCCACGACGAAACCGCCACCCGGTCGGAGGTGCAGCGGAACCTGTGGCTGCGGCACTCGGTGTTCCGCCGGATCGTCGATGATCCAGTGCTCTACTTCGACGACCTGAGTGCCGACGAACGCGCCTACCTCGCCTCGCCCACCGGACGGCAGCTGCTGCGCCGGGCCGCGGACCAAGCGGGTTTCGTCTTGGAGGAACGCGCTGAAGGAGTGCTCTTCGTCGACGTCGAAGGGGTCGCGACCGACAGCCGGTTCCCCGACGACGCCGGCACCGCGAAGGTCGCGGCCCTGCTGCTCCTCGAATCGCTCACCGAACCGTCCACAGTGGAACAGCTGGAGATCGAAGCGGCCGCCCTGCTCGACCGCTTCCCCCGTTGGGCGAAGACGTACCGCAACGAAGACGGACCCCGCCAGCTCGCCTCCGACGCTCTCGCGGTCCTGACCGCGTTCGGGCTCGCCCAGCACGAAGCCGGCTTGGTGCGGCCGCTTCCGGCCGCGGCCCGTTACGCGGTGCGCGATGCCCGGACCACCGAATCCGGAGGAACGACGCCATGACGGTGACCGCACTCCCCCAGCACGCCTCCGGGGAGATCACGGCACGGCCGGCACGCTGGATCCCGGCCCGGGCCGGGATCCTCAACGTCTGGCGCTACTACGACGAGGTTTTCGAGTTCCACGAGGGGCGTCTGCTGCTGCGCGGGCCCAACGGGAGCGGCAAGTCGAAGGCCTTGGAGCTGCTGCTGCCGTTCCTGTTCGACGCGAGCCTGCGCGCCAACCGGCTCTCGACGTTCGGCACCGGTGAACGAACCATGCACTGGAACCTCATGGGTGAAGGGGCGACCGGAACGACCAGAGTCGGTTACGTCTGGCTCGAGTTCCGCTTCCCCGGCGAGCCTGACCGCTGGTTCACGTGCGGCGCCCGGTTGCAGGCGAGTTCGCACACCACCAGTGTGCACACCGACTACTTCACCACGAGCTTGCGCATCACTCCCGACGAGCTCTCCCTCGTCAACGAGGCAGGCCAGCCGTTGACGAAGAGCGTCCTGGAAGAGCGCCTCGGCACCGACGGCGTCGTCCACGGCAACGCGGGCGACTACCGCGCGGAGGTCCGGACGAAACTGTTCCCCGGGCTGAGTGAGCAGCGCTTCGAGGCCCTGATCATGGCGTTGCTCCAGCTGCGGATGCCGAAGCTGTCGCAACGGCTCGACCCCGCTTTGCTGTCCAACCTGCTTTCTCGCGCGTTGCCGCCCTTGGGACAGCAGGAGATCGCCGACCTCGCCGAAGGTTTCGAACGGCTCGACGCGCAACGAGGACGGCTCAAAGCCCTCGAAGAGGAAGTCAACGCGACCCGCACCCTGGCCACCCGTCAGCGGACCTACGCCCAGCGTGTCCTCCGTGCCGGCTCCGGAGCCTTGATTTCGGCGACGACCGAGCTGGACAACCTGGCCAAGGCCGCTCGCGACTCGGCGGAACGCTACGAGACCACCGCCCGGCTCAAGGATGCCGCCGAGCAACGCGCAGACGCGCTGGTCACCGAGATCGAAACCACCGAAGCACGCAAGACCGGCCTGATGCAGAGCGAGGAGTACAAGCAGGGGCAGGAGCTGGACCGGTTGCGCAGCCGGACGGCCGACGCACGCTCCGCTGCCGAACGGCTCGGCCTGGACGCGGCGAGCAAGCGCAACGCCGCGGTGGCCGACGAGCAGGTTCGGCGGGCTGCCGAGCAGGCCGGGCACCAGCAGGCGGAAGCCGTTCGTGTGCAAGAGCTCGAGGCTCGCAACGCCGCTACCCGAGCCGGTCTCGTGAGCGCGTACGAGGAAGTCTCGACGCGGCTGGAAACCGAGACCGGCGAAGCCCGAACCCTGCTCACCGCGGCCGTGCTGAGCAGGCGGGGTCAGCTCGACGCGGTCGGCAAGGCACTCGAGCGCCACGAGCGTGCCGTCGACCGGCGGACGCACGCGGAGTCCGACCTGGACACGGCCCGGACCAGGCTCTCCGAGGCACAGGAACAGCTCACCGACGCGGTTGCCGAACGCGAAACCGTCTTGGCCACGTTGAGCACCGAGCTGCTGGCCTGGATCGCGAACTGTCGCGAGTTGGCCTTTCCGGAGCCCGAAGTCCTCCTGAGCTGTCTGGAGTCGGAAACGGCTCTGCTCGCCGTGGTTGATGCCGTCGCCACGCCGATCTTGGAAGACATCACCCGCCGAGAGACGACGACCGGCTCGGCGCTGGCGACGGCGCGGCGCGAACGTGCCGACCTGATCGACGTTCTCGACCGGCTCCGCACCGAGCAGGACCTGCCGCCGGTCGCGCCGCCGACGCGGACGACCGACCGGACGGCGATGACCGGGGCGCCGCTGTGGCGGCTCGTCGACTTCTCGGACACGACGCCGGCGCGGACGGCCGCGGCCGTGGAAGCGGCGCTCGAAGGAAGCGGTCTGCTCGACGCCTGGGTCGGGCCGCGGGGCGACGTGGCCGGCCATGACGTTTTCGCCGATCCCGACGCTCTGCCGCCGGTACCCGGCCGGTCGCTCGACGACGTCCTGACCGCCGAGCGCGACGCCGGTGTCGAGCCGGCCGCCGTCGAGCGGCTGCTGAGGTCGATCGCTTTCGGTGACGAACTGCCCGAAGACGCGCCCGTGGCGGTCGGCGCGGACGGATCGTGGCGACTGGGCTCGCTCAGCGGGAGCTGGGAAAAGGAGCACGCTTCCTACGTCGGCGCCCTCGCCCGCCAACGAGCACGCCGGCGTCGTATCGACGCGCTGACCGCTTCGGTCGCGGAGTACGACGCCACCGTGACCTCGCTGGGCGAGGAACTGGCTGCCTTGCTGACCCGCCGCCAAGTGGTCGCGCACGAACGAGCGGCACGTCCCGGTCATGGCGCGGTGACGGCTGCTACGGAGACCGTCGTGCGGCGCGAATCGGAGCGCGCGGCGGCCGAACGGATCGTCCGGGACCGGGTCGATGCCGTCACGTTGCGCGATCGTGAGGTGGCCCGGGCGCTCCACGAGCTGACCGCCGTCGCCGCCGAACACGGATTGCCGACCGACCGCACGGCCCTCGGAACCCTCGCGACCGCCATTGCCTCGTTCCGCGACCAGGCTGAAGGCTGGCTGGAAAGCCACGCCAGACTGGTCACCTTCCGGCAGGTCGCCACTTTCGCGGCCGATCAGGCCCAGCGCTCGGCGGAGATCGCCGCCGAACGCGAGGAAGAAGCCGCGAACGCCGCCGGCGAACACGAACGGCTCGCCGCCACGCTCGAAGCCGTCGACAGCACCTTCGGTGTCGACTACCGGGAGGTTCTGGCCGAGATCGATACCTTGCGCACCAAGGCTCGAGACCTGGGCAAAGAGCAACGGAGGACCGCTCTCTCGGTCACCGAACTCGCTACCAAGCTCGGGGAAGTGAAGGCCCGGCGCGAAACCGACGATCAAGCCCACAAGCTCGCCGGGACGCACCGGGATGACGTGGCGCACCGGTTCCGGCAACTGGCTACCGGCGTATTTCCCGCCGACAGCGGATTCGACGACCTGGCCACCTTCGAAGCCACGCTCACCGCGTCGGATGGCGTCCGCGCCGCGCTGGAAGCGGCCCGGTTGGTTGCCGCCGCTTGGCCGGCCATTCCCCACTCGCCCGCCAACATCGGCGACGCGCTGCACCGGCTCTCGGAATCCGTGCACTCCTGCCGGGAGACCCTGAAGGCGCGAGCGGACCTCGACCTCGAGACCGACGAGGACGTGCAGGTCTTCACGGCGGTGGTCGACGGCATCCGGGTCGGCGCCGCGGAGCTGTTGCACATCCTCCGGACGGAAGCCGAGCAGAGCCGCGACGAAATCACCGAACGCGAGCGGCGGCTCTTCGACCAGACCTTGACCGGCGACACCCGGCGGCACCTGGCCGCGCGGATCAGGCAGGCGAACGAGCTCGTCGACGGGATGAACGCCCGCCTGGAGCGGGTGCGGACGGCGTCGAAAGTGGCGGTGCACCTGGTCTGGCAGGTGGCACCCGATCTGCCGACCGGCACCAAAGCGGCCCGCGATCTCCTGCTCAAGGATCCCGCCGGGCTGAACGACGCGGAACGGGAATCACTGCACCGGTTCTTCCGGGACCGGATCGAACAGGCCAAGGCGGACGACACGGCGACGAGCTGGGAGCAGCAGCTGGCCCAGGTCTTCGACTACACGGCGTGGCACCAGTTCGTGGTCAAGGTCGACCGGGCCAACGGCGAAGGCTGGAAGCTGCTGACGCGCAAGCTGCACGGCGCGCTGTCGGGCGGGGAGAAGGCGATCGCGCTTCACCTGCCGTTGTTCGCCGCCGTCGCCGCGCACTACCAAGCCGCGCCGGAGGCGCCCCGCGTCATCCTTCTCGACGAGGTGTTCGTCGGGGTCGACGCCACGAACCGCGGTCAGGTGTTCGCGCTGCTGTCGGCACTCGACCTCGACCTCATGCTGACGTCGGACCACGAGTGGTGCGTCTATTCGGAACTGAGCGGTATCGGCATCCACCAGCTGATCACGGGCGCCGACGGCGACGATGCCGTGACCACGGCGAGGTTCACCTGGGATGGCCACGAGCTGACGTCCGATCCAGCCGTCACCCCTTGAGCACCTCGAGACCGTCGGCCACCACGACGCCGTTGTGGAGCACCGTGCGGTCGCGACCTCGGTCCATCACCGCGCTTGTCGGGGTCTCGCCGTCCACCAGCACCAGGTCCGCTCGGTCGCCCACTACCAGGCCCGGGCGGTCGTCGACGCCCGACAGGCGCGGGACGTCGTGGCTCATGATCGAGGCTCCGCCCATCGTTGCCACGGCCAGCGCCAGTTCGATGTGTGAGTCGCGGCGGAAGCCTCGGGTGAAGGCCAGCTGCCACGTGCGGTCCAGGAGGTCGCAGTTGCCGTACGGGCTCCAGTAATCCCGCTGGCCGTCCTCGCCCAGGCCGATGCGGACGCCCGAGGAGACCAGGTCCAGCAGGGGCAGTTGGCCGGCGGCTGAAGGAGCCACCGTGGTCATCGCGATGTCCAACGCGGCGAAGTCGTCGATCACCCGGCGGCTTACCGACTCCGAGATCGAGCCCAGGTCGTAGGCATGGGACATCGTCACCTTGCCCTGCATGCCCAGCGCTCGGACTCGTTCGATCACCAGGTCCGTTGAGAACAGGCCCAGGTGGCCTGGCTCGTGCAGGTGGATGTCGATCTCCGCCTGGTGCTTCTCCGCCAGGGCGAACACCGCGTCCAGGTGGCCTTTGGGGTCCTTGTCGAGGGTGCACGGGTCGATGCCGCCGATGACCGTTGCTCCTGAGCGCATTGCCGCGTCCAACAGCTCCAGAGTGCCGGGTTCGCGGAGGATGCCTGCCTGGGCGAACGCCATCACCTGCACCTCGGCCTGGGCGGCGTACTTCTCGCGCGCGGCCAGGACCGCGTCCAGCTTCTCCAGGCGGCAGTCGACGTCCACCTGGGCGTAGCTGCGGACCCGGGTCGTGCCGTGGGCGATCATCCGGGCGAGGGTTCCGGCCACTCGTTCCGGTAACGGGACCTCCGCCGTCCGCCAGTTGTCGCGGTCGTTCGTCATCATCGCGATCACGCCCGGGCCGCCCGTGTGGGGGCGGAACGGGAGGCCGATGCGCGTCGAATCCAGGTGGACGTGGACGTCGCTGAACGACGGGAACAGCAGGCGGCCGCGGCCCTCGACCGAAGCCGGAACCCCGGGGTCGTGGGGGCGGATCGCCGCTATCCGGTCGCCGTTCAGTTCGACGTCGCTGCGCTCGCCGCCCCAGGGGCGGACGTCACTGATCAACACCGGGGACACGTTACTTGCCCAGTGCGTCCACGCCGGCCTGGGCAAAGGAGCAACGGCTACCCCAGTGAGTCCCACCGGGCGCCGTACGCCAGGCCCGGGGTGAGGCTCTGGAACTGCAGGTGCACCTCCCCCACCGGATCGGCTTCGTGGTGGCGGCCGCGGTAGCCCGGGTCCGTGACGTCGCTCTGGAACACGCCGTCCAGCACCCGGACGTCCCGGGGAGACTCGGCGCCGAAGCGGACCCGCAGGTCGAACCGCTCGCACGGGTGGCGGGGCACGGAGACCGCGTACGGCCGCAGCGACGGCGGCCGGAACAGGATCGCGACCTCGCACGACTCGCCGCGGGACAACGGCTTGGGCAGCTCCAGCCCGTAGCCCCACCGGTCGGTCGCCTCCATTCCGCGATCGACCAGCGTCCCGCCGTAGAGCACCGTCACCGACAGGTCCTCGGCCCCGGACGGGAGCGAGATCGCCAGGTCCAGCGCGGTCAACCCGTCCTGGTCGGCGATGATCCGGCGTTGCTCCAGCACGGACGGCCGCGGCTGGTCCAGCGCCACCGCCACCGTCAGCGACGCCGTGTGCCAGCGGTCGGACGAAGACGGCGTCGGCGGCGGCGAAGGCGATCCCGCCGCCAGCTCGGCCAGCAGGTCGATCGCCTCGTCGACGCGACGCCGGACCGTGCGCGGGTCGCGGTCGACGCGGTTCGCCGCCCAGCGGACGCGGTCCTGGTACAGCGGCTGGCGGGCCTCCACGGTGATCGCGAAGGCCGCCAGCGCCGCCAGGCGGAGGTCCTCGGGCAGGTGCGCGGCCAGCTCGGAGAGCCGGCTCGCCACCTTGGTGCGGACCGCCACCAGGCCGTCGTCCGCCGAGACCGCGCACGCCGACCGCAGGAACGGCCCGACCCGTTCCCCGACCCGGCCCTGCAGGCCGCGGCCCTTGCGGAGGATCTTCAGCTCCTGGACCAGCTCAGCGGGCTCCACGGTGGTCTCCTTCAGTGCGTTTCCATGACGTCTCCTTTCTGGACAGCGTGCGATCGGCCGGTGGACGGGAAGTGGACAGAACGTGCATCACCGAGGCGATCAGCGCCGTCCCCAGCCGGACGCCGTCCCGGCCGAGGTACGTGCGGTACGTGCCGATGCGGCCGAGCGCGTCCTCGTCCGCGTCGCCGACGCCGAACGCCACGACGCGGGGACACCGCGCCCACGCCGGGTCGGTCAGCGCGGCGAACGCCGCCGGCCAGGTCACCGGGTCGGTCGGCTGGCCGTCGGACAGGAAGAACACCAGGGGGCGGTGGACCCGCAGGCGGTGCTGCTCCAGCCCGCCGACGTCGCGGTCGAGCACCTCCCGCAGGAACGTGAACGCCGACCCGAAGTCGGTGCCGGTGCACGCGCGCGGTGCGGGCAGCTCGGCGAGGTCGTCCATCGGCAGCAGGGACTGCACCACGTGCGGCGTCTCCCCGAAACCGACGACACTGCAGAGGATCCGGCCGGTGACCGACGCGTCGGCGTGGACCGCGCCGCGGAACTCCCGCAGCCCGGTGTTCAGCTCGTCGATGTGATCCGCCATCGAAAGCGAAACGTCGCAAACGACGTAGCACGGCAACACATCGGACCGCATTCCGGTTTCTCCTTCACGCCCCTGAACCCACGCACCTGAATCACCGGCGCAGCCTGGCAAGGGCGCGTGTATCGAATGTGCAATGAATGCGGATTTTCGAAACCCTTACGGCCGATTGCACGATGAGAACAGCGAACAGCAAGCTGACGGCCGGGAGGCGGCGTGGAGTTTCGGATGCTCGGCCCGCTCGAGGCGTGGCACGACGGCGTGCCGGTGCCGCTGGGTGACCAGCAGCAGCGGTTCGTCCTCGTCGTGCTGCTCCTGAACGCGAACAAGCCGGTGTCGACCGCCCGGCTCACCGAGATCGTCTGGACCGGCCGGGAAACCAAGCCCACCCTGGTGCGGGGGTACATCAAGCGGCTGCGCGACGTCGTGCAGGACACCGGCGTCACCATCGAGACGACGCCGACGGGCTACCTGCTGCGGATCGACGGCGACCAGCTGGACACGGTCCGGTTCGAGCGGTTGCGGACCGAGGCCGCGGACGTCCGGGCGAGCGATCCGCGCCGGGCCGTCGAGCTGCTGCGCGAGGCCGTCGGACTGTGGCGCGGGACGTTCCTCGAGGACATCGACATCGACCGCGTCGGCGGCCCGGAGGTGGTCTTCCCGGAGGAGAGCCGGCCCGACGTCGTCGGCGACCTGGCCGAGCTGGAGCTGGAAACCGGAGACCACCGCTCGGCGCGTGACCGGCTGCGGCCGCTCGTCCGCTCCGACCCGGCCGGGCAGAAGCACGCCGAACTGCTCATGCGTGCCCTGCTCTCCGGCGGCGACCGGGTCGGCGCGCTGCGCGTCTTCAACGGCACTCGTGACGCCCTCGCCCAGCTGCGCATGGAACCGGGTCCGGTGCTGCGCAACCTCGCCGCGCGGGCGGAGCACGGCGAACCGCCGAGCTCCTTGCCGTCGCGGCCCGGCGGGTTCACCGGCCGCGCCGCCGAGCTCACCGCGATCGAAACGGCGGCCGCGGCCGGGCGGCGCGCGGTCTGGGTCAGCGGCGCGCCCGGCGTCGGCAAGACCGGGCTGGCGGTCGAGGCGGCCCACCGGTTGCGCGACCGGTTCCCCGACGGGCAGCTCCTCGCCCGGCTCAACGGATACACGCCCGGCGTGGCCCCGGCGAGCGTCGGTGACGCGCTGACCGAGCTGCTCGTCGAGCTCGGCGTGCCGGCCGAGCAGATCCCGGCCACCGTCGGCCGGAAGGTCACGCTCTACCAGACGACGCTCTGGGGCACGCGCACGCTGATCGTGCTGGACAACGCCGCGTCGCCGGAGCAGATCCGGCCGCTGCTGCCCGAGGCGGACGGCTGCCTGGCCGTCGTCACCAGCCGCCGGATGGGCGACGCGGACACCGGCGATTCCGTGCGGCTTTCGCCGTTGGCACCGGAAGAAGCCGTCGAGCTGTTCCACGCGCTGGCCGATCCGCCGCGGGTACGCGGCCGGGCGGCGACGGTGGCCGAGGTCGTCAAGCGCTGCGGGTACCTGCCGATGCCGATCCGGGTGGCGGCCGCGTTGTTCCGGCGGCACCACGGCTGGCCGCTGGAGCACCTGCTCCACCTGCTCGAAGAGAGCGGCCCGTGGGGCGAGGACGACGGCGCCGCCGCCGTCCGGGTGTCCGTCCAGCAGCTCGGCGAGCCGCAGCGGGCGATGTTCCGGCTGCTGGGCAGCCTGCCCGGGCCGGACGTCGGCGTCACCGGCGGCGCGGCGCTGGCCGGCTGCGACGTCGGCGAGGCCCGGTCGCTGCTCGACGACCTGCACGAGGTCAGCCTGCTGGAGGAGGCCGCGCCGGAGCGCTACCTGATGCTCGACCCGCTCAAGGAGTTCGCCGGCAACGAACCCGCGCCCCGGCACGCCCTCGTGCGGCTGCTCGACTTCTACCTGGTCACGCTGGCGGCCGCGGTCGGCGCCGCGTACCCGTTCGACAAGGCCCAGCTGCCCGCGACGGACCGGTCGTCCCCGGTGACGCCGGCCTTCGCCGACTCCGACGCGGGGTTGCGGTGGATCGTCGCCGAGCGCGACAACCTCGTGGCCGCGATCCGCTACGCCGCCCAGCACGACCTGCCCGGGCACACCTGGCGGCTGGCGGTGCTGCTGTGGCGCTACTTCAACACCACCAACCAGTTCGAGGACTGGATCGGCACCCTCGAGCTCGCCTGGGAGACCGTCGACCCGGGTGACGACTACGGCCAGGCGCACGTGCTGCTCCGGCTGGCGACCGCGAACGACCGGCGCGGGCAGCTGGCCGAAGCGCTCGAATTCGCGGCCCGGGCGCTGCCGAAGTGGCGCCGGCTCGGTGACCCGCGCGGCGAAGCGGCGACGTTGTGCGCGCTCGCGATCCCGACGATGGAGCTGGGCAAGCACGACCAGGCGATCGCCCACCTCGAAGCGGCGCGGGAGAAGTACGAGCAGACCGAGGACCGGCGCGGCGAGGCCCACGCGCTGAGCATGCTGGGCTACCTCAACGAAAAGCACGGCAACGTCGCCGTCGCGCTGGAACAGCACTTGGCGGCCGCGCGGATGCTGCGCGAGGTCGGCCACGTCCAGGGTCTGGCGCACGCGGTGAACAACCTCGGGACCGCACAGGAGAAACTCGGCCTGTTCACGGACGCGTTGGCCAGTTACACGGAGGCGCACGGACACGCCGCCGAGGTCGAGGACCACTGCGTCGAGGCGTACGCGCTGAACAACATCGCGAACGTGCACCGGCGGCTGGGCCGGTTCACGCAAGCCGTGCGCTACCACGACAAAGCTCGTGAGGTGGCGGCGAACGCGCCCGACGCCGACCTGCGGACGCAGCTCTACCTCGACCGCGGCGCGACCGCCCTCGCGCAGGGTGCGCACCGGGACGCGCTCAGCGCCGCCAAGTCGGCCCTGGACCTGGCCGCCGGGGACGGAAACCGCGCTTATGTGGCCCATGCCCACCACGGCATCGCGAAAACGCTGCACGCGATGGGCGACCACGAAACCGCCGTCACGCACTGGGTCACGGCCGAAACCGGATTCGCCGCGCTCGATCTGCCCGAGGCCGGTGAAGTGCGTGCGGAGCGCGCGACCCTGGAATGCGCCTGCCGGTTCCGGTGATCTCCCGGGCCGATCACGAACCGCTCGTGACCGGCCCGGCGCCCGTCAACCGTGCCAGGGGTTGCTGTCCGTGCCCGCGGGCGGCGGGGTGGTGCTGGTGGCCGGCGGGGGCGGGGTGCCGCCGTCGCCGTCCGCGGAGGCCGTGGTGGAACCGATCAGCGGAGCCAGCGCGATGACGCAGAACGCGAGCACCGGGCCGCCGATTTTGGCCAGCTTCTTGGGAAAGGACATGACGAATCCTCCTGGGGAAAGGTGATTGACCGGGGTTTTCGCGGGATTTCCGCGCCCTGCAATCAGGATTCGTCACGCCGGAATGCGCGACAAGGAGTTGACTGTTTACTACTGGAACAGGAAACAGGAAACGAGCAGCAACGCACCCGCTCCGGCAAGCACGACGGGAGTCGTGGTGACGGTCAGCAGCGAGCCGAGAATCGCCACCCCGAGGACCGCACCCGTCTGCCGGGACGCGTTGAGCGCACCGCCCGCGATGCCCGCCAGTTCCGGCGGGGCCGAGCCGATCACCGCGGTCAGCAGCGACGGGATGGCCAGTGAGACCCCGAAACCCAGCAAGGCCAACGCCGGCACCGACAACGCGGGCGCGAACGCCTGGAGGAGCGTGCCGGCCGCCATCAGCAGGAAGCCCGACACCGCCGGGACCCGGGGGCCGATCCGGGCCACCAGACGGCCGGTGAAGATCGGGTTGAACGCCGTCGGAATCGTCAACGGGAGAAACGCCAGGCCCGTCGCCGACGGTGAATAACCGCGGGTTTCCTGGAAATAAAGCGAAAGGACGAACAGGACACCCGACAGTCCGAAGTTCACGATCGCGCCGGCCAGCAAATTCCGGGAGACGAGCCGGCGCGGGAGCATCGCGTCCGGGCGGCGTTGGGATGCCACGAACACCACCGCCGACAACGCGGACACCAGGAGCACCCACCAGGCGTGCTCGACCAGGGCGTACGACAGTGTCGACAAAGCGACTATCGCGGACACCTGGCCGGTCCAGTCGATCCGGCCGGGCTTGGGCGGGGTCGGCGAGGCCGCGGAGGACAGCGCCAGGGCGAGCAGCGCCACCGGGACGTTCACCAGGAAGATCGCCCGCCAGCCGAACGCCTCGGTCAGCACGCCGCCCAGCAACGGACCGGCGACCAGGCCCGTCCCGCTCAACGCCGCCCACACCCCCATCGCCTTCGCGCGGGAGGCGGGTTCCGGGTGGGCGACCGCGATCAAGGACAGCGACGACGGCACGAGCAACGCTCCGGCGACGCCCAGGAGCGCACGCAAGGCGATCAACATCGGCGCGGACACCGACAGAGCCGACACCAAGGACAGCACCGCGAACGAGATCAGGCCGGTGAAGAACACCTTGCGCGCGCCGAAGCGGTCGGACCAGGCTCCCGCCGTCAGCAGGAACGCCGCGAACGTCAGGGTGTAGCCGTTCGAAATCCATTGCTGGCTCGCGAGATCGGCGGACAGCGCGGGCAGCGCCACCGTCACGATCGTCGTGTCCAGCATGACGAGGAAGTAGCCCAGCGAAAGGCCGATGAGGAGTCTTGACACCGGTCCAGCCTGGACACTCCGTGACATCGGCGGAAGCAGGGAGTTACGATGGCCGGTATCGGGAACGCCGATGGGGGAAACCATGGAACTGCGCCACCTGCGCACCTTCCGCGTCGTCGCGCGGACGCTCAACTTCACCCACGCCGCGGCCGAACTGCACTACGCGCAGTCCAGCGTCACCGAACAGATCCAGGCCCTCGAAGCCGACCTCGGGTCGAAGCTCTTCGAACGTGGACGCCGGCTGCGGCTCACGGCCGCCGGTGAGCGGCTGGTCGGGTACGCCGGCCAGGTGCTTTCGCTCGTGGAGGAAGCCAAGGCCGCGGTGGACGACGAACGCGGGGAGCCCGACGGCGACCTGATCGTCGGGGCGCTCGAAACCCTGTGCGCGCACCGGATGCCCGGTCTGCTCAGCGCCTACCGGGCCCGGTGGCCGCGTGTGCGGCTCTCCCTCAAGGAAGGCGGCCGCGGCGAGCTCTACCAGGCGGTGCGATCGTCCGCAATGGACGTCTGCTTCACCTTCGGGGACGCGCCGGACGATCCCGCGTTCGCCGGCGCGTCGCTCGGCGAAGAACCCCTTGTCGTCATCGTTCCACCGGCCCATCCGTTGGCGGGCAAGGACGAAATCCGGCCCGGCGATCTCCGCGGGGTCCGCTTCCTGGCCACCCCGCAGGGCTGTGGCTTCCGCGAGATGCTGGACCGGATCGACGGGCCGGTCGTCGACACCGAGGTCGGCAGCCTCGCCGCGCTCGCCCGGTGTGTCGCCGCCGGGATGGGGTGCGGGGTCGTGCCCGCCGTCGTCGACCACCCGGGGGCGGTCGCCGTGCCGCTGGCGGGCGAGACGACGACCGTCACCATGACCTGGCGGCGGCGCGACGAGCACAAGCCGAGCGTCGCCGCACTGCTCGCCTACGCGTTGTCCAGCAAGGACATGTGCTCCTCCGGCAGCTCCAAGGTGAAGGCCGGGGCGATCGACGCGTAGTGCTCCCACGTGCGCGGGCCGATCAGCGGGATCACTCCCTTGTGGAGCAGCCACGCCAGCGCCACCTGGTTGCCCGTCGCACCCAGCGACGACGCCACCTTCGCCACCGCGGCCAGCCGCGCCTCGGAGTCCGGGCCGGCGTACGCACGCCAGACCGGAGTGGACTCGCGGTAGGTCGCGTCGTCGTAGATTCCGCGCAGCAAAGCCGAATACGCCGCGAGGGAGACGTCCGGATGCGCCGCGAGCCAGTCCAGCAGCTCGCCGCCCGCGATGGAGGGGACGTCGGCGCCGTTCGGACGCAGGTACGAGTGCTGCACCTGGACCGCCACCGGTGGCGACCACCCGTGCGCCACCGCCAGCGTGCGGATCTGCTCCAGGCGCCACGTGCGGACGTTGCTCCAGCCCGTGTAACGGACCTTGCCGGAGCGGACCAGACCGTCCAATGCGGACAGTGTCTCCTCCAGCGGCTCGCGGCGGAGGTCGACGTGGATGTAGTACAGGTCGATGTGGTCGGTTCCCAAGCGCCGCAGGCTGTCTTCCACCGAACGCCGGATCACCGCGGCGCTCGCCCCCTCGTAGGTGCGCTCCCGCGCTTCCCAGTCCGTCGTGCCGTCCGGGCGGATCGCCGCGCGCGCCGCCGGAAGGTCCGTGGGCTGCGCCGACACCTTCGTCGCCAGGAAGACGCGGTCGCGGCGGCCGCGCAGCAGCTTGCCCAGCGTCGATTCGCTCTCGCCGCCCACGTACGACGGGGCCGCCCACCACGAATAGCAGTTCGCCGTGTCCAGGAAGTCGCCGCCCGCGTCGAGGTAGGCGTCCAGGATGCGGGCGGACGTCTGCTCGTCCGTCGACGTGCCCATCGTCATGCAGCCCAGCGACACCTGGCTCACCGGCCGGCCCGTGCGGCCCAGTTCCACCTTCTTCATGCCACGAACCTAGAAGAGAATCGGTTCGGTACTACAGTCCAATGACGTGGCTGGATCACAGACCAATTGGGGCGTCCTGCTGGACCTGAGCGGGCCGGGGCCGAAGCACGAACAGCTCACGCGCGCCCTGCGCCGGGCGATCCGCGGGCTCGAAGACGGCGTCGCCGTCCCGCCGAGCCGGCAGCTCGCCGCCGATCTCGGGTGCTCGCGGTGGGTCGTCACCCAGGCCTACGCCCAGCTCGTCGCCGAGGGCTACCTCGACGGGCGCACCGGGTCGGCGACCCGCGTACGCCGCGTCGCGAGCGAATCGCCGCCGAAAGCCCCGGCGCGGAAGGAACCCCCACCGCGGTACGACCTCGCCCCCGGGCTGCCCGACCTGCGGCACTTCCCACGGCAGCGGTGGGCGGACGCCGTGCGCGGCGTGCTCACCACCGTGCCGCACGCCGACTTCGGGCTTCCCGACCGGGCCGGTCACCCGCGGCTGCGCGCGACCCTCGCCGGATACCTGCGGCGGGTCCGGGGCGCCGAAACGGACGACGTCGTGGTCTGCGGCGGCGTCACCGACGGCGTGACCCGCGTCTGCCGCGCCCTGCGCGAACGGGGCGTCACACGGCTGGCCGTCGAAGATCCCGGCTGGACGCGGTTGCACCGCGCCGCCGCGGCGACCGGGATGGCGATCGACCCGGTGCCGGTCGACGACGAGGGCATCGATGCCGGACGGATCCCGCGCGGGACGCGGGCCGTGCTGGTCACGCCGGCCCACCAGTTCCCCACCGGCACCGTCCTTTCCCCGCGACGGCGGGCCGAACTCCTCGACTGGGCGCGGGATGTCGACGGGCTGATCCTCGAAGACGACTACGACGCCGAGTTCCGGTACGACCGGCGGCCCGTCGGCACCGTCCAGGGCATGGATCCGACGCGGGTCGCGCTCTTCGGCTCCGTCTCCAAGACGCTCAGCCCGGCGCTCGGGCTCGGCTGGGTCGCGCTCCCTCCACAGTGGACACTCCCGGGCCACGCGCCGCCCGTCGTCGACCAGCTCGCGCTCGCCGCGTTCGTCGAGAACGGCGGCTACGACCGGCACCTGCGGGCCGCGCGGCTGCGGTACCGGGCGCGGCGCGACCGGCTCGTCGACGCGCTCGGGCCGGCCCGGCTTTCCGGTGTCGCGGCCGGGCTCCACCTCGTTCTGCACCTCGACCGGGACGCAGCCGACGTGACGGAAAGCGCGCGTGCCAAGGGCGTCAAGGTGGCGGATCTCGACGGCTACCGCGTGGCTCCCGGCGAGCCGGCGCTGGTACTCGGGTACGGCAACCTGGCCGACAACGCTGTCGGTGACGCTGCCCGGTTACTGCGCGAAGCGGCCGGTTGAGGGCTTCTCAAACGCTCATCGAGGTGGAAAGGTGCTCACCGGACCGAGGACGTGACCGAAGGTCCGCTTCTGACAACGTTGTCATCCTGAGAGGTGCGCCCATGTGGTCGCAGAGCAGACGGTTGGCCGCCGCGGTGGCGGTGGGGGTGGTGGTCACCGGGCTGGCGCCCGCGGTGGCGCAGGCCGCGCCGGTGCCGGACCCGGTGAGCCTGGTCAATCCCTTCGTCGGCACGCAGAACTTCGGCAACACCTTCCCCGGGGCGAGCGCGCCGTTCGGGATGGTGCAGGTCAGCCCGGACACCGGCGGGCAGGGTGGTTACGACTACCTGCAGAACGCGATCTACGGCTTCAGCCAGACGCACCTGTCCGGCGTCGGCTGCGGTGTCATGGGCGAGCTGCCGATCATGCCGACCACCGGCGCCGTCGACAACGTTGACAAGGACGCCTACAAGTCCACCTACAGCCACGACGACGAGCACGCCGAGCCCGGCTACTACCGCGTCGCCCTGAAGAAGTACGGCGTGAACGCCGAGCTGACGGCGACCGCGCGCACCGGCTGGCAGCGCTACACCTTCCCGTCGACCGGGCAGGCGAACGTCCTGTTCAACACCGGGCAGGCCAACCAGTCCGTCAAGGACTCCGAGATCCACGTCGTCGGCGACCGGACGCTCGAAGGCCGCGTGCGCGCCGGCGGGTTCTGCGCCGGGCACGACGAGCACACCGTCTACTTCACCGCCACCTTCGACCGGCCGTTCAGCTCCTACGGCACCTGGCGCGGCTCGACGCGCACCGACGGCAGCCGCGACGCCGCGGGCACCGGCGGCAACGGCGCCTGGGCGAGCTTCGACGCCACCACCGACCACGACGTCGTGCTCAAGGTCGGCCTGTCCTACACCGGGCTCGACGGCGCGCGGAAGAACCTGGCGGCGGAGACCAAGGACTTCGACTTCGACGCCACGAAGACCGCGCTGCACCAGCAGTGGGCCGACAAGCTCGGCGCGATCAAGATCGGCGGCGGCACCACCGAGCGGCAGACGGCGTTCTACACCGCGCTCTACCACGCGCAGCTGCACCCGAACCTGGCCGGCGACACGGACGGCGCGTACACCGGCTTCGACGGCAAGGTGCACACCGCGAGTGGTTACACGCCTTACCAGAACTTCTCGCTCTGGGACACCTACCGGCCGCAGAACCAGCTGCTCGAGATGCTCGAACCGCAGGTCGCGCGGGACGTCGCGCTGTCGGTCGTCGCCATCGGGCGCGACGGCGGGTGGCTGCCGCGGTGGGCGCTGGCCGAGAGCGAAACCAACATCATGACCGGTGACCCGGTGACGCCGTTCCTCGTCGAGGCGTGGTCGAAGGGCCTGCTCGCCGGGCACGAGGAAGAGGCGTACGCGCTGCTCAAGAAGAACGCGACGAGCACGCCGCCCGCCGATTCGCCGTACAACGGACGCTCCGGCGTCAACTACTACAACGACCGCGGGTACATCCCGAGCGGGCTCACGCTGGGCACGGACTGCGCGGCCAAGGGCGGCGACAACGACTGCGAGCACCCGGCGTCGGCGACCATGGAGTACTCGGCGGCCGACGCGGCACTCGCGCTGATGGCGAAAGGCCTTAACCACCAGGCCGACGCGCGGATGTTCGCCGACCGCGGCCAGTGGTACAAGAACCTCTGGGACTCCTCGACGCAGGCGTTCCGCCCGCGCACGACCGAGGGCACGTTCCTCACGCCGTACAACCCGGTCGACGCCGACCACCAGTTCCACGAGGGCGGCGCCTACCAGTACCAGTGGCTCGTGCCGCAGGACCCGGCCGGCCTCGTCTCGCTGATGGGCGGAAAGCCCGCGACGCAGAAGCGGCTCGACTCCTTCTTCGTCTACGACAAGCTGCTCACGGACCCGGCGGGCACCGCGCGCAACGACTGGATCTCCAGCCCGTACGACTACTACGGCAAGCCGACCTACAACCCGAACAACGAGCCCGACCTGCTCGCGCCGTACATGTACAACTGGGTCGGCGCGCCGGCGAAGACCGCGACGGTGGTCCGCGCGGCGATGACGCTGTTCACCACCGGCCCCGACGGCATGACCGGCAACGACGACCTCGGCACGATGTCCGCGTGGTACGTCTTCTCGTCGCTCGGGCTGTACCCGACGATGAGCGGCGCGAACTTCCTCGCCGTGTCGAGCCCGCAGTTCGAGTCGGCGACCGTCCGGATCGGACAGTACGGGCGTTCGCAGGGCGGCACGCTCACGGTGAACGCGCCGGGGGCGAGCGACACCAACCGGTACGTCCAGAGCGTCTCGCTCAACGGCCGTGACGTCCGGCAGACCTCGCTGGACTGGTCCGCTCTTTCGCACGGCGGAACGCTTTCGCACAAACTCGGGTCGAAGCCGTCTTCGTGGGGAACCTCGGCCGCTGCAGAGCCGCCTTCGGTGAACAACGCCGTCGGAGACCTGCGGCGGCACGTCGACGCGTCGCTGCGGCAGACGTCCGTGGTGATCCCCGCCGGCGCGGCCCAGCAGGTGCACCTCGACCTGGACGTCCTCGCGCAGAACCCGCTGCTGCAGCCGGTGACCGTGACGGCGACCGCGCCGTCGGGCTGGAAGGCCAAGGTCCAGCCGGTCGACCTGATCTGGTCCGGGCGGCTGCCGGTGCAGAAGACGGTGCCGATCACGGTGACGGTGCCCGCCGGGGCTGCCGCCGGGACGTACCCGGTGCAGGTCAAGGTGGCCGGGCTGGGCGCGAACACGGTGACCCGCTCGGCGACGATCGAGGTGCGGACGCCGTCGGCGTGCGTGACCTCGGGGACGCAGTGCGCGGTCGACCTGGGCCGCGACTACAACCACGACGGCACGGCGACGGTGGCGGCGTCCACCGAAGGCAACTTCGACGGCGGCGGCTGGAGCTACGACGCCTCGCTGCTGCCGCCGGCGGGCCCGGTGACCTGGGACGGCGTCACGTACGCGGCGCCGGACGCTTCAGGCACCGCGGCGAACCTCGTCGAGGCGCGGGGCCAGTCGCTGCTGCTCCCGGCGGGTGCGCACGGTTCGCTGCGGCTCGTCGGGTCGTCGCACAACGGGCCGGTGACGACCACGCTGACGGCGCACTACACCGACGGCACGAGCGCCGACCTGGCCGCGACGTTCGGCGACTGGGCCGGCTCGGGCAGCCCGGTGGTGCTCGACATGCCGCACCGCATCAAGGCGGGCAGCGGCGTCGACGGACCGCCGGTGCGGCTGTTCGGCATCTCGGCCGCGCTGGACGCGGGCAAGCCCCTGCAGTCGGTGAGCCTGCCGAACGACCCGCGGGTCGAGATCTACGCGCTCACCCTGGCGTGACGGTTCGGTTCGCCGGTGCGCCGGCGAACCGTTCCACCAGGTCAGGGAAGCCGAAGACGGTGATCCGCGCGATGCCTTGGGACTTGGCGGTCAGGACGGCGATGCCGTACGGCTCGCCGCGGTAGTGGGTGATCGCCGCGGGCTGGCCGTTCGCTCGGGTCGGCGTCATGTGCCACTCGCCCGGCTCGCCCATCACGTGCCGCAGGAAGGCGACGCAGGTGCGCTTGCCCGCGAACCACGTGCGGGACGGGACCGGCTCGATCACGGCGTCGTCGCGCAGGACCTGCTCCAGCGCGTTCAGGTCGGAGTTCATGAACGCCGACATGTAGCGGTCCAGGAGTTCGCGCTGCTCCGGCTCGGTGAGTTCCTGCACGTCCGGGGCGGTGTTGAGAGTGGCGCGGGCGCGCTGGAGGGTGCTCTTCACCGCCGCGATGCTGGTGCCGAGCATCTCCGCGACCTCGGACGCCGGGAACGCGAGCACCTCCCGCAGGATCAGCACGGCGCGTTGCCTCGGCGGCAGCAGCTGCAGCCCGGCGATGAGCGCGAGACGGACGCCGTCGCGTGCCGCGATGATCGCCGCGGGGTCTTCGTCTTCGGGGGTGATCAGGGCGTCCGGGATCGGCCTCGGCCAGAGGTCGCCCGGCTCGGCCGCGATCGGCGGGGCGTCCGGGTCGGACGTCGGCGCACCGAGGCCGGACGGCAGCGGCCGGCGTCCCCGCTGCTCGAGGGCGGTCAGGCAGGCGTTGGTGGCGATCCGGTAGAGCCAGCTGCGAAGGGACGCGCGGCCCTCGAAGCGGTCGTAGGCACGCCAGGCGCGGAGGTAGGTCTCCTGCACGACGTCCTCGGCCTCGTCGGGGGTGCCGAGCATGCGGTAGCAGTGCGCCAGCAGCTCGCGCCGGAAGGCCTCGAAGTCCGGAGTCACGACGGTCATGATGCTCTGACCGGCGGGAGCGGCGAAAGGAATCGGTCAGGAGGGCCGGACTTCCGGCTGGGGTGCTCGGTCGTGTTTCCGGAACTCGACCCACCGGCGGCTCACGTCGGCCCACAGGTCCTGCTGTTCGGCGTAGAAGGCGTCGAGCCGGTCCCGCCGAGTTCCGCCGCGGGCGTGGTGACCAGGTAGTAGTCCATCTCGTCACGCAGCCGGTTCATCCGGTACTGCGTTTCCTCCATGAGCAGCCAGCGCGACCGCCAGGTGAAGAAGGTCTCCAGCCCGGTCAGCAGCGTGACCATGGCGACCAGCGGCAGGGCGATCGACGCCCGCGCCGGGATCTCCGGGATGCCGAGCATCGCGGAAGCCGAGGAAGACGTCCCGGAGCGGAAGGTCGAGCTGCCGCCCGACCAGCTCCAGATAGCCTCGCTCGGACGCGAGTTCGGTCGGCGACGAGGTCCGGCGTCTGGGCCACATCCGGCCAGACTGCCACCCGCTGCCCGGGTCAAGCCACGATGCGCGGCTCCGACGCCAGCCGCGACAGCACGTGCGTCAGCCGCCGCGCCGCCACGTCCCACTCCTCCAACGCGCTCCCGCGACCCAACGCCGCCGTGCGCAGTGCGCGGCGCAGTTCCGGGTCCGCGTACCAGCGGTGCAGGGCGTCCGCCAGTGCGAACGGGTCGTTCGGCGGGACCAGCAGTCCCGGCATCTCGCCGTCCGCGTCGACGCCCAGCGCGTCGTAGACGCCGCCCACCTCGGTGGCGAGGACCGGGATGCCGCGGGCCAGGGCCTGCGCGACGAACATGCCCGACGCGCCACCGCGCGACGGGATCACCAGCAGGTCCGCCGCGTTGTAGGCCGCTCCCAGGTCCACCGCGTCGCCGGCCAGGGTGATGCGGCCGCCCAGGCCCAGGCGCTCGATCGACCAGCCCAGCTCATCCACGTAGCCGGGAGAAACGGAAAGGGAGCCGACGCAGACGCACGACAGCGCCAGGTGGTCGACCTCGCCCAGGGCCTCGACCAGCACGTCCTGGCCGTTGCGGCGGGCGACGTCGCCGACGCACAGCAGGCGGGACACGCCGTCCGCGCCCGCGGCCAGCGGCGCCGCGTCGGTGCCCGGCTTGGCCACGTACACGCGGCCCGGGTCGAGGTCGTGGCGGTCGATCAGCAGCCGGGCCAGCCACGGGCTGGTCGCGACGACCATGCCGGCCATCCGCAGCGTCTCGCGCTCGCACGCGTCCAGCTCCGCGCGGTGCGCCGGGTCGAGGCCGGGCTCGTCGGCAAGGGCCTGGTGCACCAGCACGGCCAAGCGCAACCGCCGGGCGTGCGGGACGACGATCTCGGGCACGCCGGACGCGATCATGCCGTCGAGCAGCACCACCGTCCGGTCGGGCAACGCCGTGAGCGACCGCGCGAGCCGTCTGCGCGCGGTGGCGTCGGGCTCCGGCCAGTCGCCGTCGATCGGCAGCTCCAGCACCGGCTGCCCGACGGCGGGCAGGGTCTGGCACATGCGCTTGTCGTAGGTGTCACTGCCCGGCGGCGCGGCAGGCAGGATGAAGACCATCGGGTCGGCGGGCCTCATCGCGAGCGCCGGGGCACAGCGGTGGAATCGGGCACGGCTACCTCCAGCGCGGTCGACGACGATGACGGCTCATCTGTCACACGCGGGCGGTGGCCGAACGGTTCAGCTCTGGCTGTCGATCATCCAAACACCGTTCACCTGGACCATGGTGAACGTGTTCGTCTCGCTCTTGCTGCCGCCGCCCTTGAGGATGTAAACGAGGTGGGCGGTCACGCGGCCCGGCCCGCTCTCCGTGACGCTCGTGGCGTTGACCTGCGAATACCCGCCCCAGAACCCCTCGTACGTCTGGAAGGTCTGGTGCTTGGACGCCTTGAAGTGATCGGTCAGCAGGCCCCAGGCCTGTGTGAGGTTCCCCGGGAGCAGCTTGTAGTAGGAGGACAGGGCGTCGGCCGCGGTCGTCGCGGACGCCACCGTCGACACCGTCGGTGACGTGGGCGGCGCCGACGTCGAGGGCGCCGACGTGGGCGCGGGCGTCGGGGACGGCGAGGTGGAGGGAGGGGCCGAAGCCGAGGTGGAGGGCGGTGTGGACGACGCCGGCGGGGCGGCGTTGTCCTGCGGCGGTCTCTGGCGCACGACCAGCAGGATCGCCACGACGACCGCGACGCACAGCAGCGCCGCGCCCGCACCGACGGCGATCATGCCCTTGCGGGCGCCGGGTGACACCGTGGCGACCTCGCCCGCCGGGGGCGGGACGGCGGCCGAGGCCGGCATGTCGGGCACCGCGGCCGGGGCCTCCGGGATCGTCGCCGCGAGCACGGCCTCCCCCGGCTCCTCGTCGGTCAGCAGCGCCCGCAGCTCCCGCTCGACCTCGTCCATCGACGGCCGCTCGTCCGGCTCGGTGGCGAGCATCCGCAGCAGCAGCGGGGTCAGCCGCTCGGCCTTGACCGGGGGCTCGATCTCCCCGCTGGACGCCTTGTAGAGCAAGGCGATCGGGTTGTCCGCGGTGCCGTAGGGCGAGGTGCCCTCGACGGCGGCGTACAGCGTGGCGCCGAGGGAGAAGACGTCCGCCGCGAAGCTCGCGTCCTCGCCGCGGGCGATCTCGGGCGCGAGGTACGCGGGCGTTCCGGCGATCTCGCCGGTGGCGGTGAGCTTGACGTCACCGATCGCGCGGGAGATGCCGAAGTCGGTGATCTTCGCCGTGCCGTCGTCGGAGACCAGGATGTTGGCCGGCTTCACGTCGCGGTGCACGATCCCGACGCGGTGCGCGCCGGCCAGCGCGGAGCTGATCTGCGCGCCGATGCGGATGGCGTCGTCGACCGGGACCGGCTCGTCCTGGATCAGGACGGCGAAGCTCTTCGACGCGAGGTACTCCATCACCAGCCACGGCCGGTCCTCTTCCTCGAGGACGGCGAACACCGTGATCGCGTGGGAATGCTGCAGCCGGGCGGCGATCCGCGCCTCGCGCATCGCGCGGTTCTTCGCTTCTTCGGTGCGGTCCTCGTCGTGGTCGTGCGGCAGCAGGAGTTCCTTGATCGCCACCGTGCGTCCGAGCATCTCGTCCTGCGCGCGCCACACCGTGCCCATCGCACCGCCGCCGATCGGCTCGATCAGCCGGTACCGATCGCGGATCCGGCGACTTTCCACGAGCATCCACCATTCTCCGAAGCGGCCCACGAGATCCGGCCAGCATGCCAGGCTCATCCGCCGACCGGTACCAACGTAACCGAAAACCTTGCGCGGACAGTGCAATCACGCACGTGGCGCTGCCCACCGTGTACCCCGAAATCCTAACGAACAACCCCATACGCACGATCAAGCGCGTCCACGATCTCCTTGCGCAGCCCGGCACCGACCGCGATCGTCGCGGCGGAATCGACCGAATGCTCGCTTCCGTCGCGGTCGACGACGGCGCCGCCGGCCTCGCGCACGAGCAGCACACCGGCCATCGTGTCCCACGGGTTGTTGGACAGAATCAGTGCTGCGTCGAGCTTTCCGTCCGCCACCCACGCCAGGTCGATCGCCGCGCTGCCGTACATCCTGATCTTCTGCGCCCGCGCGCCCAGGTCCGAAAGGAGCAACAGCCGCGCGCGGTTCTTCTCGTCCGCGAGTTCGCCGATCGCGAAGTCACCCACGGCGATCATGGCGTCCGACAGCTCGGACGCGGCGGACGCGCCGACCCGCTCCCCGTTCGCGAACGCCCCTTCGCCCTGCGCGGCCGTGTAGGTGACGCCCAGATAGGGCAGGGTGATCGCCGCGACCGTGCTCTGCGCACCGTCCACGAGCGCCAGCGAAATCCCGCAGAGTGGAATTCCGCGCGCGAAGTTCGCGGTGCCGTCGATCGGATCGAGCGCCCACCACAGGTCACTGCTGTCGCCGCTGCGCCCGCGCTCCTCGCCGAGGATGCCGATCCCGGGTGTCTCGGCGGCGAGGAACTCGCGCAGCGCGTCCTCGACCGCGGTGTCGACGTCGGTCACCAGGTCGCGATCGCCTTTCGCGGAAACGGAAAAGTTCGGGCGCGACCGGATGATCCCGGTCGCCTTCGCCACGGCCTCGCGCGCGACGTCCAGTAGTGCGGCATGCTCGCTCATGCCACCCAACATAGAGAAGGGACGCGCCATGACCGACCTGTTCCCGCTCGCGACCACGGCCGACGAGCGGCGGCGGGGCGCGAAGGTCGCGGTGCTGCCGGTCGGCAGCTTCGAGCAGCACGGCGCGCACCTGCCGCTGGTGACCGACACGGTCATCGCGGCGACGCTCGCGAAGGCCGTCGCCGACGTCCACCCCGTGCTGCACCTGCCCCCGCTCCCGATCTCCTGCTCGCACGAGCACGCCGCGTGGCCCGGCACGGTCAGCATCTCCGCGCGCACGCTGCACGCCGTCGTCACCGACGTCGCGGACTCGCTGAAAGCGTCCGGCGTGGACCGGCTGGTGCTGGTCAACGGGCACGGCGGCAACTACGTACTGTCCAATGTGGTCCAGGAGTCGAACGGGTCGATGGCGCTGTTCCCCGCCGTCACCGACTGGCAGGCCGCGCACACCGCGGCCGGCCTGCGGACGTCGCTGGACGACGACATGCACGCGGGCGAGCTGGAGACGTCGATCCTGCTGCACGCGCACCCGCACCTGGTCCGGTCCGGTTACGAGACGGCCGACCACGTCACCGACCGGGAACACCTGCTGACGCTGGGCCTGCGGGCGTACACGGAGTCGGGCGTCGTCGGCCGTCCGTCGCTGGCGAGCGCGGCGAAGGGGCACGTCGTGCTGGACACGCTGGTCCAGCGCTTCTCCGCCGTCCTGGCGGTGCTACGCGCCTGACAGGTGCGGGAGCAGGTGGTCCATCCGCTCGGCCTTCGTCCGGAGATAGCGGAGGCTCTCCGGATTCGGCGGAACCAGCAGCGGAACCAGTTCACTGATCCGGATTCCGTAGCGGGTGAGCTGGTTGGCCTTTTCCGGGTTGTTCGACAGCAACCGCACCGAGCGGACCCCCAGGTCGGCCAGGATCCCGGCCGCCGAGTGGTAGTCGCGAGCGTCGATCGGCAGGCCGAGGGCCACGTTCGCGTCGACCGTGTCGAGGCCTTCGTCCTGCAGGCGCATCGCCTTGAGCTTGGCCAGCAGGCCGATGCCGCGTCCCTCGTGGCCCTGGACGTAGATCAGCACGCCGGCGCCCTCTTCGACGATCCGGTCCAGGGCCGCCGCGAGCTGGTCGCCGCATTCGCAGTGCGTAGACGCGAAGACGTCGCCGGTCAGGCACTCGCTGTGCACGCGGGTGAGCGTCCCGAGCTCGGTGATCTCCCCATGGACCAGGGCGACCTGCTCGGTGCCGGTCCGGTCGAGGTAGCCGACCGCGCGGAAGGTCCCGTGCCGCGTCGGGAGCCGGGTGTCGACCACCCGCTCGACCACGGCCCGGTGCGGCAGGTTTTCGACGGCTTCGCTTGCGGTCATGACTTCAATCCCATCTCCGATTCGACAGGAACGTCGGCCGCCGTGCGCGGGGCGGGAACGAGCGTTCCGGCGTGCGGAGCGCGGGCCAGGCGGAACCCGGCGACGCTCCGGACGAGCAGGACACCGGCGCCGGGCAGGCTCGCGACCAGCGAGAGCACGCCGTAGACGACGGCGACGGTGACACCCTGGGCGGCGCCGAGGCCGGCCGCGCCGAAGAGCAGGGCGCAGACGCCTTCACGCGGGCCGAAGCCACCGACGTTGAGCGGGAGACCCATCGCGAGCAGCGCGAGGATCATCAGGGGCAGCAGCTGCCCGACCGGCGCGTCCACCCCGGCGACCCGCGCGGCGACGACGAACAGGGCCAGGTGCCCGGCCAGCGTCGCGACCGACAGGAAGCCCACGGCGGGCCACGTCTCGCGGGTCAGCAGGCCGAGCCGGACGTCGGCGAGGGTGGCGGCGAAGCCGCGGCGCACCTTCGACGGGCTGTGGATCCAGCGGCCGCCGGCCACCCGGCCGACCACCACCGCGGCGACCGCGAGCAGCACCACGACGACCCCGCAGAGCGTCACGACCTGGCGGAACGCACCCGGCACGACCCCCGGCCAGGCCAGCACGACGGTGACCGCGGAGCCGATCAGCACGACCTGCCCGGCGGTGCGCTCGAGGACGACGGCACGCACGCCGCGCGGCACGTCGCCGGACTCGCGGCCGTGCTGGACCGCGCGGTGGACGTCGCCGAGGACGCCCGCGGGCAGCACGCCGTTGAGGAACAGGGCGCGGTAGTAGTCGCCGACCGCGGTCCGCAGCGAAAGCCGCAGGCCGAGCCGGGTGGCGACGATCTGCCAGCGACCCGCGCTGAACAGCGTCGTCGCGAAGCCGATGCCGAGCGCGGCGATGACGCCGACGGTGTCGATCCGGCCGAGGCCGTCGAGGAAGGCACCGCTGCCGAGCTGCCAGACGAGCACGGCGAGGATGCCGACGGCGCCGAGGATGCGCAGCCAGGCCAGCGCGCGCTTCACGCCGCCACCTCCAGGCTCGGCGGGAGGACCAGCAGGTCGCCGTGGTGGATCACCGCGTACAGCTCGCCGGCGGCGGCCATCTCCAGCCGTCGCTGCAGGTAGACGTCGGCGGCGGGGAGCAGGTCCGGGACCTGCTCGACGGCGGCACCGACCCAGCCTTCGAGCCACTTGCCCTGCAGTTCGGCCTGGTCCGGGCCGAGCCGCCAGGCGCTGTCCGCGCGGAGCACGGTCGCGCCGAGCCGGCCGAACGCGGTCGCGGCGACGTCGAGCGCCGCCGGACCCAGCAGGCGGCGGCCGCCGGTGATCCGGCGCTGGTGGGCGTTGAAGGCGGCGGTGACCTCGTCGTCGAGCGGGTCGGCCGGCGCCAGCTCCACGCGGCCGACCACGGAAAGCATCAGCAGCGCGGCGCAGCCGGCCTCGACGATCGCCCCGGCCAGCGCCGTGACCTCGTCCTTGGTCAGCAGGTCGAGCAGCGCCGACGCGGTGACCAGCGACGTCCCGTCGAGGTCGGCGGCGCGCAACGCCGTGACGTCGCGCTGCTCGGTGACGGCCTCGACGGGGCTGCCGTCGAGCGCGGTCCGCGGCAGGCCGGCGACGGCGTGGGCGAGCAGGTCGGTGTCGTGGTCGTGCAGGATCCAGTGCTGGGTGCCGGGCAGCCGCGCGGCCAGCCAGCGGCCGAGCGAGCCGGTGCCGCAGCCGAGGTCGCGGATGACGACCTCCTCGTCGTCGGTGAGGTAGTCCCGCAGCGGTTCGAGCAGCTGGGGCGCGCGGGCCGCCGCGTCGGCGGGCTCCCGCAGGCTCAGCCACTCGGGCGAGTAGGCACTCATGCGGCTGCCTCCTGCCGCTGGAGAACCTCGGCGATCCGGCGCGCGGTGTCGTCCCAGCCGGTCAGCGTCTCGCGGCGCAGCTTCGCCGAGGTGCGCAAACGCTTGCGCAGGTCGGACTCGGTCAGCCAGCGGCGCAGCGCGGCCCCGAGCGCTTCGACGTCGTCACCCGGCACGAGCATCCCGGGGACCGTGCCGTCCGGCGCGACGCCGACGGTGTCGGGCAGCGCGTCGACGTCGGTGGTCAGCACCGGCACGCCGCGGGAGAGGGCCTCGGTGACGACCATGCCGAACGTCTCGGCGCGCGAAGGCAGCACCAGCAGGTCGGCGGTGTGGTAGGTCGTGGCGAGCGCCTGGCCGGACCGCGGGCCGGTGAGGGTGAAGCGGGCGCCGAGGCGGTGTTCGCGCAGGCGCTCGACGTACTTCGTCTCGCGGCGGATCCCGCCGACGCATTCGCAGGTCCAGCGCAGGTCGGCGACGGTTTCGAGGGCCTGGGCGAGCACGCCCTGGCCCTTGCGCGGGGTCACGTTGGCCACGCAGACCAGCCGCGACATCCCGTCGGTGCCGATCGACAGCGGCGCCGGGTCGACCCCGGGCGTCACGGCGTGGACGCGGTGCGGGGCCAGGCCGTGGTGGCGGATCAGCCGCCGCGCGGCCCACTGGCTGGTCGCGACGACCGAGCTCGCGGCGTGCAGCGTCTCGCGCTCCAGCGCGTCCAGCTCGGCGGCGAGCGCGGGCGGCAGGCCGGTCTCGTCGGCCAGCGGCAGGTGCACCAGAACCGACAGCGACAGCCGCCGCGCCTGCGGCACGATCACCTCGGGCACGCCGCACGCGACCAGGCCGTCGAGCAGCACGGCGGACCCGGTCGGCAGCGCCGAGAGCAGGTGGCCGAGCACCGCGCGGGTCTCGGTGTCCGGCCGCGGCCAGCTGCCGCGGACGGCGATCTCGTGCACGTCCAGCCCGGCCGCGGTGAGGCCGTCGCACATCCGGCGGTCGTAGGTGTTGCCGCCGCTCGGGACGGCCGGATCGTCGACGTCACCCGGCAGGATCACGTAGATGCTGTTCACAGCGCACGCTCGTAACTCGCCCAGGCGACGTGTGATTCCTTCAGCGAGACGGTGATGCCTTCGAGGCCACGCGCGCCTTCGCCGAGACGTCCGGCTTGGACGGCGTCGGCGAGGCGGTCGGCGATGACCTTCGCGAGGAACTCGGTCGAGGTGTTGATGCCCTTGAACACCGGCTCGTCGTCGAGGTTGCGGTAGTTCAGGTCGCTCAGCACCGCCCCGAGCTCTTCCGTGGCCTTGCCGATGTCGACGACGATGTTGTCCTCGTCGAGGTCGGTGCGGCGGAAGGTGGCATCCACCACGAAGGTCGCGCCGTGCAGGCGTTGCGCGGGTCCGAAGACCTCCCCGCGAAAGCTGTGGGCGACCATCACGTGGTCACGGACGGTGATGCTGAACACCAAGACCTCCGATGCGTTCGGGTGGACGTGGTTACTGCGGCTGATACATGACACGGAGGCAGCGGGCGGAAAGTTCATTCGCGGCCAACCGGGGTAACACGGACGGCAGCTCGTCAAACACGCATTCGCCGTTGACCAGCGCTTCGAACGCCGGGTCGGCCAGAAGATCGAGAGCGACCCCGAGGCGCTGCGCGTAGTCGCGGTCCGGGCGGGCGACCGTCCCGACCTGGCTGCTGCGGATCGTCAGCCGCCGCGAATGGAAGTTCTCGCCGAGCGGCACGCTCACCCGCCGGTCGCCGTACCAGGACAGCTCGACGACCTCACCCTCCGGCGCGAGCAGCTCCAGGGCCTTCGCGAGCCCGGCTTCCGTCGCGCTCGCGTGGACGACGAGGTCGCAGTCACCCAGCGCGTCCTCCGGCGTCGTGAAGTCGACGCCGAGCGCGTCGGCGACCTCTTTCTGTTTCGGGTCGACGTCGACCAGCTGTACGCGCGTCGCGGGGAAGCCGGAGAGGAGCTTCGCGACGCTGCAGCCGACCATCCCGGCGCCGATCACCGCGATCCGGTCGCCGAGCCGCGGCCGCGCGTCCCACACGGCGTTCACCGCGGTCTCGACCGTACCGGCGAGGATCGCGCGGCCGGGCGGGACGTCGTCGGGCACCAGGGTCACGGCGCTCGCCGGGACGACGTACGCGGTCTGGTGCGGGTAGAGGCAGAAGACGGTCCGGCCCCGGAGCTCGCTCGGGCCCTGCTCGACGACGCCCACGTTGAGGTAGCCGTACTTGACCGGGCCGGGAAAGTCGCCCTCCTGGAACGGCGCGCGCATGACGTCGTACTGGCTCGCCGGGACGCCGCCGCGGAACACGAGGGTCTCGGTGCCGCGCGAGACGCCCGAATACAGCGTGCGCACAAGGACTTCGTCCGGTCCGGGGTCGGGCAGCGTCACGGGCCGGATCTCGCCTTCGCCCGGCTTTTGAACCCAGAAAGCGCGTTCCACGTGTTTCTCCTAGCAGGCGACCGGAGGCTGGTGTCGCCGCCACCCTATGAGCAAATTCGCGGAGCGGACGATGATCAAGCACGGACTTCTCCTACGCGCGGCGGTGCCGGCGTGGGTGCTCACCGCCGGAGCCGTCGCCGGTGGCCTCGCGCCGATCGCCTGGGCGACCGGGCTCGTGTTCGGGCTCGCGCTGGTGCTGCTGACGGGCTGGGGCCTGCGGCGCACCGGGCGCGGGAGCTTCGGCCCGGCGGACTGGATCACGTTCGCCCGCGCGACGCTGGTCGGCTGCGCCGCCGAGCTGATCGCCGACGGCGGTCACCCGCACGCCTGGCTGGTCGGGCTCATCGCCGTCGCCCTGCTCCTGGACGGCGTCGACGGCCAGGTCGCCCGCCGCACCGGCACGACGTCCGAGTTCGGCGCGCGCTTCGACATGGAGGTCGACGCGTTCCTGATCCTGCTGCTGTGCGTCCAGGTGGCCGAAACGGCCGGGCTGTGGGTGCTCGCGATCGGCCTGATGCGGTACGCGTTCGTCGCGGCCAGCTGGGCCATGCCCTGGCTGACGGCGCCGCTGTACCCGAGCATGGCGCGCAAGACGGTGGCCGCGGTCCAGGGCGTGGTGCTGGTGGTGGCGGTCTCCGAGATCCTGCCGGCGGCGTGGACGTTCGCGGCGGTGGCCGTCGCGCTGGCGTCCCTGGTCTGGTCCTTCGGCCGCGACGTCGTCTGGCTGGCCCGGACCCGAGTCCCCGCCACCCGCCCAAGCGCGATCGTGACGATCACCCGCAGCACGGCCTGGCCGAGCCACAACCAGGCCGCCTAACCCCGGTTAGGCGGCACCTCAGCCGGATTCGCGGGCGGCCTTGGCGCGGCGCTTGCCTTCGTGCATCGCGGCCACCCGGGCGATCGGGATCGTGTGGCCCTCCTCGACCAGGTCCGCGGGCAGCACGAACGGTTCCGGCATCTCCTCGGTCCACGGGTCACCGTCGGCCAGCAGACCCGGCGCCGTGTGCACCGTGAAGTCGGCCGGCTTGACCCCGTCGAGGTCGGCCCAGCGGACCGGGAACGACACCGGCGCACCCGGGCGGACGCGGGGGCTGTAGACGCAGACGACCGTGCCGCCGCCGGAGCGGGTCGAGTCCAGGAAGACCTTGCCGTCACGGCGTTCCTTGACGAACTCCGTCGTGCCGCGGGCCGGGTCGATGCGCTCGGCCCGGGCCGCGACGGCCCGGGTGGCCGCCGCGATGTCCTCGGTCGACTGGCCCGGCGCGAGCGGGACGAAGACGTGCAGGCCCTTCGACCCACTGGTCTTGACAGCGCCGTCGAGACCGTCGGCCTTGAGCGCCTCCCGCACCAGCTTCGCGGCGTCGATCGCCAGCGTGAACGGACCGTCCTCCGGCGGGTCGAGGTCCAGGACCAGGTGCGTCGGGCCGGTCGTCGGCTCGCCGCGGAAGAGCGTCACGTGGTACTCGATCGCCCGCTGGTTGCCGAACCAGACCAGCGTGCGGACGTCGTTGGCCAGCCCGTAGCTGACTTCACGGCGGGAGCGGTCGGCCCACAGCGACGTCCGCGCCACCCAGTCCGGCGTGTACTTCGGCAGGTTCTTCTGCATGAACGGCTCCTGGCCGCGCAGCACCCGCACCACCGACAGCGGCCGGTCGCGCAGCTCCGGCAGCATCCGGTCGGCGACCGCTTCGAGGTAGTCGAGCAGGTCGCGCTTGGTGGCCCCCGCCTCCGGGAAGACCTCCTGGTCGAGGCTGCTCAACTTGACGCCGTGACGGAGCTCATCGCTGCTCATCGGCCCACCTTCGCGTCCGCGCGCGAAGCGGTCAACTCGCTGCGGTGCTTCGTCAGACCGGCGGGCGGCCGGTGCGCAGCCGGCGGCGCAGGTCCCAGAGGCAGAGGTTGAACGGAAACCGCCGCAGCGGCCCGGGGCTGCGGCGGACGCACACGCCGAGCGCGCGCAGGAGTGCGTCGAACCGGCGCTGGTCGGCCGGGGTCCAGGTCAGCCGCATCTCCGCGCGGAAGTGCGGCGGGAGGAAGCCGGTGGTGACGAACCGGTGGAACGGGCGGCCGAGCGCGGCCGCGGCGGGCGGCAGGAACCGCAGGTCGACGAGGTCGTTCAGGTAGCGGCGGACGGTGTCGTCGATCGCGACCTCCGCGACGCCCTGAGTCCAGTACTCCTCGAAGGCGTCGCGGTCTCCCGGCCACATCCCGGGGTCGACCTGCAGGGTCGTGCCGAGCGTCGCGGCCTCGCGGTAGAACCGTTCCGGATCGCCGCCCACGAACGCGAGGTAGACGTCCTCGAACCCCTTGTACAGGCAGGCGGCGACCCAGAGCTGGAGATCGGGGTCGAAGGCGTCGTAGGCGACGGGACTGTCCGGCGTCGAGTGGACCTGGGTGTGGGCCCGGTTGACGCCGCGGCGGTAGGCGGCGCGCTCGGCGTCGGTACCCATGGTGGCGACGGCGAGGTAGGTGAGGGTGGTCCGCTTCCGCTTCGCCGGATGCCGGAAGAGGTTCCCGCTGTCGACCCGGCTCTCCAGCACGCCGTAGCCGACCGGCGCGCGCGAGAGCTGCATGATCACGTTCGCGCTGCCGGCCAGCAGCCCGGCGCCGAGAACGGCGTCGCGGAGAGCGGTCGCGGCCATCGGGACGCCTCCTCGCGTGAGCGGGTTCCGCGTCCCAGGAAACGCCGCTGTTGACGTCATGTCAAGAGCCGAAGCCCGGCTTCAGCTCCCGAAGCTTCCGCAGGTCGGCGGCCGGATAGACGCTCCGGGCGACTTCCGCTGGGTCGTGTTCGCCGTACACGAACGGCAGCAGGCGCCCGGTCGTCCACGGCGCCAGCGCGTCGAACAGCTTCGCGTGGGCCTGCCGGACCGGGCCGATCCCGTCGTCGCCGACCACCGAAAGCGCTCGCACGACGAACTCGGCCGCGCTGTCCCAGCCCACGCCCGGCACCTCCGGCGTCCGGGCGAGCGCACCGCCCAGCCGGTCGACGATCAGCACGGTGTCGACGTCCGCACCGGGACCGGCGTGCTCGACGACCGAGTCGAGCATGGCGTTGTTGAGCTGGGTGACCGTCGCGTTGGTGCCGTGGTAGCCATGCGGATTCGGCGGCTCGGCGGCGATCGACCCGGAGTCGCTGAACGGCATCCGCTTGAGCGTGTCCATCAGCGCTGGCGCGGCGGCCCGCAGCGGCGCCACCAGCTCGTCACCGCCGTCGCCGAGGTAGGCGACGCGCACGTGCGCGATGTGCTTGCCCCGCAACGGTTCCGGCAGCATCGGCAGGTCGGGGTACGGGATCAACGCGAGCGACGTCGTCAGCGTGTCCGGCGCGGCCGCCGACCACGTGCGCCAGGCCCGCAGCACGGCAGGGATGTCGGCCGTGTCGAAGTACAGGCCACCGCCGTACAGGTCGGCCACGGGAACGAGGTCGAACTCCAGCGCCGTGACGATCCCGAAGGCCGCCCGGCCGCCGCGCAGGGCCCAGAACAGGTCGGAGCCCGGTTCGACGTGCCGAAGCTCGCCGTCGGCGGTCACGACGTCGATCGCCCGCACGTGGTCGGCGGCGCGGCCGTACTTCCGGGCCATCAGGCCGAAGCCGCCGCTGAGCGTGTAACCGACCACGCCGACGTCCGGGGACGAGCCGCTGAGCGGGGCGAGCCCGTGCTTCGCGGCGGCTTCGAGGACGGCGCCCCAGCGGACCCCGGCCTCGACGCGGGCGGTGCCGGCCTCGGCGTCGATCTCGACGCCGGTCATCCGGCGGGTGCTGATCAGCAGTCCTTCGGTGCCCGCGGTCAGGCCGTGCCCGGTGGCCTGCACGGAGACCGGCAGGTCGTGGGCGGCGGCGAACCGGACGGCGGTGACGACGTCGTCGGCGGTCTCGGCGCCGACGACCACGGCGGGCCGGCTCGCGACTGCGAGCTGGAACCCGGCGACCTCCTCGGCGTAACCGTCCTGACCGGGCTCGAAGACCTGGCCGGTGAGCGGGGTGACGTCCATCGTGAACTCCTCCTTCGGTGCTCCTTCCACCTTCGGCCCGCGACGATCAGAAGTCCAAGATCTGGTTTGTCTGGAAGCTAGAATCAGTGCTTATGGAACTGCACCAGCTCGCGTACTTCGTCGCCGTGGCGGAGGAAGGCAACTTCACGCGCGCGGCCGAGCGGATGCACGTCGCCCAGCCCGGGGTCAGTGCGCAGATCCGGCGGCTCGAGCGTGAGCTCGGGCAGGAGCTGCTGGACCGGTCCGGGCGCACGGTCCGGCTCACCGACGTCGGCGCGGCCGCGCTGCCGCACGCGCGGGCCGCGCTCGCGGCGGTGCGTGGGGTGCGCGAAGCCGTCGACGAGCTGGCCGGGCTCGTCCGCGGCCAGGTCGCGCTCGGCGCCGTGACGTCGGCGGGTCCGGTCGGCCTGCCGGACCTGCTCGCCCGGTTCCACGAGCGGTACCCGGCGGTGGAGATCACCCTGGCCGAGGCCAACTCCGACACGATGCTGACGGCGTTGCGGGAGGGTCGGCTCGACCTGGCGGTGGTCGGCCTCGCCGCGGACCCGCCGCCCGGCATCACGACGCAGGTGTTGATCGACGAGCCGTTTCTCGCGGTCACCGCACCGTCGGGGCCCCTGGCCGACCGGACGGAGGTTGCGCTGGCCGACCTGGCCGGTCTGCCGCTGATGGCGTTGCCGAAGGGCACCGGCCTGCGCACCGCCTTGGACGGCGCGTTCGCCGCCGAAGGTCTGACACCCCGGATCGCGTTCGAGGCGGCCGATCCGAACGTGCTGGTGCAGCTGGCGCTGCGCGGGCTCGGCGTCGCGGTCGTCCCGGAATCACTCGCCCGCTACCACGAGGGCGACGTCCGGGTGCTCGACATCGTCCGGCCGCGGCTGCGCGGCGTGCTGGCCCTGGCGTGGCGCGATCCGGGCCCCGCCGGACCCGCGGCCAAGGCCTTGATCGCGTTCGCCAGAAGGCACCTGCCCCGGCCTTCCTGAGGTTGGCGGCATGGGTCGGTCACGCACCGCGACGCCATATGCTCGCCCGCGACGATCACACCGACGGGGGAACGACTTGCGCACGATGAGCCATGAGGAGTACCTCGGCAGCCGGCGCTTCCCCGGGCTCGACGGCCTGCGTGCGCTGGCCGCGACGATGGTCATCTTCTTCCACTTCGGCGGCCCGAACTGGGGCTGACTGTCGGGTTGGGTCGGCGTCTACATCTTCTTCGTGCTGTCCGGCTTCCTGATCACCACGCTGCTGCTGCGCGAGCAGGACCGCACCGGCCGGATCTCGCTGTCGAACTTCTACATCCGCCGGGTGTTCCGGATCCTGCCGCCGTACCTGGTGATCCTCGGCGGCATCGTCGCGTTCGTAATCTTGCGCGGGGAGTTCCACGCCCGCGGCTTCCCGACCGCGCTGAAGTTCTACCTGACGTTCCTCAACGAGTTCCTGCCGTCGTTCACCAACGGCACGGACAACTTCTTCAGCGGCTCGTGGACGCTGGGCATCGAGGAGAAGTTTTGCCTCGTCTGGCCGTTCCTGCTGGTCGTGATCGGGATCGGCGCGGCCAAGCGCAAGTTTCCTGATGGTCGGCACCGCGATGGTCGTGCTGCTGGCGCTGGTGCCGGTGACCAGCGGCTGGACGGTCGGGTCGTCGCCCGTCGCGCTCTACACCTCGACCATCCACTACTTCATCCTGGCCGGCGGCTGCCTGCTGGCGATCCTGCTGCACTACAGCCGCGGATACGCGGCGCTGAAGCCGCTGACGCACCCGCTGGCCGCGATCCCGATCGTCGCCGCGTTCGCGGTGCTGCACACGAACTTCGACACCCTGTGGCACGAGACGAACCAGAACATGCTCCTGCTGGTCGGCTACGCGGTGCTGACGATGCTGCTGCTGATCGTCCTGGTCAGCCCGGGCCCGCTGCGCCGGCTGCTGGGCACGGCCCCGATGCGCTTCGTCGGCGAGCGGTCGTACTCGCTCTACCTGCTGCAGGGCCCGGTGCATTTCGTGGTCGTCCAGGCGGTGCCGGGGCTTGCGGTGAACCGCACGGTCACCGGCGTGACGGTATTCCTGGTCGCCTTGGCGATCGCGGACCTGATCCACCGCTGGGTGGAGAAGCCCCTGATCAACGCGGGCAAGCGGGTGATCGCCCGGAAGGGAGCCCGGCGCGAGGAGCGGGAGGCTGTCGACAGCCACCCGCCGAACCCCGCGCCGAGCCCCCGACGGCGTCGGTTTCCTAGCGCTCCAGGACCACGATCGGGATGATCCGGTCCGTCTTCTTCTCGTATTCGGCGAAGCCCTCAGCGTGGGCGATCATGCCCGCGTAGAGGCGGTCGCGCTCCGCGCGGTCGGCGATCACCGTGGCCGTCGCCTCGAACTTCTCCGTGCCGATCTCGACGGTGACCTTCGGGTTCGCGACCAGGTTGTGGAACCAGGCCGGGTTCTTCGGCGCGCCGCCCATGGACGCGGCGATCACGATGCGGTCGCCGTCGCGGGTGAAGGCCAGCGGGGACAGGCGCTCTTCGCCGCTCTTCGCCCCGATCGTCGTGAGCAGCAGCACGTTCTTGCCCTCGAACATGCCGCCGACGATGCCCGCGTTCGCGCGGAACTCCTCGATGACCCCCTTGTTCATCTCGCGAACTTCGGCCAACCCCGGAACCTCGGACGTCATCTCGACCCCTGTTTCTTGCCGGTACGCTCGATCGGTGCCCCCGAGGTAGGCTCGGGAGCAATCGAAGCGTTTGTTTTGCAAACAAAGCTACCGACGGGAGGAGTGCGATGTCAACGGAAGCCGGCCTGAGTGTCGAGGACGGCGTGCGGCAACTCCTGCTGCTCATGCCGCGCCTGGTCGGCCGGGCGAAGCGCACTCCGGTCCCCGACGAGCTCGACGGCTGCGCGCTGGCGCCTCGCCACCTCTCGCTGCTGTCCTACTTGCTCTTCGACGGCCCGATGACGGTCACCGAACTCGCCGGCCGCCTCGAGGTCGCGCCGACGACGGCGAGCCTGATGGTCGGCGACCTCAGCCGCCAGGGCGTGCTCAACCGCGACGAGGACCCGGCCGACCGCCGCCGCACGATCGTCAGCATCACGCCGGACAAGCGCCCGGCCGTCGACGCCTGGCTGGCCCGCGGCGCGCAGGCCTGGAGCAACGCCCTGGCCCCGCTGACGCCGGCCGAGCGCAAGCTGGTGATCTCGACGCTGGAGGCCTACGAACGCGGCACCTGCGAAAGCCCCACCTGCTGACTCAACCCGTGTCGTCCATCCAGGTACGCGTGTCGTCCCGCTGGGTACCCGTGTCGTCCACGCAGGTACGCCCGCGGCCGGGCACCACCGCCATCGCGCGTGACACAACGGACGACACGCGTACTCAGGCGGACGACACGCGTACCTGGACGGACGACTCGGCTCAGTCGTCGCTGCCCTTCTCACGGGCCAGCTTCCGCTGTGCCTCCGCGCGTTCGCGGCACTTGCGGAGGAACTCCTCGTCGTCGTCCGCGCTCGTCGCCGCGAAGCGGCCCGGCCGGTCGTACTCCGGGAACGCGGGCGCGTTGCGCTCGTAGCGGCCGGTGGCGCGCGACACCTGCTGCGGACGGCCCGCGACCAGCCAGACGATCGAGCCGACCAGCGGCACCAGCACCACGAGCAGCAGCCACAACATCTTCGGCAGGTTGCGGCACGACGACTCGTCCGTGGTGATCACGTCGACCAGACAGAAGATCCACAACCCGAGCGTGACGAAGCCGAGCAGCCCATCCATGTACAGCAATTTCCGGCCTTCCCCCAGACAAATGAACGCGGTAGTTCTAGCAGAGGCCACCAGCGGAACTTCCGCGGGTCACCCGCAGTACCGCGGGCATCCGGAGATTCGGCGACGACACCCACGCCGTTTCCGCTTCTGTCAGGCGAAAACCGCGCAGCGCCTCGAGAACGCCGGTGGCGAGCGCGATCGCGTGCGCCGGACCCGGGCATTCCCGTGGCCCGGCACCGAACGGCGTCCCGCTCAGTTCGACCGTGACGTCCTCGCCGCCGATCCGGCGGCGGGTGCGCAACACCGGCGGGTCGGCCAGGAGCTCGCCCGGTTTTCCGGCCAGTGACGCGGAAAGCGCGTTGCCGATGAGGCCGGCCGTGGCGTCGCAGGCCTGGACCAGCAGGCCGATCCGCGCGGCCGCGAGTTCGGTGGCTCCGCCGCACGCCTCGATCAGCCGTGACATCGCCGCCTCCGCCGCGTCCGACGGCGTGACGTGCGGGTGGTACGCGGCCGCGACCAGCGCCACCTCCGCCGAGACGTCGGGCAGCCCGAGCGCCTCCGCGAGCACGCCGACCGGCACCGGCCGGGCGATCACGGCCATCACGTCGACGTCTTCGACGTCCGCCATGATCCGCCGCGTCCATGCGAAAGCCTTGTCCCGCAACGATTCCGGTTCGACGTCGGCGAGCAGATCAACCGCCAGGGACCGCCGCCGGGCATGATCGGAGCCGTTGCTGAAACGCGCGACGGACGCGCGCAGCCAGGCGACACCGCCGATCGGGACGTCGGCGGGAACGGCGGGCACCGGAGCGGTCAGCTGGGTCATGCGGCGACCGTAGGCGAGGGAAGCGTCGGCGCCCGCCGAAGTTTCGGAGCACCGGCAGTCAGAGCACCGAGGACGCCGGGAACCACGTCGCCTGCGGGCCGGCGCAGCGCGTCACCCGCGGGACGTCGTGCTGGAACCACCACGCCTCGGTGACCCGGCCGTCGGGCAACCGGTACGTCGGCGGGCCGGCCACGCGGGCCAGCCCGGCGGCCTGCAGCGACCGCGCGCTCGCGACGTTGCCCACCTCGGCGCCCGCCCGCACCCGCGGCAGGCCCAGGTGATCGTGCGCCAGGGTCAGCCCGGCGGCGAAGAGCACCCGGCCGATGCCGCGGCCGCGGTAGTCCGGGGCGAGGTAGCCGCCGGTCTCCGGGCCGCCGTCCTCGCCGGTGTGCACGCTGACCAGGCCGACGCAGCGGCCGGCCTCGACGTCGATCATCACCAGGTCGATCGACTGCGGATCGGGCGACACCCAGTCCGGGCCGGTGCCGGGCACGACCCGCAGCGCGTCCGCGCGGGCCCCCCGGGCGACGATCGAATCACGCTGCCAGCCGAGCCAGCGCTGCGCGGCGGGATCGCTGCCGCAGGCGACGGCGGCGGCGTACTCCCAGGCGGTGGGCGTGCGGAACAGGAACGGCCCGGAGCGCACCACATGGCCCTGCCGGTCGCAGGTCCGCTTGGACATCAGGCGGCCGCGCCGGGTGAGCCGGTCGAAGATCCCCTTGGTGGCTGGCAGCATCGCGGCGAAATCGTAGCGGAGCCCCCGGCGGCCGGTTGTTATTGTGGCCGGATGACGGCCGTACCCGAGGCAACCGAACTGGACGGCTCCGGCCGTGCGGCCCAGCCTCGCCAGCTCATCGTGACGGTGTACGGCCTCTATTCGCGCAACGAGGGCGGCTGGCTCTCGGTCGCTTCGCTGATCGACCTGCTGGCCGCCGTCGGGGTCGACGAGCCCGCCGTGCGCTCGTCGATCTCCCGGCTGAAGCGCCGCAGGATCCTCGAGGCGGTGCGCCGCAACGCGACAGCCGGGTACGAGCTGTCCGACGACGCCCGCGAGATCCTGCGCGAGGGTGACGAGCGGATCTTCCGCCGCGAGCGCGCGACCCCGGCCGACGGCTGGCTGCTCGCGGTGTTCTCGGTGCCGGAGACCGAGCGCCACAAGCGCCACCTGCTGCGCACCCAGCTCGCCCGGATGGGCTTCGGCACCGCCGCCTCGGGCGTCTGGATCGCGCCGGCGCACCTGCACGACGTCACCGCGGAGGCCCTGACGCGGCTCGGCCTCTCCGGGTACGCCGACCTGTTCCGGGCCGACCACCTGGCCTTCGGCGACGTCGCGGCGAAGGTCCGCGACTGGTGGGACCTCGACCGGCTCGACGAGCTGTACACGACGTTCCTGGACGAGCACGGCCCGGCGCTGCGGCGCTGGCAGCGGCGCAAGTCCGTCGCCGACGAGGAGGCCTTCGGCGACTACGTCCGGGTGCTCACCGGCTGGCGGCGGATGCCGTACCTCGACCCCGGCCTGCCCGCGGAGTTCCTGCCGCACGACTGGTCGGGCATCCGCGCGGCCGAGCTGTTCTTCGAGCTGCACGCCCGGCTGGAGGACCCGGCCCGCGCGTACGTCTCGCGGGCGATCAACCTCGGCTGAGGACCGCGAAACCCTGGACCTCGACCAGCGCTTCCTCGTCCCAGAGCCGGTCGACGCCGATGCCGGCCATCGCCGGGTACTCGGTGCCCGCGAGGCGCCGCCAGACCGCGCCGATCTCGCGTGCGTGCGCCCGGTAGTCCGCCATGTCGACGATGTAGATCGTCACGCTGCACAAATCCGCAGGAGAGCCGCCGGCCGCGCGCAGCGACGTCAGCAGGTTGCCGAGCGCGCGTTCGAACTGCGCGACGACACCGTCGCCGACGATCTTGTTCGACGCGTCCAGCGCGGTCTGCCCGGCGAGGAAGACGACCCGGCCCTCGGCGACCACCGCGTGCGAGAACCCGGACGGCTTGCCCAGCTCCGGCGGGTTGATGCGTTCCATGCGGACACCGTAGACCATCTTTCGCCTTATTGACGGTCGTACGCATGACGACATACCCTGGACGGCGTGCGTATCGCGGTCATCGGCGGCGGCCCGGCGGGCCTGTACTTCGCCGCGCTGACGAAACAGCTCGGCCCGGGTCACGAAATCACGGTCTGGGAGCGCAACGCGCCCGACGACACCTTCGGCTTCGGCGTGGTCTTCTCCGACGAGACGCTGGGCGGCATCGAGCACGCCGACGCCACGGTGCACGACGCCATGAGCGCCGAGTTCGCCCGCTGGGACGACATCGACGTGCACTACCGCGGCACCGTCACCACCTCGGGCGGCCACGGCTTCGCCGCGATGAGCCGCAAGCGCCTGCTCGGCATCCTGCAGAACCGCTGCGCCGAACTCGGCGTCGAGCTGCGCTTCCGCGAAGAGGCACCGGCGGATCTCTCGGGCTACGACCTGGTCATCGCCGCCGACGGCGTCAACTCGGCCGTGCGGTCGCGGTTCGCCGAGCACTTCCGGCCGAGCGTCGAGACGCGCCGGTGCCGCTACATCTGGCTCGGCACGGATCTGGTGTTCGACGCCTTCAAGTTCTACGTCCTCGAGACGCCGGCCGGGATCATGCAGATCCACGGCTACCCGTACGGCCGCGACGGCAGCACGTTCATCCTCGAGGTGCAGGAAGACGTCTGGCAGCGGACGTTCGGTTCGATCGCGGCGACCTCGCTCAAGCCGGGCGAGAGCGACGAGAAGTCGATCTCGCTGATTCGCGAGCTGTGCGCCGACGTGCTGCAGGGCCACGGCGTGCTGGCGAACAACTCGAAGTGGGTCACGTTCGGCACCGTGCGTTGCGAGACCTGGGTGCACGGCAACGTCGTCCTCCTCGGCGACGCCGCGCACACCGCGCACTTCTCGATCGGCTCCGGCACGAAGCTGGCGATGGAGGACGCGCTCGCGCTGGCCGCGTGCCTGCACGAACAGCCGGGGGTCGCGGAGGCGCTCAAGGCGTACGAGCTGGAACGACGCCCGGTCGTGACGTCGACACAGCGCGCGGCGCAGGCCAGCCTGGAGTGGTTCGAGAACATCGCGCAGTACACCCACCAGGACCCGCCGCAGTTCGCGTTCAACATCCTGACGCGCAGCCGCCGCGTCACCTACGACAACCTCCGCCTGCGCGACCCGGAGTTCGCGGGCGAGCTGGACCACTGGTTCGCCGGCTCGCTCGGCACGACGTCGCGGCCGCCGATGTTCCAGCCGTTCCGGCTCGGTGAACTGGAGCTGTCGAACCGGATCATCGTGTCGCCGATGGACATGTACTCCGCTGTGGACGGTGTGCCGGGCGACTTCCACCTGGTGCACCTGGGAAGCAAGGCCCTCGGTGGCGCCGGGCTGGTGATGACCGAGATGGTCTGCGTCTCGCCCGAAGGGCGGATCACGCCCGGCTGCGGCGGCCTCTACACGGCCGAACAGGAAGCCGGGTGGAAGCGGGTCGTCGACTTCGTGCACACCCAGTCGGCCGCCCGGATCGGCGTCCAGTTGGGACACTCCGGTCGCAAGGGTTCGACGAAGCTCATGTGGGACGGCATCGACGAGCCACTGCCGTCGGACAACTGGGAAGTCTGCGCGCCCTCGGCATTGCCCTACTCCGAACGGAACCAGGTTCCACGCGAACTGTCCACAACGGACATGGCGTCAATCCGCGCGGAGTTCGTCGCCTGTACTGAGGCCGCGGCTCGCGCCGGGTTCGACGTCCTCGAGCTGCACTGCGCGCACGGCTACCTGCTCTCGTCCTTCCTTTCGCCCCTGACCAACCGGCGGACCGACGAGTACGGCGGTTCACTGGAGAACCGGCTGCGCTTCCCGCTCGAAGTCTTCGACGCGGTCCGCGCGGCTTGGCCCGCCGAGCGGCCGATGACCGTCCGGATCTCGGCGACCGACTGGGCGGACGGCGGGATCGACGCCGACGACGCCGTCGAGATCGCCCGCGCGTTCGCTTCCCGTGGTGCCGCGGGCATCGACGTCTCCACTGGCCAGGTGGTTTGTGACGAAAAGCCGCAGTACGGCCGCAGCTACCAGACACCGTACGCCGACCGGATCCGCAACGAGATCGGGCAGGAGTACGGCATCGCGGTGATCGCCGTCGGCGCGATCTCTTCGTACGACGACGTCAACTCGCTGGTCCTGGCCGGGCGCGCGGACCTGTGCGCCCTGGGCCGCACACACCTCTACGATCCACAGTGGACGTTGCACGCGGCGGCCGAGCAGGACTACCCGCTGCCGTGGCCGAAGCCGTTCGCCGCGGGCAACCGCAAGCCGCAGACCGGCCGCAGCGACGGCCCGGAACCGCGGCTGGACCTCGTCCGGTCGGGGCCGACCGGCACCGCCCACGCCCGCTGGCGACCGGGAGCCTCGTCATGACCTTCACCCTCGACACGGACCAGCTCGCCTTCGCTTCGCAGGTGCGGAAACTGGCCGAGGAGCAGCTGCGCCCGCTCGCCGAGTCCGGTGTGGAGGGTGCGGTGAACCGCCCGCTGCTCAAAGGGATGGGCGCACTCGGCCTCCTCGCGCGGCTTTTCCCCGGTGTCGCCGACGGAAAGCCGTCACGCCAGGCGGCCGCGACGGACCTGTGCATCCTGCGGGAGACCCTCGCCACGGTCAGCACCGAGGCCGAGACGGCATTGGCCTTGCAGGGACTGGGAAGTTACCCCGTGCTCCAGTCCGGACAGGACGATCAGGTCGCGAAGTGGCTGCCCGCCGTCGCGGCCGGCGACGCGGTCGCGGCGTTCGCGCTGACCGAGCCGGACGCCGGTTCGGACGCGGCCGCGCTGTCCCTGAAGGCCGAGCCCGACGGCGACGGCTGGCGCCTCACGGGCGAGAAAATGTGGATCTCCAACGCGCCCGAAGCCGACTTCTACACGGTCTTCGCGCGCACCACGGAAGGCGCCGGTGCACGCGGCGTCAGCGCGTTCGTCGTCCCCGGCGACCGTCCCGGACTCGGTGGCGAACACCTCGACCTGGTCAGCCCGCACCCGATCGGCACGGTCACGTTCGACGGCGTCGAAGTCCGCCGCGAAGAGCTGCTCGGTGAGGAGAACCGCGGCTTCGCCGTCGCGATGCGAACGCTGGACCTGTTCCGGCCGAGCGTCGGCGCGTTCGCCGTCGGGATGGCGCAGGCGGCGCTGGACGCCACTGTGGACTACACCGGCGAGCGGGAAGCCTTTGGTGGCCCGCTGATCAAGCAACAGGCGGTGGCGCACGCGCTGGCGGAGATGGCGACGCGCACGGAAGCCGCGCGGCTTCTGGTCTACGCGGCGGCAGGCGCGTACGACGCGGGCGAGCAGAACCTCGGCGGACGTGCGGCGATGGCGAAGCTGTTCGCCACCGAGGCCGCGCAGTTCGTCGTCGACTCGGCCGTGCAGCTGCACGGCGCGCGAGCCCTGCGGCGTGGCCATCTGCTGGAGCACCTCTACCGCGAGGTCCGCGCCCCGCGCATCTACGAAGGAGCGTCGGAGATCCAGCGGACGATCATCGCGCGCTGGCTGGCTTCCGCTCGAGCCACCACTGACTGAAGACGAGCGCGATCGCGACGCCGCCCCACGACGAGATCGCCGCGACGCTCTGGGAGTAGGCCAGCTCACTGCCTCCGAACATGGTCGGGATCCGGGGCTCCAGCACGACCATCGCGATCGGGCTGATGAGGCGGCTGACGAGAATCGAAAACGTCATCGCCGCACTACGGATCATCCACCGGCGGTGGTCGCCGAACCGCCGTTCCCGCACCGCGCGCCAACCGGCGAAGGTGCACCCGAGCCAGAGCAGCGCCGAGAGGACGTCACTGACCCTCGTCGTCGGACCGAACGGGCTCTGCGACCCGATGACCAACGCCATCGTCCCGGCCGGCAGCACCCCGGCGAAGACGTACGCGCGGCCGGCGTAACGGTGGAAAACCGGGTGCGTCCGCCGCAGCCACGGCCAGATCTGCAGCACAGCGCCCACCATGGCAACCGATCCGAAGATCACGTGCGCGACGAGGAACCAGTAGTGCGCGGGAAACCCGTCCGGCTGCGGCACCCGCGACCGCGCCGGCTCGAAGGCGAGATAGGGCGGTAGCGAGAAGGCGAGAAAGGCGCCCACGAGCAGGGCGAGCGGCCCGATCCAGGGCCGCCGCCACCAGGTCGTCTTCCGAGGCGCGGGGCTGATCTCCGTCCGGACGCTCATGACTCCCCCAAGGGTCGGCTACCCCTACGAAGCTAGGGAAACCCCCGGGTCCGGACCATGGGGCCCACCACCTGCACCCTGGTGGGGCCCGCCTTACCGCCGAAAAGCCGTGAATGGCACATTGAGGGACTCTGAGTCCCTCAATGTGCCATTCACGGACGTTGCTCAGCGGCCGCGGACCCGGCGCACCGTGTCGCGGTAGAAGTAGCCGCTCTGCTTGATCGTGCGCTCCTGCGTCTCGTAGTCCACGCGGATCAGGCCGAAGCGTTTCGCGTAGCCGTACGCCCACTCGAAGTTGTCCAAAAGGGACCACGCGAAGTAGCCGCGGACGTCCGCGCCCGCCTCACGGGCTGCCGCCACCGCCGCGATGTGCGAGGCCAGGTACGCCGTGCGCTGCTCGTCGCGGACGAAACCGTCGGAGTCCGGGTCGTCGTCGAAGGCCGAGCCGTTTTCCGTGATGTACATCGGGAGGTTCGGGTAGTCGCGGCCCAGGCGGGTCAGCAGCTCGGTGAACTTGCCCGGCAGGATCTCCCAGCCCATCGCCGTCGTCGGCTCGCCGAACGGGACCGTGCGGGACGTCGGGACGCCGTCCGAATCGACCGCGCTGCCCTGCTCGTCGACGCCGGAGAACTGCTGGCCGAAGTAGTAGTTGACGCCCAGGAAGTCCAGCGGGGTCGAGATGATCTCGAGGTCGCCGTCCTGCACCGGCAGCTTCACACCGCGTGCGGCCAGGTCCTCCACCACGTCTTCCGGGTACTCCCCGCGCACCAGCGGGTCCAGGTAGATCCGGACGCCGAGGCCGTCCGCCTGACGCGCCGCGCGAACGTCCTCTTCGGAGTCCGTGGCGGGGTCGGCCGTGCACATGTTGAGCGTGATCCCGAACTCGGTGTCCGGCGGCGCGGCCTCGCGCATCCGCTGCGTCGCCAGGCCGTGGCCCAGCAGCAGGTGGTGCACCGCGTGCAGCCCGGCCGCGTAGTCACGCCGACCCGGCGCCATCACGCCGTGCACGTACCCGTGCATCGCCGAGCACCACGGCTCGTTCAGCGTCGTCCAGTGCCGGACGCGGTCCTTGAGCCGGTCGAACACCAGCATCGAGTAGTCCGCGAAGCGGTACGCCGTGTCGCGTGCCGGCCAGCCGCCCGCGTCCTCGAGCTCCTGCGGCAGGTCCCAGTGGTAGAGCGTCAGCCACGGCGTGATGCCCTTGCCGAGCGTCTCGTCGACCAGCCGGTCGTAGAAGCCGATGCCGGCCTCGTTGACGGGCCCGCGGCCGCGCGGCTGGACCCGGGGCCACGCCACGGAAAACCGGTAGGTGTCGGCGCCCAGCTCGTCGACCAGGCCGATGTCCGCGGGCATCCGGTGGTAGTGGTCGCAGGCGATGTCACCGTTGTCATTGTTGTCGATCGCCCACGGGACCTGGCAGAAAGTGTCCCAAATGGACGGTGTGCGCCCGTCTTCGGAAACCGCCCCTTCGATCTGGTACGCGGCGGTGGCCACGCCCCAGCGGAAGTCCTGCGGCAGGCTGTCGATCAACGCCTGCTGCTCGGCGGTCGCGGCTGTGGTCTCGGTCAAGGCAGGTCTCCTCCAGTGGTACCGGACAGGGCAGACGGCGTTCAGGGGGTGGCGACGGGGTGCAGGAAGCACGCCACTTCGCGCGAAGTGTCCCCGCCGGGCAGGCCCAGCACGGGGATCTTCGAGTCGCACGGCTCGAAGGCCTTGGGGCACCGCGGGTGGAACGCGCAGCCGGCGGGCATCCCGCGCGTGTCCGGTGGGGATCCCGGGATCCCGCTGAGCTCGCGTCGCGGCCCCCGCAGGGCGGGGAACGAGTTCAGCAGGCCGTAGCTGTACGGGTGGAGCGCGTCGCGGTAGAGCGCCGACGCCGGCGCCTGTTCGACGATCCGGCCGCCGTACATGATCGCGATCCGGTCCGAGAACTCGACCAGCAGCGAAAGGTCGTGCGTGATGAACAGGACCGAGAAGCCCAGCCGTTCGCGCAGTTCCACGAGCTGGCCGAGGATCTGGCGCTGCATCACGACGTCCAGCGCGGTGGTCGGCTCGTCCATGATGACCACGCGCGGTTCGAGCGCCAGGGCCATCGCGATCATCACGCGCTGGCGCATGCCACCCGAGAGCTGGTGCGGGTAGGCCTCCAGCCGGTCGGCCGAAATGCCGACGAGCTTCAGCAGGTCCTTCGCCCGGGCGGCACGCCCGGCGCGGGTCGTGTCCGGCTCGTGCGCCTTGATGACGTCGACGAGCTGGGTGACGACCTTGTGCACCGGGTTCAGGGAGTTCATCGCACCCTGGAACACGATGGACGTCTCGGCCCAGCGGAAGTCCCGCAGCTGCTTGTGGGTCAGCTTCAGGACGTCGTACGGCTCGGCGTTCTCGGGGTGGTAGATCACCTCGCCGCCGCGGATCACGCCCGGCGGCGCGAGCAGCCGGGTCAGCCCGTAGGCCAAAGTGGACTTACCGCTGCCGCTTTCCCCGGCCAGGCCGAGGACTTCGCCGCGGTTGAGCGTGAGGTGCACGTCACGCACCGCGCGCACGGCCTCGTCGCCGACGCCGTAGTCGACGTCGAGGCCCTTGATCTCCAGGACCGGTGTCATGATGCCTGTTCCTCCCGCCCGAGCACGGGCGTGAAGCCCACTCGCATGCGCTGGGTGCGCCCGTGGATGTCCCGCACCTTCGCCTTGCCACTGCCGCGCAACCGCGGGCTGACGAACTCGTCGATGCCGAAGTTCAGCAGGGACAACGCGGTGCCGAGGACGGCGATCGCCAGCCCGGCCGGCACGAACCACCACCAGGCGCCCTGGGCCAGCGCCTGCTGGCTCTGCGCCCAGAACAGGATCGTGCCCCAGTTCCAGTTCGAAAAACTCGAGACGCCGACGAACGCCAGCGTGATCTCCGACATCACGGCGAAGATCACCGTGCCGACGAAGCTCGACGCGATGACCGCGGTGAGGTTCGGCAGGATCTCGAAGAAGATGATCCGCCACGTCGACTCGCCGGTGGCGCGCGCCGCTTCGACGTACTCCCGGCCTCTCAAGGAAAGTGTCTGTGCCCGCAGGACTCGCGCGCCCCACGCCCACGACGTGAACCCGATGACCACCGCCACCAGGTAGTCACCCCCGCTGGGCAGCGCGCTGCCGATGATGATGATCAGCGGCAGCGCCGGGATCACCAGGAACACGTTGGACAGTGCGGAAAGCCCTTCACCCGGCGTCCCGCCGAGGTAGCCGGACGTCACGCCGACGATGACCGCGAGGATCGTCGCCACCACACCCGCGGTCAGGCCGACCAGCATGACGCTGCGCGTGCCGACCAGGACCTGGCTGAAGATGTCCTGGCCGAGGTGCGTGGTGCCGAACCAGTGCCGCCCCGACGGCCCTTCGAGCAGGTCGTTGCTGCGGGCCGACGGGTCGAACGGCGCGATCCACTCGCCGATCACCGCGATGATCAGGAAGAACACGATGACGCTGAGCCCGGTGATCGTCTTGCCGCCGGTGAGGAACCGGAACCGGCGCCGCTTGGCGCGCCCGGCGATGGCGTCGACCGGGAGGGCCTGGGCGGCCTTGACGTCCGCTGCTGGTACCGCCATGTCAGCCCGCCTTCCGGGTCCGCGGGTCGAGCGCGAGGTAGGCGACGTCCGCGAGGAGGTTCGCCACCAGCACCGACAGCGTGATGATCAGGAAGATGCCCTGCATCAGCGGGTAGTCCTGCGAGCCGACCGCCTGGAACAGCTCGAAGCCGACCCCGGGGTAGGAGAACACGATCTCCACCAGCAGCGTGCCGCCGACGATGAAGCCCAGCGCCAGCGCGAAGCCGGAAACGCTCGGCAGCAGCGCGTTGCGCGCCGCGTAGCCGACCGCGACCCGGCGCTCGGGCAGGCCCTTGGCGTGCGCGACGGTGACGTAGTCCTCGGACGCGACGGTCACCATCATGTTGCGCATGCCCAGGATCCAGCTGCCCATCGAGCTGATCAGGATGGTGACCGCGGGCAGCAGGCTGTGCTGGATCGCGCTGCCGATGAACTCGGGGTCCCAGCCGGGGATCAGGCCCGGGTCGTACCCGCCGGACGACGGGAAGAAGCTCCCCGGCCCGGCCAGCAGCGTCAGGGCGATCAGGCCGAGCCAGAAGTACGGCACCGACGAGAGGAACGTCGTCACCGGCAGCAGCCCGTCGACCCACGAACCGCGCTTCCAGCCGGCGACCACGCCGAGGCCGGTGCCGATCGCGAAGCCGATGATCGTCGTGATGCCGACCAGGATGATCGTCCACGGCAGACTGTCGCCGAGCACCTCGGTGACCGGGGTCGGGAAGAACGTGAACGACAGCCCGAGGTCACCGCGGAAGAGCTGGGCCCAGTAGTGGAAGTACTGGGTCACCATGCTCTCGTTCTTGTCCAGTCCGAAGAGGACGTACAGCGACTGGATGGCGTCGGCGCTGAGCGTGCCCTGGTTCTTCGTGATCAGCGACTGCACCGGGTCACCGGGGATCAGCCGCGGGATGAAGAAGTTGATGGTGACGGCGGCCCACGCCGTGAAGAGGTAGAAGGCCAGCCGTTGCAGCAGGTACCTCATCGGGCGGCCCCGTCGTACAGCCAGCACGCGGCCCAGTGGCCGGGTGCGTCGTCCACCTCGAACCGCGGCGGCAGGTCGGTCTTGCAGCGTTCCATCGCCACCGGGCAGCGCGGGTGGAACCGGCAGCCGGACGGCGGGTCGATCAGGCTCGGCGGTTCGCCGGCCCCGCGCTCGGCCGGCACCTCACCCGGGTCCAGCTCGGCGCTGCCGCCGACCAGCCGGTCCGGGTCGGGGGCGGAGTCGATGAGCAGGCGCGTGTACGGGTGCGCCGGACGCTGCGTGATCGTCTCGCTGTCGCCGCCTTCGACCATCCGGCCGGCGTACATCACCATCGTCTCGTCGGCGAAGTAGCGGGCCGACGCGATGTCGTGGGTGATGTAGAGGATCGCCAGGTGCAGCCGTTCCTTCAGGTCCCGCAACAGGTTCAGCACGCCGAGCCGGATGGAGACGTCCAACATGGACACCGGCTCGTCGGCCAGCAGCGCCTCCGGATCGGCGCCGAGCGCCCGCGCGATCGCGACGCGCTGGCGCTGGCCACCGGAGAGCTCGTGCGGGAACTTGTCGATGTACCGCTCGGGCGGTGTCATCTGCACGCGCAGGAGCAGGTCGTGCAGCGCCTGCTCCAGGTCTTCACCGTCGCGGCCGTGGATCTTCAGCGCCCGCGTCAGGTGGTAGCGCACGGTGTGCACCGGGTTCAGCGACGCGAACGGGTCCTGGAAGATCATCTGGACCTTGCGGCAGTAGGCGCGGAAGGCCTTGCCGTGCCGCACGTTCACCGTCTCGCCGTGCAGCCGGATGTCGCCGCCGGTGCGCGGGTAGAGCCCCGCGAGCAGCCGCGCGACGGTCGACTTGCCCGAGCCGGACTCGCCGACCAGGGCGGTGACGCGCCCCCGCCGCAACGTCAGGGAGAGGTCGTCGACGGCCTGGACGGCGCGGCGCGGGCCGGTGAGCCCGGCGCGTCCCTTACGCCGCACCGGGAAGTGCTTGGTCAGGCCCTCCGCCTCGAGGACCACCGCACCGGGGGTGTCCCCCTCCGACCCGGCGGCGGCCGGATCGGAGGGGGCCGGGGCGGCCGCGGTGTCGCCGCGGCCGTCCCCGTGTTCGGTCTTCACACCTGAGTCCGCCATCGATCAGGCCGCGGGCTTCAGGTGCAGGATGATGTCCAGCGCGTTGCGCAGGGTGGGCTGCGCGGGGGCGTACGGGTTCGCCTCCTCGGGCCAGCCCGTCCAGTTCTTCGTGCTGTACTCGCCACCGGAGTTCGCGGCCGACGTCGGGATCATCGGCTGCTGGTCGATCATGATCTTCTGCAGCGTCGCCATGGCGGCGGTGCGGGAGGCGTCGTCCTCGGCGTTGGCGTAGGTCTCGAGCGCCTTGGTCGCCTCGTCGTTCTTGAAGCGGCCGTAGTTGCCGTTGATGTTGCCCTGGCCGGTCGGCTTGTAGCGGTTGCCGTCCATGACGTCGCGGTACATGTCGTACGGCGTCGCACCGTCGTTGGTCCAGTGCATCAGGCCCTCGAAGTCACCGGTGTCGACCGACTTCGTCCACGCGTCCTGGTTCATCTTGTCGACCGTCGCGGTGATGCCGATCTGCGACAGGTTGTCCTTGATGATCTCCAGGTCGGTGATGTAGTCCGACCAGCCCGACGGGACCGTGAGCTTGAGGGTGACCGGCTTGCCGGACGAGTCCTGCAGCTTGTCGCCGTTGAACGTGAAGCCGGCGCCGGTGAGCTGCGCCTTGGCCGCCGCGACGTCGACCTTGACGGTCTGGCCCTTGTACTGCGGCGCGATGAACGGGTCGCCCGCCGGCGTCGGAATGCCGGTGACCTGGTCGTTCTTCGGGTAGAAGTAGCCGGCCTCACCCTGGTTGAAGATGTCGTCGCGGTTGATCACCTTGCTGATCGCCTGACGCAGCGGCGCGCTGTTCCAGGGGGCCTTCTCGGTGTTGAACCACAGGCCGTGGACGGCCAGCTGCGCGGGGAACCAGAGCTTGTAGTGCTGCGGGTCCTTGTTCGTGTAGACGGCCTTGTAGTTCGGGATGAAGACGAAGCTCCACTCGGCCGCACCGCTGGCCAGCGCCGAGACCTGCGCGTTGTTGTCCGTGTAGGACGTGTAGCGGATCTCCTTGACCTTCGGCGCTTCCTGCCAGTAGCCGTCACGCTGGCTGACGATCACCGTCTGCGGGGTGAACGACTTGAGCGTGTACGGGCCGGTGCCGACCGGGTTCTTGATCGTGTCGAGCGCCGGGTCCTTGATGCCCTGCCAGATGTGCTTCGGCACCACGATCGTCTGCAGGATCTTGACCTGGTTGACGAACTGGGAGCTGTCGAAGTTCAGCGTCACCTGGTTGCCGGCGGCGGTGATGTCCTTGTACGGGACGGCGTCGATGTTCAGCGCCTTGTTGTCCCGCAGCAGGCCGAACGTGTAGGCCACGTCGTCACCGGTCATCGGCTGGCCGTCGGAGAACTTGACGTTGTCCCGGATGGTCAGGACCAGCTTCTTGTAGTTCTCCGTCCAGTCCCACTTGGTGGCCAGCCACGGCTTGCCCGGCTCCTGCGGCTTGACGCGGTTGAGCATCACCAGGGGTTCGTAGATCGTCCAGCGGTACCCGAGGTTGGCCGCGGCCGACGTCTCGAGGAACGGGTTGTTGTTCTCCGACTGCGGGCCGTTCGGCATGCCCACGTTGAGCACGGCGTTGGGGTTGCCCTGGCCCGCGCTGGAGGTGCCACCTCCCCCGCACGCGGTCAAGCCCCCCAGGGCCATTACTGCCACGAGCGCTGCGACGATGGAGCGCTTGACTCGCATCGGTTCCTCCTGGTCATCGACGACTACTCCGTGTCGACTGGTAGCGAGCCCCGACCGCCGGCGACCGAACGACGCCACGAGTCAACCCGGGTGACTCGGGTCACGTCAATAACACGCGGGTAACGTTTTGTGCCTAAGTTTAAGTACTGAAAGAACTCGTGAGCTTGGGCCGACCGGCGGTTTACCCCTTGCGAGGCAAGGGATTTCAGCCGGTCCGGCCGCCCGCGGCGAGCAGCTGGGCGACCGGCAGCGTGGCCGCTCCGAGCGCGACGGCCTCCGGCCCGAGCCGGCCGAGGACGACCTCGGTGCGCCCGGCCAGGTAGTCGAGCGCGTGCCGGCCGACCGCGTCACGGACGGCGGGCAGGATCGCCGGACCCATGATCGCCCCCGCGGAGCCGGAAAGCACTACCCGATCGGGGCTGAGCAGGTTGATCAGGTTCGCGATGCCGATCCCGAGGTACTCGCCGGTCTCGGCCAGCACCTCCGCGGCGGGGCCGCCGACCTGGGCTTCGGCCACGATGCGGGCCAGTTCGGCGTCACTTTCGTCCCCGATGACCGGCTCTTTTCCCACCCGGTCGGCGTAGTGCCGGACGACGGCTTCGATGCCGACGTAGGCCTCGAGGCAGCCGTGCGACCCGCACCGGCAGGCCGCGCCGCCCGCCTTGACGACCGTGTGCCCCCACTCGCTGGTCGTGATGCCCGGGTGGGACGGCCCGGCCGTCGCGACCGCGGCCCCGACCCCCACGCCGAGCAGGGCGACGATGGCGCGGTCGGCACCCCGGCCCGCGCCCAGCCAGCTCTCGGCCTGGCCCAGCGTGCGGGCGCGGTTGTCCAGGTGCAGCGGCGCCACGACGTGCGGGCGGATCAGGTCGGCGAAGGCCACGCCGCTCCAGCCGAGGGTGGGCGCGTGGACGATCCCGCCGTCGCGGACCGCCCCGGGCACGCCGATGCCGACCCCGAACACCGCGTCCGCCCCGCCGCCCTCGAGCACCTCGGCGATGCCGGTGTGGACCAGCGCGGCCACCTCGCCCGGGTCCAGCCGGGTGCCGACCAGGGGGTGGCGCACGGTGCCCAGCGTCCCGAGCGCGCAGTCGAACAGGCCGACCTCGACGTGCGTCTCGCTGACGTCGACCCCGACGACGTGCCCGAAATCGGGCCGCACGGCGAGCAGCGTCCGCGGGCGGCCACCGTCCGATTCGACCGATCCGGCCTCGGCGACGACGCCGTCGGCGATCAGTTCGGCTACGACGTTCGTAACGGTGGCGGCCGATAGTCCCGATTCAGCTACCAGTTCCAGTCTGCTGACCGGGCCGTGGAGGTAGAGGGTGGAGAGCAGTGCCGCACGATTGTGCCGCCGGAGGTCTCTGGTCGTCTGCCGCACCACCTGGGTCACGGTGGGGATTGTGCCAGACACCTGGTGTACGACCACCAGTTCGGGACTTAGTTCACCAGTTAATACATGGCCACAACTTAGGGTGATCAGGCATCCTGTCAGTAGCCGTTAAGAGTTCAGATGGGTTGCCCATGGCGAGCAAGCGCACCACCGTCCGCGATCTGCGGCGGCACAACCGTTCCCTGCTGCTGTCGAAACTCTACTTCGACGGCCCGCTCTCGCGGCACGAACTGAGCCAGCTGACCGGATTGAGTGCCGCCACGGTCAGCAACGTGACCGCCGAGCTGGGCGAGGAACGGCTCATCACCGAAGCGGGCCAGGTGGAATCGGACGGCGGCCGGCCGCGCGTGCTGCTGCGCGTCGACCCGGCGTACGGGCACGTCGCCGGCGTCGACATCGGCGAAACCGGCGTCAAGGTCGAGCTGTTCGACCTGGCGATGAACCGGCTCGCGACGGTCGAGCACCCGCTCCCGGCGGCCCCGGACCCGGCGACGGCGGTCGAGCAGGTGACGTCCGGGCTGCGGGAGGTGTTCGCCAGCGCGGGCATCGACGACTCCGCCGTGCTCGGGGTCGGCATCGGCGTACCGGGCACGGTCGAGCAGGGTGAGCGGGTGCTGGTCCACGCGCCGACGGTCGGCTGGGACGCCGTCCCGCTCGTTGCGCTGCTGCAGGACGCCGGCGTGCACCTGCCGTTGTTCGTCGACAACGGCGCGAAGACGCAGGGCCAGGCGGAGATGTGGTTCGGCGCCGGCCGCGGCGCGCGCCACGCGGTGATCGCGCTGATCGGCTCGGGCGTCGGCGCGGCGGTGGTCACCGACGGCACGACGTATCGCGGCTCGACGAGCAGCGCGGGCGAGTGGGGCCACACGACGATCGCGTACGGCGGGCACGACTGCCGCTGCGGCGCACGCGGCTGCCTGGAGGCCTACATCGGCGCGGGCGGAGTGCTCGCGCGCTACCGCCGTGCCCGCGGCAAGGACGTCCCGGGCGAGGACGAGCAGGCCCAGTTCGCGGCCCTGCTGGAGGCGGCCCCGAAGTCCAAGACGGCGGCGCGTGTCCTGGAGGACACGGCGGGCTACCTCGGTGCGGGGATCGCGAACCTGATCAACCTGTTCAACCCGGAACGCATCGTGATCGGCGGCTGGGCGGGCCTGGCGCTGGGGGAGCAGCTGCTGCCGCAGATCCGTGCCGCCGCCGGTGAGCACGCACTGCGGCACCCGTTCAGCCAGACGTCGATCCAGCTGGGCTCGCTGGGCCTGGACGCGGTCGCGACGGGCGCGGCCACGCTGCCGGTGGCGGACCTGCTGGAGCAGGGCGCGACATCCCGGATCGCGAAGCCGGGCGCTTCCAACTCAGACGCGGCCTGACCCGGCTCTCGCTCTCACTCTCACCCTCACCGGTGTGGCCAACACACCGCCCGGACTGGCCAACACGCTCACCTGAGCGACCAACTCGCCGGCCACACCCGCCGGCCCCGGGCGTGTTGGCTGTTCCGGGCGCCGTGTTGGCCACTCCCGCCGCCGTGTTGACCCTCGCGGCAGTGCGTTGACCCTCCGCGCCAGCGTGCTGGCCACTCCCGCCGCTGTGTTGGCCCTTCGCTGCGCCATGTCGGCCCTTCGCTGCGCCGTGTCGGCCCTTCGCTGCGCCGTGTCGGCCCTTCGCTGCGCCGTGTCGGCCCTTCGCTGCGCCGTCTCGGCCCTTTGTGGGGCTGCGTTGGCCGTTCGCAGTCTCGGCCCTAGCGGCGCCGTGTTGGCCGTTCGGGGCGCCGGGTTGGCCGTTCCGGCGCCGCGTTGGGCGTACCAGGCGCCGTGTTGGGCGTTCCGAGCGCCGTTTTGGCCACTCCCGCCGGCGTGTCGGCCCTTCGCGGCAGGGTGCCGGCCCTTCGCGGCCCAGAGCAGGGCCCACCCTCCCAGGGGGTCCATCCCCGCTCCAGCGTATCGAGACCCCCGGACAAAACCGCGGCAAAGCCCGCCCCGGCGGCCCGCCTCTCCACAACACGGCAAGCCTGTGGACAACCGGCGTGCCCCGCTGAGCGGGAACCCGGCTCCCGCAGGTCAGCCGCACCACGCGCCGCCCGGCCCCGTCACCAACCCACCCTTAATTCGGGTTGAAAAAAAATGACCGGCCGATGGTTGCCGGACTTGTCTGGACCATGCATACTTTGTTGCCAAGCACAACAAAGCCCGGTACAACCCGTTGTCGCCCGCGACCCACCCCGCCCCGGACCGCGGACGGCAGCGCGCTGCACGGTCACGCCTGCCGCCGCCCCGGCACGCGCGGCCACCTCCCCCTCCCCGCGTTCCCGTGTTGCGCGCGGAACGCCGGTCCCCTCGGTGAGAGAGGCGACAAAGATGTCCACCTCGTTCCGCAAGTTCCGAAGAGCAGCTGCTCTGTTCGCCGCTGCCTCCCTCCTGTTCGTCGGGCAGCAGGCGCTGAGCGCGCCCGCGGCCGAAGCCGCGGCCACCTTCACCGACGACTTCAACGGCCCCGCCGGGTCCGCCGTCGACGGTTCCAAGTGGCAGCTCGAAACCGGCGACAACGTCAACAACCACGAGCGCCAGTACTACACGTCGGGCACGAACAACGCCCAGCTCGACGGCCAGGGCCACCTCGTGATCACGGCCAAGAAGGAAAACCCCGGCAACTACAACTGCTGGTACGGCCGCTGCGAGTACACCTCGGCGCGGATGAACACCTCCGGCAAGTTCAGCCAGGCCTACGGCCACTTCGAGACGCGCATGAAGCTCCCGCGCGGGCAGGGCATGTGGCCGGCGTTCTGGATGCTCGGCGGCGGCAACTGGCCGACCGACGGCGAAATCGACGTCATGGAGAACGTCGGCTTCGAGCCGAACACCGTGCACGGCACCATCCACGGCCCGGGTTACTCCGGTTCCGGCGGCATCGGCGCGGCCTACAACGGCCCCAACTTCTCCGACGACTTCCACACCTACGCCGTCGACTGGTCGCCCAACCAGATCAAGTGGTACGTCGACGGGAACCTCTACCAGACCCGCACGCCGGCCGACCTGAACGGCAACCGCTGGGTCTACGACCACAACTTCTTCATCATCCTGAACCTCGCCGTCGGCGGGTACTGGCCCGGCGACCCCAACAGCAGCACTCAGTTCCCGCAGCAGCTGGTGGTCGACTACGTGCACGTCACGAACGACACCGGCGGCGGCACCCCGCCGTCCGGGCGCACCGGGCGGATCACCGGCATCGGCGGCAAGTGCGTCGACGTCGCGGGCGCCAGCACCGCCAACCTCACGCCGATCCAGATCACCGACTGCAATGGCAACGCCGCGCAGAACTGGACCATCGGCACCGACGGCACGATCCGCGCGCTGGGCAAGTGCATGGACGTCAACGCCGCGGGCACCGCGGACGGGACAGTCGTACAGCTCTACGACTGCAACGGCACCGCCGCCCAGCAGTGGGCGATCAGCGCGGCGCACGACATCGTGAACCCCAACGCGAACAAGTGCCTCGACGCCACCGGCAACTCGAGTGCGAACGGCACCCGCCTGCAGATCTGGACCTGCGGCGGCGGCGCGAACCAGAAGTGGACCACGCCCTGATCTAACCACCTCGACCAGGCGGACCGGCTCGGTCCGCCTGGTCGTCGTGCCCTCTTTCCCTTTTTCCCAAGGAGAGTTCCAGTGCGGAGAAAGCTCCTCGCGCTCTTGGGCGGTGCCCTGATAGCGCTTACCTGCTTGACGACGGGGTCGGCCCAGGCCGCTCCCGAAGCCGGGCCGTCCGCGAGCCAGCTGCTCGCGAAAACGACGTCGTGCCAGCAGATCTCGAACGGCAAGTACTCCTTCGACGAAGGCGGCGCGGCCACCGTGCCCGTCTGCCAGGCCAACGGCGCGGTCTTCTTCAAGGCCGACATGGACATCGACTGCGACGGTGTCCGTACGTCCCAGTGCAACGAGCAGACCGACTGCTGCTTCTACCCGGACACGGCGTTCCACACCTCGACCGACCAGCCGCTGAACGCGGCGCAACTGCCCTACATCGTACTGCCGCAGCCGACGTCCACATGGGACTACCGCAACTACGGCATCGACGGCGGTTCGGTGGTGGCGGTGATCTACAACAATCAGGTCACCTACGCCGTGGTCGGCGACACCGGCCCGACCAGCATCATCGGTGAGGCGTCCTACGCCACCGCGGTCAACCTCGGCATCAACCCCGACCCGAGCAACGGCGGCACCGAGGGTCCGGTGACGTACATCGTGTTCCCGAACACGCACGTCAACCCGATCGAGAACCACAACAACGCCACCAGCCTCGGTGAGCAGGTCGCCACGCAGTTCGCCGGCGGCACCACCACCCCGCCCACTCAGAACGCGGGCCGGATCACCGGCCTCGGCGGCAAGTGCGTCGACGTCAACGCGGCGAGCAGCGCCAACGGCACCGCCGTGCAGCTCTACGACTGCAACGGCACCACCGCTCAACAGTGGACGGTCGGTTCCGACGGCACGATCCGCGCCCTCGGCAAGTGCCTCGACGTCACCAGCGCGGGCACCACGAACGGCACCACCGTCCAGTTGTGGGACTGCAACGGATCCACCGCCCAGAAGTGGTCGGCCAACGGATCGCAGAACCTCGTCAACGCGGGCTCCGGCAAGTGTCTCGACGCGACCGGCAACAGCTCCGCCAACGGTACCCGGCTCCAGATCTGGACCTGCGGGTCCGGCGCGAACCAGAAGTGGACACTCCCATGAGAAAACGCTCTCTCGCCGCGCTTTTGGGCGTGACGGCACTCGCCGCCGCCACCTTCGCCGTGCCCGCGCAGGCCGCGGGCGAGACCGTGAACGTCTGGCTCACCACGACCGACGACGCCAAGGGCGTCAACGTCACCCGCGGCCTGCAACAGCAGACGCCGATCAGCTTCGCCGCGGGCACCGGCACCGGCGGCCAGACCATCAACGTCAACGAAAACACGACGTACCAGCAGTTCGAGGGTGCCGGTGCGTCGTTCACCGACTCCGCGGCGTGGCTGCTCAACTCCAGCAACCTGCTCAGCGCGAGCACGCGCAACTCGGTCATGCAGAAGCTGTTCGACCCCAACGCCGGCATCGGCATCAGCTTCCTGCGCAACCCGATCGGCGCGTCGGACATCGCGCGCAACAGCTACACGTTCGACGACGTTCCGGCCGGGCAAACCGATCCGAACCTGACGAAGTTCTCCATCGCGCACGACCAGGCGGACGTGCTGCCACTGACCAAGCAGGCGCTGCAGCTCAACCCGCAGATCAAGGTCATGGCGTCGCCGTGGAGCGCACCGCCGTGGATGAAGGACAACGACAGCTACCTGCTCGGCTGGGTCGAGTCGCAGTTCTACCCGGCCTACGCGCAGTACTTCGTCAAGTACATCCAGGCCTACCAGGCCGCGGGTGTGCCGATCAACTACCTGACCGTCCAGAACGAACCGACGTGCTGCGCGAGCTACCCGTCGACCAACTGGAACGGCGCGGGCCTGGCCTACTTCACCAAGACCAACCTGCTGCCCGCGCTGCACAGTGCCGGACTGTCCACAAAGGTCCTCGCGCTCGACTGGAACTGGGACCAGTACCAGGCGTTCGCGGCGCCCACGATGGACGACGCGGCCATCCGCACCGACCCGAACTTCGGCGGCATGGCGTGGCACGGGTACGGCGGCGACGTCTCGCAGCAGACGACCGTGCACAACCAGTACCCGAGCGTGAACGCGTACTCGACCGAGCACTCCGGCGGCACCTGGGTGTCGAACCAGCAGGCCGAGGACATGAACAACATCGTCGACTACACGCGCAACTGGAGCCGCACGGTCACCAAGTGGAGCCTGGCGATGGACCAGGCGCACAACCCGCACAACGGCGGCTGTGACACGTGCACCGGCTTGGTGACCGTCCACAACGGAGACGGCCGCAACGGCCAGGTCGATTACACCGTCGAGTACTACACGATGGGCCACCTGACGAAGTTCGTGAAGCCGGGCGCGGTCCGGATCGACTCGAACGACAACGCCACGGTCCGCAACGTCGCCTGGAAGAACCCGGACGGCTCGAAGGCGCTGATCGCGTACAACACCAGCACCGGCACCCAGAGCGTGCGGGTGAACTGGGGCAACTCGTCGTTCACCTACAGCCTGCCCGGCCACACGTCGGCGACGTTCACCTGGGCCGGCAACCAGGGCACGGGCGGCGGTGGCGGCCAGACCGGCGCGATCACCGGTCTCGGCGGCAAGTGCATCGACGTCGCCGGCGCGAGCAGCACCAACGGCACCGCGGTCCAGCTCTACGACTGCAACGGCTCGACCGCGCAACAGTGGACGGTCGGCACCGACGGCACGATCCGCGCGCTGGGCAAGTGCCTCGACGTGACCGGTCAGTCCACTGCGGACGGTGCCCAGCTGCAGCTGTGGGACTGCGGCGGGACGGCCAACCAGAGATGGGCGGCGACCGCGGCCAAGGACATCGTCGGGTCGGCGTCGAACAAGTGCCTCGACGCCACCGGCAACTCCAGCGCGAACGGCACCCGGCTGCAGATCTGGACGTGCACCGGCGCGGCCAACCAGAAGTGGAACGTGCCCGCATGAAGAAACTCGCAGCATTCGGTGCGCTCATAGCAGCAGCGTCGGCTCTGGTGCTCGCCCCGGGTGTCGCGCAGGCGGCGACCGGGCCGATCACCGGCATCGCCGGCAAGTGCGTCGACGTCAACGCGGCGAGCACCGCGAACGGCACGGCGATCCAGCTCTACGACTGCAACGGCTCGAACGCTCAACAGTGGACGGTCGGGTCCGACGGATCCCTGCAGGCGCTGGGCAAGTGCCTCGACGTCACCAGCGCCGGGACGGCCAACGGCACCACCATCCAGCTCTGGGACTGCAACGGCTCCGCCGCCCAGAAGTGGACGGCCAACGCGGCGAAGAACCTCGTCAACACCGGGTCGGGCAAGTGCCTCGACGCCACCGGCAACTCGAGCGCGAACGGCACGCGGCTGCAGATCTGGACGTGCGCCACCAGCGCCAACCAGCAGTGGACGCTGCCGAGCGGCGGCACGACCCCGCCGCCGACCGGGCCGGGCGTGATGGCCGTCGCGCCGTACCTCTACAACGGCTGGGGCAACCCGCCCAGCCCGGCGACGATCCAGAACGCCACCGGCGTCAAGTGGTTCACGCTGGCGTTCGTGCTGTCGAACGGCTACTGCAACCCGCAGTGGGACGGCGGGCGCGCGCTGACCGGCGGCGTCGACCAGAACACCATCACCACGGTGCGCGCGGGCGGCGGCGACGTCATCCCGTCGTTCGGCGGCTACTCCGGCAACAAGCTGGAGTCGTCGTGCGGCAGCGCGGGTGAGCTGGCGGCGGCGTACCAGAAGGTGATCAGCGCCTACGGCCTCAAGGCGATCGACATCGACATCGAGGCCGACGCCTACAGCAACCCGACCGTGCAGCAGCGCACGGTCGACGCGCTGAAGACGATCCGCGCGAACAACGCCGGCATCAAGCTGTACGTCACGTTCGGCACCGGGCAGTCGGGGCCGGACAACAGCCTGGTCAACCGGGCGGCGCAGGCCGGGCTCACGGTCGACGGCTGGGTGATCATGCCGTTCGACTTCGGCGGGGCCGGCCAGAACATGGGCACGCTCACGCAGCGCGCGGCCGAGGGCCTCAAGAACGTCGTCAAGTCGGCTTACGGCTACGACGACGACACGGCCTACCGGCACATGGGCATCTCGTCGATGAACGGCATCACGGACAACAGCGAGACGGTCACGCTCAACGACTTCACCACCATCCTGGCCTACGCGAACCAGCACCACCTGGCCCGGTTGACGTTCTGGTCCGCGAACCGCGACCGCCCGTGCCCCGGGGCGTACCCGAACGACGACACGTGTTCGGGCGTTTCCCAGCAGGCATGGGACTTCACGAGGATCTTCGCCCGCTACGCCGGCTAAGTTCCGAAAGTCCGTGAATGGACCATTGAGAGACTTAGAGTCTCTCAATGGGCCATTCACGGCTTTCAAGGCTGCCGGACCGGCTCCACGCCGAACTTTTCGCGTACCAGCCGCCAGAACTGCGGCACCGCGTCCGCGTCAAGGTGGCCGGGTGCGGGCGAGCGGACGACGACGACCTCGATCGGCCGGTCCGCCGGCACCGGCCGGGACGTGACGACCAGGTCGTGCATCGCGGTGAGCGCGACCAGGTGCCGGTCACCTCCGCGGGCCAGGACGCTGGTGACGATGTCGGTCATCGGGCGGAACTCCGCGTGCTCCGCGGCCAGCTCGTGGAACCAGGTGGCGATTTCGGCCCACGGGACCGCGTCGAAGCGGCCGGACCACGCTCGCGAGTTCATCCGCATGGGTCCCAGGGTGCCGTCCGGAGCTGCCGGGGGTGGCCCTGGGGGGTAACCACGCCCCGGCAGCCTGGGTCTCGGCCACCGCTGGGGGTTCCGGCGGCGAAACCGCGATGAGGTTATCCAGGCGCCATCGGTTCCGGCTGGGGCTCGGCCCCTCCGGACGGCAAGCCTGCCCGTTCGGCCATCAGTCGACGGCGATCGCCGCCCGGGCCGCCGCCGCGCGTTCGGCGTACGCGCCGACCAGCTGCTCTTCCGCGTCTTCCAGGTACTTCATCAGCAGCTGCTCCGCGCCCAGGCCGTCGCCGGCCTCGATCCGGTCCAGGATCTCGTGGTTGCGCGGCAGGTAGCGCTCGTGGAAGCGGCGCGGCTCGGCCATGATGTGGAACACCAGCCGCAGCTCGGCGATGAGCCTGCTGACCAGCTCGTTGACGCGCTCGCTGCCCGACAGCGCGGCCAGCTCCTGGTGGAACCAGACGTTCGCGGTGCCGAGGTCCTTCCAGTTCCCCGTGCGCGCGGCCTCGTCGCCGATCTCGACCTTCTCGCGGATCTTCGGAAAGGACGCGGGCTTGGCCGTCACCCCCCGGACGGCGGCGCACTCGATGATCTTGCGCACCCGGTAGATGTCGACGACGTCCTCGACGCTCGGGATCCGCACGAAGACCCCGCGGTTGAGCTCGTGGGCGAGCAGCCGCTCGTGCGTGAGCAGCCGGAACGCCTCCCGCAGGGTGTTGCGCGAGACGCCGAGCGCGTTGCCGATGTCCTGCTCCGACAGCCGTCCGCCGGGCAGGAAGAAGCCCTCCGCGATGCGCTTGCGCAGCACTCCCGCCACCCGCTCGGCCGTGCTCTTGCGGCTGACGAGGCCGCGATCGGCTTCCAGGCCCGGGACGTCACTGTCTTCGATGACCACGACGACGATGGTACCCGTCACACTGAGGACGATCCAATTGCAGTCTTGTGGAATTGTTGAACAATCCTTACTGTGTGAGGCACGCCACGATGAGACACTGGCCAGGAGGTGCCCGACATGACTGCCACAGCAACCGAGGCCCGGCCGTTCGACTGGTTCCGCACGCTGGGGAAACGCGGCCAACGCGCGTTCGCCGGCGCGTTCGGCGGGTACGGCCTGGACTCGTTCGACTACCAGACCCTGCCCCTCGGCCTCGCCGCGATCACCGCGTACTTCGGCATATCGAGCGGTGAAGCCGGCCTGCTCGGCACGACGACGCTGGTCGTGTCGGCCGTCGGCGGGATCGGCGCCGGCATGCTGGCCGACCGCATCGGCCGCGTCCGCACGCTCCAAATCACCATCGCGATGTACACGGTCTTCACCGTGCTCTGCGGGTTCGCGCCCAACTTCGAGACGCTGCTGATCTTCCGCGCCCTGCAGGGCCTGGGCTTCGGCGGTGAATGGGCGGCCGGCGCGGCGCTGGTCGCGGAGTACTCCTCGGCGCGCTACCGCGGCCGGACCGTGGCGTTCGTGCAGAGCGCGTGGGCGGTCGGCTGGGGCCTGTCGGTGATCGTCTACACCGTCGTCTTCAGCATCGCGAGTCCCGATCTGGCCTGGCGCATCATGTTCTGGACCGGCGTCATCCCGGCGCTGCTGGTGCTCTGGGTCCGCAAGAGCGTCAAGGACGCGCCCCGCGCCGAAGAACGCCTCAAGACCGAGCGCGTCAAGGGCACGCTGGTCAAGATCTTCCACCGCGACCTCCTGCGCACCACGTTCTTCGCCGCGCTGCTCGCGACGGGCGTCCAGGGCGGGTACTACACGATCTCGACCTGGCTGCCGTCGTACCTGAAGAAGACGCGCGAGCTGACCGTGATCGGCACCGGCGGCTACCTCGCGTTCCTCATCACCGGCGCCTTCGTCGGGTACGTCTGCGGCGGCTACCTGACAGACCTGATGGGGCGCAAGAAGACCTTCCTGACGTTCGCGATCCTGTCGGCCGGGCTGATCGTCGCCTACACCCAGATCCCCAAGGGCGCCAACGGTCTCGTGCTGGTGCTCGGCTTCCCGCTCGGCTTCTCGATGTCCGCGATCTTCAGCGGCTTCGGCGCCTACCTCGCCGAGCTGTACCCGACGGCCCTGCGCGGCACCGGCCAGGGCTTCACCTACAACTTCGGCCGCGCTGTCGGCGCGATCTTCCCGACCGTCGTGGGTTTCCTCGGCGCCGGCGGTGCGATCGTGTTCGGCGCGATCGGCTACGCCATCGCCGCGGTGGCCCTGCTCGGCCTGCCCGAAACCCGAGGGATCGAACTCGTTGACTGAGGGGGAACTCATGACGACCTTCGACCAACCCGCCACTTTCACGCCGGAGCAAGCACGTTCTGTCTTCCGACGTGGCACGGCCCGCCCCACGACCGGCTGGGCGGGCGGCTTCACCCAGACCAACCTGATCGCCGTGCCCGAGGACTGGGCCTACGACGTCCTGCTGTTCTGCACCCGCAACCCGCAGGCGTGCCCGCTGCTCGACGTCTCCGACCCCGGCGACCCGGGCACGCGGCTCGCCGAGGGCGCGGACCTGCGCACCGACCTGCCGCGCTACCGGATCTGGCAGAACGGCGTGCTCGCCGGCGAGGTCTCGGACGCGACCGGGCTGTGGCGCAGCGACATGGTCGCCTTCTCGATCGGCTGCAGCTTCACGTTCGAGACGGCGCTGGCCGCCGAGGGCGTCCCGCTGCGGCACGTCGAGCAGGGCCGCAACGTCGCGATGTACGTGACGAACCGGCCGTGCGAGCCGGCCGGGCGGCTGTTCGGCCCGCTCGTGGTGTCGATGCGGCAGATCCCGGAGGACCGCGTCGACGACGCCATCCGGATCACCCGCGCCATGCCGTCCGTCCACGGCGCGCCGGTGCACATCGGCGATCCGCGCGCCCTCGGCATCGAAGACCTTTCCCGGCCGGACTTCGGTGATCCGGTGGACGCGGCCGACGGCGACGTGCCGGTGTTCTGGGCCTGCGGGGTCACCCCGCAGGCGGCACTGATGGCGTCACGTCCGCCGTACGCGATCACCCACGCGCCGGGGTACATGTTCATCACGGACCGGCACGACAGCGAATACCGGGTGGGCTGAAATGGATCTGAACAGTGACCTCGGCGAGGGCTTCGGCGCCTGGCAGATGGGCGACGACGAAGCCGTGCTCGACATCGTCACCAGCGCGAACGTCGCCTGCGGCTTCCACGCAGGCGACCCGTCGGTGATGCGGCACGTGTGCGAACTGGCGGCCGATCGCGACGTCGCGATCGGCGCCCACGTCGGGTACCGCGACCTGGCGGGCTTCGGCCGGCGCGCGCTCGACATCGCGCCGGAGGACCTGGCGAACGAGGTGCTCTACCAGATCGGCGCCCTCGACGCGTTCGCCCGCGCGGCCGGCAGCCGCGTGACGTACGTGAAGCCGCACGGCGCGTTGTACAACACCGCGGCGGCCGACCCGGAGCAGGCCGCGGCGATCGTCGAGGGCCTGCGCCGGTACGACCCGGCGCTCGCGCTGCTCTGCCTGCCGGACTCGGAAATGCGGCGGGAGGCGGAAAAAGCCGGGGTGGTGGCGTACGCGGAGGCGTTCGCCGACCGGGCCTACACCGCGGAAGGCCGCCTGGTGTCACGCAAGCAGCCCGGCGCGGTCCTGCACGAGCCGGACGCGGTCGCCGAGCGCGCGGTCGCGATGGCGACCGGCGGCGGGGTCGTCACGGCCGACGGCGGCAAGCTCGACCTGCGCCCGGACTCCCTGTGCGTGCACGGGGACACCCCGGGCGCGGTGGAGCTGGCCCGGCGGATCCGCGACGGCCTGACCGATGCGGGTATCCCGCTCGCCGCGTTCACCGGATGAGCGTCCGGCTGCTGCCCTGCGGACGGCGCGCGGTGCTCGTGGAGGTCGACGACGTCCTCGGCTACCAGGCGGCGTTGACGCAGGCACCGCCTCTCGGTGTCGAGGAGCTGGTCCCGGCCGCCCGCACCTTGCTGGTCCGCTTCGACCCGGCGGTGACCTCCGCCGATCGGCTGGGCGCCCTGCTGCGCCGGGCGTCCCCAGTGGACAGTCAGGTCGCGGCGGCCGCCGCGGTCGTGATCCCCGTGGTTTACGACGGTGAAGACCTGGCGGACGTCGCTTCCGAGAGCGGGCTGTCGATCAAGGAGGTCGTGGTCCGGCACAGCGCGGGTTCGTACGTCTCGGCGTTCTGCGGGTTCGCACCGGGGTTCGCCTATCTGTCCGGTTTGGACACCCGGCTGCACGTGTCCCGCCGGTCGTCACCCCGCACGCGCATCCCGGTGGGTTCGGTGGCGATCGCGGGTGAGTACAGCGCGGTGTACCCGAGCGCGTCGCCGGGCGGCTGGCGGCTGCTCGGGCACACCGAAACCCCGGTGTGGGACGTCGAACGCGACCCGCCGAACCTGCTGCCGCCGGGGACGCGGGTCCGGTTCCGGGAGGTTTCGTGAAGCTCGAGATCGTCCGGCCCGGGTTCGCGACGACCGTGCAGGACCTCGGGCGTCCCGGGCACGCCGCCCTCGGCGTCGGACGTTCCGGCGCCGCCGACCGCGGCTCGTTCCGGCTGGCCAACCGGCTCGTCGGAAACCCTTCGGGCGCCGCGGGCCTGGAGGTCACGCTCGGCGGCCTGGTGCTGCGCGCGTCGGCGGTGACGACGGTGGCGGTGACCGGCGCGGACTGCCCGTTGGCGAAAGGCGGCCGCGCTTTCGGCCTCAACGCACCGATCACCCTCCGGCCGGGCGAGGAACTGGCGCTCGGCATGGCGTCGACCGGGCTGCGCTGTTACGTCGCGGTGCGCGGCGGCATCGACGTCCCGCCGGTGCTGGGCTCGCGTTCGACGGACACCCTGGGAAAGCTCGGCCCGCCACCACTCGCCGCGGGAATGCTGCTGCCGGTCGGACCACCACCGCCCGGGTTCCCCACGGTCGATCTCGCGCCGCGCGCGGCTCTGCCCACGTCACCGATTCTGCGTGTGACACCGGGACCGCGTCGCGACTGGTTCACCGCACCGGACGAGCTTCTGTCCACTGTGTACACGGTCTCGCCGGACTCCGACCGCGTCGGCATCCGCCTGACCGGCCCGCCGCTTTCCCGCGCGCGCGAAGACGAACTGCCGTCGGAGCCGTGCGTGCCGGGCTCACTGCAGGTACCGCCGTCGGGCCGGCCGATCCTGTTCCACGCCGACCACCCGACCACGGGCGGCTACCCGGTGATCGCCGTCGTCGACGAAGACGACCTGGACGTCGCCGCCCAGCTACGCCCCGGCCAGACCCTCCGCTTCCGGGCCTCGTGAGTGAGAAACAGTGTTCTAACCCTGTTTCTCACTCACGACCAGCCGCGGCAGACCAACAGTGCCGCGGCGAACCCGGCCAGCGCCGTGACCGCCGGAACCCACCACCGCCACCGCCACCGGCCGCGGACCGCGGCGCGCAGCGGGCCCGGCTCGGCCAGGCGCTCGGCCAGGTAGGCGTCGAAGGCCGCCGCGACCTGGTCGTCGATCTCGTCGCGCAACCGCGGGCTCAGCTCAGACATGCGCCGGCACCGCCGGCCGCGGCAGCGCCACCGAGAGGCACGCCAGCGCCAGCGGCACCTCCAACCCGGCCATGAGCAGCGAGAACACGACGTCGTCGCCGGCCGTGACGACGTCGAACCAGGCGTCGGTCAGCAGGAGCGTGGCCGTGCCGATCGCGGCGAACGGCATCCGCGGATCGTCGCGGCCGAGCAGCCAGGCCGTCACGAGCAGGCCGAGCGCCTCCGCCGCGTCGAAGCCCGTCCACGCCAGGCGCCAGTGCTGCGCCGAATAGACGTCCGGCAGTGTCATCCCCAGTACCGCGATCCACGGCAGCAGGCACAACCCCGCCGCCCAGAAGACCTTCCGCATCGTCAACCCCCGAAGTGTCGTACCCCTGGAATCCAAGGTAGCCGATTGCAGAGGTTCTTTGCAAACAGTCTCTGTAGTAGGCTCGGGTCATGGTCGAACGTCCCGAACGGCGCGTCCTCACCGGCGCGGATCTCAAGGCCTTCTACAAGGCCCTGGCCAACCCGGTGCGCCGCGACATCCTGTCCTACCTGGGCGAACACGGCGAGGCGAACTCGACGAGCGTCGCGAAGGCCCTCGGCGAGAGCACCGGCACGACCAGCTACCACCTCCGCAAGCTCGCCGACCTGGAGCTGATCGCGGAGATCGAGGAGCGTTCCAGCGGCCGTGAACGCTGGTGGAAGTCGCTGATGAAGGACATCTACACCCCACCGGGCCTGAACCTGACCCCGGACGAACGCGAGGCGGCGCTCAAGCTCGGCGCACTCAAGATGAGCCACGACCTGGGGCTGGTGACGCGGGCGTACGCCGGGTACGACAGTTCGGCCGGCTGGAACCAGATCTACCGCTCCGGCCTGCACCTGACGAAGGACCAGGTCGCGTCGTTCGTCGAGGAGTACCAGAACCTGGTCTGGAAGTACGTCACCGAGCCGGGAAAACACCCGGAGGGCTCGCGCGCGATGGCCGTCCGGCTGGTCGTGGTGCCGGAGGCGGAGTCCACAGAGGACTAGAGGCCGGACACCCGCAGTGTGATGTTCAGCCGTCCGGTCAGCCCGAGCGCCGGGTCCGCCGTGCCCGGCAGCGTCTTCGGCACCCCGTGGTACGCGAGCCGTGACGGGCCGCCGAAGACGAACAGGTCGCCCGAGTGCAGCTCGACGTCGGTGTACGGGCGGCCGCGGGTCTCCGTGTTGCCGAAGCGGAAGACGCACGTGTCGCCGAGGCTGAGTGACACCACCGGATCCAGGCTCCGCTCGTCCTTGTCCTGGTGCAGGCCCATCTTCGCGGCGGCGTCGTAGAAGTTGACCAGCGCGATGTCCGGCGCGTAACCGGCGGCCGGTTCGCCGTACGCGTCCGCCAGCGCACGGCGGCCGAGGTCGCCGAGCCAGCCGGGGAACGGCAGCACCGGCGTGCCCTCGCCAGTCGTGCGCGAGTAGCCGTAGGCGTACCAGTGCCAGCCGAGGCAGACGGACTTCACCGACATCACGCCGCCGTTCGGCAGCCGGGTTTGGCGGTAACCGGACCACCCGCGGCAGGCCGCGACCAGCTCGCGCTGCGCGTCGAAATCGAGCCAGTCGGGCAGGTGCACCGCACCGGGCGCGAGCTCGGCCCGAGGGCGCGGCAGAAGAGCGTCCACTACGCCGATTGTGCCAGTGTTGACAGCCGCAGGAGACGTCCCAACGGACCACCGGGGCGCTCCTGCGGCCGAATCCCCTCGCACTGGACCGCCGTGATTGGACGTTCTCACACCTGAATGTCACATGCCAGCGCGGTTCAGCTACGAACCGATCACTTGACCACGGCGCCGCCGATCACTCACCGAACGTGACCACGGTGACGCCCGCCCGCGCCGGCACGGGGTCGTTCATCGCGGCCAGCGCGGCCGGGACGTCGTCGAGCCCGATCCGGGCGCCGATCAGCGCGGCCAGGTCGATCCCCGACGTCTCGACGACGCGCAGCAGCTCCGGGTACTCGTGGGCCTGCAGGCCGTGGATCCCGACCAGTTCCAGCTCGCCGCCGACGACCCGGTGCATCGGGATCGGCGCGACGCCCTGCGCCGGCGGCATCAGCCCGGCCTGGACGTGCCGCCCGCGTTTGCGGAGGCTGCCCACCGACGCCGCGCAGGTCGACGGCGAGCCGAGGCAGTCGAGCGAGACGTGCGTGCCGCCCCCGGTCAGGTCGCGGACGTGCTCGGCAACGGCCTCGGGCCCGTCGAACGCCGACGCGTCGACCGTCAGGGTCGCGCCCGACTTCGCCGCCAGCTCCAGCGCGGCCGGCGAGACGTCGACCGCGACCACCTTCGCCCCGGCCGCGACGGCCAGCAGGACGGCGGAGATCCCGACGCCGCCGCAGCCGTACACCGACACCCACTGCCCGGCGGTGACCCGGCCCTGCCGCAGCACCGCGCGGAACGCCGTGCCGAACCGGCAGCCGAGCGCGGCCGCCTCGGCCGCGCCGAGCGAGTCAGGCAGCGCGACCAGGTTGACCTCGGCGTGCCCGATCGCGACACGCTCGGCGAACGACCCCCAGTGCGTCGCGCCCGGCTGGAACTCGCGGTCGCAGATCTGCTGGTCACCGCGGGCGCACTGGGCGCACGTGCCGCAGGCGCAGACGAACGGCACGGTGACACGCGCGCCGAGCGCCCAGCCCCGCACGCCCTCGCCGAGCGCGACGACACGGCCGGCGAGCTCGTGCCCGGCGACGTGCGGCAGCGTCACCGCGCTGTCGTGACCCTGCCACGTGTGCCAGTCGCTGCGGCAGACGCCGGTGGCGTCGACCTCGATGACCACGCCACCGGGCGGCGCGACCGGTTCCGGCACGTCCCGGACGACGAGCGGCGCGCCGAACTCCTCCATGACCACAGCTCGCATGCCGCGAGCCTAGCCGCTCACCTGAGCGGCACCGCCCCGAATCCGCTCACTTGAGCACCGGCAAGGGAAAATCGCTCAGTTGAGCGGTGGCGGGTGCGGGTGGAAGCGCGTGCGCACCCGCGGTGGTCCGAGGAGCTTGCTGAGCGAGCCGTCGGGCACGTTCAGGATGTCCTCGAGGTTTCTCAGCGCCTCCAACGATTCCGCCCGCTCGGGCCGGCACCGCCCGGACTGCCAGTGGCTGAGGGTGGCCAGGCTGACCGTGGTTCCCCTGCCGCGCAAGCGATAGCGGATCCGGTCGAGGCCGAGGCCACGCACCCGGATCGCCGCACGCAGTGCCACGGCGAAGGGCCCGGCGGCCAGCAGCCGGTCGAGTTCCGCCAGTTCCCCCCGGTCGATCGTGTGTGTTCGCTGACCGGTCATCACATCGCTCCGAAGCACTCCCGAATACGGAAAGTTGGAGCGTAAGCCTGCCTCGGCAAGATCGGAAGAGCTCTCACCCACCTGCGAACGCCCCGGAAGTCCTGACGTGGTCCGCGATCGCGGCGAACGGTTCCGCGTAGCCGGAGTTGACCGTGACGTAGGAAATCCCCCACCGGTCCCGCCAGTGGCGGAGCTTTTCCCTGGCACGGCCCGGATCCGATGGCAGCACGGTGACAGCGCCGGCCGCTACGAGCTCCGGGACGTCCAGCCCGGCGAACCGCGCGACCTGTGGTGACGGCTCCTCGCCGACGGCGATCAGATTCACCCCCAGCTCGATCTCCGGCAGCCGCGGCCCGGCCAGTCCTCGGAATCGATCCACAATGGACTGGGCCTGGTCCTCGGTGGTCGCCGGGTGCCAGGAGAAGGTGACGATGTCGGCTTCTTGCGCGGCGAGCGCCAGCATTTTCGGCCCGCTGGCGGAGAGCAGCAGCCGAGGGCGGTCGATCGATCGTTTGAGGTGCGCGATCGTTTCCGCCATCCGTGTGACGCGCTCACCCGGCGAGGGGAACTCCCGCCCGAGCATGGCGGCGTGCGTGCCGGCGTCCGGCCGCCCGGCGCCGAGCCCGAGCTCGAACCGGCCGCCGGTCTGCCGGTGCAACGTCTGCGCCTGCCAGTCGAGCGCCCGCGCGTCCCGGAACGGATCGGCGAGCACGTAGGTACCGAGCGTGATCCGCCCGGTGACCGCGGCAGCCGCCCCGAGCAGCACGAAGGGATCGGCCCCGGCGACGGGATCGGTGGCGAGCAGGGTGTCGAACCCGAGGTCCTCGACCCGCCTCGCTTGAGCGGTCCAGGCAGCCAGATCAGGCGAGTAACCGGCGACGACGCCGAAGCGGAAGGGAGAGATCATGCGCCCATGGTCGGCGGCGCGAGCGTGTCACCACATCCGTTCCACGACGTCACCCGGACGTACGCGCACCGACGTCAGGCGTGCTCGCCGCAGGTCACCTTCCGTAACACGCGCGCTGATCAACACGTCTCTCTGCACAATCACGGCACAGAGAGCGAGCCAGACAAATGACAGCCGACCCGAACACCTACCAGCCGCCACCGCCCGAACCGGTCTCGCAACCCGACACGGTCTCGCAACCCGCGCACCGCAGCCGCAAGCATCTCTTCATCGTGCTCGGCGCTGCGGCCGTTGCGGTACTCGCCGCCGTCCTGATCATCGTGTTCACGACCTCCGGCCCGTCGTCCGTTCACGGCACGCTGTCCCTGCTGTGCGACATGAAATGCACCAAAGCCGCAGCTGACGGGTATGACGGCTACGGCGACCTGAGCAACGATTCGCAAGTCACGCTCGTGGACGAGACCGGGAAGGTCGTGGCGACCACCGAGCTGCACCGCACCCCCGGCGAAGAAACGAAGATCGTCGACGGCATGTGGGTGCGCACGTTCACCTTCACGTTCACCGATGTGCCGAGCGCCGACCGCTACGGCGTGCACCTCGGCAACAACAACCGCGGGACCCTGTGGAAGAGCGCGGACGAGACCGCGCGCGACGGCTTCAGCCTCACCGTCGGTGGCTAACGCAGTGTGACCGACAAGGCCTGCGCGATCTCCTTGCCGATCGCATGGGTGGCCACCTCCGGCGGCGATCCCACCTTGACCACCATCGGGCCGCCGAACGGCTGGCGCTCCACGACCTCGATGCGCTCGCCCAGGTTGATCGCGTGTTCCGTCAGGTACCTGAGCAGCTCCGGGTCCGTGTCCCAGACCCGGACGATCTCGCCGACCGCGCCCGGCTCGAGGTCGTCCAGGATGCGGACCGACAACTCCTCGACGCTGCCGTCCGCGGCCGGGATCGGGTCGCCGTGGGGGTCGCGGACCGGGTTGCCGAGCTTGGCCGCGATGCGCTCGACCAGCCTGTCCGACACCGCGTGCTCCAGCGCGTCCGCCTCGGCGTGGACCTCGTCCCAGGTGTAGCCGAGCTCGGAGACCAGGTACGTCTCGATCAGCCGGTGGCGGCGCAGCACCGACCGCGCGAGCAGCCGGCCGTCGGCCGTGAGCTCGATCCCGCGGTACGGCACGTGGGTGACCAGGCCCAGCTGGGACAGCTTCGTGACCATCCCCGACGCCGAGGACGGACTGACCTCCAACCGTCCGGCGAGGGAGGTGTTCGTGACCGCCTCACCCCGCTCGACCAGGCCGTAGATCACCCGGACGTAGTCCTCGACCGACGAGGACCTCCGGACCGAACCATCTCCCATGCCGCACACGATACGGGGCCGCCTACTTTCTCGTGAAAGTCACGGCCGCCAGCGGTAGCGGATCCAGCCGGGCACGGGTTCCGCGCCGAGCTGGGCGTAGAACGCCTCGCCTTTCTCGTTGCCCGCCTGCATGTCCCACTCGACGCGGCCGGTGGTGCGGTTGCGCAGCTCGTCGAGCAGTTCGCTGCCGAGGCCGAAGCGCCGGTGGGACGGGCGCACGAACAGGTCGTCCAGCCAGATCCCCGGCTTGGCTTCCCAGGTGGAGAAGTTCCAGCTGCAGAAGGCGAAGCCGGCGACGGTCCCGGGCTCGTCGGGCGGGGTCGCGATCAGCACCCAGGCCTTCGGGTCCGGCCCGAACAGGTGCCCGCTCATCTCGGCGCGGTCCAGCTTGAGGTCGTGGTTGTCCTCGTAGACGGCGTGCTCCTCGATGAGCGCGCAGATCTCCTCGATGTCTTCGAAGACGGCGTCGCGGACGGGCATTTCGCCTCCCGTTTCTGTCGGTGGTGGTCGTTAGGGTCGAGCGCGAAGGAGGTGGCCGGTGTCACCGGAGGAGAAGTTCGAGGACCTGGTCGACGAGTTCACCGGACAGCCGGGCATCACGCCACCCGGCACGACCGGCGGGTTCGGGCGCGGTGCCCTGCGCGCGGACGGCCGGATCTTCGCGATGTTCGTCCGCGGGCAGCTGGTGCTGAAGCTGCCGAAGGCACGCGTGGACGAGCTGGTCGAAGGCGGGCACGGCGTCCGGTTCGACGCGAACAAGGGCACCCCGATGAAGGAATGGCTGGCCCTGGCGGCGGACTCGCCGCAGCCGTGGCCGGCCCTGGCGAAGGAGGCACTCGAGTTCATCCGGACGAAGTGAGACATCAGGCCTGGTAACGCAGTTCGCCGCCGACGGCGGTGGCTTGCACACTCAGGTCGTCCAAAGCGGACTCGTCCAGGGGCGAGCCGGAGAGCACGGCGAAGTCGGCGAGCTTCCCGGGCTCGAGTGTGCCCAGGTCCTGCTCGGCGAAGGTCGCGTAGGCCGAGCCGTACGTGTACGCGCGCAGGGCCTCCTCGGGCGTCAACGCCTCTTCGGGTGCGAAAGGCGCGCCGGACGCCGTGCGCCGGCGCACCATGTCCGCGAGGGCGAGCAGCGGGTGGCCGTCGACCACCGGGCGGTCCGACGACGCCGGGAGCACGCAGCCCGCGTCGAGGACGCTGCGCAGCCGGTAGCACCACGGCACGCGGGCCTCGCCGAGCGCGGCGCGCATGCCGTCGCCGAGCTCGTTGACGAACCGGCCCTGCGGTGAGGCGAGCAACCCCAGCGACGCGAGCCTGGTCAGCTCGGCGGGCTGAAGCACCGCACAGTGCTCGATGCGGTGCCGGTGGTCCGCGCGCGGCGAAGCCTTCAACGCGGCTTCATAGGCGTCGAGGACGACGGTGATCGCGCGGTCGCCGATCGCGTGCGTCGCGATCTGCCAGCCAGCGTCGTGCGCGCGCCGGATCGTGCGCGCGATCTCGTCCTCGGGCACCTGGAAGTAGCCGACGTTGCCCGGCTCGCCGTCGAACGGCTCGTGCATCGCGCAGGTGCGCCCGACCAGCGAACCGTCGGCGAACAGCTTCATCGGGCCGACACGCAGCCACTCGTCGCCGAGGCCGGTGCGCAGGCCGAGGTCGAGGCCGAACCCGGCACCGTCGGGCAGGTCGTGGAGCACGCTCGCGGCGACCATCACGGTGCTGCGCACGCGCAGCACGCCGCGGTCGCGCGCGAGCTGGTAGGCGGCCAGTTCGGCGGGTGTCTCGCCGACCAGCCCGCCGCCGATCCCGGCCTCCTGGACGCTCGTGATGCCTTCGGACAGGTACCGCTCCGACGCCCGGTCGAGGCCGCGGACGACCTGCTCCACGGGTGTCGGGTAGGTCAGCGGCCGCAGCAGCAGCTGGGCCTGCTCGCGCAGCAGGCCGGTGGGCGAGCCGCCGGCGTGCACGACGTCGCCGCCGACCGGCACGTGGGTCAGGTCCAGCTGATCGAGCACGGCCGAGTTGACCACGGTCATGTGCCCGGACGTGTGCTTCAGCCGCACCAGCATCCCGGGCGCGGCGCGATCGAGGCCGTGCCGGTCCGGGTGCCCGCCGGCGAGCTTGTTCTGGTCGTACCCGCTGCCGATCACCCAGCTGCCGGGCGGCAGCGTCGCGGCCCGCGCGGCGACGGCGTCGTAGACCTCCTCGACGCTGCGGCAGCCACCGAGCGAAACGTCGTCGAGCGCCATCCCGAACCAGGCCATGTGGTTGTGCGCGTCGTGGAAGCCCGGCACGACGAACCCGCCGCCGAGGTCGACGCGGCGGCGCGCGGACACCCCGAGAGCGTCCTCTCCCAGCGCGACGACCCGGCCGTGCAGCACGGCGAGTGCGCTGGTCAAGCCCGTGCCCGTCCACACCAGGGCGTTTTCGTAGACCGCATCGACCCGCATGGTCCAGAGGCTATCGATCGATCGATCGAACGTCTAGCATCGGCCTCATGCCCACCGTGGACTTCGCCGTCGAGGACGGCATCGCGCACATCCGGCTCAACCGGCCCGAGCGGCTGAACGCGGTCGCCGCCGTGCTGGTCGACGACTTCCTCGCCGCCCTCGACGCCGCCGCCCGCAGTGACGCGCGCGTCGTCGTGCTGTCCGGCGAAGGCCGGGCCTTCTGCGCCGGCCACGACCTCAAGGAACCCACCCCGGCGGGTGATTCGCGGGCGCGGCTCGACCGGCTCCAGGACGTCACGCGGCGGCTGCGCGCGCTGCGGCAGCCGGTGATCGCGGCGGTGCACGGCTACGCGATCGGCGCGGGCGCCGAGTTCGCGCTCGGCTGCGACCTGATCCTCGCGGCCGAGGACGCGGTGTTCGCCTTCCCGGAGGTCTCGCTGGGCCTGAGCGTCACCGGCGCGGCGTCGCGCCTGCTGCCGCTGCTCGTCGGCCCGCTCAAGGCGAAGGAACTGCTGCTGCTCGGTGCGCGCTTCGACGGCCGCAAGGCCGCCGAGCTGGGCATGGTCAACGCGGCCGTGCCCGCCGACCAGCTCCAGGCGGAAGCGCTTAGCTGGGCGAAACGGATCGCCGAGCACCCGCCGGCCGCCGCGGCGATGGCGAAGCGCGTCCTCGACGCCAGCACGGACATCGAGCCCGCGCTGGAGCTGGAGGTCAGCCACGCGCTGATCACCGAACACTCGGCCGCGGTCGCCGCGTCCACGGAGGCCTTCCGGAGCCGGACGTGACGCCGCCGGCCGAGATCGGGACGCTCGCCCAGCTCGTCGCGCGCGCCGCCGAGCTGTGGCCGCGGCGCACGGCGTGGATCTTCGACGAAACCGGCGAGCGGTTCACCTTCGCTCAGGTGGACGCCGAAACGTCACGCATCGCCGCCGCCCTGACCGAACGCGGGATCGGCCCGGGCGAGCGGGTCGCCGTGATGCTGCGCAACCAGCCCGCGTTCCCGCTGATCTGGCTCGGCCTGGCCAAGATCGGCGCGCAGCTGGTGCCGGTCAACACGAACTACCGCGAGTTCGACGGCGCCCACGTCCTCCGCCACTCCGGTGCGAAGCTGGTCGTCGCGGCGCCGGAGTTCACCGAGCTGCTCGACCGGATCAGCCTGGCCGAGGTGATCACCCCGGACACGCTCCAGGCGGCACTTCCACGTGAAAGCGCCGCCTTCACACCGGTGCCGGAAACGCCGGTCAACATCCAGTACACCTCGGGCACCACCGGCGCCCCCAAGGGCTGCGTGCTGCCGAACCGCTACTGGACGACGCTCGCCGTCAGCCTCGCCACCGACTTCCCGGCCGTCGGCGAGGACGACGTCATCCTCACCGCGCAGCCGTTCCACTACATCGATCCACAGTGGAACGTCGCGCTGGGGCTGGCCGGCGGGGCCACGCTCGTCGTGCTGGACCGGTTCCACCCCAGCACGTTCTGGGCGAAGGTCCGCGAACACGGCGTCACGTGGTTCTACTGCCTGGGCCTGATGCCGACGCTGCTGCTGCGCCAAGAGCCGTCCGAAGCCGACCGCGACCACCGGGTCCGCGCGATCTGCGCGTCCGCGATCCCGCACGACCTGCACGCCGAGCTCGAGCGGCGCTGGGGTGTGCCGTGGTTCGAGGCGTTCGGGATGACCGAGACGGGCGGCGACATCCGGGTCGGGGCCGCCGACCACGACGAGACCGTCGGCACCGGCTGCATCGGCCGGCCGAGCCGCGACCGCGAGGTGATGATCGCCGGTGACGACGGGAAGCCGTTGCCGCGCGGGGAAACCGGGCAGCTGCTGATCCGCGGGATCGGCCTGATGCACGGCTACCACGAGGATCCCGCGGCGACGGCGAAGGCCTTCCGCGACGGCTGGTTCTGCACCGGCGACCTGGCCAGGATGGACGACGTGGGCCGCGTCTACTACGTCGGCCGCACGAAGGACATGATCCGCCGCAGCGGCGAGAACGTCTCCGCCGACGAGGTCGAGCGCGCGCTGCTGCTGCACCCGGCGGTGCGGCTCGCGGCCGTGATCGCGGTGCCGGACGAGCTGCGCGGCGAGGAGATCAAGGCGTACGTCGTGTGTGACGGCGAACGTCCGGAACCGGCCGCGCTGGCCGCTTTCTGCGCCGAGAAACTGGCCTACTTCAAGGTTCCCCGGTTCTGGGCGTTCGCCGACGAGCTGCCGCTGACGCCGTCGGAGCGCGTCGCGAAGGGCGAGCTGCGCAAGGTGGCCGACCTGCGCGCCGGCGCCTGGGACACGAAGGCGGAAGCATGGCTGTGAGCAGTCGCGAACGCGTGCGCGCCGCGGCGGTGAAGCTGTTCGCCACCAAGGGGTTCCACGGCACCGGCATCCGGGATCTGGCCCAGGAGGCGGAACTCTCCTCGGCGAGCCTCTACCACTACATGGGCACCAAGGAGGATCTGCTCGCGGAAATCATGCACACCGCGCTGACCCGCCTCCTCGACGCCGCCCGCGAAGCGACCGCCGGCAGCCCCGATCCGGTGCATCGGTTGCGCACGCTCGTCGCGCTGCACGTGCTCGCGCACGCCGTCGGTCCGGCGGAAACCCGCGTGGTGGACAACGAAGTCGACGTCCTGTCCCCGGCCGCGCGCGCACCGGTCGTCGCCCTGCGCGACGGTTACGAACGGCTTTGGGCCGCGGCCATCGACGAAGGCGTGGCGGCCGGGGTGTTCCACACCGAACACCCGGCGGTCACGCGCCTGGCATTGCTGGAGATGTGCAGCGGCGTCGCGCGGTGGTACTCCCCGCGCGGCCCGCTCGCGCTGGACCAGCTCGCCGAGCACTACGCGGAGCTGGCGTCACGGGCCCTGGGCTGCACGTCCTCGCCCGGTGTAAGCAACCTCGCACGGTGCCGGGAAATCGTCGCGAAAGAGTGGGGGCTGTCCGTTTAGCGCCGCTTTTACCTGTGTACGCCTTGCCCAGACGGCGCAGGTGGGGGACGCTCGAAGGGTGACTGAGGAAACGATCCAACTGGAACTGGACGACTCGGGTCTCGCGCCGGGCCTCCCGACGCCGGCACACCCCCGCGATCAGGTGCAGGACGTACCCTACCGCCCGGTCGAGTTCCGCGATGACGATCTCCCCACCGCCCTGGAGCGGTGCTCCAAGTGGCTACGGCAGGCGCAGGAATGGCTGGGCGAGCCCCTCGACGTCCTGGCCATCCACCTCGACTACGACGACCGCCAGGGTTCGCCGTACTACGACGTGAAGCTGCTGTGCAACGAAGAGGACCTGGCCGGCGTACCGATCGCCATCCGCAACAAGAAGTAGCCCCAACGCCGCGAGGCCGCTTCCCGGAGATCCGGGAAGCGGCCTCGACTGCGTCCGGGGGTCCTCAGCCGAGCACGCCGCCGACCTTCACGTGCCCCTTGAGCAGGTTGCGCGCGATCGTGCGGCGCTGGATCTCGTCGGTGCCCTCGTAGATGCGCAGCAGCCGCAGCTCGCGGTACCAGCGCTCGACCGGCAGCTCGCGCGTGTACCCCATGCCGCCGTGGATCTGCAGCACGCGGTCGACGATTTCGTTGGCCTTCTGGCCGCCGTACAGCTTCGCCATCGACTGCGCGTGCCGCGAGTCGACACCCTGGTCGACCTGCCAGGCGGCGTTGAGCACCAGCCAGCGCAGCGCTTCGAGCTCGACGCCGGAGTCGGCGATCATCCACTGGATGGCCTGCCGCTCGGCGATCTTCTGCCCGAACGTCTCGCGGGTGTTTGCGTGTTCGATGGCCATGGAGATCAGCCGCTCGCACGAACCGATCGCGCGCGCCGGCAGCAGGTAACGGCCCTGGCCGATCCACTGCATGGCCAGCTCGAAACCGCGGCCTTCTTCACCGAGGATCTGCGTCTCCGGGACACGGACGTCCTGGAAGATCAGCGACGCCGGGCCCCACTCGCCCATGGTGTCGATGTACTCGGACTTCCAGCCGGCCTCGCGGTCGACCAGGAAGCACGTGACACCGCCGTTCGCGCCCTTCTCGGGGTCGGTGATGGCGAAGACCATGGTGAAGTCGGCCTCGTTGCCGCCGGTGATGAAGGTCTTCTCGCCGTTGATGACCCAGTCGGTGCCGTCTTTGCGGGCGGTCGTCCGGATGGCCTTGGCGTCCGACCCGGCGCCCGGCTCGGTGATCGCGAAGCAGGACTTGCGCTCGCCCGAGATGGTCGGCAGCAGGTAGGTCTGCTTCTGCTCTTCGTTGGCGTGGAACAGGATGTTGTCCGCGGCGCCACCGAAGCGGAACGGCACGAAGGTGCGGCCGAGCTCGGCCTCCAGCAGCGCGGCCATCACGGCCGAAAGGCCCATGCCGCCGTACTCCTCGGGGGTGAACACGCCCCAGAAGCCGGATTCCTTGGCCTTCAGCTGGAGGTCCTTCAGCTCCTCGCCGGTGAGGCCGGGCTGGTGCGCTCGCTCGCGGCGCAGGACCTCCTGCTCGAGCGGGATCAGCTCCCGCTGGACGAACGTGCGGACCCAGTCGCGCACTTCACGTTCTTCGGTGCTGAGTGAGAAATCCATCCGAGCTGCTCCTCCGACACTGGCTAAGCGACCGCTTAGTCCGAGGGTACCTCCTGAGAGCGGGATTACCCCAGTCCTGTCCCCTGATTCGTGACAAGCGCCGCGCGGCCCGGGAGGATCGGGGTTGTGATGGAGATCGTCGTCCGCTGGTCAGCGCCCCTGCCCGCCGAGCCGCAGTTCCTGCGCCTGCTCGACGACGTCGAACAGGGCCGGTTCGAGGCGTACCGGCAGGACGCGGACAAGCGCCGCTTCCTCACCGGCCGCGTCCTGGCGAAGACGGTCACCGCGGAGCGCCTCGGCGTCCCGCTGGAGTCGGTGAAGTTCGACGCGACCTGCGAGGACTGCGGCAAACCGCACGGCAGGCCCCGCATCCCGGGCGCGGACCTGACGTTGTCCATCTCACACTCGGGCGACCTGATCGGCCTCGCGGCCACCCCGGCGGTCCCGGTCGGCCTCGACGTCGAGACGGCCACCCGCAAGGCCGACGACGGTCTCATCGAATACGCCCTGAGCCCCGCCGAGGCCGGGCACCTCGCAGGCCTGCTGCCCGAGGAGAAGGCCGCAGCGTTCTTCGTCTACTGGACGCGCAAGGAAGCGGTGATGAAGGCCACGGGCAAGGGCCTGAAGATCCCGCTGCAGAGCATCACGTTCTCCCGCTACGACGAGCCGGCCCGCCTGGTCTCGTCAGGCGACCCGGCCCTGGACCCGGCCCGCACGAGGCTGGCGGACCTGAAGGCCGCGGACGGCTACCGGGCGGCGATCGCGGTGCTGACCACCGACGAACTGTCGGTGACCGAGGAACACTGGGTGCCCTGACGAAGACGCGGAGCAGAAGGTCGACCACGAGCACGCGCTCGACGTAGCCCGCGAGCCGCTGAGCCCGACCGACCTGGTCGAGAGGCTCGCCTCGTGGGGCCGGGTGGCACGAAGCACGCCGGCCGACCGGCCGCGCACCGGCGCATGCTCCAAGCCGCGGACCGGACGCTCCAGACCGGGCGTCCTGCTCCGCGTCCTCTGGTCTACCTGAGCGAGTCTTCGAGGCCCATCGCCGTCAGGAGAGTCCGGAACTTCGCCGTCGTCTCGTCCAGCTCCGCCCGCGGGTCCGACGCCGGCACGATCCCGCCCCCGGCGTAGAGCCGCATCGACGTCGACGCGATCTCGGCGCAGCGGATCGCCACCGCCCACTCGCCGTCGCCCGCGGCGTCGACCCAGCCGACGGCGCCCGCGTAGTAGTCGCGGTCGAACGGCTCCAGCTCCTGGACCAGGTCGCGCGCGCCCTCGGTCGGGGTGCCGCAGATCGCCGGGGTGGGGTGCAGGGCCGCCGCGAGGTCGAGCGCCGTGACGTCCGGGTCGGCCAGCTCGCCGGTGATCGGCGTGCGCAGGTGCCAGATGGCCGGGGTGGTCACCAGCTCCGGCTCGGCGGGGACCTCCAGCGTCCGGCAGAACGGCCGCAGCGCCTCGACGACGTAGTCGATCACCACGGCGTGTTCCAGCTGGTCCTTGCGGGACGTCCGCAGCGCCTCGCCGTTGGCTCGGTCGGTCGCCGGGTCGGCCGAGCGCGGCATCGAGCCCGCGTGCGGGCTGGAGAACACCGTCAGCCCGGTGCGGCGCAGCAGCAGCTCCGGCGTGGCGCCGACGAGCGTCCGGCCGCCAGGCAGCTCGGCCGCGTAGGTGAAGTGCCGGGGATTGCCGACGGCCAGGTTCCGCACGATGCTCTCGGCGGCCACCGGTGAGGAGAACTCGAGGTCGAGCGCGCGAGCCAGGACGGCTTTCCGCAGGTCACGCTCACGAAGAGCGTCGACGGCGGCGCGCACCGAAGCCATGTGCTGCTCGGGCGAGGGCACTTCGCGCACGTGTGACGGCGCGGCCAGGACCTCGCGGGGCAGCGAAGGGGCGCCTTCGGACCGGTGGACGGTCCGCGGCACGACCAGGTGACCCGGCACCTTCGTGTCGGGCCCGGTGTCGAACGGCAGGACGCCGACCGCCAGCGAGGCGCCGGTCTCGGCCAGCACGCCCGGGATCACCGAGGCGAGCCGCCGGGGATCCGTCTCCGTGACGGTCCGGAGGGTGCCCTGCGCCAGGAGTGCGCGCCGGGCGGTCGTGAACAGGAAGTCGCCGCGCTGGTAGCGAGCGGCCAAATCAGCAACTGGGAGTTCGTCCACGACTCCAGAGTCCCAGGATCCGGGAGATCCGCGAGGGAAGTGTCACGAGCGACACTCCCCTCGCGGTCAGCTCCTGGTGACGGCTACTTGAGCGCGTCGATGAGCGCCTCGCGCTGGCGCTCGCCCAGGCCGGCGGCACGCCGGTCCGGGTCGATGCCGGCCTGCTCGAGCAGGGCGGCGACCTTCACCGCGCCGAGGCCGGGGACGGCCTTCAGCAGCTGGGTGACCTTCGTCTTCCCGATCGTCTTGTTCTCCTTGGCCTGCTTGAGCACCTTTTCGATGCTCTCCTTGCCGGACTTGATCGACGCGAGCAGCTCCGAACGCGCCTTGCGAGCCTCGGCCGCCTTGGCGAGTGCATCGGCGCGCTGCTCCGGAGTCAACGTAGGCAGAGCCAACGTAGTAGTCCTTTCCTCTCAGGTCTCCGCTTTCGCGGCCGACGGCTTTTTGCTGTGCTTGCTGCTGCAAGCGCTGGCCAGCCGTCCCTTACCACGGCCCCAGTAAACGCCACCGGGTTCGTGGTCGTGCAACCGACACGCACTTATTACCCCTGGAGGTGATGCCGGGCAACCCGCTCCGGCCTGCGGAAACGCTCCCATTCTGCGTCCCGAGTGGCCCAACTCACCCGGAAGTGAAGCTTCCACTACGCCCCGAATTCGCGCGTATTTCCTTCCCTGCAAGGAAAAGGGCCAAAATCCGATGATCATGATCACCGTTCGGTCGTCCCGCGATCGGGCGACGACCGTGACCGAACGGAGGCATTGTTGACCATGCCCGCTTCACCCGATCCGCACTAGAGTCGGCCCAACCCCCGTTCACCGGCGAACACCCCGGGAGTGACCATGTTGAGCACCATGCAGGACGGCCAGCTGTCGCTGGCGAACCTGCTCCGCCACGGCACGTCGGTGCACTCGGCGAGCGAAGTCGTCACCTGGACCGGTTCAGAAGCCCGTCGCGAGACCTACGGCGAACTCGGCCGCAACGCCGCCCGCCTCGCGAACGCCCTCCGGAGCCTCGGCATCACCGGCGACCAGCGCGTCGGCACGTTCATGTGGAACAACGCCGAGCACCTCGCGGCCTACCTGGCCGTCCCGGCGATGGGCGCCGTGCTCCACACCCTGAACATCCGGCTGTTCCCCGAGCAGCTGGTCTTCGTGGCCAACCACGCCGAGGACCAGGTCGTCATCGTCGACGGCACCCTCGTCCCGCTGCTGGCCAAGCAGCTGCCGGAGTTCAAGACGGTCCGGCACGTCATCGTGGCCAACGGCGACGCGGCGTCCCTGCAGGCCCCCGACGGCATCCAGGTCCACTCCTACGCCGAGCTGCTGGCCGGCCAGCCGGACACCTTCGACTGGCCGGAGATCGACGAGCGCTCCGCGGCCGCGATGTGTTACACGTCGGGCACGACGGGTGACCCCAAGGGTGTCGTCTACTCGCACCGGTCGATCTGGCTGCACTCGATGCAGGTCTGCATGAGCGACAGCATGAACCTCGCCCAGCACGACAAGGCCCTGGCCATCGTGCCGATGTTCCACGCGATGGCGTGGGGCCTGCCCTACGCGGCGCTGATGGTCGGCGCGACTCTGGTGATGCCGGACCGGTTCCTCCAGCCCGCCCCGCTGGCCGCGCTGCTGGCCGACGTCGAGCCGACGTTCGCCGGCGCGGTCCCGACCGTCTGGCAGGGCCTGCTCGCCCACCTCGAAGCCCACCCGCAGGACATCTCGCACCTGCGCGAGGTCGTCGTCGGCGGGTCGGCGGTGCCGCCGTCGCTGATGCACGCGTTCGAGGAGCGGCACAACGTCCGGATCCTGCACGCCTGGGGCATGACGGAGACGTCGCCGCTGGGCAGCGTCGCGCGCCCGCCGGCGTCCGCGACCGGCGACGAGGCCTGGCGCTACCGCTACACGCAGGGCCGCTTCCCGGCCGCCGTGACGGCCCGGCTGATCGGCGACTCGGGCGAAGAGCTGCCCTGGGACAACGAAGCCGTCGGCGAACTGGAGGTCCGCGGCCCGTGGATCGCCGGGGCCTACTACGGCGGGGCCGATATCGACCCGGACAAGTTCCACGACGGCTGGCTGCGCACCGGTGACGTCGGCAAGATCAGCTCGGACGGCTACCTGACGCTGACCGACCGCGCCAAGGACGTCATCAAGTCCGGCGGCGAGTGGATCTCCTCGGTCGACCTGGAGAACCAGGTCATGGGCCACCCGGCGGTGGCCGAGGCCGCGGTCGTCGGCATCCCGGACGAGAAGTGGGACGAGCGGCCGCTGGTCGCCGTCGTGCTCAAGGAGGGCCAGAGCGCCACGCCCGAGGAGCTGCGCGAGTTCCTCAGCGACAAGGTCGCGAAGTGGCAGCTGCCGGAGAACTGGACCTTCGTGGACGAAGTGCCCAAGACGAGCGTCGGCAAGTTCGACAAGAAGCGGATCCGCGCGTCCTACTCCGAGGGAAAGCTCGACATCTCACAGCTCTAACGGGTAAATCTCCGGCGAGCCTTTAGTTCCGTGAAGGCCACCTTGGGGGACTCTATGTCCCTGAAGGTGGCCTTCACGGACATTCACGGAGGAGTACTGGGGATGCAGAACAGGCGGAGTTTTCTCGCGCTCGCGGGAGTCGGGGCGCTGGTCGCCGCGTGCGGGTCGAACACCGGACGGCAGGGCGACCCGCCGCCGTCGACGGCGTACTCGGCCGGGCCGCCGCCCTCGGACGCGCCGAAGGTCGCGCTCCAGCAGTGGTACCACGCCTACGGCGAGGACGGCGTCCAGGAAGCCGTCAAGCGCTACGCCGCGACCTACCCCGGCGCCGCCGTCACCGTGCAGTGGAACCCGGGCGACTACGACTCGAAGATCGTCACCGCGCTGCAGAACAGCAAGGTGCCGGACGTCTTCGAGGCGCAGGTGAAGATCGACTGGGTGCGGCAGAACCAGGTCGTCGCGCTCGACGACGTCATCGGGCCGGTGAAGGGCGACTTCAGCCCGGCGGTGCTGGCCGCGCAGACCGTCGAGGGCAAGGTCTACGGCATCCCGCAGGCCACCGACACGCAGGTGCTCTTCTACCGCAAGAGCCTGCTGCAGGCGGCCGGCGTGCAGCCGCCGCAGACCGTCGACGAGCTGATCGACGCGGCGTCGAAGCTCACGAAGGACGGCGTCAAGGGCTTCTTCGCGGGCAACGACGGCGGTGTCGGCGTGCTCACCGGTCCGCTGCTGTGGTCGGCCGGCCTCGACTACCTGAAGAACGGCAACCGCGAGGTCGGCTTCGACGACCCGCGCGCCGCGACCGCACTCGCGAAGCTGCACACGCTCAACACCAACGGTTCACTGCTGCTCGGCGCGCCCGCCGACTGGTCGGACCCCGGCGCGTTCATCGACGGACTGGCCGCGATGCAGTGGACCGGGCTGTGGAACGTGCCGAAGATCCGCGACGCGTTCGACGACGACTTCGGCGTGCTGCCCTTCCCCAAGCTCGACGCGAGCGGCGCGCCCTCGGTGCCGGTCGGCGCGTACGGCGCGATGGTCAACGCCAAGAGCGCGCACGTCGCCGAGGCGAAGGCGTTCGTGAAGTGGCTGTGGGTCGACCAGACGCAGGACCAGCTGGAGTTCGCGACGAAGTTCGGCTTCCACGTCCCGGCGCGCCAGAGCCTGGCCGACCGCGCGGACAGCCTCAAGACCGGCCCGGCGGCCGACGCCGCCCGGTTCGTCAAGGAGAACAGCCACCTGGTCGGCGGTCCGGTATGGACACAGCAGTCGAACACGGCACTCTCCGACGCGGTCGCGAAGATCGCGAAGGAGGGGGCGGACCCGGCCGCGCAGGTCAAGACCGCGGTCGGGGTCGCGCAGGCCGAGCTCAAGCGTCTTTTTGGATGACACAGGGGATGAAGCGGCGAGACGCACGCACGTTCTGGCTGTTCGTCGGGCCGTTCCTGCTGGGACTGGCGGTGTTCGCGTACCTGCCGATCGGCTGGAGCGCGTACCTGTCGTTCTTCGACGCGCGCAACACCGTCACGCCGACGAAGTTCGTCGGGCTGGACAACTACGGCCACATGCTCACCGACGAGCCGTTCCTGTCGAGCCTCGGCACGTTCAGCGTGTTCGCCCTGTTCATCGTGCCGCTGACGTTCGTGCTGTCGCTGGCGTTGGCGCTGGGCGTCAACCAGCTGCGGTTCGCGCGGGCGTTCTTCCGGTCGGTGTTCTTCCTGCCGTTCGCGTGCTCGTACGTCGTGGCGTCGCTGATCTGGAAGACGTCCCTGTTCTCGGGTGTCCGCTACGGACTGGCGAACACGGTGCTGTCGCTGTTCGGCGCCGACCCGGTCGCCTGGACGGGCACGGTCCACCCGCCGCTGTACTGGGTCGTCCTGGTCACGGCGCGGCTGTGGCTGCAGCTCGGGTTCTACATGATCCTGTTCATCGCGGCCCTGCAACGGATCCCTCTCCACCTGTACGAGGCGGCGTGGCTCGACGGCGCGAAGCCGGGCTGGCAGGTGTTCCGGTACGTGACGCTGCCCCAGCTGCGCGCGACGGCGGTGGCGGTGCTGCTGTTGAACCTGATCAACGCGTACCAGGCGTTCGACGAGTTCTACAACATCATGGGTGACGCCCGCGGCTACCCGCCGTTCGCCCGGCCGCCGTTGGTGTACCTGTACTACACGTCCCTGGGCTCGGGCGGCCAGGACCTCGGCCGCGGCAGCGCGGGCGCGGTGATCCTGGCGCTGATCATCGCGCTGGTGACGCTGCTGCAGGGCCGCGTCCTCCGGTTCGGACGTGCGTCATGAGGGCGTTCATCCGGTGGACGGCGCTGATCGTCGCGGCGGTGCTGTTCCTGCTGCCGTTCTACCTGCTGCTGCGCAACGGCCTGGCGTCCCGCGCGGAGATCACCGCTCCACAGTGGACGTTCTTCCCGTCCACAGTGCACTGGGAGAACTTCGCCAAGCTGTTCTCCCTGGACGACGTCCCCTTCGCCCGAAGCCTGCTGAACTCGGCGATCGTGGCGGTGCTGCAGACGGTCGGCCTGCTGGTGCTGTGCTCGTTGGCGGGCTACGGCCTGGCGCGCATCCCCTACCGCCATTCCCGCTCAGTCTTCTACGCGGTGCTGGGGACGCTGATGATCCCGACGTCGGTGACGTTCGTGCCGAGTTTCGTGGTGGTCTCGACGCTCGGCTGGCTGTCGGACTTTCGCGGCCTGGTGATTCCCGGCCTGTTCAGCGCGTTCAGCGTCTTCCTCTTCCGGCAGTACTTCCTGGACTTCCCGCGCGAGCTGGAGGAAGCGGGCCGGGTGGACGGCCTCACCCGATGGGGTGTTTTCTGGCGCATCGTCGTCCCGAACTCGCGGGGGTTCTTCGCGGCGATCGCGGTGATCACCGTGATCGGCAGCTGGAACGCGTTCCTGTGGCCGCTGATCATCGCCCAGTCCCCCGATTCGTGGACCGTGCAGGTGGCGTTGTCGGGTTTGCTGACGTCGCAGAACCCGCAGCTGAACCTGCTCTTCCTCGCGGCGGCGGTGTCGATCCTGCCGATCGTGCTGCTGTTCGCGTTCCTGCAGCGCTACCTCGTGCGCGGGGTGACGGAGTCGGGCCTGACCGGGTCGTAACAAGCGATCGCGCCGGGGCGACTCCGGGTAGGCCGACCGAAGAGGTGCGAAATGACGACATCCGGCCCTTACCCATCCGTCCCCCCGGAAGATTCCGGGACACGGCTGCCCGCCCCGTTCCAGCCGGCCTGGCAGCCGCCGCCCGACCCCAGTCAGCAGTACTCGATGTCCGGCCCCGTGCAGCCGTATCCGATGTCCGCGCCCGTACCGCTGCCGCAGCACTACGGGATGCCGTACCAAGCGATGCCCGCGCCTTACCCCATCCTGCGCACCAGCGGGCTCTGCGTCGCAGGCATGGTGGTCGGCATCCTCGCCCTGCTCGGGTTCTGGATCCCGTTCGGTGACGTGCTCATGGGCCTGCTCGCCATCGGGCTCTCGTGGGCGGGCGTGACCCAGAGCGCCCGGCCGGGGTTCACCGGCCGCGGTATGGGCATCGCCGGCCTGGTCTGCGGAATCCTCGCGACGATCCCGGCGCTCGTGCTCATGGTGCTCTTCCTGAGCTTCGGGTTCGCGCTGCTCTGAGGAAGACCGCCAGCGGCGGAAATGACCACGACCTTCGGCGGTACACCCACCCCAAGCCCTGTGACAAGGTGAACCCAAGTGTCACGGTGAATGTTTTTCATGTTCACCGTGTGGACAACGTCGTCCGGCACGGTGCTGGGCAACCGAGACACCTGGGGAGCGAATCACATGGCCGAACTCACCCGGCGCACCTTCGCCACGGCCGGCGCCGCCGGTCTCGGGCTGCTGCTCTGCACGCCCACCGCGAACGCGCTCGACCGGGCACTGCGGCTCACCGCCACCCGCTCGGTCAGCACCGCCGGGACGACCCTCGAGCAGGTCGCGACCGGCGGCGGCACCGCGACCTACTCCCGGCTGAGCGCCGGGCCCGGCTGGCCGCTCGTCGTCCGCGGTGACCTCGCCGCCCCACAGGCCGGGCGGGACGACCGGCGCCGCGCACTCAGCGCGTTCGTGCAGTTCACCGACCTGCACATCACCGACACCGAGAGCCCCGCGCGCTTCGAGTACCTGCACCCCTACATCGGCTCCGCGCACCGGCCGCAGGAAGCGCTCGGCACCGTCGCGACCAGCGCGCTCGTCGAACGCGTCAACAGCGTGCGGCAAGGCCCGTTCACCGGACGGCCGTTCGACCTCATGGTCACCACCGGCGACAACACCGACAACCACGAGCTGATCGAGCTCGACTGGTTCCTCAAGGTGCTCAACGGCGGCAGCGTCACGCCGAACTCCGGCGACCCGAACGCCTACGAAGGCGTCCAGAGCTCGGGCAACAGCGCGTTCTGGAACCCGGGCACCCCCGGCGGCGACGCCTACTCCGCCAAGGGCTTCCCGCAGCTGCCCGGCCTGCTCGAAGCGGGCATCGGGACGTTCACCGCGCCGGGCCTCGACGTGCCGTGGTTCTGCACCTTCGGCAACCACGACGACAGCATCGTCGGCTCGCTGCCGGCCCAGATCCCCGGCATCGACGCCTGGTACACCGGCAAGCACAAGGTGATCGGCAAGGACGAGAGCACCGCGAAGAAGCTCGCCGCGGCCATCCAGAAGCCCGGCTCGAGCGTGCCGGTCGCCGAGCTGTTCGGCGGCAGCGGCACGATCCGCGAGATCACGCCGGACGCGCGCCGCCGTCCGTTCAGCACCGGCGAGTTCGTCCGCGCCCACCTGGACACCGCCAACACCGGCCCCGGCCCGGTCGGGCACGGCTTCGGCGCCGACAACGCCGACGGCAAGACCGTCTACTACACGTTCCGGATCGCGCCGGGCATCACCGGCATCAGCCTCGACACGACGACCGACGCCGGGTTCGCCGACGGCTCGATCGGGCTCGCGCAGTACAACTGGGTCGAGGCGACGCTCAAGCGCGGCAGCTCGGCGTACTACGACTTCTTCGGCCGCCGGGTCACCCACAGCGTCACCGACGAGCTGTTCCTCCTGTTCAGCCACCACACCAGCGGCTCGATGGGCAACCTGCTGCCGGACTCGCGCCACCTGCTCGACCCGCGCCTCGACGGCAACGCGTTCGTCGCGCTGCTCAAGCGCTTCCCGAACGTCCTGGCCTGGGTCAACGGCCACACGCACCTCAACAAGATCACCGCGCACGCCGGCGGCACGCCGAAGCAGAGCTTCTGGGAGATCAACACCGCGTCCCACGTCGACTTCCCGCAGCAGGCCCGGATCGTCGAGGTCGCGGACAACGCCGACGGCACGTTGTCGCTGTTCACGACACTGATCGAGGCCGAAGCGCCGTACGCCGTGGACTACGACGCCCGGACGCCGCAAGCGCTTGCGTCCCTCTACCGCGAGCTGTCCTACAACGACATCCACGTCGACCTCGGCCGGGTCGGCGAGGCCGTCGACCACAACACGGAACTGCTGCTCGTCCACCCGCTCAGCTGACGCGCGTTACCCCAGAGGTAATCGCCCCGCGGCGCCGGTGTCCGGCAAGCTCGAGGGCATGACCGATCCCGAGGGCACGCAGCTCTTCCACCGCTCCATGCCGTTCTCCGAACGCCTCGGCGTCGAGGTACTGGAACACGGGCCCGCGCTCGTGCGCAGCCGGCTGAGGTGGGACGAGAGCCTCTGCACGCTCGGCGGCGCGCTGCACGGGGGCGCGCTCATGGCGCTGGCCGACTCGACCGGCGCCGTGTGCGCGTTCCTCAACCTGCCTGAGGGCGGGCAGGGCACGACCACCGTCGAGTCGAAGACGAACTTCCTGCGCGCGGTGCGTTCGGGCTACGCGACTGCGTCGTCCAGACCACTGCACGCCGGCCGCAAGTTCGTCGTGGTGGAGACCGAGGTCCACGACGACGACGGCAGGTTGGTCGCGAAAGTGACACAGACGCAGGCCGTCCTGTAGGTACCTGTTTACATACCCGGCCGGACCGGCGAAAATCCCTGGCTACTGGTGGGTCGACGGTGGGAGCCGGGATGCGGGTGCGCAGTTTGTTCTCCATATTGTCCGTGGTGCTGCTGACGGCGGTGACCGCGCAGGTCGCCGAGGCCGCGCCCGGCCGGCCGGGCGACGACGAGTCGATCGACTACCACGAGTGGGCCGGCGGCCGCCTGCACGAGGGCAGCTTCGCCGGGCTCGCGCTGACCCGCGACGGCCTGCGCATCACGCGCCCGATCGGCACGGTCGAGCACACCGAGCCCGAGCTCGGCACGACGAAGACGTACGAATACGCCCAGTGGACGTCGCCGTCGTACCGCCAGGGCTTCGGCGCGACGCAGCTCGTCTCGTCGTGGAACGCGCAGACGCCGGCGAAGACCTGGCTGCAGGTCGAGGCGCAGGGCAGAACGTCGACGGGCGCGGAGACGGCCTGGTACGTGATGGGCCGCTGGGCCAGCGGCGACGCCGACATCCTGCGCACCAGCGTCGACGGCCAGGACGACGCGAACGCCCTGGTCGACGTCGACACGCTGGTCACGAAGGCGGGCGTCACGCTCAAGTCGTACAAGCTGCGGATCAGCCTCTACCGGGAGAAGGGCTCGAACGCGACGCCGTCGGTGACGTCGCTGGGCGCGATGACCTCGGCCGTGCCGGACCGCTTCGACGTCCAGACGACGAAGCCGGGCCGCGCGACCGGGATCGAGCTGAAGGTGCCGGCGTACGCGCAGAACCTCCACAAGGGACAGTTCCCGCAGTACGGCGGGGGCGGCGAAGCCTGGTGCAGCCCGACGTCGACGGAGATGGTGGCCGAGTACTGGGGCAAGAAGCCGTCGGCGGCGGAGATGGCGTGGATCCCCTCGGACTACGTCGACCCGTCGATCGCGTTCGCGGCGCGCTACACCTACGACCACGCCTACGACGGCACCGGCAACTGGCCGTTCAACACGGCGTATGCGGCGTCTCGCGGCCTGCGCGGGCACATCACGCGGCTGCACTCGCTGAACGAGCTGGAGACCTACATCGCCCGCGGCATCCCGGTGATCACGTCGCAGTCGTTCCTGGCTTCGGAGCTGGACGGCGCCGGCTACGGCACGTCGGGCCACATCATGGTGGTGGTCGGCTTCACGAAGGACGGCGACGTGATCGTCAACGACCCGGCGTCCAGCAGCAACGACCGGGTGCGCAACGTCTACAAGCGGGACCAGTTCGAGAAGATCTGGCAGCGCACGAAGCGCTACCGCGCGGACGGCACCGTGGCCGGCGGCCCGGGCGGGGTCGCCTACATCATCACCCCGGCTTAAGCCGTGAATGTCGCATTGAGGGACGTAGAGTCCCTCAATGCGACATTCACGGACTTTCCCCAGGCCCCGTGCCAGACTTGCGGAGCCATGCCGCGCCCTCTGTTGTTCCTCGACGTCGACGGTCCGCTGATCCCCTTCGGGCGGACTTCCGGCGAGTACCGGACGTTCACGGACGCCGACCTCGGCCATCCGCTGCTGCCCCGGATCGACCCCGGGCTCGGCCCGCGGCTGCTGGCCCTCGGGTGCGACCTCGTCTGGGCCACCACCTGGCTGGACGACGCCAACGAGTGCGTGGCCCCGCTGGCCGGCCTGCCGCCGCTCCCGGTGCTCGACTTCCCCGACGACGACGCCACCGGCCCCGGCCCGCACTGGAAGACCCGGCCGATCGTCGAGCGGGCCGCGGGCCGCGCCTTCGTCTGGATCGACGACGAAACCACCGACGTGGACCGCGCCTGGGTCGGCGAACACCACCCCGGACCGGCACTGCTCCACACCGTCGCACCGAGCGTCGGCCTCACGACCGGTGACCTCGGCGTCATCGCCGAGTGGCTGAGCACAGTTGCGTGAAGCGCAACTTGTTGCGCCCTCCTCACCGAACCTCACTCATGCGGATGTCGCCATCCCCGCATGATCCGTGATTAGCTGCGGGCGGAACCAGCAGTGCAGCCGGGAAGGTGGATTCGCATGCCGTACGAGGTCCAGGGGGTCGTTTCGCGGGCGAAGGGCGAGCCGGTCTCGCTGGAGACGGTCCTGGTGCCCGATCCCGGACCCGGCGAGGCCGTCGTCACCGTGCAGGCCTGCGGGGTCTGCCACACCGACCTGCACTACCGCGAGGGCGGGATCAACGACGACTTCCCGTTCCTGCTCGGCCACGAGGCCGCCGGGGTCGTCGAAGCCGTCGGGGACGGCGTCACCGACCTCGAGCCCGGTGACTACGTCATCCTCAACTGGCGCGCCGTCTGCGGCACCTGCCGGGCCTGCAAGCGCGGCAAGCCGTGGTACTGCTTCTCGACGTTCAACGCCACCCAGCCGATGACGCTCGCCGACGGCACCAAGCTGTCGCCCGCGCTCGGCGTCGGCGCGTTCCTCGAGAAGACGCTCGTCCACAGCGGACAGTGCACGAAGGTCAGCCGCGACGCCGAACCCGCCGTCGCCGGGCTGCTCGGCTGCGGGGTGATGGCCGGGCTGGGCGCGGCGATCAACACCGGCGCCGTCACCCGCGGCGACTCGGTCGCGGTCATCGGCTGCGGTGGCGTCGGCGACGCGGCCATCGCGGGCGCGAAGCTGGCCGGCGCGACCACGATCGTCGCGATCGACATGGACGACCGGAAGCTCGAGTGGGCCAAGGACTTCGGCGCGACGCACACCGTCAACAGTCGCGGACTCAGCGAAGCAGCCGTCGTCGAGGCCATGCAGGACGCCACCAACTCCTTCGGCCCGGACGTCGTGATCGACGCCGTCGGCCGGCCGGAGACCTGGCGGCAGGCGTTCTACGGCCGCGACCTCGCCGGCACCGTCGTGCTGGTCGGCGTGCCGACGCCGGACATGCGGCTCAACGACCTGCCGCTGATCGACTTCTTCTCGCGCGGCGGCTCGTTGAAGTCCTCCTGGTACGGCGACTGCCTGCCCAGCCGGGACTTCCCGATGCTGGTGGACCTCTACCTGCAGGGCCGGCTGCCGCTCGACAAGTTCGTCACCGAGCGGATCGGCGTCGACGGCGTCGAGCAGGCCTTCGAGCGCATGCACCACGGTGACGTCCTGCGCAGCGTGGTGACGTTCTGACCCTGTTCACCGACGACGAGTACCCGGCCGAGCCCTACCCGGGCACCCGGCCGGGCTACTCGTTCGTGCACGTCGACGGCGTCGGGCACCCGCTCGACACCGCTCCCGACGGCTGGCGCGACCGGATGGCCGTGCTGGCCTACGGCTCGAACGCGAACCCGTCGAAGATCACCTGGCTGCGCGGCCGGCTCGGGCTCGAAGGCCCGGTCGTGGTGACGCACGCGCGCTGCGGCGGGCTCGCCGCGGTGTGGGCGGCCGGGTTCCGCGTGGTCGACGACCAGCGCCCCGCCACCCTCACCGCGATGGACGGGGTCGAGGAGCACGCCGTCTGGTTCGTGACGCCGGACCAGCTGGCGGTCCTCGACCGGTGCGAAGGCCGGGGAACGCGCTACCACCTGGCCCGGCTGACCGACCCCGACATCACGCTCGAGGACGGCACCCGGCTGACCGAGGTGCACACCTACGTCGGCGCCGCGCCGATCCGCTACCCACTGCTCGTGGACGGCAAGCCGGTGCGCACCGCGGACGTCCCGCAGGCCGACGCGGCGGCGCTCGAAGGCGTCGCCGCCGACGGCCACGGGGTGCCGTGCGAAGTGCTCAGACCAGCTTCCCCGGGTTGAGGATCCCGGTGGGGTCGACGGCCGACTTCGCCGCGCGCAACACTTCCACACCGAGCTTGCCGATCTCCGCGCTCAGGTAGGGCGCGTGGTCGACGCCGACGGCGTGGTGGTGCGAGATCGTGCCCAGGCCGCTGATCGCCTCGCTGGCCGCGGCCTTCGCGCGCTGCCACTGGCCGACGGGGTCGGCGGCGTCGCGCGCGGTCAGCACCGTGAAGTACAGCGACGCGCCCGTTTCGTACGCGTGCGAAATGTGGCACATGACGATCGCGCGGCCCAGTGACGCCGTGAGCGCGGCCCGGACGTCGTCGCGCAGTTCGTCCACAGTGGACCAGTAGGTCGCCGTCTCCAGCGTCTCGACGCACACACCGCGGTCCATCAGGGCGTCGCGCTGCCGCGGGCCGCCGAACCGGCCGTGCCGCCAGGATTCGCCGAGCGCCTTGCCGACGCGCACCGCGCCCAGCGCCTTCAGGCGGCGCGTCGTCTCACGGCGGCGCACCGCGACGTCGTGCGCGGTGCCTTCCCAGCCGACGATGAGGAAACACGGCCGGCGCACGCCACGCGCGGACAGGTACTTCCGCAGCGCGGTCGTCTTGAGCCCGGCGTTCAGCGCGAGCGACACCTCGGTTTCGTCCACATCGGACAGCCGGGTGACGTCGGCGAGCACGTGGTTCTGGGCCAGGTCCCGCACGGCCGCCGCGCCGGCTTCCCAGCCGGGCAGCGCGTATCCCTCGTACCGCTTGACCGCCGGCGCCGGCCGGACGCGCAGCGAAACCTCCGTGATGACCCCGAGCGCGCCCTCGCTGCCGACGGCGAGCTGACGCAGGTCGGGCCCGGCCGCGGATGCCGGGGCGACGCCGAGCTTCCACTCGCCGCGCGGGGTGGCCAGCCGGACGCCGGTGACCATGTCCTCGAACCGGCCGTAACCCGACGACGCCTGCCCGGCCGAGCGCGTCGCCGCGAAGCCGCCGATCGTGGCGCGCTCGAACGACTGCGGGATGTGCCCGAGCGTCAGGCCGCGCTCGCCGAGGAGCCGCTCGGCCTCGGGGCCGCGGACACCCGCCTGCAGCACGGCGATGCGCGATTCGGTGTCGACCGACACCAGCGCGTCGAGCCGGACCAGGTCGAGCGCGATCACCGACGTCTTCTCACCGCTGAGCGCCGCGACGCCACCGACCACCGAGGTCCCGCCACCGAACGGGACAACTCCGACATCGTGCTGGACGCAGGCGTCGAGCACCGCCTGGACCTCGTCCGGGTCCGCGGGCAGCACCACCGCGTCAGGCACCGGGAACCCGGCTTCGGCCGAGCGACGACGCAGCAAGTCGAGGTAGGACAGACCGGTGGCCCGCGCGAGCCGCGCCGCGTCGTCGACCAGCACGTTCGCGGTTCCGACGGCCTCGGACAGCGCCTCCACTGCAGATTCGGCCAGATTCGACGACGGTATTTTCACCGTCAATTCGGCCACTGGTGCAGCACTGGGAGCCAGCTGGCCTATACGCTGTTCAAGCCACTTGGCCGCTCGCGCGGGAAGCTGGGCGGCGTCGGCGGCTTCCGCGGTCCAAGACCGTCGGAGACGGTGGTCAATCAGCTCGTTCACGACTACAGTGTGACATATGGACGTTAAACGTCACACCATGCAGAGCGCGGGTTCGTCCGCGCTCGCGGACACCCGCAACCGCCAGACGGCGACGCGCGTGGCCGATGACGTGCTGCTCGACGCCGCGCGCACCTGCGTACTGGCCGTCGGTGTGCGCCGCACCACACTCGCCGAGATCGCCCGCACCGCGCGCGTCAGCCGGATGACGGTCTACCGCCGGTTCCCCGACGTGCGCAGCGTGCTCGCCGCGTTGATGACGCGCGAGTTCAGCGGCTTGCTGCGCACCGCGAGCGAACGCGGCGCGGACGCGGCGAACAGCCGCGGGCGGCTGGTGCTCATCGCCGCGGCCGGGATCCGCGCATTGTCGACCGACCCGCTGTTCCGCACACTGCTCGACGTCGACCCCGAGCTGGTGCTGCCATACATCGTGGAGCGGCTCGGCGCGACCCAGAAGTTCGCCGAGCAAGCGCTTCACCAGCTGCTGGCGGCCGGCCACCACGACGGTTCGATCCGGCGCGCGCCGGTGGCGGCCCAGTCACGCGCGGTGCTGCTGCTGGTCCAGTCCTTCGCGTTCTCGCTGCGGCCGGCGACGGTGGACGTCTCCGAAGGGGCGCTGATGGCGGAATTCACCCACGTGCTCGACGCGGCTCTCAAGCCATGACGTCGGGTTCGCTCAACGCGCGGCGCCGCGAACGCGAGCTCGCGGAACTGGCGTCGGGCGAACGCGTCGACGTCATCGTGGTCGGCGGCGGCGTCACCGGCGCCGGGATCGCGCTCGACGCGGCGTCCCGGGGTCTGTCGGTGGCGCTCGTCGAGGCACGTGACCTCGCCTTCGGGACGTCGCGCTGGTCGTCGAAGCTCGTCCACGGCGGGCTGCGGTACCTGGCGCACGGCGAACTGGGTCTGGCGCACGAAAGCGCCGTCGAGCGCGGCGTCCTGATGACGCGCACGGCACCGCACCTCACGCGCGCGATGCCACAGCTGTTCCCGTTGTACCCCAGCACGTCCCGGGCGCAGCAGGCGCTGGTCGCGGCGGGCTTGCGCGCGGGCGACGGCCTCCGCCGGGCGGCGCGCACGCCGTCGTCGGTGCTGCCGCGGCCGCGCACGATCCCGGCGGCGGAGGCCCTCGCGCTGGCGCCGGGGTTGTCGCCGCACGGGCTGCGCGGCGCGTTGCTGGCCTACGACGGCGCTCTCGTCGACGACGCGCGCCTGGTCATCAGCCTGGCGCGCACGGCGGCGGCGTTCGGCGCCCGGATCCTGACCCGCCTGTCGGCGGTTTCCGTGGCGGCCGACCGGGTCCGCGTCCGGGACGGTGTCTCGGGCGACGAGCTGGACCTGTTCGCCCGTCAGGTCATCAACGCGACCGGCGTCTGGGCCGGGACGCTGACCGGCTCGGTGAAACTGCGGCCGTCGCGCGGTTCACACCTGGTGCTCGCCCCGGGAACGGTGCCGATGGGCACGACGTCGGTCAACATCGGCGTGCCGGGCGAGACCAACCGGTTCGTCTTCCTGCTCCCCCAGCCGGACGGCCGGGTCTACTTGGGACTGACCGACGAGCCCGTCTCGGGACCTCTGCCCGATGTGCCAACGGTTCCCGAGTCCGATGTGGACTTCTTGCTGTCGCTGGCCTCATCGGTCCTGTCGCGACCGCTGACCCGCGACGACATCGCGGGCTCGTACGCCGGGCTGCGGCCGCTGATCGAGGGCACGGGCGGCCGTTCGGCGGACCTGTCCCGCAAGCACGCGGTCCTGGCGGGCTCGGACGGCCTGCTGACGGTGGTCGGCGGCAAGCTCACGACGTACCGCCGCATGGCCGAGGACGCGGTCGACGCGGCGGTGCGCCTGGCCGGGCTCCCGACCACGCCCTGCCGCACGTCCCGGCTCCCGCTGCTGGGCGCGGCCCGCCGCGAGGATCTGTCCCTTGTGGACGCACCGGCCCGCTTGGTGGCCAAGTACGGCACGGAGGCACCACGGGTGGCGGCGCTGGGCGAGCTGGACACCGAGTTCGCGGCCCCGGTGTCGCCGAGCACGGAGATCACGGCGGCGGAGATCGTCTGGGCGGTCCGCAACGAGGGAGCTTTGGACATCGAGGACGTACTGGAACGGCGCACACGGCTGGCGCTGATCCCGGCGGATGCCGCTGCGGCGACTCCGCGGGTGGCCGAGCTGGTCGACAAGGCGCTGGCCGGCCTCTCCTGACCCCACAGCAGCCCCCCGCCCTCTCCGGGGACCGGCCCCGCTTCCAGCGTACCGGCACCCCCCGGACAAAACCCGCGAAAAGCCACTCGCGCAGCCGAGCTGTCCACATCACCGGGGACCTGTGGACAACCGAAGCTTGATGTTCTCTTAGGTTGACGAGTCGTTGGGTTTTTGCAACAGTACGTTCATGAGTCCGGTCAGACGCGGCAAGGAGCTGCCGATCCACAACCGGCTGGCCGTGTTGCGAGCCGAGCGGGGGATGAGCCGGGCCGCGCTCGCCAACGCCGTCGAAGTGAACCCGCAGACCATCGGGGCGCTCGAGCGCGGCGACCACTATCCGAGCCTGGACCTGGCGTTCCGGATCTGTTCGGTGTTCGACCTGCCGGTCGAAGCGGTGTTCAGCCGCGAACCGTTCATGCCGCTGTCCACCCAGGTCTACCGCGAGGGGGGAGCATGACGATGACCGAGCAGCAGGGCCGGCTCGCGGCCTACTGGGAACGTCAGCTCGACAGGATGGACGAACGCGAACTGCGGCACGCCAAGCGGTTGCCCGGCTGGCGCGACCGGCGGCACCGGCGCGCGCTGGCCGTCGTCCTGGCCGCCGCCGATCTCGTGCTCGTCGGCAGTGCCGCCGTCTTCACCCTGGTTTCGCCGTCGCTGTACTTCGGCCTCTGGATGGGCGCGCTGCTCACCGGCGGCGCCTCCTTCATCCTGCTGAAGATCCTGACCGGCCGGATGAGCGGCAGTTTCTCGCGGCTGCTGGACGAGCGCGAACGCGAGTGGCGGCACCGCGTCACCTACGTCGGTTACCTGGTGCTCGTCGGGCTGATGCTGGTCGCGATGTTCTACACCATGGTCGTCGCCGGGCAGGCCGAGGGCGCGTACCGCGGCGTGATGATGATGTCCGCGCTGCTGGTCACCGGCACCACGGTCCCGCCGATCGTGCTCGGCTGGTCGCTGCCGGACGACGATCCCGAGGACTTCGACGAGGGGGAAGCACATGGGTGAGGGGAACCTGGAGATCGACGGGATCTCCAAGCGCTACGGCGCGAAAGTCGCGCTGGACGGCGTCTCGTTCGACGTCCGGGCCGGCGAGCTGTTCGGCTTCGTCGGCAGCAACGGCGCGGGCAAGACCACCACGATGCGGATCGCGCTGGGGGTGCTGGCCGCCGACGGCGGGGAAGTCCGGTTCAACGGTGAGAAGATCACGCACGAAACCCGCACGCACATCGGCTACATGCCGGAGGAACGCGGGCTGTACCCGAAGATGAAGGTGCTGGAGCAGCTCGTCTACCTCGCCGAGCTGCACGGCCTGACCGCGAACGAAGCGCACCGCAACGCCGAAACCTGGATCACCCGGCTCGGCCTGGCCGAGCGCCGCAAGGACGAGGTGCAGAAACTCAGCCTCGGCAACCAGCAGCGCGTCCAGCTGGCCGCGGCGCTGGTGCACGACCCGGCCGTGTTGGTGCTCGACGAGCCGTTCTCCGGCCTCGATCCGCTCGCCGTCGACGTCATGAGCGCGGTGCTGCGTGAGAAGGCCGCGGCCGGGGTGCCGGTCGTGTTCTCCAGCCACCAGCTCGACCTGGTCGAACGGCTCTGCGACCGGGTCGGGATCATCCGCAACGGCCGGATGGTCGCCGTCGGCACGGTCGGCGAACTGACCGCCGAAGCCGGCAGCAAGCTCGTGGTGACGGCGCCGGGCGCGCGTCCCGGCTGGGCGGCCGGCCTGCCCGGCGTGCGTGTGCTGGAGGAACACGACACGACCACTGTGCTCGGCCTCGAACCGAGCGCCGACGACCAGGCCGTGCTCGCCGCGGCCCTGTCGACCGGGCCGGTCACCGAGTTCAGCCACCGGCGCCGCACGCTGACCGAGCTGTTCCGCGACGCGGTGGCCGAGAAGGGGGATCCACGATGAGGACGCTGAGTGGGCGGCGGGCCGTCTGGCTCGTGCTGAAGCGCGAGCTGAACACCCGGCTGCGGACGCGCTCGTTCGTGATCGGCACCGTCGTGATGCTGGTGCTGCTGCTGGGGTACGTCGGGTTCCAGGCCGCGCTGGCCGGGGCAGCCGACAAGAGCACGGTGGGCCTGACCGGGCAGGCGACGGGGATCGCCCAGCAGCTCCGGACGAAGGCGGCGCAGGCGGGCCAGGAGATCTCGGTCGTCACGGTCACCGACCCGGCCGAGGGCCGGCAAAAGGTCGAGGACGGTGACCTCGACGCGCTCGTCTCGGGCAGCGCGGCGAAGCTGACCGCGACGTACAAGTCCTCTTTGGACACCCAGCTGCGCACGGTGCTCGACCAGGTGGCGCAGCAGCAGGTGCTCGACGGCGTCCTCTCGGCCGCCCAGCTCGAACCCGCCGACGTGATGGCGCAGGTCAACGGCACCCACGTGCAGGACGACGCGCTGTCGCCGGAGCCGGCCGACCACACGCAGCGGCTGGTCGTCGGCCTGATCGTCGCGTTCCTGCTCTACATCAGCATCATCACCTACGGCACGATGGTCGCCCAGGGTGTCGTCGAGGAGAAGGCGAGCCGGGTCGTGGAGATCCTGCTCGCCAGCGTGCGGCCGTGGCAGCTGTTGCTGGGCAAGGTGATCGGGCTCGGCCTGGTCGGCCTGGTCCAGCTGGTCATCCTCGCCACGGCCGGGCTGATCGCGGCGACGGTCAGCGGCGTGTTCAGCCTGTCCGGTTTCGCCGGCGGCGCGCTGCTGTGGGGCCTGCTCTGGTACCTGCTCGGTTTCCTGTTGTACGCCACGATCTACGGCGCGCTGGGCTCGCTCGTGTCGCGACAGGAGGACACGCAGTCGGTCGTCGGGCCGATCAACATCGTGCTGATCATCGGGTTCGTCGCCGGGTTCAACCTGCTGCTGCAGGACCCGGACGGCACGGGAACCAAGGTCCTCTCGCTGATCCCGCTGCTCTCGCCGATCCTGATGCCGGCCCGCATCGCGACCGGCGCCGCGGCCGGGTGGGAGATCGGGTTGTCCCTCGGCCTGACGGTCGCCTTGGTCGCGCTGCTGACCTGGCTGGGCGGCAAGATCTACGGCAACAGCGTGCTGCGCATCGGCAGCCGCATCAAGCTGTCGGAGGCCCTGCGCGGCTGATCACGACGTGATCTGGCCGTACCGCTCCAAGGACACCTGGCGCTCGTGGGCGTGGTCGACCATCGGCTCCGGGTACTCCTTGGGGCGGTCCTTCAGTTTGTGGACCGCTTTTCCGGGCACCGAACGCAGTTCCGGGACGTACTTGCGGACGTAGTCGCCGTTGGGGTCGAACTTCTCCCCCTGCGTCGTCGGGTTGAAGATCCGGAAGTACGGCGCCGCGTCGGTGCCGCTGCCCGCGACCCACTGCCAGTTCAGCTGGTTCGACGCGAGGTCGCCGTCCACCAGGTGGTTCATGAAGTGCCGCGCGCCCTGCCACCACGGCAGGTGCAGGTCCTTCACCAGGAAGCTCGCGACGACCATCCGGACGCGGTTGTGCATCCAGCCCTCGGCGAGCAGCTGCCGCATCCCGGCGTCGACGATGGGGTAGCCGGTCTTCCCGGCGCACCACCGCTCGAACGCCTCGGTGTCGCTGTCGTGCTTCATCTTGTCGAACCGGCGGTCGTAGTTCTTCCGCGCGGTTTCCGGGCGGTGCCACAGGACGTCGGCGTGGAACTCGCGCCAGCACAGCTCGCCCCGCATCGACTTCGCGCCGACGCCGTCGTTCCCGGCGAGGTCCGCGAGCAGCGTCCGCGGGTGGACGCAGCCCCAGCGCAGGTACGGCGAAATCCGCGTGGTGCCTTCCCGATCGGGCCGGTCACGGTCGGAGTCGTACGTCTCGAGGGCGTCGTCGAGGAAGGCGTGCCAGGTGTCCAGCGCGGCCTGCTCACCCGGTTCGGGCAGCGTCGCGGAAACCCGCGGCGCCTTGGGGATCTTCAAGGTGCGGGGCGGCTCCACCCAGTCCACAAGGGACGGCCCGGTGTCGGCGGGCGCGCGCCAGCCGTGCGCCAGCCAGGCGCGGTGGAACGGCGTGAACACGCGGTACGGGTCACCGTCCGGCTTGGTGACGCGCCCGGGCATGATCGCGTACGGCGAGCCCGTCTCGACCCAGTCGATGTTGTTGTCCGCCAACGCCTTCGCGACCTCGGCGTCGCGACGGCGGCCGTACGGGCCGGTGTCGGCGCTGACGTGCACCGCCGACGCGCCGATCTTCTTCGCGGCCTTCACGACCTCGGCCGCCGGTTCGCCGCGCACGAGCATCAGCCGGCCGCCCAGCTGCTCGTCGAGCTTCTCCAGGCAGCCGTAGAGGAACGCCGTCCGCGCGTCACCGGACGGCTTGAGCAGCGCCTCGTCGAGGACGTACAGCGCGAGGACGTGCTTGCTGTGCTTCGACGCCTCGAGCAGCGCGGCGTGGTCGCCGAGGCGCAGGTCGCGGCGGAACCACAGGACGACGGGTGCTTCTCTGGTCACGGCGGACAACGATAAGCGCCCCGCCGTGCCAGTGCACGACGGGGCGCCATCGGTCAGCTGATCAGGCTCAGCGCTCCGACATCGGGGTGTAGTCCCGCGACGCGTGGCCGGTGTAGATCTGCCGCGGGCGGCCGATCTTGGTGGCCGGGTCGTTGATCATCTCGCGCCAGTGCGCGATCCAGCCCGGCAGGCGGCCGAGCGCGAACAGCACCGTGAAGAACTTCGTCGGGAAGCCCAGCGCCCGGTAGATCAGGCCGGTGTAGAAGTCCACGTTCGGGTACAGCTTGCGCGAAACGAAGTAGTCGTCCGAAAGCGCGGTCTCTTCGAGCTTCTTGGCGATGTCGAGCAGCTGGTCGCCGCCCTTCAGCTTGCCGAGGATCTCGTCGGCCGTGTTCTTGATGATCTTCGCGCGCGGGTCGTAGTTCTTGTAGACCCGGTGCCCGAAGCCCATCAGCTTCACGCCCTTTTCCTTGTTCTTCACCCGTTCGACGAACTTGGCGACGTCGCCGCCGTCGTTCTTGATGCCCTCGAGCATGTCGAGCACCGCCGCGTTCGCGCCGCCGTGCAGCGGGCCGAACAGCGCGTTGATGCCGGCCGAAATCGACGCGAACAGGTTCGCCTCGGACGAGCCGACCAGGCGCACGGTCGAGGTCGAGCAGTTCTGCTCGTGGTCGGCGTGCAGGATGAACAGCAGGTCGAGCGCCTTCGCGACGGCGGGGTCGACCTCGTACGGCTCGGCCGGGAAGCCGAACGTCATGCGCAGGAAGTTCTCGACCAGGCCGAGCGAGTTGTCCGGGTACAGCAGCGGCTGGCCCACGGACTTCTTGTACGCGTACGCGGCCAGCGTCGGCACCTTCGCGAGGAGCCTTATGGTGGACAGCTCCACGTTCGGCTCGTCGAACGGGTCGAGCGAATCCTGGTAGAACGTCGACAGCGCCGAAACCGCGCTGGACAGCACGGGCATCGGGTGCGCGTCACGCGGGAAACCGCTGAAGAAGGCCTTCAGATCCTCGTGCAGCAGCGTGTGGCGCTGGATCTTCTGGGTGAAGTCGGCCAGCTGGGCCTCGGTCGGCAGCTCGCCGTAGATCAGCAGGTAGGAGACCTCGACGAAGGTCGACTTCTCGGCCAGCTGCTCGATCGGGTAACCCCGGTAGCGGAGGATACCGGCGTCGCCGTCGATGTAGGCGATGGCCGACGACGCGGCGCCGGTGTTGACGAACCCGGGGTCGTAGGTGATGTACCCCGTCTGCGCCAGCAGCTTCCCCAGTTCGATCCCGGGCGCGCCCTCGACCGGGTGGACGATCTTGAATTCGTGCTCGCCACTCGGAAGGCTCAGCTTCGCGGTTTCGCCGCCGGACTGCCCCGCAGTCGTCGCGTCGGACATGCAAGTCCCTCTCACGTTGGGCACGGGACGGCGGCGCCTGTAGGTTCCACAGGTAGCCACGTGTTCACGCGAGGAAACACTGGCGCCTCGCTGCACACCGCCCCGCTGGGGTATGAAGAATGCCCCTCTACGCTAGTCGAGAAACCCGGCACCGCGCAGCGGTGACGTTGCCCCTGGTACCCGCTTTGGGACCAGGTTCACACGGTGGATGCCATATCGGCCGTTGTGGGCGGCTCCGCGCCGCTGCGCGACACCGTGATCGAGGCGGCTTTCGCCGCGAAGGCGAGGGCTTCGCGCCACGCGTCCGCGTCGAGAGAAGCCAGGTCCGAGACCTCGTGGGTGGTCAGCCAGGCCAGCAGCGCGCCCTGCACGGTGTCGCCGGCGCCGATGGTGTCGACCACCTCGACCCGCCGCGACGGCACGTGGGCCAGCTCACCTGCGTCGGTGATCACCGCGACGCCGTCGGCGCCCCGGGTGAGCACCACGGCGTCCACACCGGACTCGACCCACGTCTTCGCGGCGGCGACCGGGTCGGCGCCTTCGGTGAGCCACGCGGCGTCGTCGTCGGAGATCTTCAGCAGCCGGACGTCCGGGAGCCACGACGCGAACCGGGCGCGGTAGGCGGCCGGATCGGTGATCAGCGCCTCGCGGATGTTGGGGTCGAGAACGGTCAGCACCCCGCGCGCGGCCTCGCGCCGGAGCATCGCCTCGTACGCCGACGCGCCGGGCTCGAGGACCAGACCGAGGGTGCCGAGCGAGAGCGCGGTCGTCTCGTCCGGCAGCGGGCCGGGGTCGGCGACGAGCCGGTCGGCCGTGCCCTCGACGTAGAACGTGTAGCGCGCGGCGCCCTTGGCGTCGAGCGCGACGACGGCCAGTGTCGTCGGCTCGTCCCCGCGCTGCAGCAGCGACGTGTCGACGTCCGACGCGTGCAGGCGTTCGACCATCGCGTCGCCGAAGCGGTCGGTGGACACCCGCGACAGGAAGGCCGTCGGGACGCCGAGGCGGCCCGCGGCCAGCGCGACGTTGTACGGCCCGCCGCCCAGGCGCGGCAGCAGCGCGCGCAGCCCACCGTCCACAGTGGAGTCCAAGGGGTCACCCGGGACGAGGTCAACGAGCGCTTCTCCGCCTACGACGATCACCGGGCGAGTTTAAGGGAGAACGCGGTGACAATTCCTGTCCGCTATTTGTTCAGCCCGCCGAGCAGCAGCTCACCCAGAGCGGTGAACGCTTCGGCGTCGGACACCTCGATGCGCTGCGCGAGCACGCCGGTCTGGATGCCCTCGACGATCAGCCCGGTCATCTCGGCGACGAGCCGGGCGTGGACGTCGCGGAAGACGCCGTCGGCGACGCCCTTGTCGATGAACGCGCGGATCCGCTGCGCCGCGAACCGGCTGTTGACCTGGTAGGTCTCGCGCGCCGGAGCGAACTCGGCGATGTCGCGCATGAACGTCGCCGACGCCCGGTTGAGGTGCTCGGCGACGCCGGCGAGGTACTCCCCGATGAGCTTGGGCGCGTCGTCGATCCCGGCGATCCGCTCCTCGATCCGCTCCGCGGCGCCGCGGAAGAACTGGGCGACAACCTTGACGGCGAGCTGCTCCTTGCTGGGCGCGAGGGCGTAGAGCGTCGACTTCGAGCAGCGCAGGCGGCCGGCGATGTCGTCCAGGGTGAACGCGGCGAAGCCCTCGGCGAGGAAGAGCGCCTCGAGCTCGGCGAGCAGGGCGCGCTGCCTCGCGGTGGGCCTGCGACTGGCTTCCATCGGACCACTATCTCCTACGTCATCCCGCCACCCCAGGCCTGTCATACTGTACTCTGAGCGGACCCACAGTACTGTTTTCAGTACCGTTGCCTGGGAGGACGACATGCCCGCCGAACGCCTGCTGCCCGATTCGGACGCCGAGGACCTGGTCGCGCTGGCGACCGAGATCGCTCGCGACGAGCTCGCCCCGCGGGCGGCCGAGGCCGAGGAGGCCGAACGGTTCCCGCGTGAGCAGTTCCGGCTGCTCGGCAAGTCCGGGCTGCTGGGGCTGCCGTACGCGGAGCGCTGGGGCGGCGGCGACGTGCCGTACGAGGTGTACCTGCAGGTGCTCGAGGAGATCGCGGCCGCCTGGATGACGGTCGGCGTCGGCCTCTCGGTGCACACGATGTCCTGCTACGGCCTGGCGAACTGGGGCACCGACGAGCAGCGCGACGAGTGGCTGCCGGACATGCTCGAAGGGGGGCTGCTCGGCGCGTACGCCCTGTCGGAGACCCAGGCGGGCTCGGACGCGGCCGCTTTGTCGACACGCGCACGTCTGGACGGCGCGGACTACGTCGTCAACGGCACGAAGGCGTGGATCACCCACGCGGGTGTGGCGGACTTCTACACGACGATGGTCCGCACGAGCGAGCAGGAGATTTCCTGCCTGCTGGTCGACGGCTCGACACCCGGCCTCTCGGCGGCGCCGCGCGAGCGCAAGATGGGCCTCACGGGCTCGCCGACGGCCCAGCTGATCTTCGACAACGCCGCGGTCCCCGCCTCTCGCCTCATCGGTTCGGAGGGACAGGGACTGCGAATCGCGTTGTCGTCCCTCAGCTCCGGCCGTCTCGGCATCGCGGCGTGCGCGGTGGGCTTGGCGCAGGCGGCCCTGGACGAAGCGGTTTCCTACGCGAAGGGCCGCTCCCAGTTCGGCCGCCCGATCATCGACTTCCAGGGCGTCGAGTTCCTGCTGGCGGACATGGCGGCCACGGTCGAGTCGTCGCGCGCGACGTACCTGGACGCAGCCCGGCGACGCGACCGCGGGATGCCGTTCCAGCGGCAGGCGTCGATCGCCAAGCTGGTCGCGACGGACGGCGCGATGAAGGTGACCACGGACGCGGTCCAGGTCCTCGGCGGGGCGGGTTACACGCGGGACTTCCCGGTGGAGCGGTACATGCGGGAGGCGAAGGTGCCGCAGATCTTCGAAGGGACGAACCAGATCCAGCGCATGGTCATCGCCCGGGAGCTGAAGCACGCCTGACCTGATTAGGGGTGTCGCACGCCGGGTACGGATACGGTTTTTCGCATGCCTGGCCATCTGCTGACCGTCGAGGAATACGCGGCGCTCGGTGACACCGACCGCGGTTTCACCGAACTCGTGGAAGGCCGCGTGGTGCCCTCACCCGGCGCCGGCCGGCGGCACAACCTGGCCGCGTGCCGGCTGGCGGCACAGCTCGAACGGCAGTTGCCGCGCGACCTCGCCTTCGTCCTCGGCAGTGACCTGGACCTGCGCCTTTCACCTCGCGGCGAACCCGGCTTCGCCCGCCGCCCGGACCTGCTGGTCTTCGCCCGGGCCGCGATCACCCGACACGCCATGATCCGCGCCGGCGAGGTGGCGGTGGTCATCGAGATCGTGTCACCGGGTTCCCGGCGCACCGACTACCGCGTGAAGCACGACGAATACGCCGACGCCGGCATCCCGCACTACTGGATCATCGACCTGGACGAGCCGGTCTCGCTCGTCGCGTGCCGCGGCTACCAGGACGCGGCGGCGGTCACCGGCACCTTCACGGCGGACGTCCCGTTCCCGGTCAAGCTCGATCTGGACGCGCTGCTGTCATGAATCGTCTGCTGGCGGCCCTTCAGCTGGCCCGCCGACTCTATCCCCAGGGCCGTCCGAGCTCGGCTGCGACGTTCTCGCTGGTCGCGTGCCAGGGCTACATGGACGCCGCCGCGGTCACCGGCACCTTCACGACCGATGTCCCGTCATGATCTTGACCCGGTCGAGGGAAAGGTGTCTCACGAAGAGTAAGAATACGGTTACTCATGGTTGAACTTGGGCCGTGAGACAATTCCGGCGACGTGAGGAGAAGCTGTGACTGCACTTCCCCAGCCGGAACCTGCCCGCCGGTGGGAGATCCCCGATCACCTGCTGACGATCGAGGAGTACGCGGCGCTCGGTGAAACCGACTCCGGTTTCACCGAACTCGTGGAGGGTCGCGTCGTGATGTCGCCCAGTCCCAAGACCGAGCACAACATCGTCGTGTTCGAGCTGGGGCAGCAACTCGCCGGGCAGTTGCCGGGCCACCTCCGCGTCGTGCCCGAAACCGACGTGAGCCTCGGTCTGGTTCCGCCGGGCAGACCTGGCTTTTCCCGCCGCCCCGACTTGGTGATCGTCGAGAGAGCTGCGGTCGCCCGTGTCCGTCGGGACGGCGACATGCTTCGCGCCGACGAGGTAGCCGTGGTGGCCGAGGTCATGTCGCCGGGCTCAAAACGCACCGACTACCAGGTGAAGCACGACGAATACGCCGACGCAGGGATCCCGCACTACTGGATCGTCGACATCACCGAACCGGTCTCCCTGGTCGCCTGTCACCAGGCCGGAGAATTCGGCTACCAGGACGCCGCCGCGGTCACCGGCACCTTCACGACCGACGTCCCGTTCCCCGTCAAACTCGACCTCGACGCCCTGCTCTCATGAACGAAAATAGACGGACGACACGCCGGAACCGCCCGGTAACCGGCGTGTCGTCCGTCCGCTTGGGGGACGGTCAGCGGGACTCGCGGTAGCGGCGGTCCGCCGATACGCCTTCGCCCCGCTGCTCGTCGAAGTGGTACACCTCGGCGCCGCGGACGAAGACCCGCAGGGCGCGGTTCATCACGTCCAGCGGGTCGCCGGACCAGAGGACGACGTCCGCGTCCAGGCCCGGCTTCAGCGAGCCGATCCGACTGTCCAGCCCCAGCATCTCAGCCGGGTTGACCGTCAGCGAACGCAGGGCCGTGTGCGGGTCGAGACCGTCCTTGACCGCCAGCGCCGCCTGGTAGACCAGGAAGTTGATCGGGATCACCGGGTGGTCGGTGGTGATCGCGATCTTGACGCCCGCGCGGGCCAGGATGCCGGCGGAGCGGAGCGTGCGGTTGCGCAGCTCGACCTTGGACTTCGTGGTGAACAGCGGCCCGAGGATGACGGGGACGTCGCGCGAGGCCAGCAGGTCCGCGATCAGGTGGCCTTCGGTGCCGTGGTTGATCACCAGCTTGTAGCCGAACTCGTCGGCGAGCCGGATGGCCGTCACGATGTCGTCCGCGCGGTGCACGTGCTGGTCCCAGTACAGCTCGCCGTCGAGGACCTTCGACAGCGTCTCCATTGTCAGGTCGACCTCGTGCGGCTTGCCCTCGGACGCCGCGTGGTCGCGCTTCGCCTGGTAGTTGCGGGCCTTCGTGAACGCCTCGCGCAGGATCGCGGCGACCCCCAGCCGCGTCGACGGCGTCTGCTTCTTCTCGCCGTACACGCGCTTCGGGTTCTCGCCGAGCGCGCTCTTCACGCTGACGTGCTCCGCGAAGATCATGTCGAGGATACTGCGGCCCCAGGTCTTGACGCCGATCGTCTGGCCGCCGATCGGGTTGCCCGACCCGGGCTTGATGACGACGCTCGTGACCCCGCCGGCGAGCGCGTCGTCGAAACCGGGCTCGTACGGGTCGATGCCGTCGACGGCGCGGAAGCGGGCACCGTTCGGGTCGGTCATCTCGTTGGTGTCGTTGCCGGCCCAGCCTTCGCCGTCCTCGTGGACGCCGAGGTGGGCGTGGGCGTCGATGAAGCCGGGCAGCACCCAGGTGCCGGCCGCGTCGACCAGTTCGGCGTCCTCCGGGATGTCGACGTCGGCCTCGGTGCCGACGGCGACGATCCTGCCGTCGTCGATCAGGACCGTGCCGCCGTCGATGGGATCACCGTCGATGGGGACGACGTAGCCCCCGACAATTGCCTTCGCCATAGTTCGCCACGCTAACGAACTGGCCGGGGCGCCGCGACGCGGGGCTCAGCTCGCCAGCAGATCGAGCCCGAATCCCGCGACGACCAGCAAGACGCCGATGACGCGCAGCGACCGATCGGGCTGCGGGCCGCGAAGCAGCACGAGCGGCGGCCAGACGAACAAGCCGTAGACGACCAGCGGGAACGCGCGGGCGAGCAGGTTCGCCGCCATGGAGAACCCGGCCAGCACGGCCATCAGGATCCAGTACCAGGTGAACGCGAAGACGATCACGCCGACGATGGCCAGCACCCACCAGTACCAGGCGAGACCGTCCTCGGTGCGCTGCGGCGCCGGGCCCCCGGCGATTTCGGACCAGATGATCAGTGCCCAGGCCGCCGCGATCAGGACGCCGAAGACGGTCCACAGGATCCGCTTCACCCGGAGGGCTTCGGGCTCGAGCTGCCGCTTCTTGGGGCCGCCGCGCGGGTACAGGTGGGGCTTCCTCGCCGCGGACCGGCGAGCCACGTCGTCGACGATGTCCCGGTACACGTCGCGGTAGATGTCGGCCCGCCGCCGCCAGGCCTCGGCGAGTGTCTTGCGAGAGCCTTCGATCGGCCTGGCCCGCAGCCGCTCGCCCCACGCCGTGATCCGGGCGACGCCCACGATGTCGATGATCGCCACCAGCCCGCCGGTGAACTGGCCGAGCTTGCCGATCCGGCCCCACCAGAGCACCGGCAAGCCCCACATCTGGTAACCCGCCACGGACCGGCCGTCGAACCACAGCCCCCAGGCCTGCCAGAACGACACCGTCTGCACCGGAGCAGCCTACGGAACCCTGGCCTTCTCCAGATGCACCAATTCGTGGTTGTTCTCGGGCGTCCGGTGCGTTTCGCGATAGCCGTGCTTCGCGTACAGGCGCAGGGGAACCACGCTGCCCGAGCCCGTGTACAGCCGGAACAGCGTCACCGCGGGCGGAGCCAGGTCCTCCGCGGCGCGCAGCATCAAGGCGCCGAGGCCGGAGCCCTGCCGGTCGGGGGCCACGACCAGGCGGCCGATCACCCCGACGTGGTCCGTCACCGTCAAACGCACCGACGCGATCAGCCGGCCCGCGTCCCGGAAGCCCCACGAAAGACCCAGCAGCGCCGCGCGCGTCTCGGCGAGGGTTTCCAGCAGCGGCGGCAGGTCGAGGTCGTCGTGGGCGCGAGCTTCGGTGACGTACGCCGCGCGTTGCAGCGTCAGCACTTCGCCCGCGTCGGCGACGCCCAGGCGAAGCGGCTTCACCTGACCCGGATGCCCCAGCTGCCCGACCACGACGCCGCCGGATCCAGCTCCAGCAGGTCGGTGCCGGTGTTGAGGGCGTCGGCCGGGCAGGTCATCGGCTCGATCGCGACGGCGCGGCCGCGGCCGACCAGGTCGTCCGGGGTGAAGACCTGCGCCCAGTGGAAGTCCGGGCCGGTCCAGACCAGCAGCTGCTGGTCGCCGTGCGCGAGGACGAAGTGGTGCAGCCCGTCTTCGGCCGCCGAAAGACCGCCGAACGCGGTGTCCAGGTCGACGCCTTCGAGCATCCGGCCACTGCGGAAGTCGTACTCGGTGCCCTCGACGTCCTGCTCCGGCGAATACGGCATCTGCTCGTCGCCGAGGTACGGCCGGACGCGGCTCGCGGGCAGCGTGAGGGTCAGCTCGTCGGTCGGGACGTCGCCGATCCGGAAGTACGGGTGCGTGCCGACGCCGACGCCGATCGGCTGCTCACCCTCGTTGCGGATCTCGTGCGTGATGGTCAGCTCGCGCGGCGCGAGGTCGTAGGTGATCGTCGCGCGCAGCGGCACCGGCCACCCCGGCTGCACCGCGACGTCGACGGCCATGGTGATCGACGACTCGGCGTGCTCGAGCAGCTCCCACTCGAGGTGGCGGGTCAGGCCGTGGATGGCGTTGCCGCGCGCCTCCTCGGTGATCTCGAGCTGCTGCTCCGCACCCTGGAACGTCCACTTGCCGGCCTTGGTCCGGTTCGGCCAGGGCAGCAGCACCTGGCCGGCGCCCTTCGGCGGCTTCGCGTCTTCGGGGAATTCCTCGACGTACGGCACTCCGCCGACTTCGAACGCGCGCAGGCCCGCACCGATCTCGGTGACGACGGCGCGCGCGTTGCCGCGGGTGATCTCGAACTGCTGACCGGTCGGGTTGCCCATGCGGACGACCTTACCGACGCGGCGGCACGACCTTGATGCCCAGCGCCGCCGCGTCCGCCAGCACGTCGGCCAGCACCGCGCGTTCCTGCCCGGTCCAGTCCTCGTCCGCGAGATCGTCGCCCAGGTCGAGCACCGGCGGGGTCGGCTCGGCGTGCACCGCGGCGGCCAGGGTGGTCAGGAACTCGCCGGGCCCGTCGTCGAGGCCGAGCACCGCGACGACGATCCCGTCGAGCTCGGCCGGGATCCACAACTCACCCGTTCGGACGCGCTCGCCGTCGTGGACGACGTGCAGCTTGGTCCCGAAGGCCCGGACGAGGGTCCCGCGCTGAGCCGAAACGATTACTTTCCGTGTACCGAGATCGCTCTCCCCGGCCTCCAGCCCGAGGCCCTTCAGGGACGCGCGGACGATCTCGACGTCGACCGGGTCGGCCCCGTGCCGCTCGGCGAACAGCTCTCGTCCGAGAGTGTCCGGACCCTCGATGAGCTGGTCAGGGATTGACGAACGCCGGCGCAGCACGAGCGTCACGGTGATGCGCCGCCGCGAGGTGACGGCGGTCCTGGGCAGCTCTCGGCAAACACCACCCGGCAGTGCCACGAAGTCGGATTCGCTCACGCTTAGTGATGATGCGCTCTACCGCTCGGTCAGACCAGCAGCCTCACCCGGATGGCCGCAGACCGGCTTTTCAGCGTTACTCACTAGACCGGTCGTCATAGTTTGAGCTACGGTCCCTTCCATGGTTCGCCGCACCGACACGCGGCAGCGGATGCTCGACACCGCCGCCGACCTGTTTCACTCGCAGGGTTACCACGCCACCGGCCTCACCCAGCTGACGACGGCCGGGGGTGCGCCGAAGGGGTCGCTCTACTTCCACTTCCCCGGCGGCAAGGAACAACTGGCCGCCGAGGCCGTCCGGCTGTCCAGTGCACGCACCGGCGCGTTGCTCCGCGCGGTCGTCACCGACGCCCCGGACGTCGCGACCGCGATCGACCGGGTCGTCGACGCGCTCGCGAACTTCCTCACCGAGTCGGACTTCCAGCGCGGTTGTCCACTTGCGACGGTCGCGCTGGACGCCGCCGCCGAGAGCGAGCCGATCCGCGAGGCCTGCGCGGACGGCTACTCGGCTTGGCACGACATCCTCACCGATTACCTTGCCGCGCAAGGACTCGGGCCGGACCGCGCCGACGAGCTGGGCACCGTCGTGCTCGCCGCCGTCGAAGGCGGGCTGCTGCTGGCCCGCACCCGCCGCGACGTCGCCCCGCTGCGGGCCGTCGCCGCCCACCTGCACACCACCCTCGACCGGGAGTTCTCCTGATGCGCGTCCACCACCTGAACTGCGGGACCATGCGCCCGCTCGGCGGCAAGCTGGTCGACGGCCGGCCGGGCCTGTTCCGCCGCGCCACCATGGTCTGCCACTGCCTGCTCCTGGAGACGGCCACCGGGCTGGTGCTGGTCGAGACCGGCACGGGCACGCCGGCCGCCGTCGACCGCGAGGCCTGGCTCGGCACCGGGTTCGTCCGGCAGTCGAACCCGGTCGCGGACGCCGCCCTGCCCGCGATCACGCAGATCCGGGCGCTCGGCTTCGACCCCGCCGACGTCCGGGACATCGTGCTGACCCACCTCGACCTCGACCACGCGGGCGGCCTCATCGACTTCCCGTGGGCCCGGGTGCACGTCTACGCCGAGGAGCTGCGGGCCCTGCGGTCACCACGTGACGCCGCGGAACGCGGGCGCTACCGGGCGATCCAGTTCAGCCATGGTCCACAGTGGACGTCCTATGCGGACACCGGGGAACCGTGGTTCGGCTTCGGCGCCGTCCGGCGGCTGGACGGCCTGACCGACGAGATCCTGCTGATCCCGCTCGGCGGGCACACCCGCGGACACGCCGGGGTCGCCGTCGACACCGGCAGCGGGTGGCTGCTCAACGCGGGCGACTCGTTCTTCTTCCACGGCCAGGTCGACCCGGCCGCGCCGCACTGCCCGCCCGGCCTGAAGTGGTTCGAGGGCCACATGGAGACGGTGAAGGGCGCCCGGCTGGACAACCACGCCCGCCTGCGACAGCTTGTTCAGGAGCACGGCGACGAGGTGAGCGTGTTCGCCGCGCACGACGAGACCCAGTTCCTCCGGCTGAGCACCAGGAGCAGCGTATGAAGGTGCACCACTTCAACTGCGGCACGATGCGCCCCACGGGCGGCAAGCTGCTCGACGGCGAGCCCGGGCTGCTGCGGCGGGCGGAACTCGTCGCCCACTGCCTGCTGATCGAGACCGGCGACGGCCTGGTCCTGGTCGACACCGGGTTCGGCACCCAGGGGGTCGCCCAGCCCGGCAAGTGGCTGGGCCGGCCGTTCCTGGCGATGGTCGGCGCCCGGCTCTCGCAGGCCGAGACGGCGGTCGCGCAGATCGAGGCGCTCGGCCTCGACCCGGCCGACGTCCGCCACATCGTGCCGACCCACCTGGACGTCGACCACGCGGGCGGGCTGGCGGACTTCCCGAACGCGGCGGTGCACGTCCGCACCGAGGAGCGCCGGGCGGCGACGGCCCCGTCGAACGCGGCCGAGAAGTACCGCTACCGCGCGGCCCAGTTCGCCCACCGTCCACTGTGGAGCACCTACGACGAGACGGGCGAGCCCTGGTTCGGCTTCGAGGCGGTCCGATCGCTGAAGGGCCTGCCGGAGGAGATCCTGCTGGTCCCGCTGACCGGCCACACGCTCGGCCACACCGGGGTCGCGATCGACACGGGTGACGGCTGGCTCCTGCACGCCGGCGACGCGTACTTCTTCCACGGCCAGCTCGACCCGGTCGCCCCGCACTGCCCGCCGGGCATGACGGTGTTCCAGAACCTCGTCCAGACGAAGCGCGAAGCCCGCCTGGAGAACCTGGCCCGGCTGCAGGAACTGGTGAAGGACCACCAGGACGAGGTGACGGTGTTCTCGGCCCACAGCCCGGTGGAACTGGCCGCCCTGCGCCGATGATCCGGTGAAGCCGAGGGAACCGGACGTTCTCCCGCCGCATCTGAGCCGCGGACGACGGGAGAGCCGATGGTGGCGCGGATGGGGTGCGTGGTGCTGCTCGCCCTCCTGGTGACGGCGTGCGGGAGTGGCACGCCACCCGCTCCCGCGGCCACCCCGGATCCGGTGCCGCTCGACCTCTCCGGGGTCGTGCTGCTCCAGCGCGGGGCCGGGCACGACGACGTCGTTTTCGCCGATCCCGCCACCGGCGCCGTGAAGACCACCCTGCCGCTGCCCGGACACGACACCTCGCCGTCCCGGTTCGACGGGCCGGCCACCAAGCTCGACCTCGTCTCCCCCGACGGGCGCTACGCCACCCTCGAGACCGGCGGCGAGGTCGACGTCTTCAAGCTGAACAAGCGCGATCGGCGCTACGAACGCACCGGCGCCGTGCCGGGTTTCCGGAACCCGCGGTTCGGCCCGGCCGGGACCAAGCTGTACTTCGACGACGGCAAGGCCGTCTACTCCACCGACTACACCCGGCCCGGTCAGAACACGAAGGAAGCCGACGTCGTGCCGCCGGACGACCAGCACGGCCAAGCCTGGTGGCCCGACCCGCAGGGTGGCGTGCTCACCTGGAAGAACGTCCACCGCGCCGGCGCCCTGGCCTACCTGACCGACTCCGCCGGCGCGCTCGCCTACGCGACCTACGACGACGCCGGCACCCGCTACCACCTGGTCACGGCGCTCGACGCCACCACCGCGCTGATGTCCGCCGCCACCGGCACCGACGCACACGGCGTGCTCGCGCGGCTGAAGCTCGGCGGCGGCGGCGCGCAGCTCACCAAGCTCGTCGAGCGGTCCGAGCCGCGGATCAGCAAAACCGCCGCCGCGCCGGACCGGGCCACCGTGCTCTACCAGTCGACGCGGGGCGAATGGTTCGACTCACCCACCACACCCGGCGCGATCACGCGGCCCGCGTTGAAGCAGCTGCCGGAGGCCGGCCTGCAGCTCGTCGGCTGGGCCTGATCAGCTCGCCGCGAGGGCGGTCTTGACCAGCGGGGCCATCTGCTCCGGCGTCATCTTCGCCGGGCCGGTGTAGTTGATCAGCACGGGCGTCCCGGACACGACCTTCGCCGATGCGAGGGTCGCCGTCTTCTGCTCGTCGACGTAGTAGACCGCGCCGTCGGCGAACCCGGCGACGTCCCGCGCGCCCGCCTTGCCCTTCTTGATCGACGCGACCATCTCGGCCGGCTTCCCCTCGCGGCCTTCGAAGCGCGTCACGGCGAGCGCGCCGGCGGCCTTGTCACCGAGCTTGTACTCGCAGCTGCGCGACTTGCCGCCGTTGGCCGCGTTGTCCTGCGACGGGCCGGCGACCGCGGTGAGGTTGTCCAGGAACAGCGCCTTCGAGACGGCGTCGGCGGGCAGGATCTTGCACGGGTCGAGCGACGCGGCCGTGGCGTTCGGATCGTGCGTCGGCGTCGGCTTCGGCGCGGGTGACGACGAGCGGGGCGCCGGAGCCGGCTGGGATCCGGACGAGCAGGCGGTCAAAGTGGCAAAAGCGACCAAAACGACGGCGAGCTTACGCATGCCCGCACCTTAGTCCGAACGGCCTAAGCGGTCGGCGCCCGGTACCGCCAGAACGCCGGGAGCACCAGCATCGAGGCCAGGACCAGCACGATCACCAGCAGCCCGCCGACGGTCGCCGTGGCCGCGGTGCCGAACACGGCGGCACCCCAGCCGTGGGTGAGGTCGGCGATCCGCGGCCCGCCGGCGACGACCACGGTGAACACGCCCTGGAGCCGGCCGCGCATCTCGTCGGTGGTCGCGGTCTGCAGGATCGCCATCCGGTAGACGGCGCTGACCATGTCCGCGGCGCCGGCCGCCGCCATGAAGACGACCGCGAGCCACAGCGAGTGCGCGAGCCCGAACGCCGCGACCGCCGCGCCCCACGCGCAGATCGAGATGACGACCGCGACACCCTGGCGGTGGATGCGCGTCAGCCAGCCGGAGAACAGCCCGATCAGCATCGCGCCCGCGGGCAGCGCCGCGTAGAGCCAGCCGAGCGCGGGACCGCCGCCGGGCGGGTCGCCGAACGTGCGCTCGGCCATCTCCGGGATCAGCGCGCGCGGCATCCCGAAGACCATCGCGATGATGTCCGCGACGAACGAGGCCAGCAGGATCTTCTGCCCGGCGAGGTACCGGAAGCCGTCGACGACGTCGCGGACGCCGGCCCGCCGCGACGGCCCGTTCAGCGGCGGGATCGACGGCAGCCGCCAGACCGCGAAGAGCGTGATCGTCAGGGCGACGACGTCGATCAGGTAGAGCGTCGAGAGGCCGAGGACGGGGATCAGCGCCCCGGCCAGCAGCGGGCCGAACACGGCACCGAACGTCGACATCGTGGTGCTCAGCGCGTTCGCCGACGGCAGCAGCTCGGCCGGCACCAGCCGGGCGACGACGGCGCCGCGGGTCGGCATGTTGATCGCGAAGAACGCCTGGTTGACGGCCAGCAGGCCGAGCACCAGCCACACCGAGCCGAAGTTCATGAACGCCTGCAGCCAGAGCAGCGCGGACGTGATCGCGACCCCGACGTTCGTGACGAACAGGAGTTTCCGCCGGTCGACGGCGTCGGCGATGGCCCCGCCCCAGAGGCCGAAGACGAGCAGCGGGACGAGCGCGACGAGGCCGCTGAGGCCGACGTACGCCGACGAGCCCGTGATGTCGAAGACCTGCTTGGGCACGGCGACGGCGGTCAGCTGGGTGCCGATCGCGGTGACCACAGTGGACAGCCACAGCCGGCGGAAGGCCGGGATCTTCAGCGGCCGGGTGTCGACGATGATGCGACCGAGGAGCCCGCGTACGCCCGTGCGGGGCGGCAACGTCCCCGGTTGATCACTCACAACCAACGAGCTTAGCTCGGCTAACTATCCCGGGGCGCGTGATTTTCGTCGCCGGACGCCGAAGGGCCCCCGCCGTGGCGAGGGCCCTTCGGAAGAAACGAACTACGGCGCGACGCGCTCGATGTTCCAGCCGTCCTCGTGGCGCATGTAGCGGAGGCGGTCGTGCATGCGGTCCTCGCGGCCCTGCCAGAACTCGACGAGGTCGGGCCGGATCCGCCAGCCGCCCCAGTGCGGCGGGGCCGGGATCTGCTCGACGTCGGCGAAGCGCCGCTCGATGCCGTTCAGCGCGGTGTCCAGGGCGCGGCGCCCGTCGACGACGCGGGACTGCGGCGACGCCCAGGCGCCGAGCTGCGAGCCGCGCGGCCGCTGCGCCCAGTACTCCGCCGTCTCCTTGACGCCGACCTTCTCGACCTCGCCGCGGACGTGGACCTGGCGGTGCAGCGCGTACCAGGGGAACGTCACCGACGCGTAGCGCGTCGCCGTCAGGTCGTGGCTCTTCGCCGAGGTGTAGTTCGTGTAGAACACGACACCCCGCTCGTCGAGGCCCTTGCACAGCACGGTGCGCGACGACGGGCGGCCTTCGGCGTCCGCGGTCGCGAGCACCATCGCGTTGGGTTCGGCGATCCCGGCGGCGACGGCCTGGTTCAGCCAGCCCTGCAACTGGTCGGTCCACGTGGCCGCCAGGGCAGACTCGTCGAACGCGGCGCCGTCGTAGGCGACGCGCATCCCGGGCAGGCGTACTACGGCGTCTTCCACCTTGTCCTCGATCTCCGGCATCATCGCCAAACCTCCGTACCCGGTCGGGGCCCTGACACTTGGGTCCAGGTGACGTTAGGGCCTCGCGAGCTGCAACGGAACCCACTGAACGGTGACTCCCGACACGACCTTCGCGCCATCGGGGCGTAACCGCCCGTCAGCAAGCATTTACGCCCGTGTTACCTCCTGGACCGGGATCGATAAAGGACGCGCCTATCTTCGGCCCGTTCCCCACCACCCCGGAGGCAGGCATGACCGAGATCCTGTCGAACGCCGAAGAAGGCACCCCCGAAACGGCTCCCCCGAAACGTACGTACGCACCGCTCGCGGCAAACGAAAACCGCGAGGACTACTCACTGCGCTTCGCCGCTCATTCGTTCCGGAAATGGTCACCGTTCGTGGTCGCGACGACGGCGCTGGGCGGCATCGCCTACCTCGCCGACTTCGCGATCGGCGCCAGCATCGTGCTCTCCTACGGCTTCACCTCCGGGGTGCTGGCGATCCTCGCCGCCGCCGTCGTCATCTTCACGACCGGCGTGCCCATCGCGGCCGCCTGCGCGAAGTCCGGAGTGGACATGGACCTCCTGACCCGCGGAGCCGGCTTCGGCTACTTCGGGTCGACGCTCACTTCGCTCGTCTACGCGAGCTTCACGGTCATCTTCTTCTCGCTCGAAGGCTCGATCATGGGCCAGGCCTTCGAGCTCGCCCTCGGCATCCCGCTGGCCGTCGGCTACCTCATCGCCACGCTGATCGTGCTGCCGTTCGCGCTCTACGGCATGGGCGCGGTGGCGAAGATGCAGACCTGGACGCAGCCGCTGTGGCTCGCCGGCCTGGTACTGCCGTTCGTCGTCGTGCTCGTCCGCGAGCCGGGCCGCTTCGCCGACTTCGCGGCCTTCGGCGGCACGGAAGGTGCCGGATCCGGGTTCTCGGCGATCGGGTTCGGCTTCGGCATGGGTGTCGCGCTGTCGCTGATCGGGCAGATCGGCGAGCAGGCCGACTACCTGCGGTTCATGCCGGAGAAGACGGCGGAGAACAAGCGGTCCTGGTGGACCGCGGTGCTCGCCGCCGGGCCCGGCTGGGTGATCCTCGGGGCCGCGAAGCAGATCGGCGGCGCGCTGCTGGCGTTCCTCGCGCTCGGCGTCGTCGGCAAGACGGCCGCGCTCGAGCCGATCGCGCCGTACGTCGAAGCGGTCAAGCCGGCTCTCGGGCCGGTCGCGCTGACGTTCGCCGCGCTGTTCGTCGTCGTCTCGCAGATCAAGATCAACACGACCAACGCGTACTCGGGCTCGCTGTCGTTCGCGAACTTCTTCTCCCGCGTGCTGCACAAGCACCCGGGCCGCGTCTGGTACGTGCTGGTGAACTGCGGGATCGCGCTCGCGCTGATGGAGTTCGGCGCGTTCGGCTTCCTGAACAAGATCCTGGGCTTCTACTCGAACGTCGCGATCGCCTGGATCGGCGCGGTGTGCGCGGACCTGGTGATCGCGAAGCCGCTCGGGCTCTCGCCGAAGTACATCGAATTCAAACGGGCCTACCTGCACAAGATCAACCCGGTCGGCTTCGGCTCGATGCTCGTCGCCTCGGCGGTGTCGATCGCGGCGTACTTCGGTGCCTTCGGACAGTTCCTGGCCGCGTTCAGCCCGTTGCTCGCGCTGGTCATCGCGATCGCGGGAGTGCCGACACTCGCGGTGGTGACGCGCGGGAAGTACTACCTGGCCCGGCCGAACACCGTGTCCGGGCCGGAGCAGGACGTCGACCTGCTGGCGACGTACACCTGCTCGGTCTGCGGTGATCCGTACGAACTGCCGGACGTCGCCGACTGCGCCAAGCAGAGCGGGCCGATCTGTTCGCTGTGCTGCACGCTCGACAACAGCTGCCACGACCTGTGCCAGGAGACGGGCCCCGTTTCGCTGGGGATGCCCGCACCGCGCCAGGCGTAAAGTCCGAGAAGGCCCGCTCACCTGCGTCCGCAGCAGGTGAGCGGGCCTTCACGTTGGCCGGGTTCCCCCCGGGCCCCCCTCCCGGCTCGACTCTTCAACGTCGGAAGAGGCGCCGCGGTTGCCCTCGATGTCCAAGATTTTGACGGGCCGCATGATGGCCGACAGCATCATCGCGCGGAACTCCGCGCCGATCTCTTCGACCGGCAGCGGCGGATCGTGCGCCTGCCATTCACGCAGCAGCCCGGTACCCGCTCCGACCAGCGCGATCGCCGTCAGCCGGTAGTCCCGCACGGGCGCGACGCCGTGCTCCGCGGCGCGGCTAGCCTCGGCGGCGATGAAGTTCGCCCAGCGGTCGACCCACACCTGGTGCTGCGCCTCCAGCTCGGGGCTGACGCCGACCGCTTCGACGTAGTTGAGGCGCGGCATCCGGGGATCCACGGTGACCGTCGCGATGAAGACGTCCAGCAGCTTCGAGATGCGGGTGAGCGCGTCGGCGTCGGCGACCTTGTCGAGCTCCGCGGTGACGTGCGCGAGCGCCAGGCTGTTGATCTGGTCGTGGAGGGTGCGGAGCACGTCCTCCTTGCTCGAGAACTCCTCGTAGAAGTTCCGCGTCGACACCCCCGCCCGCGCGCACATCTCGGTGATCTTGGTGTGCCGGAAACCGGTGGAGGTGAACAACTCGAGGCCGGCCACGAGCAGCCGCTGACGACGGTCGGCACGACGTTGCTCGGGCGCGACCCCGCCGTACGTGCGAGCCACCGATTCTCTCCTCCTTCCGAGGGATTGCCAGATCCTACCCGGGTGAGTAAATTGTGAAAATCTTCATTACCAATGGCTCCGCGGGATTCGCTCCCCGAACCCGCCGGCGCACGGTATCGAGAACAAGCGCATCCCGCTCGCGCAACCGCCTTCGCGGAGCGATCTTCGACAACTTCCGCTCGCCGGGGACGGCGCAGGGGGCCTTCCCCGGCGAGCGGCGGCACGTCGAGGCCCGCTGCGCCCATGTACTTCTGCGATGCCGGACTCCGCGCTCGCAATAGCCGCGTCCGCCCGGGACCTCAGCACGGCGACACCGGGTTCCGCAGGCCGTGAGGGGCGCCCTCATGGCTCTTAAGTCCATGGGGTGCCCCTCACGACAGGGGCGCCAACGCCGTGACCGCGTCCGGGGCCAGAGAGGTTGTGAGGGTGCCGCCCGCGGCGAGGGGCGTGCGGGACCACCACTCACCCGAGGCCGCCGGCAACTCCTGGCCGCCGATCACCAGGTCCGTGGCCAGGACCCGGCGGCCCGCCAGGTGGGCCAGGCTGGCGTCCAGCGCGGGGTCGCCGATCGTCAGCGTCTGGCGCAGTACCGGCACCGCACCGCGCGTGACCTGCTGGGACGTCGTGAGTGCGCCCGGCTTCTCGTTCGCCCGGCCCAGCACCAGGACCTCGCGCGTGTGCAGGTAAGCGTCGTCCGCCAGGGACGCCCGGAAGACGGCCGTGTGCCGGGCCCGGGCGGTGATGACCGTCGGCTCCGGGAGGTACTCCAGTGAACCGCCCTCCGCCACCGAGATGTCCACTGTGGACAGCGAACCTTCGCCGTGCAGGCCGGGCAGCGCCAAAGTAGCCGCGACACCCGAGAGCCGCAGCGACGCTCCCGGGCCGACGTGGATCGTCAGGAGGAGGTCGTCGCCGCCCAACGGGGACGTCGCCGAGTTGACCAGGTGGACCACCGCCGTCCGGCCGCCGCCACGGCGCGGGAACAGCGTCAGCGGGGCCATCGAACGCAGCTCGCGCAGGATCGTGCGTGAGCCGTCGAAGCACGCGGTCAGCCGGGCGTGGGCCTTCACCCGGCGCGGACCGGGAGCAATGACCGGACCCAGCCGGCCACCGCCGGCGCGTCCGGAGTGTCCACAAGGGACTGGGTGATCACCGGCAGCTCGCCGCGCATCCGGTGGGCGTCCGACGTCATCACGTCCATGTCCGCGCCGACCAGGTGGGCGATGTCGATCTTGTTGATCACCAGCAGGTCCGCCGTCGTGACGCCGGGGCCACCCTTGCGCGGCACCTTGTCGCCGCCCGCGACGTCGACCACGAACACCTGACTGTCGGCCAGGCCGCGGCTGAACACCGCGGTCAGGTTGTCGCCGCCGCTCTCGATGATCACCAGATCCAACCCCGGGAACTTCTCTTCCAGGCGCTCGACGGCGTCGAGGTTCGCGGTGATGTCGTCGCGGATCGCCGTGTGCGGGCACGCGCCGGTCTGCACCGCCTCGATCCGCTCCGGGTCGAGCACACCCGCGCGACGCAGGAAGTCCGCGTCCTCGGTCGTGTAGATGTCGTTCGTCACCACCGCGAGCTGGATCTCGTCGCCCAGCGCCCGGCACAGCGCCGCGGTCAGCGCCGTCTTGCCCGAACCGACCGGGCCGCCGATGCCGATCCGGTACGCACGCCCGGCCGTCGGCGCCGCGTCGTAGTGGTCGGGCTCGGCGGCCGTCGGATCGAAGTTGACCTCGTGAAAGTGCCCGTGGCCGTGACCTTCAGCTGGCAAAGAGACGCACCTCTTCCTGGTGATGCCGGGCGTGCGCCTCGGCGAACAGATCCAACCCGGGCGATCCGGGTGACGGCAGCGACGCCGGGTCGTCGCCCGCCACCGCCGCCGCGGTCTCGCACACCGACCGCAGGTCGAGCCGCGCGACGACGGCGTTGACGGCGAACGGGTCCAGCCCCAGCAACCGCACCGCCGCGCTGGCTGGCCCGCTCACCGCCAGGTAGGCGACAGCCATCGCGGCGTCGTGCGGCGAACCGCCCGCGACCCCGACCAGCGCGCCCAGCACGATCGGATGGTGGGGCCGGGGAGTTTCCGCCAGCAGCGAGGAAAGCACCGGTGACGGCCAGGAGATCCGCCCGGCCCGCGCGGTTCCCCGGCCCTGCGCCCGCGACGCCTCGCGCTGCGCGAGCGAGGGCGTCCGCGCGTCCAGCTCGGCGTCCAGCCGGGCCCAGTGTCCACTCGCGACGGACCGCGAAGCCGCATGAGCCGACGCCGCAGCGAAAACCGCCGCCAGCAGGCCCGCCGTCCGCAACCGTCCGGAAAGGAACCCCGGGAGGTCGCTTGTGGACTGAATCAGTTTTCGCGCGACGGCTTCTTCGAGCCCGCCACTGTGAACGTGCCCGCCGCCGGGGAAGCGCGAGTCCGCGAGGATGAGTGCCGAAAGGTCCATCAGAACAAGAAGTACCGTTGGGCCATCGGCAGTTCGGTCACCGGCTGCGGCTCGATCAGCTCACCGTCGACGTGCACCGCGAAGCTGTCCGGCTCGACCCGGACGTCCGGCGTGGCGTCGTTGAGCACCATGTCCGCCTTGGTCCGCACTCGGGTGTTCGACACGGCGACCAGCGGCCGCGTGATGCCGAAGGTCTCCCGCAAACCACTGTCCAAAGCGGATGGTGCGACGAAGTGCAGGCTCAGCGCGGCGCCGATGTTGGCGCCGAACATCGGCCGGGCCATGACCGGCTGCGGCGTCGGGATGGACGCGTTCGCGTCACCCATCGCCGCCCACGCGGGGAAACCGCCCTTCAACACCACGTGCGGCCGGACCCCGAAGAACTTCGGCTCCCACAGCACCAGGTCGGCCAGCTTGCCCACCTCGACCGAGCCGATCTCGGTCTCCATGCCGTGCGCGATGGCCGGGTTGATCGTGTACTTGGCGACGTAACGGCGGGCACGCAGGTTGTCGGCCGCGCCGTCGCCGGGCAGCGCGCCGCGGCGCCGTTTCATCACGTGCGCGGTCTGCCAGGTCCGGATGATCACCTCGCCGATCCGGCCCATCGCCTGCGAGTCCGAACTCATCATCGAGATCGCGCCCATGTCGTGCAGGACGTCCTCGGCCGCGATGGTCGTCGGCCGGATCCGGCTCTCGGCGAACGCGAGGTCCTCGGGCACCGACGGGTTGAGGTGGTGGCAGACCACCAGCATGTCGAGGTGCTCGTCGAGGGTGTTCGCGGTGTGCGGCCGGGTCGGGTTGGTCGACGACGGCAGGATGTTCGGCAGCGAGACGACCTGGATGATGTCCGGCGCGTGCCCGCCGCCGGCACCTTCGGTGTGGTACGCGTTGATCGAGCGGCCGCCGATGGCGTCCACAGTGGACTCCAGAAAGCCGGCCTCGTTCAGCGTGTCCGTGTGGATGGCCACCTGGACGCCGGATTCGTCGGCCACGGTCAGGCAGGCGTCGATCGCGGCGGGTGTCGTGCCCCAGTCCTCGTGCAGCTTGAACCCGCCCGCGCCGGCGGCCAGCTGCTCGCGCAGCGCCTCGTGCCGGACGGTGTTCCCCTTGCCCAGCAACAGGACGTTGACCGGGTAACCGTCCATGGCGGACAGCATCCGGCCGAGGTTCCACGCGCCGGGCGTCACGGTGGTGGCCTTCGTGCCCTCGTTCGGCCCGGTGCCGCCACCGACCAAAGTGGTCAGCCCGGCGGCGAGTGCGGTGTCGACGAGCTGCGGGCAGATGAAGTGGACGTGGCAGTCGATGCCGCCCGCGGTGAGGATCTTGCCGTTGCCGGACAGCACTTCGGTCGACGGGCCGATGACGAGCGCCGGGTCGACGCCGTCCATCGTGTCCGGGTTGCCCGCCTTGCCGATCCCGACGATCCGGCCGTCCCGCACGCCGACGTCGGCCTTGACGACGCCCCAGTGGTCGAGGATGACGGCGCCGGTGATGATCAGGTCCGGCGCACCCTCGGCGCGGGTCGCCATGCCCTGGCCCATTGACTCGCGGATCACCTTGCCGCCGCCGAAGAGGACCTCGTCGCCGGAGCCGCCCGGGCCCATCGAGCGGTCCTCGGTGACCTCGATCAGGAGGTCGGTGTCGGCGAGCCGGATCCGGTCGCCGGTGGTCGGGCCGAACAGTTCCGCGTAGCGCTCGCGGTCGATCTGCGGCATCAGAAATCTCCCGAAAATTCGGACCGCAGCCCCGGTACGCGACGGGCCCCGGCGAGCGGAACGAGGTCGACCTCACGTTCGACGCCCGGCTCGAACCGCACCGACGTGCCGGCCGGGACGTCGAGCCGGTGCCCGCGGGCGGCGTCGCGGTCGAACTCGAGGCCCGGGTTCACGGCCGCGAAGTGGTAGTGCGAGCCGACCTGCACCGGCCGGTCGCCGAGGTTGCGCACGAGCAGCCGGACGCGCTCGCGGCCCGGGTTCAGCTCCACCGGCTCGTCGCCGGGGATGATCTCGCCTGGACGCATCGAGGTCCCCCTCAGACGATCGGGTCGTGCACGGTGACGAGCTTCGTGCCGTCCGGGAACGTGGCCTCGACCTGCACGGAGTCGACCATCTCGGGCACGCCGTCGAGGACCTGGGCCCGGCCGAGCACGGTCCGGCCGCTGGCGACCAGCTCGCTGACCGTGCGGCCGTCGCGGGCGCCTTCGAGGACGTGATCGGTGATCAGCGCGACCGCCTCCGGGTAGTTGAGCCGGACCCCGCGGTCCAGCCGCTTCCGCGCGACGTCCGCCGCCACGTGGATCAGCAGCTTGTCGCGCTCCTGCGGGCTGAGGTGCATCAGCTAGGTCTATCACCCGGACCACGGCGGCGCCCGGTTCGGAAACACAGGATTTACCTGGGCTTCGTCACAGTCGGTGGCGAAAATTCTCCGGCCGGACGTCCTGCGTGACTGAATCGTTCTCGTAATCGTGACCGAAACCACCGCTTCTTTCGATTGCCCCCCGGCGATCGAGGGAGCAAGGTCTATCCATCCGTGCGATGGTGCGCGCGCTTTCCGTGCGTATCCCGTCAGCGCGACCAGCCGGGGAAGAAAGCGCACCGAAAGGTTTCGCGAAACAGTGACTACCTCCACGATCAGCAAGCCACAGCCGTCCGGCCAACCCGACGACGGCTTCCGACCGGGTCTGGAGGGCGTTGTCGCCTTCCACACCGAAATCGCCGAACCCGACCGGGACGGCGGTGCGCTGCGCTACCGCGGCGTCGACATCGAAGACCTCGCCGGAAAGGTGACCTTCGGCGACGTATGGGGTCTTCTCGTGGACGGCCGGTTCGGCCACGGCCTCCCGCCCGCCGAGCCGTTCCCGCTGCCGGTGCACACCGGCGACGTCCGGGTCGACGTCCAGGCCGCGCTGGCCATGCTGGCGCCGATCTGGGGCTACCGCCCGCTGCTCGACATCACCGACGAAGAGGCCCGTGAGCAGCTGGCCCGCGCCTCGGTGATGGCCCTGTCGTACGTCGCGCAGTCGGCTCGCGGCATCGGCCAGCCGGCCGTCCCGCAGGCCCGCGTCGACGAGGCCCAGTCGATCACCGAGCGCTTCCTGGTCCGCTGGCGCGGCGAGCCGGACCCGGCCCACGTCCGGGCGCTGGACGCCTACTGGGTGTCGGCCGCCGAGCACGGCCTCAACGCGTCGACCTTCACCGCCCGCGTCATCGCCTCGACCGGCGCTGACGTCGCGGCGGCCATGTCCGGCGCGATCGGCGCGATGTCCGGCCCGCTGCACGGCGGCGCCCCGGCGCGCGTGCTGCCGATGATCGAAGAAGTCGAACGCACCGGTGACGCCGCCGGCCTGGTCAAGGGCATCCTCGACCGCAAGGAGCGGCTGATGGGCTTCGGCCACCGCGTCTACCGCGCGGAGGACCCGCGGGCCCGCGTGCTGCGGCGCACCTGCCAGGAACTGGGTGCCGAGCGCTACGAGGTCGCCGCGGCGCTGGAGCAGGCCGCGCTGAAGGAGCTGCGCGAGCGGCGTCCGGATCACCCGATCGAGACGAACGTCGAGTTCTGGGCCGCCGTGATCCTGGACTTCGCGCAGGTCCCGCCGCACATGATGCCGTCGATGTTCAGCTCGGCGCGCACCGCCGGCTGGGCCGCGCACATCCTGGAGCAGAAGCGGACCGGACGCCTGGTGCGGCCGTCGGCCAAGTACGTCGGCCCGGCGCCGCGCACGCCGGAAGACGTCGAAGGCTGGGAACTGGTCACCAAGCACTGACCGCCGCGAGCGGGGCTGACGCGGGGTCAGCCCCGCTCGTGCGCGTCGGTGGCGGCGAGCATCGCGGTGAGCTGGTCGACGAGCCAGCCGTCCAGGGATTCGCGGGGCACCGTGCGTTCTTGGAGCCAGCTCAGCAGCGCGCCTTCGACGACCGCCGTCCAGCAACGCAGGGTCAGCAGCAGCAACGGCGACGGGTCCGTGACGTCGAGCGCGTCGAGGATCAGGGCGACCGCGCGGTTGCGGACGGCGTCGATCGCCGCGTCCGTTTCGGACGTCGCGATCACGGATCCACTGCGCAGCAAGGCGATGTAGCCCGCGCGGTAGTTGTCCGCGACGTCGATCAGGCCGCGGACGGCCGCGCGCAACCGCACCTCCGGCGGCCCCTCGTCGAGCCCGGCGAGGCCGTCGATCAACCCGTCGGTGACGGTGCGCAGCGCCTCGACCTGGAGTTCGCGCAGGTTGGGGAAGTACCGGTAGAACAACGGCCGCGACACCTCGGCCGCCGCGACGATGTCGTCCACCGTGACCAGTTCCGGCGGCCGTGACCCGAAGAGGTCGAGCGCGGCGCGGATCAGGTCGTCGCGGCGGGCCTGCGGCGACATCCGCCGCGGCCGGCGGACGGTCAAGGGGTGACGTCCAGCTTCGCCGCCGCTCGCAGCAGCCCCGGCGTCAGTCGCGAAAGGACCAGCGCGACCTTCGACTCCGGAGTGGACGGTGCGATCGCCGTGTTCTTCTCCACCGCCCGCAGGATGTCCTTCGCGACGCCCTCCGGCCCGAATCCGCGGCGCGCGTACAGCTTCGAGCTTTCCTTCTGCCGCCGCCGTTGCTCCTCTTCGGACACCCCGACGAACCGCGTGGTGTTGGTGATGTTGGTCTTGACGATGCCCGGGCACACGGCCGTGACGCCGATGCGGTCCGCGGCGAGCTCGGCGCGCAGGCAGACGCTCAGCGTCAGCACGGCGAATTTCGTGGTGGCGTAAGCGGAAAGGATCTTCGACGGCAGGTAGGCCGCGGCGGACGCCAGGTTGACGATCTGGCCGCCTTCGGCCCGCTCGGCGAGCATCGGCGCGAACGCGCGGCAGCCGTGGATGACCCCCCAGAGGTTGACGTCGATGACGCGTTCCCAGTCCTCGACGGACGTGTCGAGGAACGATCCGGACATGCCGATCCCGGCGTTGTTGACCACGATGTCCGGCACGCCGTGCTCGGCCTTGACCCGCTCGGCGAACCGGTGCACGGCGGGGCCGTCACTGGAGTCCACTGTGTACTCGGCGGCGTCGACCCCCTTGTCCTGCAGGAGTTTCACGGTCTCCGCGGCCGCGTTCGGATCGATGTCGGTGATGACGACGTCGGCGCCCTCGTCGGCGAAGGCGAGCGCGGTGGCGCGGCCGATGCCGCTGCCCGCGCCGGTCACGACGACCAGCCGGTGCGCGAACCGGCCTTGTTTCGGTCCGACTTTCGCCTTCCGGAGAGCGCGGCTCTCGGCGCCGTTTTCGGCGTACTCGATCAACTCGGCGGCGGCGTCCGCGATGACCTTCGGCTTGGTGCGGGTCACCCAGTGCGTCCCGACGATCCGGCGAACCCGCAGGTCGGGGACCCATTCGGCGATCTCGGTCTGCAGCGGCGTCGTGACGAAGGCGTCGCCGGTCGGGGCCAGCACCTGCACCGGGACGTCGGCGTTACGAGGAGTCGGGCGGCTCAGCCGGGTGAACATGTTCGCGCGGTACAGCTCGAGGCCGTTGACGCCGTCCTTGGTGCTCGGCTTCGCGGCGCCGGGGTCCATCCGGGCGATCTGCGCGGGCATGATGCCGGTGCGCCAGAGCAGCGGCGGGAGGAACGGGAGCTGGAACGCGAGGATGTACCAGGAGTGCAGGAACTGGGTGAGCGCGTTCTTGATCTTCTTCGGCGACGGGCGGGTCAGCTGAGCGCGGAACCACGCGCCGGCGTGGTCGAGGCTCGGCCCGGAGACCGAGGTGAAGGACGCGACGCGTCCGCGCAGGCCATCGCCGGTGACGGCGTGCCAGGTCTGGATGGACCCCCAGTCGTGGGCCAGCAGGTGCACTCTGCCATTCGGCTGCACCTCGTCGACGACGGCCTTGAGGTCATCGGCCAGCTGGTCCAGCCGATAGGACGAGCGTCCTGACGGCTTGCCCGACTGTCCGGCCCCGCGAACGTCGTAGGTGACCACGCGGTGCTTGCCGCGCAGCTCGGCTTTGACGCCGTCCCACATCGAGCTGTTGTCGGGATAGCCGTGCACGAGCACGACCGTGGGGCCGTCATCACGGCCGTCGATCTCGACCGAGAGGCGGACACCGTCGCTGGCTGTCACCCACGTGTGAGGCATTCTGTCATGTTAGACAACTTGTCAATAAGACGGCGGCTGATCATTCACCCTTGCGGGGGCTACCGGATGGTCGCCGTTCGTGCATTTTCCTTGTATGACAGCGTTTTTGTGGTTCCACGGGAAACCATGAGCGATCTTGCAAGGCGGCGCGCCGGGGAGGTGCTCCACGGATCGGTGATGTCGAGGTGGTCGGTTGGGGTCGGGCCGGGTTTGGGACGGCGCGAACGGGCCGTTCGCGCCTGATGGGGCACGAACGGCCCACCCGCGCCGGGCTGGACCGGCTCGAAAGGGCCACTCGCGCCTGGCAGGGCCCCAACGACCACTCGTACCGGGATTGGAACGGCATGAACGGACCGTTCGCGTCAGATGTGACACCAGCGGGCCGCTCGTGAAAGGGCCACTCACGCCCGGTCCGAAACGAACGGGCCACTCACGCGCACGGCAGAGCGCCAACGGACCAATCGCGCTGGGATCGGAGCAACGCGAAAGGGCCACTCGCGCCCGAAAGGCACCAACGGGCCACTCGCGCTGGGATCGGAGCGACGCGAAAGGGCCGCTCGCGCCCGGTCCGAAATGAACGGGCCACTCACGCGCACGGCAGAGCGCCAACGGGCCACTCGCAGCGGGGTCGGAGCAGCACGAGAGGGCCGCTCGCGCCCGATAGGGCACCAACGGACCACTCACACCGGGATCGGAGCGACGCGAAAGGGCCACTCGCGCCCGAAAAGGCACCAACGGGCCACCCGCGCCGGGATCGGAGCCACGAAAGGGCCCATCGCGCCGCGACCAGAACCGCGCGAAAGGGCCACTCGCGCCGGACCAGCCGCGAGCGGGCCCACCGGCACCCAACCCAAAACCAGGCCAAAAGCCCAGGTCAGAGACACACAAAGCAACCCAGCCGACAACTCTGTCCACCGATCGGCTGACAGCCAGGTTCAGCCGCGCGTTGGTCGGAATCCGCGCCTCCGAGGACCAAGCTGAACCCATGACCACAGCAGTGAGCGTGCGCGGCCTGCGCAAGCAGTACCCCGGTCACCTCGCGGTGGCCGGCCTTGATCTGGACATCGCGCCGGGTGAGGTGTTCTCCCTGCTCGGACCGAACGGGGCCGGGAAGACCACCACCGTCGAGATTCTCGAGGGTCACCGACAGCGGACCAGCGGCGAAGTCACCGTGCTCGGCGAGGACCCCGGCAAGGCCGGGCGGGAATGGCGCTCCAAGATCGGCATCGTCTTGCAGACCGCAAATGATGCGGCTGAACTGAGCGTCGCCGAGACCGTGCGGCACTTCGCGAAGTACTACCCCGACCCGCGCGATCCCGATGAGGTGATCGAGAAGGTCGGGCTCACCGAGAAGGCCAAGTCGCGGGTCAAGTCGCTTTCCGGTGGGCAACGGCGGCGGGTCGACGTCGCGCTCGGCATCATCGGACGGCCTGAACTGCTCTTCCTCGACGAGCCCACGACGGGCTTCGACCCCGAGGCGCGGCGTCATTTTTGGTCCCTGATCAGCGACCTCGCCGGTGAGGGCACGACCATCCTGCTCACCACCCACTACCTCGACGAGGCCGAGGCGCTCGCCGACCGGGTCGCGGTGATCGCGCGCGGGGAGATCGTCGCGCAGGACACGCCGCAGAACCTCGGGGGCCGGGCCAGTGCCGAGGCCACCGTGCACTGGACCGACGAGCGCGGTGAGCACACCGAGCGCACCGCGTACCCGACCAAGCTGGTCAACCAGCTCTCCGCGGGCGGGCGCGAGCTGGCGAACCTCACCGTGACCAGGCCCAGCCTGGAGGACATCTACCTGGACCTGATCGGAGACATGGCATGACCACCCTCGCCCTGCCCGGCCCACTCACGCTGGGCCTGGCCCGCGGCGGCACCGAGCTGCGGCAGTTCTTCCGGCACAAGGAACAGGTGGTCTTCACCTTCTCCCTGCCCGCCGTGCTGATGATCCTGCTCGGGTCCATCCTGGACGGTCCGACCGCGCTGGCCGGCGTCACGTCGGGGCAGCTGCTCGCCGCCGGGATGATCGGTTCGGGCATCGTCTCGACGTCGTTCAACAGCATCGCCACCGGTGTCTCGGCCGACCGGGAGACCGGCGCGCTCAAGCGCTTGCGCGGCACGCCGATGCCGTCGTCGTCCTACTTCATCGGCAAGATGGTGCTGGTCGCGGTGTCCAGCCTGGCCCAGACCGTGCTGATGGTCGCCGTCAGCATGCTGCTCTTCGGGCTGAAACTGCCGACCGAGCCTTCGAAGTGGCTGACGCTGCTGTGGGTGTTCGTGCTCGGCATCGTGTCGTGCACGCTGCTCGGGATCGCGCTCAGCTCGCTCGCAAAATCCACCACCGGCGCGGTGGCCGTGGTGCAGATGCTGTACCTGGTGCTGCAGTTCATCTCCGGCGTGTTCGTCACGCCGATCACGAACCTGCCGAAGATCATGGTGGACATCGCGTCGTTCTTCCCGCTCAAATGGATCTGCCAGGGCTTCCGGTCGGTGTTCCTGCCGGATGGCGCGGTCGGAATGGAGATGGCTGGCTCATGGGAACTGCCTCGGGTGGCGCTGGTGCTGGGGATCTGGTGCGTGGCGGGGCTGGTGCTGGCGCGGCTGAGCTTCCGGTGGACCGACGGGAAGTGAGCGACGCCTGGGACCGGTTCAACTGGCTCTGGGAGATCCTCTTCGCGGTGGCGTACGTCGCCACGACCGTCCTGGTGCTGCTGGACGAGACCGATCCGGTCCGCAGCGTCGTGGCCGTCGGGGCGCTCACCGCGCTCGTGCTGGTGTACCTGTTCTGGGGCCGCGGGATCGTCCGCGACGACGGGCACGCGCAGCAGCTCTGGGCGTTCGCCGGCCTGGTCGTGCTGCTGGTCGCGACCGCGGTGCTCGCCAACACCACGGCCAGCTTCATCCTGTTCATGGCCTGCCCGCTGCTGTTCATGACCCTCGAGTTCCGGCCCGCGGCGGTGCTGACCACGGCGACGATCCTGTTCAGCCCCGCGGCGTCGATCGTCAACAACGGGCTCAAGGGCCCGGTGCTGCACATCCTGCTGCCGATGACCGCGATCCTCGTCGTGTTCGGGGTGCTGTCCGGCAAGTTCATCCTGCACGTCATCGAGGAGAGCCGGGCACGCGCCGACCTAATCGACCGGCTGGAGGAGAGCCAGGCCGAGGTCTCCCGGCTCTCCCGCGAGGCGGGCACGGCGGCCGAGCGCGAGCGGCTCGCCCGCGAAATCCACGACACGCTGGCCCAGGGCTTCACCAGCATCGTCACCCTCGCCCAGGCCATCGAGTCCGAAGTGGACACCGACCCGGCGGCGGCGCGGCGGCACGCCGAACTGGCCGCCCGCACCGCGCGGGAGAACCTCGCCGAGGCCCGCACGATGGTCGCCGCGCTCGCGCCGGACGACCTCACGAGCGGCTCCCTCGTCGACGCCGTCCGCCGGCTGACCGATCGGCTCGGCGACGAGACCGGGCTGGCCGTCCGGTACGAAGTGGACAGTGACCTGCCCGCGCTGGCCATGGCCGCCGAGGTGGTCCTGCTGCGCGGGGCGCAGGAGGCGCTGAACAACGTCCGGCGGCACGCGACGGCCGGCGCGGTGGTGGTCCGGCTGTCCCTTGTGGACGACGCGGTCCGGCTGGACGTCCGGGACGACGGCGCCGGGTTCGACCCGGACCGCGTCACCGGGTTCGGCTTGCGGGGCATGCGGTCCCGTGCGGAACAGGTGGGTGGGACGCTGAGCGTCCGCAGCGGCGCCGACGGCACCGAACTGACCCTGGAGGTGCCCGCGTGATCCGCATCATGCTCGTCGACGACCACCCCGTCGTCCGCGAAGGGCTGCGCGGCATGCTCGAAGCCGAACCCGACCTGACGGTCGTGGGCGAAGCGGGCTCCGGGGACGAAGCCGTCGCGCTCGACCGCGTCGCGCAGCCGGACGTCGTGCTGATGGACCTGCGGATGCCCGGCCTGGACGGCGTCGGCGCGACCAGGCGGATCCTGCATGAGCAGCCGTCACGCCGGATCGTCGTGCTCACGACGTACGAGACGGACGCGGACATCCTGCGCGCGGTCGAGGCCGGCGCGTCCGGCTACCTGCTGAAGGACGCGTCCCGCACGGAGCTGGCGAACGCGATCCGCGCGGCGTCACGCGGCGAGACGGTGCTGGCGCCGTCGGTGGCGGGCAAGCTGGTCAACCGCGTCCGCAACCCGGAGCCGCAGACGCTGTCGGCGCGCGAGGTGGAGGTGCTGCGCCTGGTCGCGAAGGGCGGCACGAACGCGGACATCGGCCGCGCGCTGCACATCAGCGAGGCGACGGTGAAGACGCACCTGCTCCGGACGTTCGGCAAGCTCGGTGTGTCGGACCGCACGGCCGCCGTGACCACGGCGATGGCCCGGAACCTGCTCACCTGAGCGTCGCGCGGCAGAATGCCCGCATGCTTGAGTCGACCGAACACGCCCTGCTCCGCCGGATCGCCCGCGAGCAGGCGACCTGCCGGGCTCCGTCGCTGGTGGCCGCCGTGGTGCGGGACGGGGAGATCGTCTGGTCCGGGAGCCGCGGGCGCGTCGGGGGCGACGTGCCCGGCACCGACACCCAGTACCGGCTGGGCTCGATCACCAAGACCCTCGTCGCCACCGCCGTCATGCGGCTGCGCGACGAAGGCCTGCTGGACCTCAACGACCCGCTCGAGCGGCACGTCCCGGGCACGCCGTTCGGCGCCGCGACCGTCGCCCAGCTGCTCTCCCACACCTCCGGCCTGACGTCCGAGTCGCCCGGCCAGTGGTGGGAGCGCACCCCCGGCGCCGACTGGGACGCGCTCGTCGGCAGCCTCGCCGACGGCGCGACCAAGCACCGGCCCGGGGCGAAGTTCCACTACTCGAACGTCGGTTACGGCGTGCTCGGCGAGCTCATCGCCCGCCACCGCGGCAAGGACTGGCTGTCCGTGCTGAACGAGGAGATCCTCGCCCCGCTCGGGATGACCCGCACCACCCCGCACCCGGTCGGCGCGCACGCCGACGGTTTCGCCGTGCACCCCTTCGCCGACGTCCTGCTGCCGGAGCCCAGCCCCGACGCCGGCGCGATGGCGCCCGCCGGGCAGCTGTGGTCCACGGCGGCCGATCTGGGCCGTTGGACGTCGTTCCTCGGCGGCCACACCGGCGGCGTGCTCAGCCCGGACACGCTCGAGCAGATGCGCACGATGGTGACCGTCGACGACACCGACGTCTGGACCACCGGGTTCGGGCTCGGCCTGATGCTGGTGCGCTACCAGGGCCGCCGGCTGGCCGGGCACACCGGCTCGATGCCCGGGTTCCTCGCCGCGTCCCTGGTCGACCCGGTCGCGGGGACCGGCGCGCTGGTGCTGGCGAACTCGACGTCCGGGGTCGGCATCACGCCGCTGGCCCTGGACCTCATCACGATGACCGACGAGCTGGAGCCGCGCCTGCCCGCGGAGTGGCAACCGTCCACTGTGGACCCAGCCCTGCTGGCGCTGACCGGGCTCTGGCACTGGGGCCCGACGCCGTACCACCTGCGGATCCAGGGTGACGGCCTGCTCCTGCTGTCCCCGGCCGAGGGGCCCGGCCGGGGCTCGCGCTTCCGCGAGACGGACAAGGACACCTACCTCGGCCTCGACGGCTACTACTCCGGCGAGACGCTCAAGGTGGGCCGCGACGGCGATGGCGTCGCGACCCACCTCGACCTGGCGACGTTCGTCTTCACGCGCACGCCGTACGACCCGGCCGCGCCGGTGCCGGGCGGCGTCGACGGCTGGCGCTGAGCGCTGAGGAGGGGCCCCGCTCACACCCCCAGTCGAGGTGAGCGGGGCCCTCAGGCCAGCGCCGCCGTGCCCGCCGAGAAGGCGACGGCGGCGGAGAACCGGTGGGCGACGCGCTTGCCCTCGCCCCAGTCGTACAAGCCGAACTTCAGGTTGGTCTGGACGGTGAGCGTCGATCCCCCGCCGGACGGCGCGACCGTCGCGGTGATCTCCTGGCCCCAGCTGAGCAGGCTCATCCCGGTGCGGAAGGACACGAACCCGCGGTGCGGCTCGTAGTACGGACCCTGTCCGCCGACCGCCGCGACCCCGGCGGGGAGGGCGTTCCAGAGCACCTCGGGCGGCACCGGGAAGCTCTGCTGCACTGTCTTCATGGCAAGGAAAGCTACCGGCGGGCCGGAGCGCTGGGACCCGTGTTTTTACGGTCACGGTGGACGCCCACGAGGCCGATCGCGCAGCCGTCACCCGCCGGAAGGCCCACCACGAGGTGGTCCGAGGGCCAGCCGGCGAGCCAAAGACGCCGTCGGTCACGCAACTCCTCGGCGATGTCGGCCGGGACGGCGGGCAGGTGGAACCTGGTCCGCCAGTCGCCCGGCAGCACCATCCAGCCGTCGACCGGTTCGCCGGCGCGGACGTCGAGGGCCGCGGCCGCGACCGGCGTCCAGTCGTCGCTCGCCAGGCACCGCGCCGGGCCGGCGAGGTCCGATCGCCACAGGGCGAGCGCCGTCACGGCGATCAGGGCGGGGACCGGCAGGAGCCACGGCAGCCAGCCACCGTTGACGACGATCGTCACGACCTCGAGGCCGACGGCGAAGACGGCGACCGTCCAGACCGCCGCGGTGGCGGCCAGCAGCCGGCGTCGCAAGGACGCGCGTCGCTGCACCGGCCGAAGCGGCCGGAGACGGGTCAGGCCGTAGACCGTCACCCCGAGGAAGAGCGTGAGGAACACCGCGGCGTACGCGACGTCGGCGCCGTGCGGCGGGTGCGCTGCCAACCCGTACCCGATCCCGGCGGCCGCCAGCAGCCATGCCACGACACCTACTGTCCGGCGCACCTGCGATCACCTCCTCCGGCGGGTGAAACTATCGATCATGGAGGGCGGCGAAAACCGGATTTCCGGCGAAACGGTCGCCGTCCCGCTGCCCGGAACAGCGGTGATTCCACATACCGGACAGTTCCGCACCGCTTCGACCTGCCCAGTCCCGACCTGAGAGACTGGCCACATGACCGACGCTGAGTTGACCATCCCCGCAGACCTCAAGCCGGCCGACGGCCGCTTCGGCTGCGGACCGTCGAAGGTCCGCGCCGAGCAGCTGAGCGCCCTGGCGGAGTCCGGCTCCACCTACCTCGGCACGTCGCACCGGCAGAAGCCGGTCAAGTCGCTCGTCGGGCGCGTCCGGGCCGGGCTGTCCGAGCTGTTCTCCCTCCCCGAGGGCTACGAGGTGATCCTCGGCAACGGCGGCACCACGGCCTTCTGGGACGCCGCCGCGTTCGGCCTCGTCCGCGAGCGCTCGCAGCACTTCACCTACGGCGAGTTCTCCTCGAAGTTCGCCTCCGTCACCAAGGGCGCGCCGTTCCTGGCCGACCCGATCGTCGTCAAGGCCGACGCGGGTAGCGCGCCGGACATCGCCTACGAAGCCGGCGCGGACCTGGTCGGCTGGGCGCACAACGAGACGTCGACCGGGGTCGCCGTCCCGGTCCGCCGTCCCGAAGGCTCCGGTGACGCGCTCGTCGCGATCGACGCCACCTCCGGCGCCGGCGGCCTCCCGGTCAAGGCCGAGGACTTCGACGTCTACTACTTCGCGCCGCAGAAGTCGTTCGCCGCGGACGGCGGCCTGTGGATCGCGCTGGCCTCGCCCGCCGCGGTCGAGCGGATCGGCGAGATCGGCGGCGGCGACCGCTGGATCCCGGAGTTCCTGTCGCTGACCACCGCGCTGGACAACTCGCGCAAGGACCAGACGTACAACACCCCGGCCGTGGCCACGCTGTTCCTGCTCGCCGAGCAGATCGAGTGGATGAACGGCCAGGGCGGCCTCGAGTGGACCACCGCGCGCACGAAGGACTCGTCGTCGCGGCTGTACGAGTGGGCCGAGAAGACGAGCTACACCACGCCGTTCGTGAAGGACCCGGAGCTGCGCTCGCAGGTCGTCGGCACGGTCGACTTCACCGACGAGGTCGACGCCGCCGCGGTGGCGAAGGTGCTGCGCGCCAACGGGATCGTCGACACCGAGCCGTACCGCAAGCTGGGCCGCAACCAGCTGCGCGTCGGCCTGTTCCCGGCCATCGACCCGGACGACGTCTCGAAGCTCACGCAGAGCATCGAGTACGTCGTCGAGCGCCTGGGCTGATCCGACCGCTTTAGTCCGTGAAGGCCACCTTGAGGGACTCTGAGTCCCTCAAGGTGGCCTTCACGGCTTTCAGGCGAGGGGCAGCGAAAGCCGCCAGGACCAGCAGAGCCAGACCGAAGAGTTCGTAGGACTCCGTCGCGAGCCACCAGCCGACCGAGGACGCCGGGCGCGGGGCGAACCACATCGGGCCGGCGATGAACAGCGCCAGCCCGGCCACGACGACCGCGCCCGCCCACCACGTCACCACGCGGTCGGTCCGCCGAGAACGGACGCCGTAGTACCCGGCCAGCACCAGGATCGGGACGCACCACGTCCAGTGGTGGGTCCACGAGATCGGCGACACGAGCAGCCCGCCGAGCGCGCACGCCGTCAGCCCCAGCACCGGCTCGGCCGCCCGCACGATCACCACCGCGACCACGGCCATCACGGCGAGCGCGGCCAGCAGCCACCCGGCGTTCCCGGCGGTCTCCGGCAGGCCGATCCGCGTCACCAGGCCGCGCAGCGACTGGTTGCCGACGTAGTCGACCCCGCCGATGCGGCCCGCGTCGAAGACGAGCTTCGTCCAGTACGTGAAGGACGCCGACGGCCGGATCAGCCACAGCAGCGCGCCGGCCGCCACGAAGCCGGCGACCACCCGCGCGGCCGACTTGAAGTCGCGGCGGAAGAGGAAGTAGACGACGAACACCGCCGGCGTCAGCTTGATCGCCGCGGCCACGCCGATCAGCAGGCCCTTCGTCCGCCCGCGCCGGCCCGGCAGCAGGACGTCGAGCACCACCAGCAGCATGAGCAGCGCGTTGATCTGCCCGAAGCCGAGCGTCGAGCGCACCGGCTCGAGCAGGGCGCCGGCCAGCTGCGCGACGATCGCGACGAGCGCCGCCACCGCCCGGCCGTGGACCTTCGACGGGTCGGTCAGGGAACCGTTGAGCGTCGCGATGTAGAGGTAGGCGACCACGCCGGTGGCGACGATCGAAGCGATGCTGACCAGCTTCATCGTCACCGCGAACGGCAGCAGCGTGCCCGGCAGGAACACCGCCGCCGCGAACGGCGTGTAGGTGAACGGCAGCAGGATCTGGTGCGTGGTCGGCACCCAGGCGTCGTACGGCGAGCCCTGCTGGGCCAGCGCCCTCGCGCCGCCCAGGTAGACCTCCAGGTCGAGACCGTCGAACCGCTTCAGCACGAGCACCAGCAGGACGGCCGCGATCTCGAGCACGGCCAGCACCCACGCGAGCTTCCGCCCCGACCACTGTGACATCCGGGGCTTCGCCCCGGGCCGGGGGCTCCGCCACCCGGAACCCCCGAAAAGCCGCCCCGCCAACACCACGCGTCCCCCTCAGCCAGGTCTTCGACCGGCCGAGATTACCGGGCGCTCAGCAGCAGCCACGCACCGGCAAGCCCACTGACCTGCTGTTCGCGGCCGTCCGCGGCTGCTTCGCCGCGGTGACGACGTCGGCCAGCATGCGGTCCAGCCGCGCCCGGTCGAGCACCCGGCCCGCCGTGACGACGGTGTTGATCCGGCGGACCGCGCGGATGTCGGTGAGCGGGTTGGCGTCGAGCAGCACCAGGTCCGCGACCTTGCCCGCGGTGACGGTGCCGGTGGTCGACTCGCGGCCGAGGAACCGCGCGGCGTCGCGCGTCACCGTCTGCAGCGCCCGCCGCGGCGAGAGGCCGGCTTCGACGAGGAAGTCGAGCTCGTCGTGGAGGCTGAACCCCGGGTAGACGTACGGGTTCAGGCAGTCGGTGCCGCCGATGACGCCCACCCCGGCCCGGTGCGCGGCGCCGACCAGCCGCAGCTGCGCTTCGAAGTAGACCTCCTGCTGGGCGATCTGCTCGGACGTGACCGGCGTGAACAGCGGGAGGTGCTCGACCCAGTAGCCGAGGATGTCCGGGGAGACGTACTTGAGCCGCGGGTCGTGCGTGTAGGCGTCGGACGGCCGCGAGATCACGCGGTTGACGGCGAACGTCGGGCTCATCCAGCAGTCCAGTGCCTTGAGCCCGGCGAAGTGGCGTTCCGCGACGGCGGGGTCGTAGGCCTGGGCCGCCTGCCGGTCGAGCTCGCGGGCGAGGTTGAAGAAGTCGCGCGGCGCGTCCGGGTCGAACGGCGTCGCGTCGAGGCGGGCCAGGATCTCGTCACGACGGCTGGACGTGTGGATGGGCACGCCGAAGTTGTGCTCGAAGCTGCGCTGCCCGGCTTTCGCGGCGTCGAGCTGGGGAAGCCGGTACGGCCAGTGGCCGGCGAACGGGAGGCCGACGCGGCGGCACTCGTCGGCGATCGCCAGGTAGACGTCCTTCGGCAGGTAGAAGTAGGTCTTGACGAAGTCGGAGCCCTGCGCGAGGGCGGTCCGGACGGCCGCACGGCCCTCCTCCGGCGTCGCGACCTGGGTGATCGGCGGGCCGAGCAGGCTGACCGGGCCGTCGAGGATCGCGCTGGCGAGGGCGATCCGCGGGCCGAGCAGCTCGCCGCGGACGATCCTGTCGCGGGTGGCGCGGTTCTCGGCGTACCCCTGCATCTCGCGGATGCCGGTGACGCCGTTGGCCAGGAACATCGGCGGCGCCAGCTGCTCGTAGTCGATGCCGTGGGCGTGCATGTCCCACAGGCCGGGGATGACGTAGCGCCCGCGGCCGTCGACGACCGTGGCCCCGGCGTGGTGCGGCACCTCGGCGGCCGGGCCGACCCAGGCGATCCGGTCGCCGACGAGGACGACCGCCGAGTGCGGCCGGGCGAGGGCGTCGGTGCCGTCGACGACCGTGGCCCCGAGCACCACCACGACGTCCGTGCCGGCCGCGGCGGCTTCCTGGGCGAAGAGCGACGGGGTGATCCCCGCGGCGGCGAGCCCCGCACCCGCCGTGGCAAGCCAGCGAAGGAAGTCTCGTCTGTTCGCCTCGACTCGCACCACGGCAGCCGCCCTTCGATCAACGATGTGATCGGTATTCAACGCCGCGGGCCGCGGTCGGGAATCTTTCCCCGTGCTCAATTCCGGTGCAGAGCACGGGCGAAGGTAGCGCCGGTGCGGCACTTTCACGTGAAAGTGATCCGGAGGGTTCCTCCTCGTCGCTTTTCACGTGAAAGTGCCGTCTTCAGGCGAGGGCCCGCGTGGGGGCGAGCCGCGCCGCGCGGACCGCCGGGTACGCCCCGGCGACCGCCCCGACCAGGGCCGCGACGCCGACCCCGCCCGCCAGCGCGCCGACCGGCAGCACGGCCGGCCAGCCCTGGCTCAGCGCGTACCCCGCGGTCACCAGCACCCCCGTGACGACGCCGGCCAGGCCGCCGAGCCCGGACAGCAGCACCGACTCGGCCAGGAACTGCCCGCGCACCTGCCGTTTCGTGGCCCCGAGCGCGCGCCGCAGGCCGATCTCCCGACGCCGTTCCAGCACCGAGATGACCATCGTGTTCGCCACCCCGACCCCGCCGACGAGCAGCGCGACGCCACCGAGACCGAGGAACAGCGCGCTGTAGGTGTTGTCGGTGAGCTTCTGCGCGGCGAGCGCGTCCGACGGGCGCCTGACCTCGACCTCGTTGGGCGCCTGCGGGTTCAGCGTCGCGCCCAGCACCGACCGCACACCGTCCACTTCGGACTCTTTCGCCCGGACGTACACAGTGGACGGATGACCGTCGAAGCCGAGGAGCCGCTTCGCGACGTCCCAGCCGACCAGCGCCGACCGCTCGATCTCCGGCGCCAGGGGCATCGGCCCGAGGATCCCGGCGACGGTGAACCACTCCGTGCCGATCAGCACCTGCGGCGGCCGCGCCGGGTCGACGTGGTCGATGCCGAGGCGCGCGGCGGCCTGCGCCCCGAGCACCGTCACCGGGTAGTTCTGGTTGCCCGGCGCCAGAAACGCCCCCGACCGCACCTTCCCGCCCAGCACCCCGAGCAGGTCCGGGCGTGCCGCGTAGACGGCGAGCCCGGACGTCTCGTCCACCGGGATCCGGTCGCTGCGCCGTACGCTCGCCGACGTCGTCCCGGTGCCGGTCGCCGCCGTCACCGGCCCGATCCGCTTCGCCATCGAGACGGCGTCGTCCGGCAGGGTCGCGTTGTCCCCGAACAACGTCTGACCAGGCCCGGCGGTGAGCAGGTTGGTACCGAGCGCGGCCAGCCGGTCGTGCAGCGCCTGCGCGCCGGACGCCGGGATCGCCAGCACCGCGACCATCGCCGCGACGCCGATCGCGATGCCCAGCGCGGAAAGCACGGCACGCACCGGGCGCGTCCGCATGCCGTGGGCGCCGAGCGCGACGACGTCCGGTGGCTTGAGCCGGGCGGGTTCCGGCAACGTCACCAGCGTCATCGCGCACCCACCAGGCCGGTGTCGAGGCGCAGGCGCCCGTCCAGCAGCTCGATCCGCCGCGGCATGCCCGCCGCGATCTCGCGGTCGTGGGTGATCACCACGATCGTCGTGCCGTCCGCGGACAGCTCGCCGAGCAAGGAGAGCACCGCCGCGCCGGTACCGGTGTCGAGGTTGCCGGTCGGCTCGTCGGCCAACAGGATCGCCGGGTTGTTCACGACCGCCCTGGCGATCGCGACGCGCTGGCGTTCCCCGCCGGACAGCTCGCCGGGCCGGTGCCACGCCCGGTGCCCCAGCCCGACGCGCTCGAGCGCGGCCAGCGCCCGCGAGCGCCGCCGTCGCCGCGGCACCCCGGCGTAGAGCAGGCCGGTGCAGACGTTGTCCACCGCGCTCATCCCTTCGTCGAGGAAGAACTGCTGGAACACGAACCCGATCCAGCGCGAGCGCAGCGCCGAGACCTTCCGGTCCGACAGCTCGGCGACGTCGTGGCCGCGCAGCTCGACCCGGCCCGCGGACGGCCGGTCGAGCGTGCCCATCAGGTGCAGCAGCGTGGACTTCCCGGACCCGGACGGCCCGACGATCGCGACCATCTCGCCGTCTTCCAGGGAAAGCGAGACGCCGTCGAGCGCGGCGACCCCGCCGGGGTAGGTGCGCGTGGCCTCGTGGACGCGCAGGACGGGCGTCACGACGTCGTCACCACCCGCATGCCCGCGGCCAGGCCGTTACCGCTGACCTCGACCTTGCCGCCGCTGAACAGTCCGGTTTGGACGGCGACGAGCCGTCGCTTGCCGTTCTCGTCGACCTCGACGGCGTAACCGCCTTCGGCGAGCGCGAGCAGCGCGCCGACCGGCACCGCGAGCACCCCGGAGTGGACGTCCTTGGTGAACCGGACGGTCGCCGGGGCGGAGTCGAGCGTGCCGGCGACGGCCGGGTCGTCGAGCCGGACGGTCACGGTGATCTTGGGCTTGCCGTCGTCCTGGCCCGCGCCGTCCTTGCCCTCGACCGCGGACTTCCCGACGTCGGTGATCGTGCCCTTCGACGTCTTCCCGTTGATCGTCACGGACGCCTTCGCGCCCTGCTGGGCGAGGTCCTGCTTGGCCGCGTCCAGCTTGACCTGCACCGAGCGGACGGTGCCGGTGGTCTTCAGCACCTCGCCCTGGGCCGGTGAGCCGAGCTTCGCCGCGAGCGCGGACACCCGCAGCTCACCCGCGGCGAGCACGACGTCGCCCTGGCCGAACGCGCCGGTCTGGTCCAGCCCCAGCGCCTTCTGCCACTTCTTCAGCGCGGCCGCCGTCGCCGAGGTGAACTTCTTGTCCGGCGTGCCGAACCCGCCGTAACCGCACGCCTTGAGGTTCTCCTCGAGCTGCTTGACGTCGGCACCGTCGGCCGCGCCCTGGGCGAGGTCGCGGTAGAACGGCAGCGTGCCGTAGAACAGCGGCACCGGCTTCGCGTCGACGCCGTACACCGCCTGGCAGCGGGTGAGGACCGCGCCGGCGGCCGGCAGCGAGGTGATCGTGCCGGGCTTGCGGCCGGCGACCGAGGACTCCTCGCCGTAACCGAGGGTGCCGTCGGCCTCCTCCTCTTCGCTGAGGTCGGTCTTGGCCACCTCCGCGGTTTCGACGGACGGCGGAGCCGCCTCCGGCACCGACGTGGCGGAGGAGACGCGCGTCAGGACCACGGCGGAGCCGGTGCCCACCACCACGACGAGCACCGCCGCGGCGATGAACCAGCGGGCGCGGCCACGGCGTCGTGGCTTGAGTTCGGTTTCCATGGTCACTTCGCGGGCTCCGCCGGTGCCGCGTGCATGGAGACGCCGATCCCGCACGCCTTCGCGGCGGCCTCGAACTTCGACGGGTCGTCGCCCGGGCCGCCCATCCGCGTGGCGCCCTTGCCGGACGGGTCGGGGTCCGGCATGTCGATGCCGTGGTCCCGCATGCACTTGGCGTCCTTGCGCATCTTGTCGAGCTCTTCGGGACTCGGCGGCTTCATCTCACCGCCGTTGGGCATGAGGCTCTTGCAGGCTTTCTGCGCCCCGTCGAACTTCCCCGCGTCCTTGGCGTCACCCCCGAGCGTGATCGCCATGCCGCCGCCGTCCCCGGCCGGCTTCGGGTCGGGCATGTCGACGCCGTGCTCGCGCATGCACTTGGCGAAGTCGCGCATCTTGTCCTCATCGCTCTTGTTGTCCGCGGCCTTGGCCGGGGCCGACGAGGACGGCCCCGAGATCGAGGCCACCTTCGACGCGTCGTCCGGCTTGGCCCCGCACCCCGCGAGCAGCACCGCGGCGCCGATCGCCGCGATGACGGTCAGGCGTGTTCGCATCGCTCGCTCCTTTCCTCCGGTCAGGTCGTCAGGTCTACGGATCGGGGGATTCCGGCGCGCTAAGCGAAGTCGCTTATGCGGGGCTTATGGCCCGCCTGGGCAGACTGGGCGGGTGCGTGTGCTGGTGGTGGAGGACGAGCGGCTGCTCGCCGACTCGGTCGCGGAGGGCCTCCGCCGCTTCGCGATGGCCGTCGACGTCTGTTACGACGGCGAACAGGCCCTCGAGCGGGTCGGGGTGCACGGCTACGACGTCGTCGTCCTCGACCGCGACCTGCCGAAGGTGCACGGCGACCAGGTGTGCGCCGCGGTCGTCGCGGCGGGCGGCGAGGCGCGGGTGCTGATGCTGACGGCCGCCGCCGACGTCACCGACCGGGTCGCCGGGCTGGGCCTCGGCGCCGACGACTACCTGACCAAGCCGTTCGCGTTCGCCGAGCTGGTCGCGAGGGTGCAGGCGCTGTCCCGGCGCGCGCGGCCCGCGTTGCCCCCGGTGCTGCAGCGCGACGGCGTCGTGCTGGACCTGCCCCGGCACCAGGCCGCGCGCGACGGCCGGTTCCTGCAGCTCTCGCCGAAGGAGTTCGCCGTGCTGGAAGTGCTGATGCGGGCCGAGGGCACGGTGGTGAGCGCCGAGGACCTGCTGGACAAGGCGTGGGACGAGCACGCCGACCCGTTCACCAACGCGGTGCGCGTCGCGGTGATGACGTTGCGCCGCAAGCTCGGCGACCCGCCGGTGATCGAGACGGTGCCCGGCGCCGGCTACCGGTTCGGCACGCCGTGAACGCGCTGTCGGTCCGGACGAAGCTGACCGCCTGGTACGGCGGGCTGTTCCTGCTGGCCGGGCTGGTCCTCGTCGTCATCGACTACCTGCTGGTGCAGGGCACGCTGCCGGACCCGGCCCGGTTCGCGACGGCGTCCCTCGGCTCGGCCGACGCGGCGTACGGGATCCCTGACAACACGGTCATGGCGCCGGCCGGCACGGCCGTGCGGCTGGTCAGCGGCTCGCTGGACGAGTACCGGTCCTCGACGCTGTCCACCCTGGTCGTCAACTCGGCGATCGCGCTCGTGGCGACGGCGGCGCTCGCCGTCCTGTTCGGCTGGCTGATGGCGGGCCGGGCGCTGCGGCCGCTGCACGACATCACGTCGGCCGCGCGGCGGCTCGAAGCGGGCAAACTCGACCGGCGGATCAACCTCGAAGGCCCGCCCGACGAGCTGAAGGAGCTGGCCGACACCTTCGACGGCATGCTCGACCGGCTCGCGGAGTCGTTCGACAGCCAGAAGCGGTTCGTCGCGAACGCGTCCCACGAGCTGCGGACGCCCCTGGCGGTGCAGCGGACGCTGATCGAGGTCGCGATGGCCGACCCCGAAGTCGCGCCGGAGCTGCGGAAACTCGGCACGCACCTGCTGCACACCAACGAGCGCAGCGAGCGGATGATCGAGGGCCTGCTGGTGCTGGCCCGCAGCGACCGCGGCCTGACCGCGCGCACCCCGGTCCGGCTCGACCAGGTCGTCGCGTCGGTCGTCCGGGCCACCTCGGCCCAGGCGGAGTCGGCGGGCGTCAAGGTGGAGACCCGGCTCCGGCCGCGCACGGTGGCGGGCGACCCGGTGCTGCTGGAGCGGTTGGTGACGAACCTGCTGGTCAACGCGATCACGTACAACGCCAAGGGCGGCTGGGTGTACGCCGAGGTCCGCGGCGACCCGGCGCTGGAGGTCCGCAACTCGGGCCCGGTGGTCCCACCGGAAGCCGTCCCGACGCTCTTCGAGCCGTTCCGCCGGATCAACGGCGCCGAGCGGACGGGCGACACCCGCAACGCGGGACTCGGGCTCTCGATCGTCCGTTCGGTCGCCCACGCCCACGGCGGCACCGCTGAAGCCCAGCCCGGCAAACGCGGCGGCCTGACCGTGACCGTCCGCCTGCCGCCTTCATGAGATCAGCGCGCAGCACCCGGCCCGCCGCCTCGCCCAGCCCTCCGGCGCGCGGACGGGCTGGGCGGAGGCGGGACTCGGGCTCTTGATCGTCCGTTCGGTCGCCCACGCCCACGGCGGCACCACCGAAGCCCAACCCGGCAAACGCGGCGGCTTCGGTCTGCCTGCCTTCGTGAGATCAGCGCCCAGCGCTCGCACCGCCGCCCTCCCGCCACCCGGCAGGTCGAGCGACCGGCCGGCTCTCGCCGCCCCGCCGACCTCCGCCACGCGCGGACGGGAGACACGTGCCAACGCGGGACTCGGGTTGTCGATCGTCCGTTCGGTCGCCCACGCCCACGGCGGCACCGCCGAGGCCCAGCCCGGCAAACGAGGCGGCCTCACGGTGACCGTCCACCTGCCCTCGTGAGCGGCAACCCCGCGACGTCCCACGCGTCTCAGTAGTCACACCAGTCCCAACAACCACAGGGCCCAGCGACGTTGGGCCAGATGGTGAAAACTTGGCAACGACGACCGTGGCGATCCACTCGATCGTGACTTTGCGTGGTCGGCGTGTCACACGGATGCCGCTGACCAGGGCACGGATGATGCGAGAGTCACGAAATGAAGAGTGGTCACTTGGGTGAAGACTCGGCGCGCCTCGCACGTCAAGCCGACGCGCCGTTCTAACGTGGGCACCCACAACGGTGAAGCATCGGGGAAGGCGAACAATGCGCACGCTGCGAGTGGTCGGGTTGCACGAGGACGGTAAGTCCATCGTGTGCGAAGACCCGGCGAGCCGTACGCAATTCCTCCTCCCGGCCGATGAGAGACTGCGCGCGGCGGCGCGGGGTGACATCACCCGCCTCGGCCAGATCGAAATCGAGTTGGAGAGCCAGATGCGGCCACGCGAGATCCAGGCGCGAATCCGCGCCGGCGAATCAGTCCAGCAAGTCGCGAGCGGCGCCGGGATCTCGGAGCAGCGCGTCGAGCGCTACGCCTACCCCGTGCTGCTCGAGCGGTCCCGCACCGCCGAGCTCGCGCAGAGCGCGCACCCGGTCCGTGAAGACGGCCCGGACGTGCAGACGCTCGGCGAGGTCGTCGCGTACGGCTTCGGCGTGCGCGGGCACGACTACTCCCAGGCCACCTGGGACTCCTGGAAGGGCGACGACGGCCGCTGGGTCGTCGTGCTGCGCTGGAAGGCCGGGCGCTCCGACAACCGCGCGCACTGGGCGTTCTCGCCGGGGGCGCACGGTGGCACGGTGACGGCGCTCGACGAGAACGCCGAGGTCCTGCTCGACCCGAACGCCTACCGCCCGCCCCGGACGGTCCGCGCGCTCAACCCGGCCCGCGACGCGGAGTTCCAGCCGACGCTGGACTCGGTGGCGCCGGAGCACGCCGAGCTGCCGGCCGCCGAGCCGGACCCGGACGACGACACCCGCGAGATCCCCCGCGTCCCGGCCGACCCCGAAGAGGAGACGGCGAGCGCGGAGGAGCCGGCGCGGCCGAAGGCCAAAAAGAATCATCCGATCGTGCCGTCCTGGGAGGACGTGCTGCTCGGGGTCCGCTCGCAGCGCGGTTAGTCCACCAGCGCCGCGAGGGTTTTCGGCGCCACCACGCGGTAGGCCTCCCGCACGATCCGCTCGACCTCGGCCCAGTCGAGGTCAACGTCCAGCCGCACGCCCAGCCAGCCGCGCGGCCCGACGTACGGCGGTTTGAAGAACCGCTCCGCCTCGGTGCGCACCAGCTCCTCCTGCACCCCGGCGGGCGCCGGGCACCAGAAGGCGAGCCTGCCGTCGCCGTGGTGGTCGTCGGCGAACATGACGAAGGTCTTTTTGCCGCGCACGAACCACGCCGGCGAGCCGTGGCTGAGCCGCTCGGTCGCCTCCGGCAGGGCGAGGCAGAGCTTCCGCAACGCGTCCAGCTGCTCCATCGCGCCAGTATCCCCGTTCTCCCGGCCTCCTTTACGATGTCACGCTGAGGGAGGGATCGATCATGTACGGTGATGAAGCGCGATGACGACAGCGGCACCACCGGCCGGGCAGGCGCACCTGGTCCGGCTCGGTGAACTGCGGTTCCGCGCCTTTTCCGGCACGCCCGTCGTCCAGGTCTCCCCGCAGCAGTGGGGCCTGCAAGCGCACGAAGTGCGACAGGCCGCGCTCGGGCGCCGGTACCGCGAAACCCCTCCCGACCAGGCGGGTTTCCTCCGCTTCGAGTTCGCACCCGGCTTCTTCCCGCCCCACTTCGACCGCGGTCCGGGCACCGCCGCCGACCGGCGCCGGCTCGACCGGCTGCTCGCCGGGCAGGAGCAGTTCTGGGCGAGTCTGCGGCGGCTTAAGCTGGCCCGCGCGGACGTCGCCTCGGCCGCCTCGGCCGCCGGGATGACCGTGGTGGCGGAGGCGAGCGATCCGACCGACCGGCTGATGCTGCTGCGCCGGGCCGGCCTGCCGGACGAGGAGCTGCGACCGCGAACGGCCCAGCGGATCACCTATCGCGGGATGCAGTACGCGCTGGCCACGGCGTTCGCCGCGAGCATCACGGCCGCGGGCGCCTGGGGACTGCTCGACCGGACGGCCTGGCCGCCGCTGCTGCTCGTCGCGGGCGCCGCCACGGTCCTGGTCGCGGCGCTGTTCGTGCTGCGGGTCGTCGTCGGCCGGTCGCCGCGGCTGCACTGGCTGGACGCGCCGTTCACGGGCGCCCAGCAGGTGGCCGTGCCGTTCCCGCCGGCACTGTCCCCGGACCTGCTCGGCGAGGTCGCTTCGCGGTACGGCTACTTCTACGGCGGCCCGTACGCCACGGGCCGCACCACCGACTCCTTCCTCTTCGTGAAGTGCCGTCCCGGTCTGGTGTTCGGCACCCCCGCACCGGCACTGCCGTCCGTGGCCGAACCGATCACCGAGGCGCCCGGACGCGAGCAGTGGCTGCGCGACCACCTCCACCGCCGGGACGAGCTGTGGCTGAGCGTCCGGCACGCGAAGTTGCCGCCGTCCCGGATCACCGAGATCGCGGGCCGCGAAGGCCTGTTCCCGGCCGGCGAGTTCGCCGACTCGACGGACCGGCTCCTGCTCCTGCGCCGCGAACCCGCGGCGCCCCTGCCGCCCGGGCGGAGGTTCCGGATGTCGTTCGTCGGCTTCCTGGCCCCGGCGGCCTGGGTGCTGCTCTGCGTCGGCGGCAGCGGCGTGACCGAGGCGATCACCGGGGACACCCGCCTGTTCGCGATCGGTTTCCCGCTGGCGGTCGCGGGGATCGTGCCGCTGGCGTGGGTGCTCCGGATCTTCCCCCGCTCGACGCGGGTCGCCTGGCTGGCGAAGGAGTTCACCGGCCGGGCCGGCGTCACGTTCTTCTCCGGCCCGTTCGGCGTCTCGCCCGAGCTGGTCCGCCAGATCGCCGCGTCACGCGGTTACGTCTTCGGCACCCAGACCGCGACCCGGGCCCAGGGCGCGCTGGTCACCTACGTCAGGCGCCGCTGAAGGCGATCACCAGCACGCCGACCCAGGCGATCAGCACGCCGCCGGCCGCGCCGTAGGCCGCCCAGCGCAAGATCGGGGTGCGGCGGATCAGCCACACCGAGGGCCCGATCCCGACCGTGACGATCACCGCCCCCACCAGCACGAGCCAGCCGCCGGTCTCGCGCTCCAGACTCGTCGCCAGCGCCAGCATCGCCACCACGACGACGGCGGCGATGAACGCCGAGATGGTCAGCCCGGTCAGCCACGGGGTCGGTTCCCCGGGCGGTCCCGGCGGCCCCAGCACGGTCCGGATCAGCTTCCGCCCCGTTTCGGACCGCCGCGGCGGCGGCTCGACGACGGTGTCGGCGCCGGTCACCGGGTCGACGAACCGCACGGCCGTGCCCATCACCGCGGCCAGCCGCCCGGCCAGCTGGCGGCCGCGCTGGGAGACGACGGCGGCCGCTTCCTCCCCCGAGTCGGCGGAGACGGCGGACGCCACCCGCGCCCACTCGTGCAGCGCCTGCGCCAGATCGCCGCCGATCGCGAGCTTGTACGGGTCCACCTCGCGCGCCTGCTCACCACCGGGCCCGGCCAGCACCGCGCGCTCGCCGCGGATCCGCAGCTCCATGGTGTCCCTTCACGCCGCCCGAGTCCCCCGAAACACTAGGTGGCACCTTAGTCACCCGACGCCAGCTCGTAGAAGGCGACGGCGGCGGCCGTGGCGATATTGAGGGAGTCGACTCCGGCCGGCATGGGTATCCGCACCGCGTGATCAGCAGCGGCGAGCGCGGATTCGGTCAGTCCCGGCCCCTCCGCGCCGAAGAGCAGGGCCACCGGACCGGGCGCGTGCTCGCGCAGTTCACGCAGTGGGACCGAGCCGGGGCGCGGGGTGAACGCGGCGACGGCGAACCCGCGCGCCCGCAGGTCGTCGAGCCCGCCCGGCCAGTCCGTCAGGTACCCGAAGGGCACGCGCAGGACGTGTCCCATGGAAACGCGCACGCTGCGCCGGTACAGCGGGTCGGAGCAGCCGGGCCCGAGCAGCACGCCGCCGACGCCGAGCGCGGCCGCGTTGCGGAACAGCGCGCCGAGGTTTTCGTGGTCCCCCACGCCTTCCAGCACCGCGATCGTGCCGGCGCCGGTCACCACGTCGGAAACCGTCAGCGGCGCCGGCCGGTCGGCGACCGCGAGGATGCCGCGGTTGAGGTGGAAGCCGACGACGTCGGCCATCGTCTCCGCGGACGTGACGTACTGCGGCACGTCCGCCCCGGCGAGATCTCCGGCCAGCTCGGCGAAACGCCGTTCAACGCCCAGCAGAGCCCGTACGGGGTACCGGGAAGCCAGCAGGCGGGACACCACGACGGTGCCCTCGGCGATGACGAGTCCCTTGCCACCAGGCCGGTCCGGGCGGCGGTCCGCAGTGGACAGGTCGCGGAAGTCGTCGAGTCTCGGGTCGTCCCGATCATCGGTGTGGATCACGGCCATCCGCACAGTGTGTCATCCGCTTGCCGGGCGGCTCACTGGTCCGAACGTCCACCCGGCTCTGGTACGAACGGGTTCATTTTGCTGTCGGTTAACTCCTGGTGACGGACAGCACCAGTTTGGCCGCTAGCACGGATTCAACCGCTGTGAAACGGTTATCCGCCGGGAACCTGAAACACGTACTAGTTCCACGCCGACGCAAAGCAGGGATGGTCATGGGGATGGACCTGGCGGCACAACCGTTCAACACGCTCGATCGAGGACGGTATCGCCGCAAGGTGCAGCGCTGTCTCGACACGTTGGCCCGGATGCTCACCGACGGCAGTTTCTCCTTCCCGCGCAAGAACATCGGGCTCGAAGTCGAGCTGAACCTGGTCGACCGCGAGCTGCGCCCGTCGATGACGAACACCGCGGTGCTGGAGGCGCTCGACGACCCGTCGTTCACCACCGAACTGGGCCAGCACAACCTCGAGCTGAACGTGCCGCCGCGGCCGCTGGCCGGCGATTCGGCGCTCCAGCTCGAAGACGACCTCCGCGCGTACCTGGGCACAGCGTCGGCGAAGGCCCGTGACACCGGGTCGTCGGTGGCCATGATCGGCATCCTGCCGACGTTGAAGCACGAGCACTTCGACCAGAAGTGGCTCACCAACAAATCCCGGTACGCCACGCTGAACGACCAGATCTTCGCCGCGCGCGGCGAACGGACCGTGCTGGCGATGGAGGGCTCGGCGCTGCCGGGCCAGCAACCGGAACGCCTGCGCAGCTATGCGGAATCCATCCTTCCGGAAGCGGCGTGCACGAGCGTGCAGCTGCACCTGCAGGTGGCGCCGGAGGAATTCGCCGCGCACTGGAACGCCGCGCAGTGCCTGGCCGGGCTGCAGATCGCGCTCGCCGCGAACTCGCCGTTCCTGCTGGGCAAGGCGCTCTGGCAGGAGACGCGCATCCCGTTGTTCCTGCAGGCGACCGACACCCGCCCCGAAGAGCTGAAGAACCAGGGCGTCCGGCCGCGCGTGTGGTTCGGCGAGCGCTGGATCACGTCGATCTTCGACCTGTTCGAGGAGAACGTCCGCTACTTCCCCGGCCTGCTCCCGGAAACCGACGCCGAGGACCCGATCGAAGCCCTCGACGCCGGCCAGGCGCCGAAGCTCACCGAGCTGCGCATGCACAACGGCACCATCTGGCGCTGGAACCGCCCGGTCTACGACGTCGTCGACGGCCTGCCGCACCTGCGCATCGAAAACCGCGTCCTGCCCGCCGGGCCGACGGTCGTCGACACCGTGGCGAACGCGGCGTTCTTCTACGGCGCCCAGCGCGCGCTCGCCGAGGCCGAACGCCCGGTGTGGAGCCAGATGTCGTTCCAGGCGGCGGAGGAAAACCTGTACGCCGGCGCACGACGCGGCTTCGAAGCGCAGCTGTACTGGCCGGGCATCGGCTGGATCCCGCCGGACGAGCTCGCGCTGCGCGTGCTGCTCCCGCTGGCCCACGAAGGGCTGCGCCGCTCCGACGTCTCCGACGAGGCCCGCGAGCGCTACCTCGGGATCATCGAGCGCCGGTGCCTCGCGCGGCGGACCGGGGCGACCTGGCAGCGCGAGTACGTCGTGCGCGCGGAGGAGCGCGGCCTCGACCGGGAGGAGGCGCTGACCCGGATGCTCGGGCGGTACCTGGAGCTGTCGGAAGTGGGCGAGCCCGTGCACACATGGCCCGTGGACGACTGATCCGCGCAGTAGCCTGGGGCGATGCCGAAGATTCTCGGTGGGTCGCTGGAGGCGCACCGACGCGAAGTCCGCGCGCGCGTCTTCGACGTCCTGCGTGCCCAGCTGTACGAACGCGGCTTCGACGCGATCTCGCTCACCGGGGTCGCCGCCGCGGCCGGGGTCGGCCGGAGCGCGCTGTACAACCACTTCCCGGACAAGGAGAGCCTGCTCGTCGCCTTCGTCGAGGACGAAGCCGCCCGGTACGTCACGCGGCTGACCGAAGCCGTCGAGGCCCAGGCCGACCCGGTGGACCAGCTCGGCACGTTCGTCCGGCTCCAGCTGCGCGTGCTGGCCGAGTACCACATGCCGCCGGGCACGGCCCTCGCGTCGGCGCTGGCGCCCGCGGCGTACCGGCGGATCAGCGCGCACGCCGACCCGATCACCGACCGGCTGCGCGCGATCCTCACCGGCGGGGTCGACCTGGGGCGCTGGCCCGCCGAGGACCCGGACGTGCAGATCGCGATGATCACCGCCGCGCTGGGCAACCGCGCCCTGGTCGAGGGGCCGCCGGAGCAGCGCGACGACTTCGTGGAGGCGGCCGTCCGGTTCGTGCTCCGAGCGGTCGGCGCGCAAGAGATTTAGGGTAGCCTTACCACGTCTTATGGCTTAGGCTCTTTCTGACAGTGTGTCAGATCGATCGCCGGGAGGCCCTCCATGTCGGTGACCACGGACCTGGACACCCGTCCGTTCTCGGCGGCGCTGCGCGCCTCGACGCTGCAGGTGCACGAGAAGGCGAACTACTCGACGTACATGCGCGCCCTGCTGGGCGGCGAGCTGTCGCAGGACGGCTACACCCAGCTGGCGATCCAGTACTACTTCATCTACAGCGCGATCGAGGCGGCGAGCGACCGGATGGCGGCCGACCCGGTGGGCGGCGAGTTCGTCTTCGACGAGCTGCGGCGGCTGCCCAACCTGGAGCTCGACCTGGCCCACCTCGCCGGCCCGGGCTGGCGCTCGGCGATCTCGCCCCTGGCCTCGACGCAGGCGTACGTCGCGCGCGTCGAAGAGGCGTCGTCGTGGGCCGGCGGGTACGTCGCCCACCACTACACGCGCTACCTCGGCGACATCGCGGGCGGCCAGGCCATCCGGCGCCTGCTGGAGAAGACGTACGACGTCGCCGACGCGGGCACGCTCTTCTACCACTTCGAGGGCATCGGCAGCGCCCCGAGGTTCCGCGACGCCTACCGGGCGAAGCTGGACAACGCCCCGTGGAGCGACACCGAGCGCACCCGGGTGATCGACGAGACACTGGTGGCGTTCGAGTGCAACGTCGCGGTGTTCGACGAGCTGGCCCAGCGCCTGGACGAGTTCCGCACCGCCTGAATGACCGTCGTCACAGGCCGTTGACCTCCAGTTAGGTCCAGGTTGCAGGCTCGGTTTCGGGTGGTGCGCCCTCGGGTACGCCACTGTCGAACCGGTCGTCCCACGCAGTGACGACCACGCGCCCCCGCTCGCCGCGTAGGGGTGTGTGCTACTAGGTTCGATACCGGAAACTTGTGTCGAAGACAGAAGGAGGGCCAATGGCCCGCTACGAGCTCCCCGATCTCGACTACGACTACAGCGCCCTGGCGCCCCACATCTCCGGCGAGATCAACGAGCTGCACCACAGCAAGCACCACGCGACCTACGTCAAGGGCGCGAACGACACCCTCGACAAGATCGCGGAAGCCCGCGACGCCGGGGACTTCGGCAACATCGTCGGTCTCGAGACGACGCTGGCCTTCAACCTGGCCGGCCACGCCAACCACGTCGTGTGGTGGAAGATCCTGTCGCCGGAAGGCGGCGACAAGCCGACCGGCGAGCTGGCCGCCGCGATCGACGAGGCCTTCGGGTCCTTCGACAAGTTCAAGGCGCAGTTCACCGCCGTCTCGACCACGATCCAGGGCAACGGCTGGGGCGCGCTCTCCTGGGACCCGATCGGCAAGACGCTGATCACCCAGCAGCTGCGCGACCACCACAACAACCTGATCCTGCCGACCGTGCCGATCCTGCTGGTCGACGTCTGGGAGCACGCGTTCTACCTGGACTACAAGAACGTGAAGCCGAAGTACGTCGAGGCCCTGTGGAACATCTTCAACTGGGCCGAGATCAGCAAGCGCTTCGACAACGCCGTCGCCGGCGGCAACGGCCTGCTGCTCGGCTGAGCACGCGGTTCGCGAACGGGGTCCTCCACTGTGGAGGGCCCCGTTTTCGTCTGCGGGTGAATTCCCTTGACCTCGAGTGCGGTCGAGGTGTTTGGCTTGAGCCATGGACGTTGACGCGTATCTGGCCCGGCTGGGCGTCGCACGGCCCGCGGCGGCCGACCTCGCGACGCTGCGCACCCTGCAGGAACGGCACCTGGCGGCGGTCCCCTTCGAAAACCTGAGCGTCCACCTCGGCGAGCCGATCGAGCTCACCGAGGAGGCGCTGTTCGGCAAGATCGTGGAACGCCGCCGCGGCGGGTTCTGCTATGAGCTCAACGGCCTGTTCGCCGCCCTGCTGTGCGAGCTCGGGTACCACGCTTCGCTGCACGCGGCGCAGGTGTTCCGCCCGGACGGCTCGCTGGGCCCGCCGCTGGACCACGCCGCGGTCGTCGTCGAGCTCGACGAGCCGTGGCTGCTCGACGTCGGTTTCGGCCGGTTCGCCCGGCACCCGCTGCGCCTGTCCGGTGTGGACGCCCAGGCCGACCCCGAGGGCGACTTCCTGGTGCTGGACGCGCCGTACGGCGACGTCGACGTCCTGCTGGACGGGAAGCCGCAGTACCGGCTGGAGCACCGCCCGCGCCCGCTCGCGGACTTCGTGCCGATGGCGTGGTGGCAGTCGACGTCCCCGGAATCGCACTTCACCCGGTCGCTGACGTGCTCCCGCCCGACGTCCCAGGGCCGCGTGACGCTCTCGGGCGCCAAGCTGATCGAAACGGTCGACGGCGTCCGCCACGAGGTCCCCCTGAGCGGCGACGACGCGGTGCGCACGGCCTACCGGGTGTACTTCGGGATGGCGCTGCAGCGCCTGCCCACGCTCCCGGGTGAGAACCCCTTGACGAGCCCTTCGCTCAGCCCGACACTGCCCTGACCCGTCGATGAACGGAGCCCCGGCCTGGGGTTCCCAGGGTCGGGGCTCCGTCCGTTCCCGAACTGACTGCCGCTCCCACCACGAAGCGGACATGTATGAGGTTAGCCTAACCTCACCACTCGGACAAGGGGTCTCCCGTGGAGACCCGGATCTCACTCGTTCGAGTGACCCTGACTGCAGAAACCGGCCATTTCTGTCGGTGCGTGGCGATACGGTCACAGCGTGAACACAAGGGGGAACTCCACCCGTACCGCGGCGCTGATCGTCGTCGCCGTCCTCGCCTTCGTCACCTTGCTCGGTGGCGGGGCGTGGCTGGCGTGGCGCATCGTGTTTCCGCCGGTCTCGCTGCCCGCCCCGCCGACGACCCTGCCGAGCCCGTGGCCGGAACAGGGTGCGGAGGCGGTCCGCGCGGTGCCGATGCCGACCGGGGAGATGGTCGCCGCTCTGCCCGACTACACGGCGAGTCACGTCCTGTGCTCGTCCCTGCCCGAACCGACCTGGGCGAAGCTGCTCGGCGGACCGGTCCTCCGCGAAGTCAACGTGATCTTCGGCTGCCAGGTCGTCACCACGACGCTCCGGGTTTCGGCCAAGCTCGGCGACGGCACGCTGGTCCGCTCCGGTGAGGCGCCGGAGCAGGTCACCGTCGGCGGCCGTCCCGCCACTTCGTACCAGTCGCGGTACGGGAAGGACGCGAGCGTCGTCGTCCGGTTGCTGGGGCCAAGCGCGCCGAGCTGGTCGAAACCGGTCTTGGAGATCTCCGTTTCCCAGGACACCTGGGACCAGACGGCCCGTGATCTGCGCGCCCTGGCCCAGAACCTCGGCGACGGGATCGTCAACGCGGTCACGGCCCCCGGGCCGGCACTGCCGCAGGTGTCCTACGACGACTCGATCCCGCCCCGCACGGTCGGGCCGACCCCCGGCAGCGGCATCGTCGACGCCTCGACCCCGATGATCGCGTGGCAGCTCTGTTCCCTGCTGGCCCAGAGCACCCAGCGGCCGCTCACCGAGTTCGTGCCGAAGCAGGGCGGCAAGTGCGAACACCGCGAGGACGACCTCGGCGTCCAGGCGTCGAGCGACGACTGCTGCACCAGGGACTTCCCCGACCGGATCCGTGGCAGGCCCGCGCTGGTCGACAACCCGCGGGTGGTGATCCGGCTCGGCGACGCGTCACCCCAGCAGGTCGAGCTCGCCTGGACGTCCCCACGGAAGTCCGACGAGGAGCTTCGGGCGTGGGCCGAGTCGATGGTCTCGGGGCTGCTCGGCCGCTGACGAGCCGACGATCCGGGTACGCGAGCCGACCGGCTGGGTGCGCAAGCCGGCCGCTAGACCTTCGCCCGCTTCAGCACCCGCAGCCCGAACCCGCGCCGCACCGGCCACGACACGCCACCCCGCCGGATCAGCACGATCGCGCAGACCACCGCGGCCAGCGCCGAGACCGCGCCGCCGATGTAGAAGGGAGACCGCCCGCCGAACGCCTGGGCCATCCAGCCGACCATCGGGCCGCCGATCGGGTTGCCGCCGATCAGGACCAGCACGTACAGGCCCATCACGCGGCCGCGCATCTCCGGGCTGACCGACGTCTGCACCAGGGAGTTCGCCGTGTTGAGGAACGTCATCGTGGCGAAGCCGAGCGGGATCAGGCCCAGGCCGAACGTCAGGTAGTTCGGCATGAACGCCGTGATCAGCTCGAACACGCCCAGGAAGAAGGCCGACACCAGCATCAGGCGCACCCGCGGCCGGCCCTTCGTGCCGCGGCGGGCCGACATGATCGCGCCGGTGAACGTGCCGACCGCGACGAGCGTCGAGAGGAGGCCGTAGCCGTCGGCGGCGGTGTGGAAGACGTTCGCCGCGACGATCGGCAGCGAGCTGAAGTACGTGATGCCGAACGTGCTGACGAACAGCACCAGCACCATCACCGTCATCAGGTCCGAGCGCCGGCGGACGTACCGCAGGCCCTCGGCGAGCTGGCCCTTCTCGCGCGGCACCGCCGCGACGCGGAACAGCTTGGCCGGGTTCATCAGGATCAGCCCGGTGATGACGGCGACCGTGCTGGCCGCGTTCGCGATGAACAGCCAGCCGGTGCCGATCCAGGTGATGGCGAACCCGGCGATCGCCGGTCCGACGATGCGGGCCATGTTGAAGATCGAGGAGTTGAGCGCGACGGCGTTCGCGATCTGGTCGCGCCCGACCATCTCGGCGACGAACGACTGCCGCGTCGGCACTTCGAGCGCCGCCGTGGTGCCGAGCGTGAAGCACAGGACGTAGACCTGCCACAGCGCCACGAGCCCGGTCAGGTCGAGCACCCCGAGCACCACGGCCTGCGAGCACGCCACCGCCTGGATCCAGGTCAGCAGGCGCCGCTTGTCGACGCGGTCGGCGAGGACGCCGGCCCACAGCGAGAGGAACAGCGTCGGCGCGAACTGCAGCGCGACCGCGACACCGAGGGCGATGGGGTTGTTGCCGCTGAGGGTGAACACCAGCCAGTCCTGGGCGATGCGCTGCATCCAGGTGCCGATGTTCGAGATGACCTGACCGGTGAAGAACAACCGGTAGTTGCGGATCCGCAGGGAGGCGAACATGCCGCCGCGGCGCTGGGGCACGACTTCGGACGGTGGTGACGCGGACGGCAGTGGTGGTGCCGTCTTCCGGGTAGCAGTGGTTTCGATCGATCGTTCTGTTTCGCTACCCGTGGTGGTCACCGTGGTTAGTTCCCCGCCATCCTGTCGATGATTTCGGCGGCTTTCGAGAGCACTTCACGCTCTTCGTCGCCGAGCTCCGCCAATTGCCTGTCCAGCCACGCCTCCCGGACGGAGATGGCCCGCTGAACGTAGGCCAGCCCGCTCTCGGACAACTCGACGATGGCCTGCCGGCCGTCGGTCGGGTGCGGCCGCCGCTCGACGAACTTCATCTCCTCGAGCGCGGCGATCACCCTCGTCATCGAGGGCGGCTGGACGCCTTCCTTCGCGGCGAGCTGCCCGGGGGTCAGTGCACCGCACTTGTGCAAGGTGGACAGCGCGGCGACCTGCGTCAACGTCAGATCGTCCCCGACGCGCTGTGCCCGCAGCCGGCGGTTGAGCCGGACCACCGCGAGACGCAGACGGCTCGCCAAGGAGCGTTCGTGCGTGTCGCCGGACATATAGTTAGCATACCTTACGAAACTTCATCCCTTCAGGTGATCTCCGTCAACCCGCAACCCGGGAGAGGGCCGCGCGTCCTTCCCGACAGAGGAACCTGGGGGTCCGATGAACAGGAAACTGGCAGGCTCGGCCGTGGTCGGCGCGGCGATCGTGGCCATCGTGGTGGCCCAGTTCTGGGGCGGTGGCGGCGAAGCGCCGGCGGCCGCGCCGCCGGCGTCGACGCCGCCACCGTCGATCGTCCAAGGCGCACTCGAGGTCTACCGGGACGCCCCCGACTCGGCGATCGAGATACCGGTGCCATCGGACTGGGCCGTGACCCGCGACCACGAGCGGGCGAGCTTCCGGCGGGGCGACCTCCTGCTCGAGACCGACCGGGTGCCGATCACGCAGGAAGACGCGTTGAGCGGACTCCGGGCGACGCTCGGCCGGCAAGGCGGCACAGTCGCCGAGCACGCCCCGATCGCCGAACGGGACACCGCGGAATGGGACTTCACCTACGAACGCGCCGGCGTCGCGCGGCGGGTGACCGTGGTCGGCCTCGGCGCCGGTGATGCGCTGGTGACAATCCGGTTCGAGGCCCCGGCCGCGGATTTCGAGCGTGACCGGAGCGTCCTCGACAAAGCCCTGAAGATCAGCTGAACGCCGCCTGGATCGGGCCGACCGCGAAGTACGCGACGAACGCCACCGCGATCACCCACATCAGCGGGTGCACCTGGCGGGCCTTGCCGGTGGCCGCGCGGATCACGACGTAGCTGACGAAGCCGGCGCCGATGCCGTTCGCGATCGAGTACGTGAACGGCATGACGACGATGGTCAGAAACGCGGGCAGCGCGATCGAGTAGTCGGTGAAGTCGATGTCGCGCACCTGCGCCATCAGCATCGCGCCGACCACGACCAGCGCCGGCGCGGCCGCCTCGACCGGCACCACCTGGTAGAGCGGCGTCAGGAACATCGCGGCGATGAACAGCACGCCGGTGATGACGTTCGCCAGGCCCGTCCGGGCGCCTTCGGCGATGCCGGCCGCCGATTCGACGAACACCGTGTTCGAGCTGGCCGAGCCGAACCCGCCGGCCGCGCCCGCGAGGCCCTCGACGAACAGCGCCTTGCCGACGTTGGGCAGCTGGCCGTCCTTCGTGATCAGCCCGGCTTCCTTGCCCAGGCCGGTCATGGTGCCCATGGCGTCGAAGAAGTCGGCCAGCACCAGCGTGAAGACCAGCAGAACGACGGTGATGATCGGCAGCCGCGTCCAGGCGCCGAACGAGACGTCACCGACGAGCGAGAGGTTCGGCAGGCCGACCACCTGGTCCGGCAGCGCCGGGTAGCCGAGGTTCCAGCCCTTCGGGTTCGTGCCCTTGGACGGCCCGGCCTTGACGATCGCCTCGACCACGATGGCCAGCACCGTCGAGGACAGTACGCCGATGAGGATCGCGCCCTTGACCTTGCGCACGACCAGGATGCCGGTGATCAGCAGGCCGACGACGAACACCGCGGTCGGCCACGACGCGATCGAGCCGTTGATGCCGAGGCCGACCGGGACGGTGGTGTGCGCGTCGTCCGGCAGCCGCCGCACGAACCCGGCGTCCACCAGGCCGATCAAGCAGATGAACACGCCGATGCCGACGGCGATCGCGGACTTCAGCGACGCCGGCACGGCCTTGAACACCGCCGTGCGGAAGCCGGTGAGCACGAGCGCGACGATGATGACGCCCTCGATGACGACCAGGCCCATCGCTTCGGGCCAGGTCATCTGCGGGGCGATGGTGACCGCGACCAGGCTGTTGATGCCGAGGCCGGTGGCGATGGCGAACGGGTAGTTCGCGACCAGGCCCATCAGGATCGTCATGACCCCGGCGACCAGCGCGGTGACGGCGGCGACCTGCGGCACCGGCAGGATCCCGCCGAGCAGGTCCTTGTGCGCGGCCGCGTCGTCCGGCGCGAAACTGCCGATGATCAGCGGATTCAGCACCACGATGTAGGCCATCGTCACGAAGGTGACCAGGCCGCCGCGCAGTTCACGCGGGACGGTCGACCCCCGCTCGGTGATCTTGAAGAACCGGTCCAGTGTGGACGTCCCGGTGCCGGTCGCCTCCGGCGTCCCGGTGGGAGTCGTCTCCTGCTCCGCCATTCGCCCTGCCCATTCTGTCGCTGCTGCGGAGTACCCTGCACCTCGTGAGTGATCCGAGCAATCCACCGGAGGTTACGGGCTCGTTGCGGCACACGCCGGAGCTGCCCAAGAGGCTGACCGACCTGACACCGGTGGTGATCGTAGGCACCGCGATCTGGACTGTCGCGCTGGTGGTGCTCTTCTTCACGACTTCGGGGCTGTGGGTGCAGACGGCGCTGTCCGGGTTCGTGCTCGGGTTCGTCGGGATGGCGATCATCCTGTGGCAGCGCGCCGCCGCCCGCCGCGGCTCTCGCTCCGCGCAGCGGGTCTAGTTCCTTACGCCAGGAGAGTCCGCGGCGACGGGTCGTCGAGCAGCGCGGTGATGAGGTGCCGGTCCGGCCAGCGCCCGGTCGCCCAGGCGAACGCGCGGGCCAGGCCCTCCGACGTGTCGGCCGCGTGCAGCCGGTCGTCGGACCACCACTGGACGTCGTGCTCGGTGACCTGGATCGACACGGTCAGCGGGTCGTGCACCAGCACACCGCCGTCGGGCAGCGGGATCCCGAGCTGGTCGGCGACGAGCTTGAGCGCGGGCAGCTCGGCCCACGGCGCGTACTCGCCCTCGGTGATGACCTCGGCGGGGGTGGTGCTGGCCAGCGGCAGGTCGAGCAGGTCCGCCAGCCTGTCCGGCTCCTCGGGCGCGACGACGTACTGGTCCGGTTCGAGCGCCCCGGCGAACCACGGCACGTCCAGGACGACCGCGTCTTCGACAACGGAGCCGTCCGCGGCCCGGACGGCGTCCGGGGCGGCCGGCTGGAACCCGGACTCGACGACGGCGTCGTAGGCGCGCGTGATCAGGCCGGGTGAGATCGTGCGATCCGGGTCGCCGAGCCGGCGCAGGACGTCGCTCGCCTCGTCCACTGTGGACAGCGTGAGATCCCTGCGCACACCGGCGGTTTTGAGGAGGTCCTCGGTGAGGCCGACGTCGGGGACCTCGTCGTAGAGCCCGGCGAGGTCCGCGTCCGGCAGCCGCCACTCGTTCGGCGCCAGGCCGCCGAGCACGGCGTACTGCGCGATCCACCAGGCCGCGTGCCCGCCGGGCAGGCGCAGGGCGTGCCACGTCTCGGGCCGCGCCGCGAGCAGGCGCAGCGCCGCGGGCCACGAGTCGTCGGCGACGAGGTCGAGGTCCCTGATCGCGACCAGGGTCGACGGCGGCTCGGTCCGCGCGTCCCACCAGGCTTCCTCGTCCGGGAGGTCGTGGTCGGGTTCGTGCGGCTCGTCGTCCTGCACCAGCGCGAACGAGTCGAGCACGCCGACGGCCTTCAGCGTCTCGGACGGCCAGTCCTCGGCGAAGTCCTCGTCGAGGACGTCGAGCGTGCCGTCCTCCTCGAAGACCTCTTCGTCGAAGATGTCGATGAGGGGCGAGTTCGGCAGGACGAGTTCGTCCGCGCGACGCCAGGTGTCGGTGGCGGGCAACGCGAGCGCGCCGGTCCACTGTGGAGCATCGTCACCGCAGTCGGCGATGAGCCGGAGGACCGCACCGGCGAGGGTCGTTCCGTCCAAACCGGACCGCACGTCCTCGACGCTGCGCTCGACGGCGTCACGCAACTGGTCGGCGTTGAGCAGCTCCCGCGCGTCGGCGTGCTTGGCACCCAAGCGTTCCAGCAACGGGTGCGACGCCGCGGGGTGCACGAGCCGCAGCCCCGGAATGTCCACATCGGACAACAACTCGAGCAGCTCGGCCGAGCCGTCGACGAGCAGGCTCCCCCGCGCGCCGGGCAGCGTACGCCCGTCGGAGAGCGGCACGGGCAGGCCGTCGAGCCTGCTTGCGGCAAGCGCATGGGACTCGAAGGCGATGTTCAGTGCTTTGTAGACATCCCGCCACCAGCCGGGTTCCCGGCTGGTTCCGGTGAGCGTCTCCAGCACCTCTTCGATGCTGATCACTTGCACCGCAACGGCTTTGAGCACGTTCGGGGCGTCGTCGAGCAGGCCGGGAAAGACGTCCGTCAGCAACGCAGGCAGGCCGGGCACGTCGACGTCGAGCACTCGCGCCTGCCGACCGGACACCTCGCGGCCGTCCTGAGTGGACAACCACGGCTCGTTGGACAGGACCGTCAGGACGTCTTCACGCAGCTGCGCGTCCACTGTGGACTTCGGGAACCCCGGTACGGGCACCAGCGCGAACCGGTGCTCCGGCGGCAGCCGCCGGACGAGTTCGACGTACTCCCCGGCGGCCTTCTCCAGCGCCTGCTTCAGTTCCGGCCCGGGCAGCGCCCGGCGTCGCGACGGTTCGACCGGCACGGGCGCAAGCAACCGGGCGGGCAACGACAGCCCGTCGTCGGTCGGGGTCGGTGCGCGGAGAACGTCTTCCTCAAGCGGAATCGGGGTGCCGTCCGCGTCGACCGGGACAGCCCAGACGACGTCACCGCGATGAGTCAGCCACCGGGTTTCCGTGGCCGGCCCCCGAATCTCGACCACGTCCTGATCTGCGGTGCGAGTCCAAACGCGACCGTCCACATCGAACTCGGCGAGCCACGGCAGAGCGAGCAGAAGGTCGCCGACGTCCTTGCTCAGCTCGCCAAGAAGAGCTTGCCCGTCGACGTCGTCCCGCAACGGCAGGCGAACCTCGGTGTCAAAACCTTCTGGGACAACGGTTTCAGTCGGCCACGGCAGGCGCAGTACAGGTACGTCACCCGCGATCCCAGCGGCTTCCCGGGTGCGATCGGCGGAGAAGACGACACCGCCGGTGGTGCTCAGCACCTGAGGCTCGTCGGAAACCGTACGCACAGCGGCAAACCCGACCCCGAACCGGCCGACAGTGTCGCCGGTCTTCCCCGACGCCCGCAACGACGCGAGGGAAGCAACCCCACGAGCGTCGAGCGGAGCACCGGTGTTGGCAAACCGAAGCTGACCGTCCACAAGCGACGCTTTGACGCGCCCGGGCACACCGGCAGCCATGGCGGCGTCGGCGGCGTTCTGAGCGAGCTCGACGAAGAGCCGATCCCGATAGGCCCCGACGCGCAGGTCGCGTTCGACGTTGGTGTCCTCGGTGAGCCGGGTGGGCGAGTCCTGCCAGGAGCGCAGGGTCGCGTCCCGAAGCCGCGCGGTGCCGAAGGGATCGCACGGCTCAGGCGCCGGCTCCGTCACTGTTCGCTGCGGTGATCGGTCTCGGTGGCGTCTTCGGCCGTTGCTTCGGCCGAATCGGCACTCGCGGGCTGCTTCGGCTCGGTCACCACCGCATAGGTCAGTTCGCCCTGAACAGGCTCGGCCTCGGACCGCAGCTCGGCAGTCTCGGTGACAACGGAGTCGGTCAGCACAGCTTCCGGCACCTCGACCTCGTCACCGGCCGCGGCCGACCCGACAGCCGGATCGGTCGCCTCGGCCTCGGACGAGACCGTCTCGGCGGTCACCACGGAAAGCTCGGCCGCACCGGCCTCACCCACCGTGGTTTCCCGAGCTTCGGGGGTCGAGGCGGGCAACTCGGCAACATCAACCCGCTCCTCTTCGGCTGCAGAGCCGGCGACGGCGGCCTCGTCAGCCGCCTGCGGCTCGGTCTCTTCGCGCCGGGTCGACTCCGAACCCTCGCCCACAGCCTCCGACGAGTCGGCGACCACGGGTCCGGCCACCTCCGGCGAAACCGGCCCAGCGGACTGCTCGTCGACCACACCGGTCACTTCGCGCTGGGTCGGCTCCGAAGCCTCGCCCACTGCTTCCGGCGAAACCGGCTCAGCGGACTGTTCCTCGACCACATCGGCATCTTCGCGCTGGGTCGACTCCAAACCCTCGCCCACAGCCTCCGGCGAGTCGGCGACCACGGATTCGGCCACCACCTCCGGCGAAACCGGCTCGACGACCGCTTGGGGCTCAGCCGCGAAGGTCCGGCTTTCCGGCGAAACGGCTTCGGTCTGCTCGGCAACGGCACCCTGCTCAGTCCCGGAGCTCCCCAGCGGCTCAGCATCGGTCGCCGCGGACGGGATCGTCTCAGCCACCAACGGCTCGGCCTCAGGCACAACCGACCGGGACCCGGCAGACGCCTCGGCCCAGCTTGGCTCCGAAACCGCTGGCTCGGCTTCCGCCGCCACCGGCTCAGCCACAATCGAGTCGCTCTCGGCTGCCACCGAGCCACTCTCGGCGGTCACCGGGTCAACCTCGGGCCCGGCCTCAGCCACTGCCGAATCGCGCTCGGCTGCCACCGAGCCAGACTCAGCCGCCACCGGGACAACCTCAGCCGACTCGGCCCCCGCCGTCGACTCAGCCACCGTTGAATCGCCTTCGGCTGCCACCGAGCCAGACTCAGCGGTCACCTGGACGACCTCAGTCGGCTCGGCTTCCGCCGCCACCGGCTCAGCCACAATCGAGTCAGCCACCGACCCAGCGGCACCGGATTCGGTCTCGCCCGTCGCCGGGACAACCTCACCCGGCTCGCCTTCCGCCGCCGCCCGCTCAGCCACAATCGAGTCAGCCACCGATCCAGCGGCAGCGGATTCGGTCTCGCCCGTCGCCGGGACGACCTCAGTCGGCTCGGCTTCCGCCGTCACCGGCTCAGCCACGACTGAGTCAGCCCCGGCGGTCACCGGAGCGGCCTCCGCTTCCGGTGTCGCCGTCGTTGCTGACTCGGCAGCCGCCACCGGCTCGGCAGCCGCCGCCGTCGCGTCCGGCTCGGCGACCTTGGCTTCCTCGGTCTGCGGCTCGGCCGCCAGTTCCGGCTCGACCTCCGCCGGTGACAGGTCCGACTCCGCCAGAGCCGTCTCGGACTCGGCGGCCGGGGACTCCACCGCTTCCGTGGCCTCCACCACGGCGACCGCCTCGACCTCGGCCACCGTCGGAGGCGCCACCGTGCCGGAGACGTCGGAGGCAGCAGGCGCGGGAGCGGCAGGCGCCGGCTCGGGCTCAACCGGCGCCGGGTCGAAGTCCAGCAAGGAGTCGTCGTAGACCAGCTCGGCCACCGGGATCGAGGAGGTCACCTCGACCTCCACCTCGGAGTGCGCTCCGCAGCCGTACTCGACGTCGACCACGTGGCCGTCCGCCGGGGCGATGTCGTTCGTGCACACTCCGAAGCCGCCGCGCAGGGAGCCCGCCAGCGGGACGAAGAAACCGCACGTTCCGCAGACCCCCGGCGCCGAGCGGGCCATGTCCGACCGCGGGCCGAACTCGCCGCTGTGCCAGCGGGTGGCCGCGTCTTCGCGGCCGTAGCGGGACAGGACGTGGATGCGGCCCAGGCCCGTCTCGCGCGCCACCTCCTCCACCGCCGGGTCGTCCGACTGGAGGTACGCCGGGGCGAGGCGGGGGTCGTTGGCGTCCGTCGGGAAGATGTCGCCGACGCCCAGGTCACCCGCCCGGACCCGGCGCTCCCACGGGACCCACGCCGGCGCGATCCGCGCCTCCGGGCCGGGCACCAGGACGACCTCGCTCACCGTCACCGGCTCGTCGTCGCCCGCCAGGGCGACCGTCACCGACCAGCGCCAGCCGCGATAACCGGGCACCTGGGCTTCGAACAGATGACTCGCCGAGACCGCGTCCTCCCGGCCGACGCCGACGTGGGCACCGATCTGCTCCTCGGGCGCTTCCTCCAGCACCGCGGCACGCGCGAAACCCACCGCTTCGGCGAGTTTGCGCTGCACGGAGCCGTCGTCCAGGGTCAGCAGCAGAGTCATGCGGCCAATTGTGCCGCACGCACCCGCGGCGCCCGTGCCAGGCTGTTCAACGTGCGCACGCCGATCATCACCACGCTGCTGCTGGCCGCCGCGCTCGGCGGCTGTGCCAACGCCCCCGGCACCCCGCCGGGAGCGGAACAACTGACCGTCCAGGTGGTCTCGACGCTGCCGCACGACCCCGCCGCGTTCACCGAAGGCCTCGAGTTCGCGGGCGGCACACTCTACGAGAGCACCGGCCTGTCCGGCCAGTCGCAGCTGACCGCGGGGCCGCCCGGCGGACCACCCACGACGACGGCCACGCTGCCGGCGCCGCTGTTCGGCGAGGGCGTCACCGTCCTCGGCCCGACGCTCTGGCAGCTCACCTGGCAGGACGGCTTCGCGATCGAACGCGACACGAAGACCCTCGCCGAGCTGCGGCAGGTGCCGTTCCAGGGTGAGGGCTGGGGTCTGTGCCACCAGGACAGCGGACGGCTGGTGATGAGCAACGGCTCGTCGGCGCTGACCTTCCGCGACCCGAAGACCTTCGCCGTCACCGGCAGCGTCGACGTCGGCCGTGATCAGCTCAACGAGCTGGAGTGCGTCGGCGGCGACGTCTACGCAAACGTTTGGCACACCGACACCATTCTGCGGATCGACGCCGCCAACGGGCACGTCACCGGAACGATCGACGCAGGTCAGCTTCGTGCGCAGGCCAAAGTGACCGACCCGGAGGCCGTGCTCAACGGAATCGCCGCCGTGCCGGGCACCGATGAATTCCTGCTCACCGGCAAGCAGTGGCAGGTCACGTTCCGGGTGAGGTTCGTCCCGCAACACCCCTAAAGCACGGATGAGCAGGCGGCGCGGCCCCCGGGTAAGGCAGGATTGGTCACGTGGCACTCTTCGGCTCCCGCTCCGACTCCGACGGCACTCGCGGCCGGCCGGGTCAGCAGCGCGGCCGGAAGAGCAAACGGCGCTGGACGCCGGAGCCCGGCGCGGCGCAGGCCCGGTCCTGGCAGGAGGCCGCGCCCACCCGGGTCGACCGCCCGGCCCCGACTCGCGTCGAACGGCCCGTCCCGCCGTCACCGCCGCGGCAGGAACAGCCCCGCTACGAGCCGCCCAGGCGCGAGCCGCCGCGCGCCGGGTTCGTCCCCGACGCGAACGAGGCCCCGACCGCCGCCGCGCCGACCAGGCACCAGCCACCGCCGCCGCGCGGCGCCCGGCCGTACCCGCCGGCCCACGACCCGAACCGCACCGAGCCGGTCCGGCGCGATCCCAGTGGCTTCTACCAGGGGGAACGGCGTCCCGGCAGCGGCGAATACGAGCACTACGACACCGGTGGCTACGCGGGTGAGCCGCGTCCGCCGGAGCCCGAACCCCTGCCGCCGCGTGAGGAACCGCGCACCCCGGGTGGCACGCCGAAGCTGCCGAAGAAGATCACCGTCACGCGGGTGGCGGCGATGCGCAGCCGGCAGCTGACCGGCCAGGCCGTCGGCGCCTTCCAGCGCGCGACGAAGGCCGACGGCGCCGAAAAGTCCGGCCTCACCTCGCTGACCTACGCCGTGATGCTGAACTACGCCAGCGACGCGGCGATGGCGATCGCGCTGGCCAACACCCTGTTCTTCGCCGCGACCAGCGGCGAGAGCAAGGGCAAGGTGGCGCTCTACCTGCTCATCACGATCGCGCCGTTCGCGCTGGTCGCGCCGGTGATCGGGCCGGCGCTCGACAAGGTGCAGCGCGGCCGGCGGCTGGCGATGTGCGCGTCGTCGATCGGCCAGGGCCTGATGGCCGTCGTGATGGCGCTGCACTTCGACGACTGGCTGCTCTACCCGGCCGCGCTCGGGATGATGGTGCTCTCGAAGTCGTTCACCGTGCTCAAGGCCGCGGTGACACCCCGGGTGCTGCCGTCCGAGATCACGCTGTCCAAGACGAACGCGCGGCTGACGACGTTCGGCCTGGTCGCCGCCGGTGTGTTCGGCGCGGTGGCCAGCGGCATCAACGCGATCTCCGGCTCCGCGGGCGCGCTGTGGTTCACCGCGCTGATCTGCGTCGCCGCGGCCGTGCAGTCGATGCGGATCCCGGCCTGGGTCGAGGCGACCGAGGGTGAGGTCCCGACGTCGCTTTCGGCGCACCCGACCGAGAAGAAACGACGGCAGCCGCTGGGGCGCCACATCGTCGTCGCGCTGTGGGGCAACGGCTCGGTGCGCGTGCTCACCGGCTTCCTGATGATGTTCGCCGCGTTCGCGGTGAAGGCCCAGACCGAGGGCACCGGGCACAGCCCGTTCATGCAGCTCCTGCTGCTGGGGATCATCGGCGCCGCGGCCGGGGCCGGCGGGTTCCTCGGCAACGCGCTGGGCTCGCGGCTGAGCTTCGGCAGCCCGGACCAGGTGATCGTCGGCTGCGTGGCGGGCTGCGTGCTCGCCGCGCTGGTGGCGACGCTGCTGCCCGGCCTGGCGACGGCGGCCATCGTCGGCCTGGTCGGCGCGACGGCCAGCGCACTGGCGAAGATCAGCCTCGACGCCGTGATCCAGGAGGACCTGCCCGAGGAGTCGCGCGCGTCGGCGTTCGGCCGCTCGGAGACCGTGCTGCAGCTGGCCTGGTGCTTCGGCGGCGCGGTCGGGCTGCTGCTGCCGCCGACCTACTGGATCGGCTTCATGGTGATCACGATCCTGCTGGCGGTCGGGATGACCCAGACGTACCTGGTGCGCCGCGGCGGCTCGCTCGTGCCGGGCCTCGGCGGCGACCGCCCGCTGCGCCCCGAGCCGACCGGCAGCTTCCCCGCCCAGGGCGTGCCCGGGGACCCGAGGGCCCGCCGGTAGGCTCCGGCCCATGCGACGTTCCCGGGTGGTGGCCCTGCTTGCGGCCGGTGGGTTCGCGGTGCTGACCGGCTGTTCGGCACCCGGCCCGGCCGAGGTCACCTTCTACGCCGACGGCCACACGATCACCACCACGCCGGTGCTCACCTGCGACTACTCGCAGCAGCTCGCGCAGCCGTGCAGCGCCAAGGGCTCGGCACGGACGCTGAAGGTCCGGCCGGGCAAGCCGGTGCAGATCTCGGTGCCCGGCGAGGTCGCCGGGGCGCCGTGGCAGATCGTCTACGAGTACGTCACGCCGCAGGGTGAGTTCAAGCAGAGCGACCCGATCCCGTTCACGTCGCTGGACCGCTACGCCTACACGGTCACCCCGCCGACACCCGCCGACCGCATCTCGGCGGTCGACGTGCAGAAGTACACGGCCGTGCTCAACGCGGGCACCGGCGAATCGGGCCTGCTGCCCAGCGACGTCTGGGGACTGCGGCTGGACCAGCCGCAAGCCTGACGGCGGTTTAGGGGTCGAGGTCCCGGGCGACGGCGCGCATGATCTCGCCGATCTGCTTGGTGTTCTTCTTGTCCGGGTAGCGGTTGCGCCGCAGGTCCGGCTGCACCTTCAGCTCGATCAGCTTGATCATGTCCTCGATCAGGCCGTGCAGCTCCTCGGCCGGGCGACGGCGCGCCTCGGCGACGGACGGCGGCGGGTCGAGCAGCCGGACGGAGAGCGCCTGCGGCCCGCGGCGGCCGTCGGCGACGCCGAACTCGAGCCGCTGCCCGGCCTTGAGCCCCTCGACGCCCTGCGGCAGCGCGGCCTTGCGGATGTAGACGTCGGCGCCACCATCGTCCTGCGTGACGAAGCCGAACCCCTTCTCCACGTCGTACCACTTGACCTTGCCGGTCGGCACTTCCCTCACCAGTCCTTCTGCTGTCCCGCTCACGACGAACGCGCCCGGTGGGCGTACCCAGGGCGCGCTTCTGGAAGCGTATCTCGCCACATGCCCTGGGGAGAAGTCGATACCGGCGGATACCCTCTGCTTCATGACGACCGCGACAAAGGAGGCCGCCGTGGCCGCCCCCGGTAAACCGTTCCTCATGCGGATCGGCATCGGCCTCTTCGGCCTCGGCATGCTCGCCGTCCTGACGGTGTTCATCATGTTCGCCGCCGGTCTGGAGAACCTGCCGATCTGGCTCTCGGCCGGCGCCGGGATCATCACGCCGCTGGGTCTGCTCCTCGGCCTGATCGCCCTGGTCCGGGAAGCGCGCGCCAAGAGCTAAGGCACGGCCGCGAAAGTCCGTTCGAACCAGTCCGGGAACTCCGTCAGGGACTCGAACACCACGTCCGCGCCTTCGCTGAGCAGCAGGGCGCGGTCACACGGACCTGTCGTGACGCCCACCGCGACCGCCCGGGCGGCGAGCGCGCCGCGGACGTCACCGGCGTGATCTCCGACATACACCCGCGCGTCGTGCGCCAGGAGCGCCTCGGCCTTCCGCGTGGACCACAGCTCGCCGACGACCTCGTCGACGTCCAGGCCGAGCGCGTCCACGTGCAGCTGCGCGTTGGGGCCGTACTTGCCGGTGACGACGAGCGTGCGCCCGCCCGCGGCCCGGACCGCGCGCAGCGACTCGACCGCGCCCGGCAGCGCGACCGTGCTCGGCACGACCATGTCCGGGTACAGCGCGCGGAACCGGTCGACGAGCCCGGGGATGCGTTCCTCGGGCGCCTCGAAGCCGCGCAGGATGTCGTCGAGGGGCGGGCCGAGGTTGGCCGCGAACGCGTCGCCGTCCAGCGGCAGGCCGGACTCGGCGCCGAGCGCGTTCATCGCCGCGGCCATGCCCGGCCGCGCGTCGATCAGAGTCATGTCGAGGTCGAAGCCCACCGTGATGCCCACACCTGCACCGTATCTGCCACCACCGACGGATTTACACGTAGACCGATCATGTACAGCGTCTTGACAGCGGAGCGATCTGTGTCAAGGTGAGGGTGTGACCAGCTTCACTGACCGGACCAGGGCGTCCCTCCGCGAAGCGCTGCTCGACGCCGCCGGCGACCTGCTCCCGGACCGGGGTTACGCCGCGCTGCGGATGGCCGACGTCGCGGCGAAGGCCGGCGTCAGCAGGCAGACCGTCTACAACGAGTTCGGCAACAAGGCGGCGCTGGCCCAGGCGGTGGCGCTGCGGACCGCGGCGGAGTTCCTCGACGGGATCCGGCAGCGGTTCGAGACGGCGGGCGGCCTGCTGGCCGGCATCCACTGCGCCGTCGTCTACACGATCGAGCACGCCCGGGAGAACCGCCTGGTCGCGGCGGCGCTCGGCACCGAAGCGGGTGAGGACCTGCTGCCGCTGCTGACGACCAAGGGCGAGCCGATCCTGACCGCGGCCGCCGAACTGGCCGCCGAGCAGTACCGCGAGCTGGAACCGGGACTCACCGCCGCATCGGCCGCCCTGCTCGCCGAGACCGTCGTGCGGCTTTCACTGTCGCACCTGGTGCTTCCCACGCACTCCGCGGCGGAGGCGGCCGACGCCGTCACCGCCGTGCTGGCTCCCGCCATCCGCCATTTCGTCCACCATTCGTCCACAATGGAGTGACACGATGACCGACACGCTCGCCGAACTGCGGACCGGCTTCTCCTCGCTGCGCAAGGGCGGCCTGAACTGGGACTCGTTCCCGCTGCGGCTGTTCGCCAAGGGCAACAAGAAGTTCTGGAACCCGGCGGACATCGACTTCAGCCACGAACGCGAAGGCTGGGACACCCTCAACCCGGAGCAGCAGCGAAGCACGACGTACCTGGTCGCCCAGTTCATCGCCGGCGAAGAAGCCGTCACCGAGGACATCCAGCCGTTCATGCGGGCGATGTCGTCGACCGGCCGGTTCGGCGACGAGATGTACCTGACGCAGTTCTGCTTCGAGGAGGCCAAGCACACGGAAGTGTTCCGGCGCTGGATGGACGCCGTCGGGCTGACCGAGGACCTGCACCCGTACGTCGCGGAGAACCCGCACTACCGCAAGCTGTTCTACGAGGAGCTGCCACAGTCGTTGCGGGCGCTGGAAGACGATCCGAGCCCGCTCAACCAGATCCGCGCGAGCGTGACGTACAACCACGTCATCGAAGGCAGCCTCGCGCTGACCGGCTACTACTCGTGGCAGCTGATCTGCACCCAGCACGACATCCTGCCGGGCATGCAGGAACTGGTCCGCCGCATCGGCGACGACGAGCGCCGGCACATGGCTTGGGGCACGTTCACCTGCCGCCGCCACGTCGCCGCGGACGACTCGCTGTGGGACGCCGTGCAGCAGCGGATGGGCGAGCTGCTTCCCCACGCGCTCAACATGATCCAGTGGGTGCAGGACCAGTTCGAGGAAGTGCCGTTCGACAACGACCCGGAGGAGATCATCCGGTACGCGGCCGACCGGGCACAGCGGCGCCTGGGCGCGATCGAGTCGGCGCGCGGCATGCCGGTGGAGCAGATCGACCTGGACTACTCGCCGGAGCAGCTGGAGGACACGTTCGGCGAAGAGGACGAGAAGGCGATCGCGGAGGCCGCGGCCGCCGTCTCCTGAGGCGCTTTGCCGTGAGGGGCACCATCTGTCCTTGAGGGTGCCCCTCACGGCTTTCAGGCGTGCTTCGCCGAAGCCGCGGCTTCCAAGCCCAGCAACGTGATCGACTTCTCCCGCATCTCGACCTTGCGGACCTTGCCCGTCACCGTCATCGGGAACTCCTCGACGACGTGCACGTACCGCGGGACCTTGTAGCGCGCCAGCTTGCCTTCGCAGAACTCGCGCACCTTCTCCGCCGTCAACGGCTCCGCGCCTTCGCGCATGCGGACCCACGCCATCAGCTCTTCGCCGTACTTCTCGTCCGGGACGCCGACGACCTGCGCGTCGAGGATGTCCGGGTGCGTGTAGAGGAACTCCTCGATCTCGCGCGGGTACAGGTTTTCCCCGCCGCGGATGACCATGTCCTTGATGCGGCCGGTGATGTTGACGTAGCCGTCGTCGTCCATCACCGCCAGGTCGCCGGTGTGCATCCAGCGGGCCGCGTCGATCGCCTCGGCCGTCTTGTCCGGCTGCTCCCAGTACCCGAGCATCACCGAATACCCGCGCGTGCACAGCTCGCCCGGCTCACCGCGCGGCACCGTCAGCCCGGTCTCCGGGTCGACGACCTTCACCTCCAGGTGCGGCCCGACCCGCCCGACCGTCGACACGCGGCGCTCGACCGAGTCGTCCGCGCGCGTCTGCGTGGACACCGGGGACGTCTCGGTCATGCCGTAGCAGATCGACACCTCGGTCATGCCCATCCGGTCGATGACCTGCTTCATCACCTCGACCGGGCACGGCGAGCCGGCCATGATCCCGGTCCGCAGCGACGACAGGTCGAAGCTCGCGAAGTCGGGGTGGTTCAGCTCGGCGATGAACATCGTCGGCACGCCGTAGAGCGACGTGCACTGCTCGGCCGCCACGGCCTCGAGGGTCGCCTTCGGGTCGAACGCCGGGGCCGGGATGACCATGCAGGCGCCGTGGCTGGTGCACGCCAGGTTGCCCATCACCATGCCGAAGCAGTGGTAGAAGGGCACCGGGATGCATACCTTGTCGGCTTCGGTGTAGTTGCACAGCTCGCCGACGAAGTAGCCGTTGTTGAGGATGTTGTGGTGGCTGAGGGTGGCGCCCTTGGGGAAGCCGGTCGTGCCCGAGGTGTACTGGATGTTGATCGGGTCGTCGGCCGAGAGGGCGGCCTGCTTCTCAACCAGCGAAGCCGGGTCGCCCTGCCAGCCGGCGTCCATCAGCGCCTGCCAGCTCTCGCCGCCGAGCAGCACGACGTGCTCCAGCCGCGCGCACTTCTCCCGCACCTCGTCGACCATCGCGGGGTAGTCGGACGTCTTGAACTTGTCCGAGGCGACCAGCAGCTTCACGCTGGCCTGGTTGAGCACGTACTCCAGTTCGTGCGAGCGGTACGCGGGGTTGATGTTCACCAGGATCGCGCCGATCTTGGCCGTCGCGTACTGCAGGAACGTCCACTCGGCACGGTTCGGCGACCAGATACCGACCCGGTCGCCCTTGCCGACGCCCTGCGCGAGCAGCCCCAGCGCCAGGGCGTTCACCTCGGCGGCCAGCTCGCGGTAGGTCCACCGGCGCCCGGCGTACCGGTCGACCAGCGCGTCACGGTCGCCGTGCGCCGCCACCGTCCGGTCGAAGTTGTCGCCGATGGTGTCCCCGAGCAGCGGGGCCTCCGAGATCCCCGAACCGTAACTCGGCAGGGCGGGCGCGTCAGGCATGGTGGCTCCCTTGGACGTCTTCGTCGGGCCAGGTGAGTCTATGAACCGAACGCCTCCGTCGCGACTGCTCGGGGCCGTTTCGAGATCCGGCCGCTGGTAGCATCCGGACGGACTTCGAGGGGGCGATCGATGGCCGGCCAGGGGTTTCGCGACGAGCTGACCCAGTTGCTGCAAGCTCGGTACCCGCTGCTGGTCGTCGAGACGCACGAAGAGCAGCGGGTCGTGCGGGAGATCCGCGCGGTCGCGGAGGACGGCGCCCGGCTGCGCACGCCGCGCCGGGTGTACGTCTGGTCGTCGACCACCGGGCTGGCCCCGGCGGGTGGTCCGCCGATCGCCGACACCCGCAGCGCGTCGGCCGCGCTCGAGCGGGTCTACGGCTGGAGCGAGCCCGCCGTCTTCGTCTTCGCCGACCTGCACCCGTCGCTGGTTTCCGAGGGCGGGCACCGGCCCGATCCGGAGGTCGTGCGGCGGCTGCGTGAGCTCGCGTCCGCGTTCAAGACCCGCCCGGTGCCGCTGAGCCTGATCCTGGTGTCGCCGTCGCTGCCCGTGCCGCCCGAGCTGGAGCACGACGCCACCGTCGTCGACTTCCCGCTGCCCGACCCGCGCCAGATCGGCGAGCTGCTGGACGGCATGGTCGCCGCGCACCGCCAGCACGTCCGGATCAGCATCGACCGCGACGACCGGGACATGATCGTCGCCGCCGCGCGCGGGCTGACGTTGCCGGAGGCCGAAAACGCCTTCGCCAGGGCCCTGGTCGAGGGCGGCGGCCTCGACCCCAGCGACCTGGAGCTGATCCTCGCCGAGAAGCGCCAGGCCGTCCGCCGGTCCGGGATGCTCGACATCGTGCCGGCGGAGACCGGGTTCGACGCCGTCGGCGGGCTGGACCGGCTCAAGCGCTGGCTGACCAAGCGCACCGGCACCTGGACGCCCGCCGCGTCGGCGTACAACCTGGCCGCGCCGAAGGGCCTGCTGTTGTCCGGGGTCCCGGGCTGCGGCAAGAGCCTCTCCGCGGTGTGCGTCGCGAACATGTGGCGGCTGCCGTTGCTGCGCCTCGACCTCGGCCGCGTCTTCGCCGGGCTGGTCGGCTCCAGCGAAAAGAACATGCGCACGGTCATCCGCACCGCCGAGGGCATCGCGCCCTGCGTGCTCTGGGTCGACGAGATCGAGAAGGGCCTCGCGGGCGCGGGCGGCGGCGGTGACGGCGGCACCGCGCGACGCGTGTTCGGCACGTTCCTGTCCTGGATGCAGGAGAAGACGGCGCCGGTGTTCGTGATGGCGACGGCGAACCAGGTCGACTCGCTGCCGCCCGAATTCCTCCGCAAGGGCCGGTTCGACGAGATCTTCTTCGTCGACCTGCCCTCGACGCCGGAACGCGCCGCGATCTGGCGGATCCACCTGAACAAGCGCGTCACGGACGATTTCGTGCGCAGCGAACTGAAGGTCGACGACGCGCTGTACGCCGAGCTCGCCGACGTCAGCGCGGGCTACAGCGGCGCGGAGATCGAGCAGGCCGTGCTGTCCGGGCTCGTCGACGCGTTCGCCGAGAAGCGCCCGCTGCGCCGCGACGACCTGGTGCGGGCGGTGAAGTCGACGGTGCCGCTGTCGGTCACCCAGGCCGACGAGATCCTGGCCATCCGGCAGTGGGCGGAGACCCGCGCGGTGGCCGCCACGGACAACGACACCGTCGCCGCGGCCGTCGCTCCCGAGCCGCTGCCACGACCGGAACCATCGAGGGGAAGGGCGATCGACGTATGACGCACCGGGTGACCGTGACCATCGCCAAGGACGGCTCGATCAGTGCGGAGACGCACGGCGTGACCGGCTCGAAGTGCCTCGACTACATCCCGCTGCTGGAGGACCTGCTCGGCGCCGAGACGGAGACGTCGGAGTTCACCGAGGACTACCGGCGCACGTCCGCGCAGGCGGAGAACACGGCTTCGCAGCAGCAGACGCAATGGAACTCCTGAACCTGCACCGGATCGTCGACGTCACCGCCGCCGAAGGGCCCGGCCTGCGGTGCGCGGTGTGGACGCAGGGCTGCTCGGTGCGCTGCCCCGGCTGCTTCAACCCGCAGACGTGGACGACCCGTGGCGGCACGCTGTTGCCTTGGCAGGAGCTGGTTTCGCGTGTCCTGGCTGTCGAGGGCATCGAAGGCGTCACGCTGCTCGGCGGAGAGCCGTTCGACCAGCCGGAACCCTTGGGCGCGTTCGCTTCCGCGGTGCGCTCGGAAGGGCTGTCCGTGATGACGTTCACCGGCCACGTCCTCGAAGACCTACCGCCGTCGGCGCTGCTCGATGCGACGGACCTGCTGGTGGACGGGCCGTTTCTGGCCGACCGGCCGGAGCCCACGCGGCCGTGGGTCGGCTCGGTCAACCAGCGGTTCCACTTCCTGACCGACCGGTACGACGAGTCGATCTTCGCCACCCCGAACCGCCTGGAACTGACGATCGCCCCGGACGGTGCGATCGAGCTGAACGGGTTCGCCACCACCGAAGTCCTGGAAGCGCTGCTCGAAGGGGATCACCGATGAGCGTCACGCTCAAGCTGCGCAGCGAAGCGCTGGCCCAGCTCAACGCCGCCACCATCGCCGCGCACACGCAGGCGCAACCCGGCGTCGTCGTCGTGCGGACCCGGATGCGGCACCGCGACCTGCTGGCCCGTGCGCTGTCCGGGCTGCGCGCCCAGGTCACCGACGACGGCACCTCCGTCGTCGGCGCGTGGGAGGGCCGGCGGATCGCGTTCGGCTACGGCCCGGACGGCGTCCAGGTGGCACACGTCGACGGCCCCGGCCTGACGCCCGCCGAGGCCGAGCGGCTCGTGCTGTCCGTCGACGAGGCGTACGGCGCGGAGGTGCAGCGGGCGGTGCTCACGCGGCTGAAGGAGCGCGCGGCACAGTCCGGTATGCGCGTCGAGTCCGAGCGGACCAACGCCGACCAGTCGATCAGCGTCACCCTGGCCGCCACGTCGTGACCGAGGTCAGGGTCGGGCTGATCGAGTTCGGCAAGGCGCTCAACGCCAGCGTCACCCTGCCCGGCCTCGGTGAGCTGCCCGGCGGCCAGGTGAGCGCGGGTCGGGCGGCCCGCGGCGCCCGCGCGCGGCTGAAGCGGGCCGACCGGATCCTCGCGGACAACCTGCGCCTCGGGATCATGGTGCGGAAGAAGTTCTTCTCCAGCGACGTCGAGCCGGTGACCGACGCCGGGTTCCTGAAGGACGTCTTCGTCGCGGTCGGACGCACCGACCTCGGCCCCGGCGACGCGCTGGAGCTGTACACGGACGACACGGTCGGGCCGGACACCAGCCGTTTCCTCGGTACCGCCGCGGTGCTCGCCCCGGCGTACGACCAGCTGACCGGCTTCCACGTACAGGTGCGCTTGGAGCGTGGCGTGCTGCGTTTCGGCGCGTTGACCGGGCTGTTCCGCGGCGGCCGTCCGGTCGGCCAGCCGATGCGGGTGCTGGGTCTGTTCGGCCCGGCCGGACCGTTGCCGGAGTTGCCGGCCGGGCAACCGGGCACGGTGCTGCTCGGCTTCCAGTGCGACGTCCCGCCGATGGCCGGCGACGCGCTGACGGCGTACGAGGAGCCGTCTCACGACCACCTGGAACGCCGGGAGGGCACCGCGCACGTCCACGGCGTCACGGACCTGGGCAACGGCTCGGTCGTGGCCGCCGTCGAGGTGCCGGACGGGCGGACGAACAACCTGCTGACGGTCGGCACCAGGGCCCGGCTGCTGCGCCCGGTGGGCACGACGTTCAACGAGCGCAGCACGGTGATCGCGACCGACCTGCGGATCCTGTCGGTGGCCCGGGGCGGCGTCGCGATGCGGACAGCGGCCGGGACGGGCGTGTTCACCCTAGGGCTGGCGACGCGCGACGTGCGGCAGAACGACATCGTCGAGACGTACGTCCCGGTTGATGCGCCGGTGCTGGCGCCGCCGCCTGCTGTTGTTTCGGCTCCGCCGCCTGTTCCTCCGGTTGATGTCAACGCGGCCGCGGGCCCGGAGCTGGCGCGCCTGCAGGGAATGACTCCCGAGCGGGTGAACCAGGCACTGGAGCTGCGCCGGCGTCAGGGCGGCTTCCCGGACGTGGAGGCGTTCGGCGTCGCGGTGGGCCTGCAGCCACACGAGATAGTCCGGCTGCGGGGGCGCGCGACGGCCAGCCAGGTACCGCAGCGCGAGACGGGCGTGCGGCAGCTGGACATCTGAGCGCCCGGTGCCGGTTCCGCTACGCTCGGCACTGTGCCGGAGGAATTCGCCCTGGGGCTGAACGAGGTCGACGTCGCGGTCCGGCGAACCGGTCTCCCGGCGAGCTGGCACCCGTTCGAGATCCGCAGCGCCGGCCACACCCTGGAGGAACACGACCGCCTGGCGGCCGCGTCCTGGGAGTCCCTGCGGGCGCGAGGCCTGGCGGGCCCGGACAAGCTGGACATCGAGGTCGAGCAGACCCTGAGGTCGTGGACCCAGCCGGAGGTCCTGATCATCGTCCGAGCGGCGGAGCTGGCGGACGGACGGCAGGTGCTTTACCGAGCGACGATCGGCCACGGCCTGGGCGTCTTTTCGGAACTTGCGGGTGAAGAAGTCCTGTTTGCCCAGAGCCGTCCAGATCGCCTGGTCGACCTGGTGGTCGGCATGCTGCCGAGCTACCCGCCGGTGCCCCTGGCGGAGCTGACGTTCGTCCGCGGCCCGTCGATGGCCCGCCGCGATCTCGACGCGGCCGCCGCGTTCTCCGCCTGGCCGCTGCACCGGTACGGCACGTTCGAGCTGTCGGTCCGGCACGGTCAAGGTGCCCTGCACCCGGTCGGGACGGCCACTTTCGTCGACAACGACGGCGGCCGTTTCCTCATGTTCACCGACCCGCTCCCCGGCGGCGAGGAGCGGTTGCGGTTCATCCCTTCGGATGGTTCTCACCTGCGCACCTGGCTCCACGAGGCGCGTGGCGCGAGCCACTGACACCGGCCCTTCGTCACTAGTACAGTGCAGAGGGACCACGCTGGGTGGTCCCAGGACGACGGGGAGGGCGTCATGGGCGGCTCACAGTTCGGCGCACCGGGAACGTTCACACCCCCACCAGCGGCGGCCGGCGACGCCGGTTCGAACTTCCTCTCAGGCCTGGTCGACGGCCCAGTGGATTCCGAGGCCGCCAAGCGGGTCTCGGAAGGCGGCCACAACCTCAAGTCGCTGGCCGAGGGCGGCCACTTCGCGGTCAACGAAGAGGGCTTCCAGGCCTACATCAAGGCATGCGACTTCTTCCTCGACGGCTACAACCGGATGATCCACGAGGTCTACATTTTGGGTAACCCGGCCAAAATGGGCAGCAGCGAATACGCCAAAGCTGTCGCCGACTTCAACGTGAAGGTGGCCGACGGCGACGAGGAGTCGCTGATCCCCAACCTCATCCGGATGCGTGATGGCGTCCAGCAGGCTCGTGAAGCGATGGTCATCGCTCGCAAGAATTACCGCGAAACCGAGGACACCCACAGCATGACGTTCGCCGAACTCAACAAGGGGCTGCAGGCGTAGTGACCGTACGACGCACTTCGGTCGCGACCGCCGCGCTGATCCTCACCCTCGGCTTGACCGCATGCACGAGCCAGGTCGGCGGCCAAGCGAACCCCAGCCAGTCTGGCTCGGGAACCTCCGCGCCCACCTCGGGCAGCGCAGCCGGCGATCCGGGCAACCCTTTCGCCGGACTGAGCCCGTGCACGGTTCTCGACCAGGTCTTGACCGGGCAAGGTTTCCCCAAGGCCGCTCCGACGATCGCGGACGCGAAAGATACTTGTGGCGCTTCCAAGGACACTTCCGGCAACACGCCGGGGGTGACCGTTGGGCTCTCCTTGCAAGCCGGAGGCAACTACAAGGACAACGTCACCAACCCCGAGCAAGCGAGTGACGGGAACGTCAACGGGCGCCCAGCAGTCGAGGAGCGCGAACCCCAGCACTCGCCGGGGCAATGCGCGATCCGGTTCCAAGTCAAGCAGGACTCACGGGCCTTGCTGGTGATCAGCTCCGGATCGGACACCGCGACCGCCTGCAAGCAGGTCGAGGAAATCGCCGCGAAGGTCGAGCCACTACTGCCGAAGAACTGAGACGGAGACCTGTCATGAGTCAGCCGCACCGGGCGCAGCATCGCCAGTCCGAGGGTGACTACTACGCGTCCACCGAACAGAAGCTCCAAGGCCACGGCGGAGACGGCCAGCGACTGACCGAGAAGGCCGCGTCGGACTACTCGGTCGCGCAGGGAAAGCTCCTGCAGCAAGGCCAGAACCTGCGGGGCGACGCACCGGCCCCCGGCGAGAACTACGCGAACAGCCCTCACGAGGTGCTGTACGACATGGTGCACAAAGACCTCGACATTGAGGGCATCAACGACCGCAGCAAGGTCGCGAACGTCTACGGCAACTGGCTGGCTGACGCCTCGAACCAGTTCCGTGACGCCGCCACGGCGGCCGGCGGGCAGTGGCAGGGACCGGCGGCCGACCAGGCGAACACGTTCTTCCAGAGCACAGCCGGTCATACCGAGGAGACCGGCAACGCGATGCAGCTGGCGTCGAACCATTACTCCCAGCAGTCAGCCGCGGCGCATTACGCCAAGACGAACATGCCCGAGCCCACTGGGTTCAACCAGCAAGCCGAGATGGACAAGGCGAAGCAGCAGTACAACTCGGGCGATCTGGTCGGCATGAGCAACACGATGAACGGCGTCGCCGCGAAGCAGCAGCAGGCCGATGCCGCGCACCAGCAGGCCGTGCAGGTTCTGCAGGGCCTCGACGGCACCTACCACGAGACCGCCAGCACCCAGCCGACCTACTCGCCGCCGCCTCAGCTGGGGGCCAGCGACGGCACCACCGCCAGCGGGTTCCACGGCACCAGCAGCACCAGCTTCACCGGCACCCCCACCCTCGGCGGCACCGGCGGAACCGGTGGGACGGGCGGCTTCAGCGGGGTCGGCGGTACCGGCGGGACCAGCGGCGGCTTCCCCGGCACCACACCTCCGGCGACGACGCCGCCCAGCACCTTCGTGGGGCCGGGGACCGCCAGCGGGACCGGGAACATCGGCGGCTTCGGCGGCGGCAACACCGGGTTCCGCGGGGCTCCGGCGCCCAGCGCCTTTCCGCGAATGGGGCCCGACGGGCTCGCCATCCCTCCGGGCGGTGCGCCCGGGGCCGGCGGTGCCGGTGGGGACATCACGCGGGGCAAGTCCGGTGTCGGGCGGGCCGGTAGTGGCTTTGCCGGGTCGCGGGTTTCCGGTGGCGGGGCCACCGGCGGGCCGAAGGAAACCGCGGGTGAGGGCGGCAAAACCGGCACCAAGGGCACCGGCGAACGGCTTGAGCGCGGGGCTACCGCGGCCGCCGCGGCGAAGGGCAAAGGGGGAGCCGCCGCGGGGCCGGCCGGTGCCGGCAAGAAGAAGGAAGACGACAAGGAACACAAGAACAAGATCCAACTCGAGGAAGACCTCTTCGACCTCAAGCCGGAACGCGGGCCGGACGGCGAGAAGATCGTGCGGCCGACCATCGGCGAGCCCTGACCCCAAGGACCCTTAAGGGGTTGCCCTGGTCCCGCGAGAAAAGCGTCACCACCACCAGGGCAAAAGGCCTGGATACAGTGGAAGCATGCGCTTCTTCATCGTCGACGCCTTCACCGACCGGGCCTTCGCCGGGAACTCCGCCGGGGTCGTGCTCCTCGACGCGCCCGCCGAGCCGGCCTGGATGCAGGCGGTCGCCGCGGAGATGCGGCACTCCGAGACCGCCTTCGTGGTCACCACAGGCGAGGGCCCGAAGTCGTTGCGGTGGTTCACCCCAGCGGCCGAAGTCGCGCTGTGCGGGCACGCCACCGTCGCCACCACGCACGTCCTCGGCGGTGAGCAGGTCTACACCACCCTCAGCGGTGAGCTGCGCGCGAAAGCCGCCGACGGCTGGGTCGAGCTGGACTTCCCCTCCGACCCGCCCGCCGACACCGACGACGACCTGTCCGCGATCCTCCCCGGCGTCGAGATCGAACGCACCGGTCGCGGGGTCGACAACCTCTTCGCCGTCCTCCCGGACGCCAAGGCGGTCCGGACCCTCGAGCCCCGTCTCGACGAGCTGAAGGCCACCTGGAAGGGCCGGTTGCTGGTCACCGCCGCGGGGGACGTCGACGGCGTCGACTACGTCAGCCGGTTCTTCGGGCCCGGCGTCGGTGTCGACGAAGACCCCGTCACCGGCTCGGCGCACTGCATCCTGTCGCCCTACTGGTCCGGGCGACTGAACAAGACCGAGCTCACCGGTGAGCAGGCGTCGGCGCGCGGCGGGATCGTCCGGACGCGCCAGGACGGCGACCGGGTCCACCTGTCCGGCCAGGCCGTGACCGTCGTGAGCGGGGAGCTGCACGTCTGATGCGTACGCTGCTGAACATCATCTGGCTCGTGCTGTGTGGCTTCTGGATGGCGTTGGGTTACCTGGTCGCGGGCGTGATCTGCTGCATCCTGATCATCACGATCCCGTTCGGGCTCGCGTCGTTCCGGATCGCGCGCTACGCGCTCTGGCCGTTCGGCCGCACGGTGGTCGACCGCCGTGACGCGGGCGCGCCGTCGTTCCTCGGCAACGTCATCTGGTTCCTCTTCGCCGGGCTGTGGCTGGCGATCGGGCACGTCTTCACGGGCATCGCGCTGTGCGTCACGATCATCGGCATCCCGCTGGGCGTGGCGAACTTCAAGATGATCCCGGTGTCCCTGATGCCGCTCGGCAAGGAGATCGTCGAGCTCCCCTGATCACGGCTCCGGCTCGTACGGCAGCGGCACCACCAGGCACGGGCCGCCGACGAACAGGCCGCCGTCCACGCCCAGCGCCTTGCCCCCGGCGTACAGGAACGGGCCGTCGATCTGCGTCGGGTGGATGCCCAGCTGGTCGGCGATGACGCTGTGCCCGTGGACGATCCGCGACCCGCCCAGCGCGTCCATCAGCTTCTGGGCGTTTTCCTCACCTTCCGGGCCGCGGAACGCGTAGCGCGTCGTCATCCGGCGCCAGACGTCCCACCACGACTCGATGTCCGACCCGGTGAGGATCTCGCGGGCGGACTCGTTGATCGCCTCGACCGAATCCCCCCAGTCGAGGTACTCCAGCGTGTCCGAGTGCAGGAGCAGGTGATCGGCGGCCAGCGCGGCGAGCGGGCGCGCGGCCAGCCACTCGATGTGCTCCGGGGTCAGCCGGTCCTGGTCGGAAAGCAGGCCACCGTTGATCTCCCAGCTGCGGGCGAAGCTGCGCGGTCCGAAGTCGGACGGCACGGGCTCGTCGCCGAAGTGGTACATGCCGAGCGCGAGGATCTCGTGGTTGCCCAGCAGCGTCTGCACCAGGCCACCGGCGTCGGCCGCCTGCTTCTCGAGCTGCATCACCAGGTCGATCGCGCCGACCCCGTCCGGGCCGCGGTCGACGAAGTCACCGAGGAACCACAGCTGGTCCTCGCCCCCTGACCAGTTGTCTTCGTCGTCCACCAACCCCTCGGCGCGCAGAGCATCGGCCAGTTCATCCCGGTGGCCGTGCACGTCGCCGACAACGTACGTGGAGTTGCTCATCCGCTGACGATAAGCCCTGCTTCCGTTTCGACGTCGATCAGCCTTCGCCGAACGGGTCCGCGGTTCGCCCGATCAGGTCGGCGATGGAGTCGATCACCAGGGTCGGCCGGTACGGATAGCGTTCGGCCGACTCCCGGGTGGATATGCCGGTGAGCACCAGAATCGTCTGCAGGCCGGCTTCGATGCCCGAATGCACGTCGGTGTCCATCCGGTCGCCGATCATCAGCGTCGACTCCGAATGCGCACCCAATCGGCGCAGCGCCGAGCGCATCATCAGCGGGTTCGGCTTGCCGACGTAGTACGGCGAGCGCCCGGTGGCCTTCTCGATCAGCGCCGCGACGGAACCGGTGGCGGGCATCGAGCCCTCGACGCTCGGGCCGGTCGCGTCCGGGTTGGTCGCGATGAACTTCGCGCCGCCCTCGATCAGCCGGATCGCCCGCGTGATGGCGCTGAAGCTGTACGTGCGGGTCTCGCCGAGGACGACGTAGTCCGGGTCGCGCTCGGTCAGGACGTACCCGACCTCGTGCAGCGCCGTGGTCAGGCCCGCTTCACCGATGACGTACGCCGAACCGTTCGGCCGCTGCGACGAGAGGAACTTCGCCGTCGCCAGCGCCGAGGTCCAGATCGACTCCTCGGGGATGTCGAGCCCGGTGCGCTCCAGCCGGGCCCGCAGGTCGCGCGGGGTGTAGATCGAGTTGTTCGTCAGCACCAGGAAGTCGATGCCGTTCGACTTCAGCTCGGCGAGGAACTCGTCCGCCCCGGGAACGAGGTGCTCCTCCTTCACCAGGACGCCGTCCATGTCGGAGAGATACGTCCACCGGCGCTCATCCATGGGCGAAACCTATCACGCGCGCGAGACACCTGCGTTCTTCACCGAAAAGCGATACAGTGGGAATTGCGGGTATCGCGAGGGGAGTCGCGTGCCCGGCACACGAGGGGGTTCGGGGGAATTACTTCGCACGTCGCCGGCGGAAACGTCGTGGCGCAATTCGTCCTGCCCCCGCACAGCGAGGGGGAGAAAACGCATGACCGAAATCATCGAGCGCCCGGCGACGACCGGGCCGATCACCGCGCCGAACTGGGGTCTCACCAAGTTCCTCGACCCGCTGCGCGTTCCGCCGGCGCTCCGGCCGCATTCCTGGGGCCACGACGTGATCACCATTCCGCTGGTCGTGAAGCACCAGCGGTTGCACTCACAATTGCCACCGAGCACGTTGTGGACGTACGCGGGCCATTTCCCGGGTCCGACAATCGAGGTGCGCACCGGCAAACAACTGCGGATTTCGTGGTCGAACGAAATCGACGGCGAGTTTCCGCTCGTCGCCGTTCAGGGCCCGGTGACGGACGCGCCGGCCAGCCGCCCGGGCCGTGAGCTGGACCGCCCGGGCTACTCGGTCATCGAGGGGGTCGCCGACCTGCCGTCGTGGACGGTGGTGCACCTGCACGGCGCACGCACCAACGCCGGCAACGACGGCTGGGCGCACAACGCCGGCCTCAAGGGCACTTCGCAGCTGACCGAGTACCAGAACGTCCAGCCCGCGATGCCGCTCTGGTACCACGACCACGCCATGGCGATCACGCGCTTCAACGTCCACACGGGCCTCGCCGGGATGTACCTGATCCGCGACGACGAGGAGGACGCGCTCGACCTGCCGCACGGCGACCACGAGATCCCGCTGATCATCACCGACCGCAACCTGGACACCGACCCGGCGACCGGCGCGCTCACCGGGCAGCTGCTGTTCAAGGTCCCGGTGGTGCCGAACGGCCCGATGATCCCGTTCACCGGCCCGTTCAACCTGGTCAACGGCGTGATCTGGCCGCACCTGGACGTCGAGGCGCGGTGGTACCGCTTCCGGCTGCTCAACGCGGCCAACTCGCGGTTCTACACGCTCAACCTGGTCGACGAGGACAACCAGCCGGTGAACGACGCCGTCCGCCTGATCGGCACCGACGGCGGCCTGCTGCCCGCGCCCGCGGCGCTGCCCGCGGCCGGCCTGACCGTGGCCCCGGCCGAGCGCTTCGACGTGCTGATCGACTTCAGCAGCTTCAAGGGCCGCGGGCTCAAGCTGCGCAACGCCGACCCGCGGCTCGGCACGGTCGAGCCGGACCTGATGGAGTTCCGCGTCGACGCCCGCGCGAAGCACGACCCGTTCCGGCTGCCGGAGAAGATCTCGACGTCCTACACGCGGCTGGTGCACGGCTCGACGCTGCCGGAGGACCACGACCACGTCTGGGTCGCGCTGCTGCTCAACACCGAGGGCCACCCGGAGATGTGGGACCTCGAGGAGCTGGACACCCCCGACCCCGGCGGTGAGGGGATCATCCAGCTGCAGGACCCGGCCGGGCCGCTGCGGACGTTCCGGATGATCGGGAAGACGTTCGACGACACCACCGGCATCTTCATCGACCACGACCGGTGGGCGGTGTGGAACATCCTGCACGTCGCGAACGGCGGGCCGGCACACCCGATCCACATCCACCTGACGGAGTTCCAGGCGCTCTTCCGCCGGGCCTTCACCACGACGTTCGACCAGGCGTCGGCGCGGACGACCGCGCCGCTCACCGGGTTCACCGACGTCGCGCTGGAGAAGTACGAAGAGGGCTGGAAGGACACGATCATCGTGAACCCCGGCCAGTGGGTGAGCGTGGCCGGGCGGTTCGGCGGCGGCACCGGCGAGTTCATGTACCACTGCCACATCCTCGACCACGAGGACGAAGGCATGATGCGGCCGTTCGTCGTGCACCCGCCGGAGGTGGCGAAGTTCGACGTCCACCCGGGCGGCGGCCACCACCACGACGGCTGAGCGGCCGGGTCAGGAGGTCGCGGCCGGGTGCACGCTCACGGTCGCGGCCTTCACCGACAGCGTCACCGCCGAGCCGGGCTCCAGCGCGAGCTCGGCCACGGCGGCCGGGGTGAGGTCGGCGGTGAGGCCGTGCGCCCAACCGCCGGCCTCGGCCCGCACGCGGATCACCGGCCCGTGCGGTTCCAGCGCCGCGACGACGGCGTCGGCCGTGTTGCGCGGGCTCCCCCGGTGGTCGCCGTCGTGCGGGTAGACCGCGACGGCGTTCGGCGGGAACACCGCGACGGCCGACTCGCCCTGGACCACGTCGGACGCCGGGATGCCGGAAACGACGTCACCCGAAGGCGTCCGCAGGCCGCCTTCGACCGCCGTGCCGGCAACCAGGTTGAGGCCGGCGATCCGTGCGGTGAACGCCGTTCGCGGGGCGGACAGCACGTCACGGGTCGGGCCGTGTTCGACGATCCGGCCGTCGTTCATCACCGCGACGTGGTCGGCGAGCGCGAGCGCGTCGAGCGGGTCGTGCGTCACCAGGACGGTCGTGGGGCCGGTCTTCAGGACCCGTCGCAGCAGGCCGCGGATGGCGGGCGCGGCGTCGACGTCGAGGGCGGCGAACGGCTCGTCGAGCAGCAGGAGGTCCGGCTGGGCGGCGAGCGCCCTGGCGATCGCGACCCGCTGGGCCTGCCCGCCGGACAGCTGGCCGGGGCGCCGGTCGGCGAGCCCGACGGCGTCCACTTCGGCCAGCCAGAAGTAGGCGAGGTCGCGGGCGGCGCGGCGGCCGGCGCCGGTCGAGCGCGGCGAGAAGGCGACGTTGTCCACTGCGGACAGGTGCGGGAAGAGCAGGGCGTCCTGCGAGAGCAGCCCGATGCCCCGCCGGTGCGGTGCCAGCTCGGCCAGTGAACGCCCGGCCACGGTGATCTCCGCGGACCGGGGCGCGACCAGCCCGGCCAGGCAGCCCAGCACCGTCGACTTGCCGGAACCGTTCGGGCCCAGCAGCGCCAGCACCGTCCCGGTGGGCACGTCGAGGTCCACCGACAGCTCGAACGAGCCGCGGACGACGTCGATCCGCGCGGCCAGGCTCATCGCAGGCCGCCTTCCCACGAGCGCGGGCGCGCGACGGCGATCACGACGACCGCCACGACGATGAGCAGCAGGGCGAGCGCCACCGCGCTGTCGACGTCCACTTCGGCCTGCGTGTAGACCTCGAGCGGCAGCGTGCGCGTGACGTCCTCGAGGCTGCCGGCGAAGGTGATCGTCGCGCCGAACTCGCCGAGCGCGCGGGCGAAGCTGAGGACGACGCCGGAGCCGAGGGCGGGCAGCAGCAGCGGCAGGGTGACCCGGCGGAAGACGGTCCAGGGCCGCGCGCCGAGCGTCGCGGCGACCTGCTCGAAGCGGTCGCCGGAGCCGCGCAGCGCCCCTTCGAGGCTGACCACGAGGAACGGCATCGCGACGAACGTCTGCGCGATGACCACCGCGGTCGTGGTGAACGGCACCGACTCCCCGGTCAGCGTGGTGATCAGCATGCCGAGGAAGCCCTTGCGGCCGAGCAGGTAGAGCAGCGCGAGCCCGCCGACGACCGGCGGCAGCACCAGCGGGAGCAGCACGATCGAGCGAAGCAGGCGGACGCCGGCGAACCGGGCGCGGGCGAGCACGACGGCCAGCGGCACCCCGAGCAGCACGCAGGCCACAGTGGACAGCGCGGCGGTGATCAGCGACAGCCGCAGCGCGTGCAGCGACGACGGCGTGACGATCAGCGAGGGGAAGCGCGTGAGGTCGGAGCGCACCAGCAGCCCGACGACGGGGAGCACGACCAGCGCCAGCGCGAGCGTGGCGGGCACGGCGAGCACCCACGGAACCCGCGAACGGCCGGCCGGGGAACGCCCCGGCCGGCCGTTCGCGAGACGGTCACGCCGCAGGGCCGAACCCGACCTTGGTCAGCTCGGTCTTGCCCTCCGTGCCGAGCACGAAGTCGTCGAACTCCTTGGCCAGGGCACTCTGGCCGCCCTTGACCACGGCGATCGGGTAGTTGTTGATCGCGCCGCTCGCCTCGGGGAAGTCGACCTTGTCGACCTTGCCCGCGGCCGAGGTGGCGTCGGTGACGTAGACCAGGCCCGCGTCGGCGTCGCCGGACTGGACCTTGGCCAGCACCTGCTTGACGTCCTGCTCCTCGCTCTTCGGCTTGAGCGTGACACCGGTGCTCGTCTCGACCTTCTTGGTCGCGGAGCCGCACGGCACCTGCGCGGCGCAGGTCACCACGGTCAGCCCGGCCTTGTTCAGGTCGGCGAAGGACTTGATGCCCTTGGGGTTGCCCGGGGCGACGGCGATGGCGAGCTTGTTGGTGGCGAACACGGTCGGCTGGCCGTCGATCACCCCGCCCTGCACGGCCTTGTCCATGTTGGTCTGGTCGGCGGAGGCGAACACGTCGGCCTTCGCGCCGTTGGTCAGCTGCTGGACCAAACCGGACGAACCGGCGAAGCTGAACTTCACGGTCACGCCGGGGTGCTGGGCCTCGAACTCCTTGCCGAGCGCGGTGAACGACTCGGTGAGGGACGCGGCGGCGAACACGGTCAGCGTGCCGCCGGCGTCGCCGGTGCCCTTGGGCGCGGGTGCGGTGACCGACGACCCGCCGGTCTGCGTGCTGGGCTCGTCCGAGCTGCTGCACGCGCCCGCGAACAGGGCGACGGCCGCAACGGCAAGAGCAAGCTGTGACAACCGGGGCTTCGCCCCGGGCCGGGGGCTTCGCCACCCGGACCCCCGAAAAGCGGGCTTGTTCATCGACTTCCTTCCGGTGTCTCCACCACGACAGTGGTCGCCTTGACCACCGCGACCGCGAGCACCCCTGGGCGCAGGCCCAGCTCGCGGACGGCTTCCGTACTCATCAGGGACACCACGCGGTGTGCCCCGCACTGCAGTTCCACCTGGGCCATCACCTTGTCGGCGACGACCTCGGTGACCAGCCCGACGAACTTGTTGCGGGCGGAGCGGCCGACCGCGGACGGGTCGTCGGGGCCGCTCGCCTGGGCACGGGCGAACCCGGCCAGCTGGGCGCCGTCCACGACCTTGCGGCCGGCGGCGTCGTCGGTGGCGGTCAGCTGGCCCGCGCGCACCCAGCGGCGCACGGTGTCGTCACTGACCCCGAGGAGGCGTGCTGCCTCGGACAACCGAAATTGCGGCATGACGCAGACATTATCGCCGCAGTTGAGGAAAAGCTATGCGGGGCGCGAATTGTGCATGATCTCGGTGCGCAGCTGTTCGAGCATGACATTCTGATAACGCTCGACGACTTTTCGCTCGGCCGGTGAGAACTGCGCGAGCAACTCGCGAAGTCCGTCGAAGGCCGACTGGAAGAGGGGCGCGTAGCGGTCGGCGGCCCCCGGCACGACCTCGACGAGGACCTTCCGCCGGTCCTCGGGGTCGCGCACGCGGCGGACCAGCCCGACCTTCTCCAGCCGGTCGATGACACCCGTGACCGCGCCGGTCGACAGCCCGGTGAGCTCGGCGATCCGGCCCGCGGTGAGCGGTCCGTCGGCCTGTCCGACCAGGTCGAACGTCTTGTGATCGGTGCCGGACAGGCCCATCCGCTCGGCGATCCTCGCGTGCCGGAGTACGGTCAGAGTACTGCTTTCGCGACCCAATTCCGCGAAGCGGAAGAGTTCCGCTTCGGAGACCGGGTACGGCTTTTCCGTCGTGCTCGACATCACGCGTCCTTCTCCCGGTGTGCCGTAGGAGTAGTTCGGCCGCTGAACCACTCACTCCGCAAAGTATCCTAGCGATCACCTCACTTCGCGCGATCCAGAGTTAGGCTGTGCGTAATGACGGCAGTGGATCTCGGGTTTCCTCGCGTCCCCGGTACACGAGGTTCCTCTCGTGTGCCCAGACCCGAGAACCCACGACTCATCGACACCTTCGGCCGGGTGGCCACCGATCTGCGGGTTTCCCTGACGGACCGGTGCAATCTGCGCTGTACCTACTGCATGCCCGCCGAAGGCCTCGACTGGATGCCGGGCGAGCAGGTCCTGAGCGACGACGAGCTGGTCCGGCTGATGCGGATCGCCGTCGAGACGCTGGGCGTCACCGACATCCGGCTCACCGGCGGTGAACCGCTGCTGCGGCCGGGTCTCGAGGACCTCGTGGCGCGGATCACGGCGCTCGAGCCGCGGCCCCGGCTGTCCATGACCACCAACGGGATCGGCCTGGCGAAGCGCGCTCCAGCCCTGGCCGCGGCCGGGCTCGCCCGGATCAACGTGTCGCTCGACACCGTCGACCCCGCGACCTTCCTGGAGATCACCCGGCGCGACCGGCTCTCGCACGTGCTGGACGGCATGGCCGCCGCGCGCGACGCCGGGATGTCGCCGGTCAAGGTCAACGCCGTGCTGATGCGGGGCGTCAACGACACCGAAGCCGTGCCGCTGCTGAAGTTCTGCCTCGCCGAGGGCTACCACCTGCGGTTCATCGAGCAGATGCCGCTCGACGCCCAGCACGGCTGGAACCGCGGCGAGATGATCACCGCGTCGGAGATCCTCGGGATGCTGGGCGAGGCGTTCTCGCTGAGCCCGTTCCCGGTGGCGCGGGGCGGCGCGCCGGCCGAGCGCTGGCTGGTCGACGGCGGCCCCGGCGACGTCGGCGTGATCGCGTCGGTGACCCGGCCGTTCTGCTCGGCCTGCGAGCGGACCCGGCTGACCGCGGACGGCGCGGTGCGCTCCTGCCTGTTCAGCAACGACGAGACCGACCTGCGGGCCCTCCTGCGCGCGGGTGTGCGCGACGAAGAAGTGGCGGACGCCTGGCGCGCGACAATGTGGGGGAAGCTCGCGGGGCACGAGATCAACGACGCCGGGTTCGCACAGCCGATCCGGCCGATGAGCGCGATCGGCGGCTGAGATGACGACCCTGACCATCGTGGTCCGGTACTTCGCGGCGGCGCGTGCCGCAGCCGGTGAGGAAGAGGAGAAGGTGCAGCTGCCTTCGGGCGCCACCGTCGCCGACGCCGTGGCCGAGCTGCGCCGCCTCCACCCGGAGAAGCTGCCGCGGGTCCTGGACGCGGTCAGCTACCTGCTCGACGGCATCGCGGTCCGCGACCTGACCCGCCCCCTGAAGGACGGCGCCGAGCTGGACGTCCTCCCGCCCTTCGCCGGCGGCTGACACACCCATACACAGGGGTGTCGTCCCTTCAATCACACGTGATGCCCTCCCAATCACGCGCGATGCCCCTCCGGACGCCGGTGTCGCCCTCCCGGCGGTCGTGTCGCCGTCTATAGGGCGGCGGCGTCGCCTTCTATACACAGGTGCGCCACCCTCCCGGAGTAGGTGCGCCGTCTCCCGACACGGGCACTGCCCGTCCCGATGGCCGCCTCGCCCCTCCTGGCGGACGCGGCGCCCCTATCGAGCGGCCGCGTCGCCTTCTATACATACGTGCGCCGCCCTCTCAAGATGAGTGCGCCGCCCTCGCGCTGCTCCCCGGCGACAGCGCCGCCTTCCCGGGTGCCGCCTCGACCTTATAGATAGGTGCGCCGCCCTCCCTCCACTCGCGCTGCATCTCCCCGGCGCCGCGTCGCTCCTCCCGGCTACCGCGAACCCTCCCCGGCAGCCGCGGCGCCCTCCCGGCGACTGCGGCGCCTCCCGGCGGTCGCGCCGCCCCCTCCCGATGACCGCGTCGCCCTCTCTGTCGGACGCGACGCCCCTCCTGATGGCCGCCTCGCCCCTTCCTGTCGGACGCGTCGCCCCTATAGATAGGTGCGCCACCCCTCGCGACGGGTGAGCCGACCCTCCAAGTACGCGAGCCGACCCCCGGGCACGCGAGGCGTCCGCCCAGTCGCGCGAGCCGTTCGTCCCGGAACGTGAGTTCGCCCGCCCCGTACGCGGGCCGACCACTCAGGTACGGCAGCCGACCGCTCGCCGACACGGATCCGAGCCCTCGGCGTGGCGTGTCGTCGCTTCCGGGCGTTCGCGGGAGGCTCAATACAAGATCGACTCCACCCCGTCCGGTGACCCGTTTCGCCTGGCTGGTCGCAGTCCGTCGTCCGACCTGGCCCGACCCGCCGGGCCGGACGCCTCCGACCGTGGCCGCAAACCGCTCGAACAGGTGGGACTGGAGTGACTCGTGGGGTACATGAGGCGCCGTTGTCAAGTCTGGCGAACCGCCGAGAGGCCCCATAAGATGCGCGCTTCATTGGTGATCCAGGCGGTACGAATGGGCCATTCGCTACGCAAAACACGTGATGCAAGCCTCACGATCCGTGTTTTGTCTCGGCTAGGAAACGGGCAGATAACGGCCCTCTGACCTGCACTAACACCCGTATCGGCAGGGGTTGCGTGCTGTTACTGTGACGTAGGTCACGCCTCGAATAATTTCCGATCACGGCCTTCGTTACGTACCGTCGCTAATCGGCTGGCCCCGACCAGTCAACGCAACACCGGGAATCCGTAGCGCCTAGCCCTGTCCGACGGATCCCCGGACCCATACCCCGAGCGAAAGCATTTCCGGACAGGGACGAGGGGACGAGGACGACGCGTCGTGCGTCGGAGCCGTCTGCCGGTCTGAGAGGGCCGGCGCCAGGACCCCGATCCTGACCCTCAGCACAAGTCTCGTAGGCGCAGGGAAGCCTGAGAAGCATTCAGATGTCTTACCGAGGCAAGCACCGCAAGATGTCCGCTGCCACCCGCACCGTCGCTCGCGTCGCCATCGCGGGTATCGCGGTCGGCGCTCCCCTCGCAATCGCCGCGACCCCCGCGTCGGCGACGAACTGGGACGCCATCGCGCAGTGTGAGAGCGGCGGCAACTGGAGCATCAACACCGGCAACGGCTACTACGGCGGCCTGCAGTTCACGCAGAGCACCTGGAAGGCCTACGGCGGCACCGGCAGCGCTCAGGGCGCGTCCCGCGAGCAGCAGATCGCCGTGGCCGAGCGCGTCCTGCAGGGCCAGGGCATCGGCGCCTGGCCGGTCTGCGGCAAGAAGGGCGGCGGCGGTTCGTCGACGGCCCCGCGGACCGCGAAGACCACCACGCCCAAGAAGGTGACCCCGAAGAAGAGCACCCCGGCGGCGCCGAAGCAGGCGACCCCGAAGCAGGCGGCGCCGACCCAGGCGGCCGGCGTGAGCAGCTCGAACCCGGCGGGCAACTACACCGTCGTGGCGGGCGACACGCTGTCGAAGATCGCCAAGCAGTTCAACGTCCAGGGCGGCTACCAGAAGCTGCAGGACCTGAACGCGAAGTACATCCCGAACGCGGACATGATCCTCGTCGGGCAGAAGATCGCCACCAAGTGACGATCGCGCAGTGATGCGTAGGTCCGGCCTCGAGCCGTGACACACGAACCCTCCACCGCCAATCCCCCGGGCGGTGGAGGGTTCGTGTCATCTCTCCCGGACCCGGCGCGCCTCCGCGAGCTGCATGCGCTCGCCGCGCCGCAGCAGGTCGACGATGAACGCGAGCTCCGCCGCCGAGTAGCGCTCGAGCAGCTCGCGCCCGGCCCGCTCGACCGGGCCGTAGACCTCTTCCAGCAGGGCCACCGCACGCGCGGTCAGCTCCACCACCGCCCGGCGCCGATCATCGGCGTCGGTTTTTCTCGTCAGGTGACCGGCGTGGATCAGCCGCTGGATCGCCGTCGTCGTCGCGTTGACGCCGAACGCCGCCGCCGCGACGTCGTGCGCGCCTTCCCGCGCGAGGTGCCCCACGGTGTGCCCATGTTCGTCAAGCTGGGCCTCGTGACGGCCGCCGACCGCGTCGCGGTCTTCCGCCTCGAACCCGTCAGGGCGAGTTGACCCATTCGTCGGTGCCGTCGGTGAAGTGCTGGTGCTTCCAGACCGGGAGGCGGGCCTTGACCTCGTCCACCACCTCCGCGCACGCCGCGAACGCCTGGCCCCGGTGCTCGGCCGCGACGGCGACCGCCAGCGCCACGTCGCCGATGGTCAGCGCGCCGATGCGGTGGCTGACCGCGACGGCCCGGACGCCGGTCCAGCGGGCTGACAGGTCCGCCACGACCTCCGCGATGACCTGGCTCGCGCTCGGGTGGCCCTCGTAGGTCAGGTCGCGGACGCCCTTGCCGCCGTCGTGGTCGCGGACGACCCCGGCGAACGTCACCACCGCGCCCGCCGCGTCGTCCTCGACCAGGCGGGCGTGCTCCTCCACCGAGAGGGTTTCGCCGGTCACCACGGCCCGCGCGACGCGGACCGCCGGGCCCGAAGCGGGCGAGCGCGGGTGGTCGCCGCCGGCCAGCTGGTCGACGGCGTGGTCCAGGATGCCGTCGAGGACCCCCAAACCGTCCCTCACGCCGCCGCTGGAGCCCGGAAGGTTCACGATGAGGGTCCTCCCCGCAACTCCCGCCACACCACGCGAGAGGACCGCTGTGGGCACCTTGGGGAGGCCGGCCGCGCGGATCGCGTCCGCGACGCCCGGCAGCTCGTGGTCCAGGGCCGCCCGCGTGACGTCCGGGGTGCGGTCGGTCGGGGAGATCCCGGTGCCGCCGGTGGTGAGCACGACGGCCACGCCGTCGGCCAGCGCGGCCCGCAGCGCCACCCCGACCGGGTCGCCGTCCTCGACCACGACCGGCGCCGGGACGTCGTACCCGCGGTCGGCCAGCCAGGCCACGATCACCGGGCCGGTCTTGTCCTCGTAAATCCCCTTCGCGGCGCGGTTGGACGCCACGATCACCCGCGCACTGCGCTTCACGGCCGCTCCCAGGTCCCGGTCTTGCCGCCGTCCTTGCGGAGCAGGCGGACCTCGTCCAGCGTCGCCGCCGGGTCGACGGCCTTGATCATGTCGTGCAGGGTCAGCCCGGCCACGGCCACCGCGGTCAGCGCCTCCATCTCGACGCCGGTGACGTCGGTGGTCTTGGCGGTCGCGCGGATCCCGACCTCGGCCTCGCCCAGCTCGAACTCCACCTTCACGCCGGACAGCGCGATCTGGTGGCACAGCGGGATCAGCTCGGGCACCCGTTTCGCGCCCATGATCCCGGCGATCCGGGCGGTGGCCAGCGCGTCGCCCTTGGGGAGGCCGTCGCTCGCCAGCAGCCGGAGCACCTCGGCGGTGGTCCGCACGGTTCCGGCGGCGAGCGCGGTCCGCGCGGTGGCGGTCTTGCCGGAGACGTCGACCATCCGGGCGGCGCCGGTCCCGTCGACGTGGCTGAGTTCACTCACCAGCCGAGGCTACTTCCGGGGCCACCGGCCGGAAGCCCCGGGACGGGCTCAGCGCTCGGCGCGGACGGCCTTGCGCACCGCCTCGGCGACCGCGGGCGCCACCGCGCTGTCGAACACGCTCGGCACGATGAACGACGCGTTGAGCATGCCGCTGTCCACGACGTCGGCGATCGCGTCGGACGCGGCCAGCAGCATCTCGTCGTCGATGTTGTGCGCGTGCGCGTCGAGCAGGCCGCGGAAGACCCCCGGGAAGGCCAGCACGTTGTTGATCTGGTTCGGGAAGTCGCTGCGGCCGGTGGCGACGACGGCGGCGTGCTGCTGCGCCTCCAGCGGGTCGATCTCCGGGTCCGGGTTGGCCAGCGCGAAGACGACCGCGTCGTCCTTCATGGTCGCGACCTGCTCGGCGCCGAAGAGGTTGGGCGCCGAGACGCCGATGAACACGTCCGCGCCAGCCAGCGCTTCGTGCAGCGTGCCGCTGACCTGGTCCTTGTTCGTGTGCGACGCGATCCACGCGAGGTTGTCGTCGAGGTTGCCGCGGGCGGAGTGGACGATGCCGTCGATGTCCGCGGCGACGATGTCGCCCGGGTTCTTGCGCAGCAGCAGCCGGATGATCGCCGAGCCGGCCGCGCCGACGCCGCTGACCACGATCTTGCAGTCCTCGATGTTCTTGCCGACCACGCGCAAGGCGTTGCGCAGCGCGGCGACGACCACGATCGCGGTGCCGTGCTGGTCGTCGTGGAACACCGGGATGTCCAGCTGCTCACGCAGCCGCTTCTCGATCTCGAAGCAGCGCGGGGCGGCGATGTCCTCGAGGTTGATCCCGGCGTACACCGGCGCGATCGCCTTGACGATCTTGATGATCTCCTCGGTGTCCTGGGTGTCCAGGCAGACCGGCCAGGCGTCGACGTCGGCGAACTTCTTGAACAGCGCCGCCTTGCCCTCCATCACCGGCAGCGCGGCGGCCGGGCCGATGTTGCCCAGGCCGAGCACCGCGGAGCCGTCGGTGACGACGGCGACGGTGTTGCGCTTGATGGTCAGCCGGCGCGCGTCCTCGGGGTTCGCGGCGATCGCCTGGCAGACGCGGGCGACACCCGGGGTGTAGGCGCGGGAGAGGTCGTCACGGTTGCGGAGCGCGACCTTGGGGGTGACCTCGATCTTGCCGCCGAGGTGGATCAGGAACGTCCGGTCGGAGACCTTGCGGACCTTCACGCCGGGCAGCGAGTCGAGCGTCTGCGTGATGTCGTTCGCGTGGTTCTCCGACAGCGCGTTGGCGCTGATGTCGACCACGATCGAGTCGGAGTGGGACTCGACGACGTCGAACGCGGTCAGCACCCCGCCGACCCGCCCGACGGCCGTGGTGAGGTCACCGGCCGCACTGGTCGAGGCCGGAGCCTCGACCCGGACGGTGATCGAATATCCGGGACCGGGAACCGGCATGGCACTTACCCCCGCGTGGGAAAAGTCGGTTGGGACGGGAGCGAACCTACTCCCGTGACCACCCTCACGAAGGCCCGATACCAGTACTGACCAGTAACTATGCCGCTGGTTGCCGACCCGCCCACAGTCACGGCCGCACGGCCTCGTGGGGACGGTTGCGAGCCGCTCCGGGGCGCGGCCTGCTTCAGGCCGGGCCGGCCCCTGGGGTCAGCGGTTGATCTCGGTCTCGGGGTGCACGTAGGGCACCGTGTCGAGCGGGAACGTGAGGTCCCCGAACGGCGACAGCGCGCCCTGGCGGTCCGCCGCCAGTTCGGTCACGGGGTGCTCACCGGCCTCGCCCGGCCAGGTCGGGTCGACACCCTTGTGCTTCTTCTCGCCCTTGGCCACAACGTCCTCCCACACAGCCGTGCTCTGTTCCGGAAACACTCGGGGCTTCGCCCCGGCCGGGGGCTCCGCCACCCGGACCCCCGGAAGCTCTCGGGGGACAGTCTGCCCGAGCCCGGGCGGCCCCGGCCAACCGCCCGGTACCCTGGCCTTCTATGCCCGCGACCTCCTTGGCGGACTGGCTGCGCGCGGAGTCCGACGACGTGCTCGCGGAGCTCCTCCGCACGCGTCGCGACCTGTCGACGCCACCGCCCTCCGACAGCACCGTGCTGGCCACCCGGGCCGGCACGCCGGGTTCCGTCGCGCGTGCCTGCGAAGACCTCGACACGCTCACCCTGGCCGTCCTCGAGGCGTGCCTGCTGGCCGGCGCCGACCACGACCCGGTGCCGGTCGAGGACGTCGCGAAACTGGTCGGCACCGACATCACCGCGCCGCTGGCCCGGCTCCGCGCCCGCGTGCTCGCCTGGGGCCCGGACGACGCGCTGCGCGTGCCGCCCGCGGTCCGGGAGGCGCTCGGGCCGTTCCCGGCCGGGCTCGGCACGTCGTCGCCCGCCCTGGCCGGCGAGGACCTCGAGGCGCGGCTGGCCGAGCTGCCCGACGACGAACGCGGGGTGCTGAACGCGCTGGCCGCGGGTCCGCCGATCGGCCGCACCCGCGACGCCGGGATCGACCTCGCGCTGGAGAAGGCCGGGACGCCGGTGCAGAAGCTGCTCGCCCGCGGGCTGCTGCTGCGGCGCGACGACCAGACCGTCGAGCTGCCGCGCGAGCTCGGGATCGCGGTGCGCGGCGGGGTGTTCGCACCCGGCGCGCTCACCGAGCCCGAGCTGCCGGTGCACCCGCACCGGGCGTCCACTTTGGACGAAGCCGCGGCCGGCGAGGCGATGGAGTTCCTGCGCCACACCGAATCCCTGCTGCGCGCGTGGTCGGCGTCGCCGCCGCCGGTGCTCAAGTCGGGCGGCCTCGGCGTGCGTGAGCTGAAGAAGGTGGCCAAGGACCTCGAGATCGACGAGACGCAGGCGACGCTGCTGGCCGAGCTGGCCGTCGGGGCCGGGCTCGTCGCGGACAGCGAGACGACCGTGCCCGAGTGGGTACCGACGACGCTGACCGACTCCTGGCTCGCGTCGCCGACCGCCCAGCGGTGGATGACGCTCGCGCAGGCGTGGCTGGAGCTGCCGCGGCTGCCCGGGCTCGCCGGCGGCCGCGACGCCAAGGACAAGCCGGTCGCGCCGCTTTCGGAGGAGCTGCGGCGGCCGCTGGCGCCGGTCGCGCGGCGCCGGGTGCTGACCGCGCTGGCCGACCTGCCCGCGGGCGCCGGGGTGAAGAGCACCGACGAGCTGGTCGCCGTGCTGGCCTGGCGCGCCCCGCGACGCGGCGGGCGCCTGCGGGACGACACGGTGCGCTGGACCATGGCCGAGGCGAGCGCGCTCGGCCTGGTCGGGCTCGGCGGCGTCACGACGGCGACGCGGGCACTGCTGGCCGACGACCGCCCGGCCGCCGTCGAGGCGATCCTGGACGCGCTGCCCGCGCCGGTCGACCGCGTGCTGCTGCAGGCCGACCTGACGGTGGTCGCGCCGGGTCCGCTGGAGCCCGAGCTGGCCACCGAGATGGACGCGGTCGCCGACATCGAATCGGCCGGGCACGCCACCGTCTACCGGATCACCGAAGGCTCGGTGCGGCGCGCGCTCGACACCGGCCGGACGGCGGACGAGCTGCACGCGCTGTTCAAGGCCAAGTCGGCGACGCCGGTGCCGCAGGGGCTGAGCTACCTGATCGACGACGTCGCGCGGCGGCACGGACGGCTGCGCGGCGGGGTCGCGGCGTCGTTCCTGCGGTGCGACGACGAGGCCCTGCTGGCCGAGGTGCTGGCCCACCCGATCGCGGCGGAGCACGACCTGCGGCTGATCGCGCCGACCGTCGTGATCAGCCCGGACCCGCTGCACGAGGTGCTGGCCGGGCTGCGCGGGGCCGGGTTCGCCCCGGCCGCGGAGGGTCCGGACGGCCGCGTCGTCGACATCCGCCCGGGCGGTCGCCGGCTGCCGGCGAAGGCCCGCGCGGCCCGCCGCAACCCGGGTGAGCAGGCGGTGCTGACCGACGACCAGGCGGAGCGGATCGTCTCCAACCTGCGCGCGGGTGACGCGGCCACGGCCCGCCGCCGCGGTTCGACGGTCCAGGCCCATCGCGGCGGCGGCGCGGACACGTCGGCGACGCTCGAGCTGCTGTCCCGCGCCACGCTGGAACGCCGCGAGGTCTGGATCGGCTTCGTCGACTCCCGCGGCACCGCCAGCCAGCGCGTGGTCCGCCCGATCCGCGTCGGCGGCGGGATCCTCGAAGGCGAGAACAACGAGCGCTACTCGCTGCACCGCATCACGTCGGCGGCCCTGGTCGAGGACTAGCGCTCACCCGAGACGCATCTTTCCTAGGGAAAGCTCGGCTTCGAACCCACCGGGGGCCGAGCTTTCGCCGAGAAAGATGCGTCCTCAGAGGGCCCGCAGGCCGGCCAGGACGCGTTCCATGAAGTCGCGGGACGAGCGGTCGCCCAGGATCAGTTCCGTGTGGTGGACCAGCACCAGGCCGATGTCGGCCATGTCGCCGACCAGCACCTTCACCACGCCCAGCGGCAGGCGCAGGTGCGCGGCGATCTCCGCGATCGACCGCGTGTCCAGGCAGAGGTCGCAGATCCGGCGGTGCTCGACCGACCGGACGCCGCGGTAGCGGCGGCCGTCGTCGGACGTCGAGACCAGTGCCTCCAGCGCGAGGTTGTGGTCGGACCGGGTGCGGCCGCCCGTGCGGGTGTACGGGCGCACCCGCGAACCCGCCGAGCCCACCCGCACCGGGTTCGCCGCGCGCACGGCCGGCTCGGTCCAGGCCGGTTCTTCGTAGCCGTACGGCTCGGCCTGCGGGATCCAGCGGGTCTCCGGGTCCGGCGGGGGTGTCCAGCCCGTCCGCGGGTCGACCGGCGGGGCCCATGACGGCGGGGGCGCGGCCTGGGCGCGGGGCGGCCGGGCGACGGGCGGGCGCGGGGCCGGCGGCCGGGGCGCGGGCGGGCGCGGGGCCGGGGACCGGCCGGCGCCACGCGGCGGCGTCCAGGTCTCCACCGGCGGCGGCTCCGGCTCGTACGACTCCTCGTCCTGCCATTCCGGCTGGTCGGGGTCGTAGCCGTCGGCATAACCGTCGTCTTCGACCGACGACGCGGAGGAACCCCACTCGCGGGTGTCCTCGTCGGTGTAGCCCTGCGGGTCCGGTTTCGGCTGCGAAGGTGGCGCGGGCTGGGCCGGGCGGCGTCGCGGCATGATGGTCGACAACGTCGACATGTCGAACTTGCTCGGCGAGTCGAAACCCTCACGTTCGGTGCCGCGGTGCAGTGCGTCCCAGCCGGTGGAGTCCGGATCGTCGAATCCCGAAATCCTCATCGTGTCCTACCCACGCACGCCGCCCTGCAGCTGCGCGCGCAGCTCGGGGGTGATCTGCTGGCCGACCCGCTCGACGAGCAGGGTCATCTCGTAGGCGACCGTGCCGATGTCGCACGTCGGCGCGGCCAGGATCGCCAGCGACGACCCGTCCGAAACGGACATCAGGAACAAGTACCCGCGCTCCATCTCCACCACGGTCTGGTTGACCCCGCCCGCTTCGAAACAGCGTGCGGCTCCGTGCGTCAGGCTGATCAGTCCGGAGGCCACCGCGGACAGCTGCTCGGCGCGCTCCTGGGGAAGGCCTTCCGACGGCGCCAGCAGCAGACCGTCGGCGGACACCAGGACGCCGTGGGCGGCGCCGGGTACCCGGCGCACGAAGTCCGTGATGAGCCAGCCGAATGTGCCCTGGCCGGATGCCGTCACTACTGCCCCTCCTTGCTCGTGCGGCGCCGCGCGCCGCACCCCGGAGTGGCCGGCACGGCCGGTCGACGACGCCTCCGTAAAGCGTATTCGCACCGCCGGTGGTGTCGAGCCGACCACCGGATGACCGCTGCGCACCCTACGTGTGCGCACGACTGCGCACCGCATCGACCCGGACGGGTCCACACGTTCGCCGGACGCTCCGCGACCGCGGGCACGACCCGAGAGGACGGGACGTTCACGCAGGTCAGCCGGGTTTCCAGGGGCCCGGCCGGGCGGCCCCGTCCTCGACGGTACCGAAACCGCGGCGCTCGGCACTGCTCCGGACGGCCGCCGCACTCCCCGAAGTGGGTGAAGCACGCGGAGTTCACCCCAACGGCCGCATCCGGTTCGGGGCGTCATCGGGCTATCCCGCGCGCAACGCCGAATCGTGCGCGATCGCGTGCTGGACGACCGAGATGAGCACCTGCTTGGCGGAGTCGCGCTCGCGCGCGTCACACGCCATGATCGGGACCGACGGCGCGATGGTCAGCGCGTGCCGGACGTCCTCGATCTGGTGGTGCAGCAACCGGTCGAAGCAGTTGATCGCCACGACGTAGGGCAGCTTCCGGTTCTAGAAGAAGTCGATCGAGGGGAACGCGTCGGCGAGCCGCCGCGTGTCCACCAGCACGACCGCGCCGATGGCGCCGACCGCCAGGTCGTCCCACATGAACCAGAACCGGTGCTGACCCGGTGTGCCGAACACGTACAGCACCAGGTCCGAGTCCAGGGAAATACGCCCGAAGTCCATCGCCACGGTGGTGGTGGTCTTGTTGGGCGTGGCCGAGGTGTCGTCGTGTCCGACGCTGGCCTCGGTCATCATGGCCTCGGTGGTCAGCGGGTCGATCTCGGAGATCGCCCCGACCAACGTTGTCTTCCCCGAACCGAACCCGCCGGCGACCACGATCTTGGCCGACGAGGTCGGACCCGTCACCTGCGGCGCGTTCGCGTCGGAGTCAAATTCTCCGAAGCCCACTGAGCACCCTTTCCATGAACTCGATACTCGGCCGGTCGCCCACGTTCTGGTTGCTGGAGTGCACCAGCACCAGCCCGAGCCCCGCCACGTCACCAATCAACACCCGCACCACGCCGAGCGGCAGCCGCAGCAGCGCCGCCACCTCGGCCACCGACCGGGTGTCGAGGCACAGGTCGCAGATCGACCGGTGCTCGGGTACCCGGACCCGGTCGAGCATCCGGCCCTGTTCGCTGGTCGAGATCAGCGCCTCGATCGCGAGATCGAGGGTCGCCTTCGTCCGGCCTCTGGTCCGGAAGTACGGCCGGACCAGGCCCGAAGTCTCCATCTCGGTCGCCGGCGGCTCGTCGACGTACTCCTGGTGGGCCTGACGCGGCAACGCCGCGGCCAGCTCCCCGGAGTCCGGTCCCGACGAGTAGTCGCGATCGCGGCCGTTGCTGTACGCGGCGAAGTCCGCCGCGTCGTACAGCGGCCCGCTCGCGCCACCGAACAGCTCCGCACCCGGGCCGCCGAGCAGCCGGTCGCGGTACTCGTTGCTGCCGGCCTGGATGGGCCGGATCGGCTCCTGCCCCGCGTTGCTGTCGGTCAGCCAGTTCGGCGGCTCCCGGACGGGGTCGCTGTCGGAGGCCTGTACCCGGCGCGTCCGCCACTCGCGGTCGACTCGTTCCCGGAAGGACTGCCAGTCCTCCCGGCCGTCGTCCGGTCCCGGCTGCTCGGACCACCCGCCGGAGAAGTCGTCACCGAGCCGGCCATCGCCCCTCAAGCGCCCGTCATCCACGGCTCTCTCCTCGGTTCCCCGGTCCTCAGCGGCGGACCGCTGCGCCCTGCAGTTGCGCGCGCATCTCCGGTGTCAGCTGCTGGCCGACCCGCTCCACCAGCAGGGTCATCTCGTAGACGACCAAGCCGATGTCGCTTTCGGGCGACCCGAGCACCGCGAGACAAGAGCCGTCGGAGACCGACATGAGGAAGAGGAAGCCGTTGGCCATCTCGACCACGGTCTGCGCGACCGTGCCACCTTCGAACACCTTGGCCGCGCCCCGCGCGAGGCTGGTGAGCCCCGACGCGACGGCCGCCAGCTGGTCCGCCCGGTCCTTCGGGAGGCCCCGGGAGGCCGCCAAGAGCAGACCGTCGGCCGACACCACGACCGCGTGGGCCGCGCCGGGCACCCGGTGCACGAAATCCGTGATCAGCCAAGCGAAGCTGCCGGAATTACCCGCCTTGGCCTGCGCGGAGCCACCCGGCTGCGCGGAGCCACCCGGCTGCATTGCACCCGCCCGTGTCACTTTCACTCCTCACTGCTGTCTGTGGTGTTGCCATTCATCGGAACGCCACTGCCTTCCAGCCCGTCGTCGGTGCGTTCCTTCAACGCGTGCCGCCCGGACGTGTACCCACGCTGGAAGCTTGCCATCCTGCTCCGCGCCGTGGACGCCGAGCGGGTGATCACACCCGTTCCGGGTCGGCCACCGGTGTTGTCCGCGAAGTTGTTCTGCGCCGGTCCGTCGGACGAAGGGCTGTTGATCGACCCCGGCACCAGGTAGGCGTTCGGGACGCGTTTGGGCAGCCCGGCCGGGGTGATCTCCTCGTCCTTGGCCTCGAGCAGCGACTGAGCCGCGTTCCAGCCTTCGTCGGAGGCGCTGTGCCAGCCGTCGTCGGGCGGGAGCAATGGGTGCCGCGTCGCCGCGGTCGGCAGCAGCTCGTCCACCCGTTCGGGTTCCGGAGCGGGCTCCGGCTCCCGTTCGCGGACGGGTTCCCGATGACGGACGGGCTCCCGGTGGGGCTGCTCGTACCGCGGCTCGTCGGCGGGGCCGGTGAGCGGCGGCAGCATCGGGTCGTCGCCGGCGTCGGCCTGCGACGGCACCGGATCGGCCGCACCCGCTTCGTCGCCCTCACTGAACCAGCGTGACAGCACCGACTGGTAGATCGGCAGCCGCCGGGTGGGTACATCGTCCTCGAGCGCCGACTGGCCGACGTCCGGGACCGGGGGCGGCGCCTGGGGCGGCTCCTCCGGCGGCACGTACTTCGGCTCGCGCTTGGGCAGCACCAGCGGCTGGAACTGCGTGTCCGCGCTGTGGCTCGCCCCGTCGCCGTTCGCCGACGGCGTCAGCGGGGCCAGGTCCTCGGCGGTCGGCCACGCGGGCGTCTCCGGCTTCGGGAGCTCCGGGGACAGGAACGGTCCGGCCGCGCGGCCGCCGCTGACCAGGTCGTCCAGGCTGATCGGCTGGTCCAGCGGGACCAGCCCGCCCTGGCTCGGCACCGGGGGGTGCGACGGCGGGGCCGGCGGCGGAGGCGGTGGCGGCGGGGTCTTCGCGTAGCTCTGCGTCTGGTCGAAGTCGGGCATCGACGGGACCGGGATGCTCGGCAGCGACATCGACGTCTCGGACCGGTTCGCCGGCGGCGGCGTCTGGGTCTGCTGCCGCTGGCCCGGGCGGAGGTGGGTGAGCAGCTCCGCCGGGACGACGACGCGGGCGATGACGCCGCCCTCGATGTCCTCGTTCTCGCGCAGCCGGACCTCGATGCCGTGGCGCTTGGCCAGCCGCGAGACCACGTACAGACCCATTCGCCGGGTCACCGACACGTCCAGGTCCGGCGGCTCGGCGAGCCGCGCGTTGACCTCGGCCAGCCGCTCGTCGCTCATGCCGACACCGTGGTCGGTGACCTGGATGGCCAGCGCCTTCCGGCGGGTGACGACCGCCCGCACGATGACCTTCGTCTCCGGCTCGGAGAAGTAGGTCGCGTTGTCGAGCAGCTCGGCGAGGACGTGCACGAGGTCGTGGATCGCGAGGCCCTGGACCGCGACGTCGGGCACGATGCCGACCTCGATCCGGGCGTACTGCTCGATCTCGGACACCGCGGCGCCGATGACGTCGGCGGCCGGCACCGGCTTGGGCACGGACTTGGCCAGGCCGGCGCCGGAGAGCACCAGCAGGGACTCACCGTTGCGGCGCAGCCGGGTGGCCAGGTGGTCGAGCTCGAACAGGCTGGCCAAGTGGTCCGGGTCCTGCTCGTCGGCCTCGAGCCGGTCGATGACGCCGAGCTGGCGTTCCACCAGCCGCTGCGACCGGCGCGAGAGGTTCACGAAGATGCCGTTGACGTTCTCGCGCAGGAGGGCCTGCTCGGCGGCCATCTTGACGGCCTGCTCGTGGACGATGTCGAACGAGCGCGCCACCTCGCCGATCTCGTCGCGAGAGGTGACCGGCACCGGCTGGACGGCTCGCTTCGAGGCGCCGACGGGGTCCGGGTCGTCGAGGATCCCCTGCACGGTTTCGGGCAGCCGGGTGTACGCGATGTCCAGCGCGCTCTTCCGCAGCACCCGCAGCGGGCGCAGCATCAGGCGGGCGACGATGAGCATCAGCGCGATCGCGGCGGCCAGCGCGGCGAGCACGATGGCACCGCCGATCCAGGCGGAGTTGACGGCCGAGGTGGCCAGGTCGTCCGCGCGGGTCTTCAGCTGGGCCAGCAGGTTCGACTCGACGGCGTGCAGCTTGTCCGCCGAGACCGTGCTGTCCTTGCTCAGCACCGACGGGTCGATGCTCGGTGCGTCACCCTGCTGGGCGAAGGCGAAGGCGTTGGTCTGGATCCGCCGCCGGTCGTCGACCTCCGGGCCGGAGTAGGTGTCGTTGTAGAGCTGCCGCTGGTCGTCGTCGGCGTTCGCCAGGAACGAGATGACCGAGGCGTCCGCACTGGAGGCCGACGCACGCGTCTGGTCGAGGAGGTCACCGGGGAAGGTCGTCCGGTACGCCGCGATCTGCAGGTCGGCGTCCGAGCGGACGGTGAACTCCTTGGCCTCGCTGATGGCCTGCGTGCTCGTGCCGAGGCGGAGCACGTCCCGGTCGGTGACCGCGGTGGTCACCTCGCGGCCGAGCTCGATCAGCGCGTCGATGATGCCGGAGTAGGCCGTCATGACGGTGATGTCCGGCAGGCCGTTCTGCGCGCCGTAGGCCGCGCGCAGCGGACGCAGCGCGTCGAGGCGCTGGATGCCGCGGGCGTAGCGGTCGGACGTCGCCTGGTCGTCGTTCTTGAGACCGGACGCGGAGTTCTTCAGATCGGCGACCTCGCGGTCGACCTTGGCGATCTCCGAGTCCAGGCCCGTCTGCAGCAACGTGTTGCCCGACGCGATCCGGGCCACGGCCAGCGCGCGCTCGTTCTGCAGCTCGTGCACCACCGTGGTGACCTTGACCGCGAACGCGACCTGGTCGGCCGTGCGCTGGAACTCCGCCGCCTGCTGGGCGTCGTCGACCACGCGCAGTGCCCCCAGCACCGACGCGGTCAGGGTCGGGATGATCAGGACCGCGGCCAGCTTCGACCGCAGCCGCCAGTCACGCATGCCGGAGAAAAACCCGGACTTCTTCCCCGGATCTCCTCCGGGCGACTGCGCAGGGGTCCCTCCCACCCCCGCGGCGTCTTCGTTCGGCACCGCCGCACCACCATCATCGTTTGTGCTCGTAAAGCCCTGGTCGGTCCAGCGCCCGCCAGGGCGCATCACGTTCTCCTCAGCCACTCGTACGCACGCTCCTGGCATACCGGCGCCACGGCCGGTCGGTCGGAGCCCAGCGCGAGACGCTACCCGTACGGGTGAAAAGATCGTCTTCGACGGGGGTGCCCGAACGCCGTCCTCCCGGACGGAATCGGTTCAGCTGGAGCATCACGGTCGGGTCCCTGCGCTGGTCTTGCATCGGTCTGGTCGGCCTTATCCCACCGGCGCGGCGGTTGTGCCCGGCCTGGCTGTGGTCTCTGCTGCGGGGGCGAATCTCTCAGGAAAAGCACAGCGTGTCCTGGTAGACCGAAGCGGGTCGTCTTGATCGGCCATCCAGGCACTCTCTCTCACTACATCGGAGGTTGAATCCTCCCCGCAGGTGCAGAGGGTAGCGAACGGCCGGGGAAGATGTAACCCTCCCGACAACACGCGCAGGATGTTGCACAGCGTTCGCTCAGTAGACGTACAGCTGGTGATCTCTTTTTCCAGTTTCTGGCCCTACGCTGGGTATTCAGCTACGGCGAGTGGAGCAGTGGGTCTAGACCAGAATCCTAAAGAGTGACGCGCACCACTCTCCCGGGTATTGCTTCTACCCGTTGTGAGCGGGCTGTCACGTTCTCTACAGTGGCCCGCGTGGCTCGGACAATCAGTCACGCACTTCCGCTGGATTCGGTACACCCACCGTCACCGTCGTCAAGGAGCAGGCCTTGCTTGGAAACGCCGTGAGCAGCGGCCGGGTTCGGACTCGCCGCGCCGTGCTCGGGCTCGCCCTCACCGCCGCGGCCGCCACAGCCCTCACCGGCTGCAGTGCGCTCGGCTCGGACAGCTCGAACACCCCGTCGTCGAACGGGGGCGGTGGACTGGAGAAGACGAACCTCACGGTGTCGATCCTGCCCACGACCGACCTCGGCCCGTTCTGGCTCGCCCAGGACGGCGGCTACTTCAAGGCCGAGGGCCTTGAGGTCAAGTCCGTCGTGGCGGCCAGCGGCCAGGCGTCGATGACCAAGTCGATCTCCGGCGAAGCCGACATCGCGCTCTCCACCTACACGCCGTTCTTCATCGCGAAGAGCACGGGCGCGGCCGACATGCAGCTCGTCGCCGACGGCTCCTCGGTGAACGCCAAGAGCAACGCCATCGTCACCGTGCCGAACTCCCCGGTGAAGACGGTCGGCGACCTCGCCGGCAGGCGAATCGCCATCACGGCCAAGAACACGGCCTCCGACCTGCTGACGAAGTCCGTGATGAAGGACCACGGCGTGCCGTCGGACAAGGTCGTCTGGGTCCCGCTGGCCCTGCCGAACATCGCGGCCGCGCTGGGGTCCGGCCAGGTCGACGCCGCCTACCTGCCGGAGCCGTTCATCACCCAGGCCGCCAAGAACGTCGGCGCCACCCCGGTGATCGACATCAACACCGGTGCCAGCCAGGACTTCCCGCTGACCGGCTACGGCGCCACCAAGAAGTGGGTCCAGTCGAACCCGAAGACCCTCGCCGCCTTCCAGCGCGCGATGCAAAAGGCCACCCGCGACGCGATCGCCGACCGGTCGAAGGTCGAGCCGCTGCTCGTCAAGTACGCGAAGATCGACCAGGACACCGCGAAGCTGCTGACCATCCCCGGTTACGGCTCGGTCCTGGACGCCCGGCGCATGCAGCGCGTCCCCGACCTCCTGCTCCAGCTGGGTGCCATCACAACGGCCGTCGAGGCCGCACCGATGATCGCCCCCCAGGCGAGCGCCGGCTGACGACGTCGTGACCAAACTGCTCCGCAACCTGGCCGGTCTGGTCGGCTTCCTCCTGCTCTGGGAGGTCGTCGTCCAGACCGGCCTGGTCAGCAAGACGTTCTTCCCGCCGCCCAGCGTCGTCCTCGTGACCGTCGGGCAACTGCTCGGTGACCCCTCCTTCGTCCGCGACGTCGTCGCGACGATGCTGGCCTGGTTCATCGCCATCCTGATCGCCGTGGTCATCGGCGTGCCCGCCGGACTGCTGCTGGGCAGCGTCCCGGTGCTGCGCAACGCCACCGCCGCGATCGTCGAATTCCTCCGGCCGATCCCGGTCGCCGCGCTCATCCCGCTGGTGCTGCTGGTGATCGGCTCCGGCCCGGAAGCGAAGATCACCCTCGCGGTGTACGCCGCCCTGTGGCCGATCATGTTCAACACCATCTACGGGCTGAGCGAGATCGACCCGGTGCTGATGGAGACCGCGCGGGCGAGCGGGACCAGCCGGTTCCGGATCCTCTCGTCGGTCGCGCTGCCGTTCACCGCGCCGTTCATCTTCACCGGTGTCCGGCTGTCGGCGACCATCGCGCTGATCGCCGTCGTCAGCACCGAGTTCCTGGCCGGCTCCGAAGTCGGCCTCGGCAACTTCATCCTGGTCGCCAGCACCGGTTCGACCCGGTTCGACCTCGTGCTGGCCGGGACCGTCGTGGCCGGCGTGCTGGGCTACCTCATCAACGAAGGACTCGAGCAGGTGGGCAAGCGGATGTTCCGCTGGAGCACGGTGGACCGGGAGGCGATCGCGTGACCGCGGCGACCCTTTCCGGACGCGTCGGCAGGCGCGCCGTCCGCGGCGCGACGGCGGTCCTGCGCAACTGGCTGCTCTTCGCGATCCTCGTGGTGCTCTGGGAGTTCGCCGCCCGCGCGGCCGGCAGCAAGTTCTTCCCGCCGCCGTCGGAGATCGCGGCCCGCGCGGTGAACCTGTGGTTCTCCGGCCCCGCGGACCACCTCTTCCTCACCGACGCGGTGTTCGACAACGTGGTCCCCAGCCTGAGTCACATGCTCGGCGGCTGGGCACTGGCGTCCGTGGTCGGTATCGTCCTCGGGGTGCTGGTCGGCCGGTCTGCGAAGGCGATGGACTACCTCGGGCCGCTGTTCGCCTTCTTCCGCTCGATCCCGCCGCCGACGCTGATCCCGGTGTTCGTGGTGCTGTTCGGGCTGAGCTCGGGCATGCAGATCGGATCGATCATCTTCGGCGCGATCTGGCCGGTGCTGCTCAACTCGGTCGACGGCGTCCGCTCGGTCGACCAGGTCAAGGTGGAGACGGCGCGGTCGTTCCGCACGCCCAAGGCGTACTGGATCAGCATGGTCGTGCTCCCCGCGGCCGCGCCGAAGATCTTCGCCGGGCTGCGGGTGAGCCTGTCCATCGCGCTGCTCCTGATGGTGGTCTCCGAACTGGTCGGCTCCTCCTTCGGCATCGGGCGTTCATTGCTGAACGCCCAGCAGGACTTCGACTTCCCGACCATGTGGTCCTGGCTGGTGCTGCTCGGGATCCTCGGCTACGTCTTCAACACGATCTTCCTGGCCGCGGAACGACGGGTGCTGGCCTGGCAGCCGGCCCGCCTCGGCCGCGACTGACGGTGGAAAGGCCCTCAATGTCAACCATGCTCGAAGTGTCCGGCGTCAGTCACCGGTACGGCTCCGGCGCCAAGGCGCACACCGCGGTGAACAACCTCTCGTTCACCGTCGAAGCCGGGCAGCTGGCCAGCATCGTCGGCCCGTCCGGCTGCGGCAAGTCGACGCTGCTGCGCTGCGTCGCCGGGCTGACCCCGGCGACCGAAGGCACGGTGAGCCTGCACGGCGACCGCGTCGACGGCGTGCCGGACGACCTCGCCGTCGTGTTCCAGGACTACAGCCGGTCGCTGTTCCCGTGGCTCTCGGTGCAGAAGAACGTCGAGTTCCCGTTGCGGTGGCGCTCGATCTCGCGTTCCGAGCGGCGCCAGCGGGCCGCCGAGGCGCTGGAGCACGTCGGCCTCGCGGACGTCGGCGGGAAGTACCCGTGGCAGCTGTCCGGCGGCATGCAGCAGCGGGTCTCGATCGCCCGCGCGCTGGCCAGCCGCCCGTCGCTGCTGCTGATGGACGAGCCGTTCGCGTCGGTCGACGCGCAGACGCGGTTCGAGCTCGAAGACCTCACCCGGCGGGTGCAGCGGGAGCAGGGCACGACCATCCTCGTCGTCACGCACGACATCGACGAGAGCGTCTACCTGTCCGACCGGGTGCTGGTGCTGTCGAAGTCGCCAGCCTCGATCGTCGCGGACCTGCGGGTGGACCTGCCCGCCGACCGGGACCAGATCGCGACCCGCGAATCGCTGGAGTTCGTGACGCTGCGCGGCGAAGTGGCGCGGCTGCTGCACGGCGGCACCCCGGACGAGGCCGCCAAGGCGGCGTCCGACGCGGCGGAATGGGCGATGGCCGAGCAGGCCAAGGTGCAGCCGGCCAGGCCGCGGTCCCGGCGCTGACGGGAAAGTCCACTTCGGACACTCGGCGGCCGCGGCGGGGTTGGTTTCCCGCCGTGGCCGCCGGTTTCCGTCAGTAGATCGTCGAGTTCTCCGGGACGACCCGGACGTGCACGAGCGTCGGGCGCTTGTCGGCCAGCGCGGCCGTCAGGGCCGGGGCCAGCGCCGCCGGCTCGGTGATCGCGATGCCCTGGCAGCCCATGCTCGCGGCCAGCGCCGAGAAGTCGATCCCGCCCAGCTGGGTGCCCGGGAGCTTGGCGCCGCCGATCGCGTCACCCAGGATGCGGACCGCCGCGTACTCGGTGTTGTCGAGGATCACGATCGTCACCGGCAGCTCCTGGCGCGCGGCCGTCCAGAGCGCCTGGATGCCGTACATGCTCGAACCGTCCCCGACGACACCGACGACCGTGCGGTCCGGCCGGGCGAGCGCCGCGCCGACCGCGCCGGGCACGCCGTAGCCGAGCGTGCCGCTGGCCATCGTGAGGAAGCCCATGTCGGTCGAGGTGATGGGCAGGTGGTCGTGCAGGGCACCGCGGTGGCTGGGCGTCTCCTCGACGACCACGGCGTCCTCCGGCAGCAGGTCCGCGAGGGTCGCGTAGACGTACGCCCCGGTGAGCACGCTGCCGTCCGGCTTCGCGGGCCGCTGCCGCGGCGCGGGCGCGGGACGGCTCGTCTCGCCGACGGCGTCGGCCAGCGCCCGGATGCCGAGCTTCGGCGTGGTGCGGATGGCGGTGCCTTCGAAGGCGCGCGCGAGGATCTGCTCGTCGTCACTGACGATCAGCAGCGGCGGCAGCGGAGCCTCACCCCGGCCGCGCTCGACGTGGTAGGTGAAGGCGGGCGCGCCGAGCACGACGACGAGGTCGTGCGCGGCCAGCTTGTCCGAGATCGCGCCGCGCTCGGGGTCCAGGAACCCTTGGAACAGCGGGTGGTTCTCGGGAAACGAGCACCGGAAGGACATCGGCGCGACCCACACGCCGGCGTTGAGCCGTTCGGCGAGCGCGACGGCCTCCTCTACCGCGCCGTCCTGGTCGACGGCCCCGCCGACGACGATGCCCGGCCGTTCGGCGGCGGCGAGCGCGGCGGCGGCCTCGGCGATCGACTCGGGATCCGGTGCGAAGCCGCGGATCCGCGGGCGGGAGACGATCGGGCGCTCGGTCGTGGCGGTCCAGTCGTCGGCCGGAACGGACACGAAGACCGGACCGGACGGCGCCTGCGTCGCGACGTGGTAGGCCCGCGCGAGCGCGGCCGGGACGTCCTCGGCGGTGGCGGGCTCGATGGACCACTTCACGTACGGCTTGGGGAATTCGGCGGCGTCCATCGCGCCGAGGAAGGGATCGTGCGGGAGCAGCGCCCGAGCCTGCTGCCCGGCGACGATGATCAGCGGCGTCCGGTTGCGGTAGGCGGTGAACACGCTGCCGAGCGCGTGCCCGACACCGCCCGCGGAGTGCAGGTTGACCAGCACGGCCTGGCGCGTGGCCTGGGAGTAGGCGTCGGCCATCGCCACGACGGCGGACTCCTGCAGCCCCAGGATGTAGTAGAAGTCGTCCGGCCAGTCGGTGAGGAAGGGCACCTCGGTGGTTCCGGGGTTGCCGAAAACCGTGGTGAGGCCGAGTTCCCGGAGGAGCTCGCGGGAGGCGTCCAGCACCGTGCGCTTGATCATGCCCCCAGGCTAGCCGTCCGCGCCGCGAATGAAACCACCGAAAAGCCGTGAAGGCCACCTTGAGGGACTCAGCGTCCCTCAAGGTGGCCTTCACGGACCTACCTGGACCTCAGCCGATCAGGCCGGACAGACCCGAGCCCTTGAAGGAGCCCCAGCCGGTCACCTGGTCGTAGCCCGTGCCGGCGGTGAAGCCGGTCGTGCCGTGCAGGGTGTTGTTGCCCGTCGTCACGTCGTGGAAGCCCGTGCCGTACGAGGAACCGTTGCCGATCGAGTAGAACTTCGGGTTCAGGTTGCCGAGCCCGCCGCCGTGGACCTGGTTCTGCAGCGTGGCGAACGCCGCCCACAGCGGGGCCGCGCCCGACGTGCCCCAGACCGTCTCCCAGGCACCCGCCGTGTAGATGTAGTAACCCGAGCCGCTGGCCGCGTCCGCCGAGACGTCCGGGACCTTGCGCTTGGTCGTGCTCTGCGCGGACTGCCACGACGGCGCGGTGAAGACCGTCGAGATGCCGCCGCCCGTGGAGCCGTTGGACGCGCCGTCGTTCCACGCCTTCTCACTGCTGTAGGCGTTCGAGGACGTCACGGTCAGCTGCGTACCGCCGACCCCCGTCACGTTCGGGCTGGACGCCGGGAAGTCCACGGCCTTCGCCGTCGAACCGGTCTGGCGGTAGCAGTCGGTCGTGCCGTCGTCGCCCGCCGCCGCGAAGTACGAGATGCCCTCCGCGGTGCCGGTCGCGATCGCGTTGCTGACGCTGTTCGCCGCGCTCGATCCCTCGGCGGATTCGCAGGCGCCCCAGGAGATCGAGACGACGTTGACCGTGTGGTCCGACGCGATCTTCTGGTACATCGCCAGCTCGCCGGCGCTCGAGTTGGGCGCCTCGTAGACGTAGTCGTTGGCCGCGGCGGCCAGCGCGTGCACGACCTCGATGTCCAGCTCGACCTCGATCTGGCCGTCACCGGGTGCCGAGTCGTAGTTCGCGCCGCTGACCGGGACCGTGGTCACCGTGCCCGCCGAGAGGCCGTACGTGCTGTCGTACTTGGTGACGTCGGCCTTCTTGTAGCCGTCGAACTCGACGAACCCGACCTTCACGCCGCTGCCGGTCGCCGAGAGACCACTGGTGCCGTAGGCGGTCTTGAGGATCGGCGGGGTGACGGACTTGACGACGTTGGGCTGCGCGGCCTTGGCGGAGTGCGTCCGCACGGCGTGGTTGTCCAGGCCGACGACGTTCGCCACGACCCCCGAGACGTCCGCGGACACGGTCGGCGCGGCGTCGTTGGCGAAGAAGTTCCGGCCGGACGACTTGTCGTGGTAGGTCCCGATCCGGGTGTGGAACGCCGCCTCGAGCTGCGCCGCCGAACCGCTGAACGTGACGGCCTGCCGGTTGCCGGAAACCTCGATCCCGGTGGCCCCCGCCTTCCCGAGGAATGAGACGGCCTTGTCGACGTCGGCCTGCGTCGGACCGAACTCGGCATTGAACTGCGCCGGTGTGAGGAAGTGGTGGTATTGCGGCGAAGCCGGGTTCTGCACATCGGCGAGGAACTTTTCCAGCGCCTGCTGGTTGTGCAGTTTCAGCGAGAGCGCCGCGGTGATCTGCTGCGCGCCGGCGACGTCACCGGTGCGGTCGCTGTTGACCAGTGGCGCGGCGGAGTCGGCCAGCGTGACCAGGGGTTCCGACGCCGCGGCGGCCGGGACGGCCACGGCGAGGCCGAGCAACGCAGGCAGCGGCACAGCGGCCGCGACGAGCTTGCGCAAGCGCATGGGAGAATTCCTCTCGGCGGTGGGGACCGGGCCTGCGCGGAATGCTCGCCGCAGGTTGCCGAGAAGCATAAGAAGCCGATCTCGCGGCAAGGAACCTACTTTTGTCTGCCGTTTCGCGGTTCCCATTTTCGTTTTCCGGCGGGTTTACCTCTTCATGGCAATCCGATTATTGTCCGAAGTGTCGGGATATCGGTACGGAGTTCAGGCAATGCCGGTTCCGGCGTTCGCCACCCGCGCCGAGATCCCGCTCCGGGCACCGCCTTGGCCGCTTCGAGGCGTCGTGCTGGCCGCTCCAGGAGGAATGTCAGTGCGGTAGCTCGTCGATGCGCTCGACGATCTCCCGGGCGTGCGCGTCGCCGGTGAAGCGGCGGGCCGCGGCCGAGAGCGTGCGCAGCCGCTGCCGTGTCCGCGGTGACCGCAGCGCGCCGGCCAGCTCGATGGCCTCCTGCCCGGTGCGGGCGGCGACGTCGAGATCGCCGTCCAGCGCGTGCACGGTGGCCAGCCAGATCACCGTCAGGCCCCGGCTTCGCGTCATGTCGGGGCCGTAACCGGCGATCGCGTCGGTGAGCGCGCGGATCCCGTCGCGGCCGTGCCGCACGTCGACCACCTGGGCCAGCTCCCCGTGCACCGTGCCGGCCATCGCCGCCATGTCGTTGGCCCCGAAGAACGCGGCCCACGGCGACACCTCGGTCTCGTCGGCGGCCGCGAACTCGGTACGGGCGCGGCGCAGGTACGTCAGCGCCGCGGCGACGTCGGCCTTCTTCGCGTAGGCCCACGCCTGGTTGGCCGACAGGATCGCCTGCGCCCGCGGGGAACGCGCCCGCAGCGCCGCCTCCCGCCCCCGCGCGAACTCCGCCAGCGCCGCGTCGACCGCGCCGTAGTGCAGGTGCAGCCGCCCGGTGCGGTAGTGGATGTTGGCCTGCAGGTCGTGGTTCCCGGCTTCGACGGCCAGCTCCAGCGCCCGCGCGAACGCGGCCAGCGCGGCCGCGGGCCGGTCCTCGTCGAAACTCGTCCAGCCGGCCAGGTTGTACAGGTCGGCGACGACGGTGCACAGCCGCACCAGGACCGCGTCCCGCATCGTGCCGTTCAGCAGCTCCGCCGCGTCCGGCAAGCGTGCCTCGATCGCCTCGGCGCAGGACCCGCCGCCGTAGCGGTAGTCCCGGGCCCGGAGTTCCGCGACGGCCTCCTCGAGCCGTCGCACGTCGGTGAGTCCCACACGCACGGCGCGCGGGTCCTCCCGGCCGTCACTGCCCGTCATGGCAGCCCTCCGTCTCCTAGAGAGCCACCGCTACTGGCAGCTCCCGGTCATTGCCCTCCGGGCCAGGCCTCAGGCCGCTCCTTCGGGGGGTTGGCGCCGGGCAGTACGCCGGCGGCGGTGAGCACCACACCCGTGGCGGTTTCCGCGATCTTGACCGCGGCCAGGAGGCCGGTGAGGGCGAGCGAGCCGCCGAGCCCCAGCCGGGCGTACTCGTCTTCGGGGGTTCCGGTTCCGCGCTGCCGCGGTATCGCACTGGTCACGATTCGACCTTCCGGCTTGTTCCCGGCGCGGCGGCCCGGTATTCCCGGGTATTCAGCCGCCCCCACGCGGCCGAGATCCACCGGACGGTCGTGTTCTTCGGTTCTTGCCGGTCTCGCAACGAGCTCGTCTTGAACTGAATACGCGCGCACACAGCGCCGCCTCCTGCACTTGCAGAACGATTCCTGAACATGGCCAGATCGCGAAATGCGGAACAACCGTAGCCAGTGGCTCGGCCGCAAATCAGCCGCCAACCAGGTCATAACCCGGAGATGCGCGTGCACTTGCACGCGCAACCCGCGTCCGGCTCCTGCACTTTCGAAATGCAATTTCATCGAGCGGGAATCGCTTACCGGAGTGCGCACTGCCGTTCGGCGGATCTCGTTATCGTCCTCCGATCCGCCGCAGAATTCCGCAGTTCGATCAGGCCTTGACGAGTTCCACCCAGTTGCGAACCGATTCAGCGTCGACCGGCGACTGCCAGCCACCGGGCCGCACGGCGCTGCCGACGTGGAACCCGCGCACCCCGCCCGCCCGCAGGAGGTGCACCTGCTGGGCGCGCAGGCCGCCGCCGACGAGCAGCTCCGGTCCGGTCTCACGCTGCGCGAGCCGTTGCAGCACCGACAGACCACTGCCGACGCCGTTCGGGTGGCCCGCGGCGAGCACGGTGTCACAGCCCAGCGAAGCGAGTTGGTCGTACGCGCGCAGCGGGTCGCGCGTACGGTCGATGGCACGGTGGAACGTCCAGGGCAGGCCGTCGATCTCCTTGATGAGTGCTTCGCACGCGTCGAGGTCGATTTCGCTGTCGAAGTTCAGGAAGCCGAAGACGAACTCGCGTGCGCCCGCGTCGATCAGCCGGGCCGTGTCGGCGCGCAGGCCCTCGATGTCGCCGGCGGCGAAGGAACCGTTGTCCCGCAGCATGACCCGGATCGGGAGGTCGGTCGCCGACCGGACGTCACGCAACGTCTCCAGCGAGGGCGTCAGGCCGTCCTGGGCCATGTCCGCGACCAGTTCGAGGCGGTCCGCCCCGCCCGCCTGCGCGCCTTCGGCGTCCGCCGCGTCCAGCGCGATCACTTCCAGCAGGGGCGTCTTCGAGCTCATGCCTCATCCGTTTCACTGGTTCCGGGTGTCTTCTCCCCTCGCGTGCCGCCCTCGCCGGAAGCCGCCCTGCAGGCTCGTCATCCGTTCGCGCACCGCTTCCGGGGAAAGAGAGAGTATCGGCCGCTGCTCCGGCACCGCTCCCGGGCTGGCGGCCGAATCCGCGGGCTGCAGGAACGGCCAGGTGTCCTCGGCGCCGTCCTCCTGCTCGAGCTCCGCGGGCGTCGGCCACTGGTACTCCGGCTCGATCGCGGCGGACGGCTGCGCGAGCACGGCCGGCGGGGCGACGGGCGGGAACTGCGGGTCGGTGTCCTCGTCGTCGGGGTTCGGCCCGGCGGCCACCGGGAAGAACGGCGGCGGGGGCGGCGGTGGCGGGGGCACCGGCGCGGGTTCGCGGGCCGGCAGCCCGGAGGACAGCGCGTGCCGCGGTTCGGGTTCGACCGGCCGCGGTTCCTCGGCGACCGGGCGCGGTTCCGCCGCCCGGCGCGGCTGCTCGGGCGGCGCGGAGGCGTCGAACCAGCGGGACAGGACGTCGCGGTAGGCGGGCATCCGCTCGGTCGGAGCGTCGAAGTCCAGGTGGATGTCGTCTTCCGCGGTGGGCCACTCCGGGGCGTGCTCGCGCGCCACCACCGGTGCGCGGCGCGGCGGGCCGGCCTCGATCGACGGCGGCGTCAGCTCTTCCGGCCCCTCAGGCTCCGGTTCCGGCTGCGTGAGCGGGGCCAGCGGCGCCAGCAGCTCGGGCTCCGGGGCGGCCGGCGGCTCGGCGGGCGGCGGCGGCGCGGGCAGGGGTGGCAGTTCGACGATCAGCGCGGCGGGCACCAGCACCGTCGCGACCAGCCCGGTGCGGTCGGCGGCGCTCAGCCGGACGTCGATGCGGTGCCGCTTGGCGAGCGTCGCGACCACGTACAGGCCCATCCGGCGCGACACCTCGACGTCGACGTCCGGCGGGTTCGCCAGCCGCGCGTTGGTCCGGTCGATCTCGGCCTGCGGCATGCCGGCGCCGTGGTCGGTGATCTCGATCTGCCAGTCGCCGTCGTGGGTTTCGGCGCTGCCCACGGTGACCGTGCCGTCGCCGGAGTAGCGCGTCGCGTTCTCCAGCAGTTCCGAAACGACGTGCACGAGGTCGTTGACGGCCTCGCCGCGGACCGCGACCTGCGGCGCCGGGCCGAGCTCGATGCGCTGGTAGTGCTCGACCTCCGAAAGCGCGGCGCCGACGATCTCGTCGGCCGCGACCGCGCCGTCGTCCCCGCGCACGGAGTCGTGCCCCGACAGCACCAGCAGGTTCTCGCTGTTGCGCCGCATCCGCGTCGCCAGGTGGTCGAGCTCGAACAGCCCGGCGAGGGTGTCCGGGTCCTGCTCGTCGGCCTCCATCCGGTCGAGCACCGAGAGCTGCCGTTCGACGAGGTCCTGGCTCCGCTGCGAGAGGTTGACGAACATCGCGTTGACGTTCTCGCGCAGCATCGCCTGTTCGCCCGCCAGCCGGACGGCTTCGCCGTGCACCGCGTCGAACGCGCGCGCCACCTGGCCGACCTCTTCGCGGGTGAACACCGGCACCGGCGCGACGGCGAGGCGCTTGCGGAGGTTCTCCGGCGCGGGCTCGGGGTCGGTGAGCAGGCCCTGCACCGCCGCCGGCAGCCGGTGCTCGGCCACCTCCAGCGCCGTGCGGCGCAGGATCCGCAAGGGGCGCAACAGGGAACGCGCGATGACGACCGACAGCACACCCGCGACGAGCAGCACGGCGAGCACGGCCCCGCCGTCCCAGAGCGCCGCGGTGCGGGCCTGCGACGCGAGGGTGTCGGTGCGTTCCTGCAACTGGACGAGCAAAGCCTGCTGCACCTGGTGGGCCAGGTTCACCGTGTGCGTCGCCGAGGTGTCCCACTGGTTCGGGTCGAGGCCGGAGAGGTTCTGGCCGTTTTCGGTGCGGGTGAGCGCGGATTCGACGATGTCGTTGCCGATGTCGACGACCAGGCCGATCACCGTGTCGTCGAACATCCGCTGCTGGTCAGGGGTCGCGAAGGTGCGGTAGTCGTTGTGCGCGGCGTCGAGCTCGGCTTCCGCGCCGAGCAGCGCGCGCGTGCGGTCGCGGCTCAGCGTGCCCTCGGCGAGCGCCTCCGCCATCACCGCGCGCTTGACCGACATCTGGTCCTTGATCCGGGCCAGTGCGTTGCCCGCCAAGCGCAACCGCGCGAGCTCGGGGTCCGAGACGTCGGCGGCGGCCGAGTCGCTGATGTCGAGCAGGCCGGAGATCAGCTCGCTGTAGGAGCGCAGCACGGCGTCGGCCGGGAACGCGGAGTGCTCCGCGGAGAACCGGAGGCCGCCGAGCACGCGCAGCCGGTCGTCGGTCTGCTGCAGGCTGTCCGCGGCCTTCGCGTCGAGGCGGGGCTTGCTGTCGGCCAGCGTCCGTTCGAACGTCCCGATCGCCTGGTCGACGCGTTTGCGCTGGCCGGCGAGGTCGGCGGTGTCACCCTGGCGGTTCTGCGCGACGAACCGGACGGTGAGGTCGCGCTCGCGCTGGAGTTCGTGGATGGCTTCGGCGACGGTGCTGTCGACGCGGCCGCGCGTGGCGAACTCCGCGAGCTGCTGCGCGTCACGCAGGTCCGAACTGATCCGGAGGCCGACGAGCGCGATCACCGCCAGCGCGGGAATGAGCAGGACGGCGAAGAGCTTGGTGCCGAGGCGCCAGTTCCGCAGTCGCCAGCGGCCACCGGCCGGACGCGGATCCGCCGCCTCGCCACCCTTGCGGGGACGCTTGTCGCGACGGGTCACCTGGTTTCCTTTTCCACCGCGGGAGGAACCCGCGGACCTACCGACACCTCGAACCTACTGAACGGTAGCCCGCTTCATGAAGATCCGAAAGCCGCGCTGGCGCGATACGGCCCTGCCCGCGATCGTATGGGGCGCGGACCATACGATCCAGCACGAGAACCAGATTCTCGCGGTAGGTGAAGGTTCATGATCAGACGCAGACTGACGATTCCGCTGGTAGCGGCGCTGCTGGCGACTTCGGGCTGCAGCCTGTTCAATTCCGGTTCGACGGCCGCGCCACCGCCATTGGAACGGACCACTCTGCGTGTCGGTGTGGGCAACGCCATCGACACGGCCCCGCTGCGCATCGCCGTCGGGGCCGGGAAGTTCGGCCCGGCGGGCCTGAAGGTGCAGCTCGTGGAGCTCGGCGCCGGTGACGGCCTGGCCAAGCTGGCCTCCGGCGACCTCGACGTCACGTTCGCCAGCGACATCGCGATGTTCCGCGCGGCGGCCGGCGGCCAGCCCCTGCAACTGCAGGGCGAGGCGTACACGTCCGGCCCGAACACCATGGCCTTGGTCACGTTGCCGGGTTCCGACTACACCGTGCCGACGGCCAAGAAGGCCCCGGAGATCGCCGTCAACATGCTCGACGACATCGGTGCGCTCGCCGCGCGCTCGGTGCTGGGCACCGCGGGCGTCGACGTCGCGAAGATCAAGTTCAAGCAGGTGCCGTTCGACCAGATGCCGCAGTCGCTGCAGGCGGGCGACGCGGACGCGGCGCTGATGGCCGAGCCGTACATCACCCGCGCCGAGAAGGACCTGGGCGCACACATCCTCGCCGACGGCGCCCGCGGGGCGACGCTCGACTTCCCGCTGTCCGGTTACGCGGCCGCGAAGCCGTTCGCGGAGGCCAACCCGCGCACGCTCGCGGCGTTCCGCACGGCGCTGGGCGCGGCCCAGCAGAGCGCGTCCGACCCGGCCATCGTCCGCGACTCGCTCCCGACGTTCTCCGACATCGACACGACGACGGCGTCGTTGATCTCCCTCGGCTCGTACCCGGTGTCGCTCAACGGCATCCGGCTCCAGCGCGTGGCGGACCTGATGCACAACTCGGGCCAGCTGGCGAACCGCCTCGACGTCCAGTCGCTCCTGCCCGATCAAAACAGTTACTAACTTTTCTTCACTTGGTCTACTTTTGCACTCAGTCTACTTGAGGAGTGCACGATGGACGTCCTTGTCGCCGGCGCCGGGCCGGCCGGCCTGACCACCGCGGCCGAACTCGCCCTCGCCGGGGTTTCGGTGACCGTCCTGGACCGCCGCGACGGGCCGGGCCTGCCACGGGCCGGCGGGCTGCAGCCGCGGACCGCCGAGCTGCTGGACCTGCGTGGCCTCGACCCGGCGGACGGCGCGGCCGAGGGCCTGAACGGCCACTTCGCCGGGCTCCCGGTCGAGCTGGACCACCGCGTCTGGCGCACCCGCCACCCGCGGGTGCTCAACCGGAGCCAGGACGACGTCGAGGCGATGCTGGCCGAACACGCCGTCAAGCACGGCGCGGTCATCCGGCGCGGCCACGAGGTGCGCGCCGTCGAAGCCGATGAGGACGGCGTCACCGTCGACGGGCTCCGGGCCGGCTGGCTGGTGGCCTGCGACGGTGCGCACAGCACCGTCCGCAAGCTGCTCGGCCTGCCCTTCCCCGGCCGCACCGGGACCCACGTCGCCACGCTCGCGCACCTCCGGCTCGCGTCGGCGTCCGACCTCGTCCCGCCGCGGGTGGCGCACTTCAGCCAGGTGACGCGCCAGGCGAACGGGTACTGGGCGATGCTCACCCCGCTCGGCGACGGCACCCACCGGTTCGTCTTCGGCGCCACGGCGGAGCAGCCCGGCCGTGAAGCACCGGTGACGGACGCCGAGGTCACCAAGGCCCTGACGGCCCTGTACGGCGTCGAGACGCGCCTGGGCGAGCTGTACGGCGCTTCGCGGTTCAACGACGCCACACGGCAGCTGGAGCGCTACCGGCACGGCCGTGTGCTCTTCGCGGGCGACGCCGCGCACATCCACCCGCCGCTCGGCGGCCAGGGGCTCAACCTCGGCGTCCAGGACGCGATGAACCTCGGCTGGAAGCTGGCCGCGACCGTCCGCGGCACGGCGCCGTCCGGGCTGCTCGACAGCTACCACGACGAACGCCACCCGGCGGCCGGGCGGGTGCTGCGGCACACGGCCGCGCAGCGCGTGTTCACGGCGCCGGACCGCAGCGAGAACGTCGAAGCGCTGCGCGAGATCGTCGTCGACCTGATGCGGACACCGGACGGGAACCGCTACTTCAGCGGGCTCATGTCCGGGCTCGCCCAGGGCTACCCCGGCGCGTGGCGCGTCCCGGACCTCGACCTGACGACGGACGGCGGCGCGACCCGGCTCTCCGCGCTCCTGCACAGCGGCCGCGGCCTGCTCCTCGACCTCGGCGACCACCCGGAACCGGCCGGCTTCACGGGCCAGGTCGGCTTCGTGCGCGCGGCCACCGACGACGCCGGGTACCGCGGCCGGCTGCTGCTGGTCCGCCCCGACGGCTACGCCGCCGAGCCCGGCGAGCTGGGCCGGTGGTTCGGCTAGATGTTCTCGCCGGTCTGGATCAGGCACACCGTGCGGGACGGCGGGCCGACGTAGGACAGGACCTTGTCGGCGCCTTCGCACTTGTCGTCGCGCTGGTAGCCGGAGAGGACCTCGACGCGTTCCTGGGCCGTGGGGTCGGTGCAGCTCACCTTGCTGACCGTGGCCTCGTCGTCGACGTCGCGCAGGCAGTCACCGGGGTCGACGTTCAGGGCCAGGCAGAGGGTCCGCTCGGTGCTCGACCCGGTGCCGGTGATCTGGAACCGCACGTAGTCGCCGCCACCGCAGCGGAAAGCACCGCGGTAGCTGTCTTCGACCTTGAACGTGGCGCTGTTCTCACCGCAGCCGACGCGGTGGTAGGCGAGGTTGTCGCCGCTCTCCCGCGACAGGTAGAGGCAGTCGCCGTCCGACGGCGGCCCGGCCTGGTGGATCCACACGATGCTCAGCGCGCCCAGCGAGCCGATCGCCAGCGCGAGGACGACGCACGCGATGAGCGTGATCCGCACCTTCACGCTGAACCAGTGCGGAATCCCCGGCTGCTGCGGTGCCCCCGGCATCGGCGCCCCCGGCATCGGCACGGACCGCGGCGTCGTCGCGTAGTCCGGCGTCCGGAACGGGTTGTCGTCGGACGGTGGTGTGGTCAACGTGCCCTCCAGTGATCCCCTCGGCATATCGTCCCACCGGCGGACCCGCGACAGGAGCGGGCCGGAGCGAGGCACGTATAACAGTAGTTGTGACTGATGGCCCGCTGATCGTCCAGTCCGACAAGACCGTGCTCCTGGAGGTCGACAACCCCCAGGCCGACGACGCGCGCGTCGCGATCGCGCCGTTCGCCGAGCTCGAACGCGCCCCGGAGCACGTCCACACCTACCGCATCACCCCCCTGGCCTTGTGGAACGCGCGCGCCGCGGGACACGACGCCGAGCAGGTCGTCGACGCGCTGACGACGTACTCGCGCTTCCCGGTGCCGCAGCCGCTGCTGATCGACGTCGTCGACGTCATGGGCCGGTTCGGGCGGCTGCAGATCGCCAACCACCCGGCCCACGGCCTGGTGATGTCGACCACCGACCGCGCGGTCCTCACCGAGGTCTCGCGCAACAAGAAGATCAGCCCGATGCTGGGCGCGAAGATCGACGACGACACCGTGATCGTCCACCCGTCCGAGCGCGGGCGGCTCAAGCAGGCGCTGCTGAAGGTCGGCTGGCCGGCCGAGGACCTCGCCGGGTACGTCGACGGCGAAGCGCACCCGATCGCCCTCGACGAGGCGGACTGGCAGCTGCGCGACTACCAGCGGATGGCCGCGGAGGCGTTCTGGGCCGGCGGCTCCGGCGTCGTCGTGCTGCCGTGCGGCGCCGGCAAGACGCTGGTCGGCGCCGCGGCCATGGCGAAGGCCCAGGCCACGACGCTGATCCTGGTGACGAACACGGTCGCCGGCCGGCAGTGGAAGCGTGAGCTCATCGCGCGGACGTCGCTGACCGAGGAGGAGATCGGCGAGTACTCCGGCGAGAAGAAGGAGATCCGGCCGGTCACCATCGCGACGTACCAGGTCGTCACCCGCAAGACCAAGGGCGAGTACCGGCACCTGGAGCTGTTCGACTCGCGCGACTGGGGCCTGGTCGTCTACGACGAGGTCCACCTGCTGCCCGCGCCGGTGTTCCGGATGACCGCGGACCTGCAGTCCCGGCGGCGTCTCGGCTTGACGGCGACGCTGGTGCGCGAGGACGGCCGCGAGGGCGACGTCTTCTCGCTGATCGGGCCGAAGCGCTACGACGTGCCGTGGCGCGACATCGAGGCACAGGGCTGGATCGCGCCGGCGGAGTGCACCGAGGTCCGCGTCACGCTGACCGACGCCGAGCGCCTCGGCTACGCGACGGCCGAGGCCGACGAGCGCTACAAGCTGGCGGCGACGGCGCAGACGAAGACCCCGGTGATCAAGTCGATCGTCGAGAAGCACGCGGGCGAGCCGACGCTGGTCATCGGCGCGTACCTCGACCAGCTGGAGATGCTCGGCGACGAGCTCGACGCCCCGGTGATCCAGGGCTCCACCCGGAACAAGGAACGCGAGGAGCTGTTCGACAAGTTCCGCCGGGGCGAGATCCGCACGCTCGTCGTGTCGAAGGTCGCGAACTTCTCGATCGACCTGCCCGAGGCCTCGGTGGCGATCCAGGTCTCCGGCACGTTCGGCTCGCGGCAGGAGGAGGCCCAGCGCCTCGGCCGCCTCCTGCGCCCCAAGGGCGACGGGCGCCAGGCCCACTTCTACTCGATCGTCTCGAGGGACACGGTCGACACGGAGTACGCGGCACACCGCCAGCGGTTCCTGGCGGAGCAGGGCTACGCGTACCACATCGTGGACGCGGACGACCTGCTCCGGCCGCTCTGACGCTCATGGGTCGACCGGGCCGGCGGCCCTCGCCGCCCGGTCGACCTCCGCGCGTCTGGCCTCCCAGAACGCCTGGTGGAAGAGCATGACTTCCGGCCACGGCCACCGGGACACGTGGCCGGGGCGCGTCGACCGGCGCGGCGATCGTCGTGTCGGAGTGCGCCCAGACGCGCTGGTAGCGGCCGGTGATCTCCTCATCCGTCTCGTGCTCGGTGCTTGACCAGGCCGAAGAGGTTGGTCGCGGTCAGCGGATGTCGTACTCGGACAGGCCGTCGAGCTTCACTTCCCGGATCTCTCGCAGGTCGCCGTGCAGGTAATCCTTCGCGAAGTCGTCGATCACGGCTCCCAGCGTGCCCCGACGGGCGCGCCGCTCGCGTTCGGCGGCCTCGGCGTCCCCGTTCGGCCCAGCGCATCGTCACAGGAACAACTTCCGCCACACACGTCTCGTGCAGCTTCCTGACCTGCGGTTTTCCGGATTCACTCGAACGGATGAGCGGGCCGGACGCTGGAAATTGTCAGACCCTCGAACTACTGTTCGACATGCACCAGCCGAACACAAGTTCGAGGGGACGTCATGACGATCGCACCGCTCCGCCCCGGTACCCCCGCGCCGCCGGTCCAGACCCTGCCACCGGGGTCGTGGCACGGCAGGCTGTGGGTGTCCGACCTGCCCCTGACCCGGCCCGAGCGCTACCTGGGCTGCGTGGCCGAGTTCGAGCGGTCCGGGCTGTGGCCGGTGCTGATCCCGCACGACCAGCGCTTCGCGGCGAACGGCGAGGACTGGATCGACGACCGCGGCCGCCTCGCCCCGGCCGGCCACCGGGTCGCGTCGGCCGACCCGGCCATGGTCCTCGACCGCTGGTGGGACGGCTCCTGCTGCGACGGCGCCTGCCTGCGCCCCTTCACCGCGCGGTTCCCCGGGCTGGCCAAGCGCAGCCCGCGCCGCTCCGACCCGCTGGCCGAGGCGGGCAACACCGGCTCGATCCTGGCCACGCGCGCCCCGCACCGGCTCGGCCTGGTCCAAACCGAGCGGCCCGCGGACATCCCGGCCCTGCTGGGCTGGACGGGCATGATCAAGTGCACCGACCAGGTCGCCGAACTGTCGGCGGTGCTGCGCAGCTGGGAAGACCGCTTCGGGGCGACGCTGGTGGTGCTGGGGTTCGACGCCATCGAGCTGTCGGTGTCGGCCCCGCCCCGCAACCAGGCCAGGGCGCTGTCGGTGGCGGCGGAGCACCGGGCGTTCAGCCTGCCGACGTTCGCGGCCCAGCCAGGCAACCTGCGCGAGTACGCGTCGGATCTGGTGCAGTCGCGGCACTGGCGGTTCTCCTGGGCATGAGAACCCCCGCGATCACCCGACACGGGCGGCCGCCCTCCACACCCACCGCCCCGCGCGGCGCGCGCACCGGACCCGACGCGTACGCCCGCGCGACATCCACAGCCCTTTCCACCGCGACAACCCACACCAGCACCCGATCTCGGCGGCCACCCGGCACCACACCCCCGCAACCCACAGCCACCACCCCGCGCGGCGCGCGCACCCGGCCCGAGACGCACGCCTGCGACACACCGACAGCCCTCCTGGGCATGAGAGGGCGAGAAGGAGACCGGTCACCGGCGGGGCGGGGCCACCACTGTCAGGCGGGTCGATGAGCAGACACGTCAAAGGGCCGGTGAGACGTCCGTCCGCCAAGTTGGGTCAGCTGTCCCGTCCGATGGTCCACTGGTCCGGACGGCGGCCGCGCGGGCGCGTTTGGGGGTGCCGGCGAGCGGGCATCACCGAACGCGGGAAGGCGGTGAGAACGATCGCCGAAATCCGGATCGGGACGTCGGGCTGGCGCTACCCGCCCTGGCGCGGGGACTTCTACCCGCCGGGGCTGGCGCAGCGGCGGGAGCTCGAATACCTGTCGCGGCGGCTGAGCGCGGTCGAGCTCAACGGCTCGTTCTACTCGCTGCAGCGCCCGGAGCGGTACCGCGCGTGGTTCGACGAGACCCCGTCCGGCTTCCTCTTCGCGGTGAAGGGCGGCCGCTTCATCACGCACATGAAACAGCTGCGCGACGTCGAAGCGTCGCTGGCCAACTTCTACGCGTCCGGCGTGCTGGCGCTGGGCGCAAAGCTGGGCCCGTTCCTCTGGCAGCTGCCACCCCGGCTCACGTTCGACCCCGACCGGCTCGTGAACTTCTTCGCCCTCCTGCCGCGCACGACCACCGAAGCGGCCGAACTGGCGAAGAAGCACGACGACAAGCTGAAGGCGAAGCCGTACTTGGAGGCCGGGGAGCACCGGCCGCTACAGCACGCGCTGGAGGTCCGGCACCCGAGTTTCACCGAACCCGCGGCGACGGAACTGCTACGGGAGCACGGGATCGCCCTGGTGGTCGCCGACACAGCGGGAAAGTGGCCGTTCCTGGAAGACCAGACGGCCGACTTCGCCTACGTCCGCCTGCACGGCGCCGAGGAGCTGTACGTCAGCGGCTACTCGGACCGCGCACTGCGCGAGTGGGCGGAGAAGATCCGTACCTGGCACGACAACGGAAAGCGAGACGTCCACGTCTACTTCGACAACGACGTCAAGGTGGAGGCCCCACGCAACGCCGAGGCCCTGGCCGAGCTGCTTGGAGTGAGCCCGCCGACAAAACAGTGAGCGCAATCGGCTTGGGTGAAAGGCGGGAACCGACTTGCGTGCTGTCACTGGGGGTCGGCACGCGGGCGGTCCGCCGCACACCATCCCGCCCCCAGCGGTCTTCGCGTCGCACAACCTCGCCCGAGCAGAACCTCACCGCTCGCCGCACCGCGGACCTCGGCTTCCGCGCACGAAAGCTCGCCGGGCTCCGCGCCACACAACCCGCCGGCTCGCGTGCGCCGAAACCTGCAGCTCGCCGACTCTCGGCTGCCTCTACGGACAAAATCTGCCGCACGATCTCCTCGGACTTCGCGCACCGACCTCGTCGACCCAACACGCCGCAGAACTTCTTCGAGCCAGCGGCAAGCACAGAGCAGAGCAGCCGCCACAGCGCCACATTCCCCTGCGCTCAGCTCCGCCACGCCTCTCAGCTCGGCGCGCCCACCAAAGCCGCCACCTTGGCTCTCACGTCATCCGCATCGGGGTGCCCCAGCTCCGTCAGCAACCGCACCGACCGGACCCAGCCCTCCCGGGCCAGCCCAGCTAGGCCGGAACGTGACCTCGGCCGGCCCCGGCAGGCGGAAATCGAGGACCACCGGCTCATCCTGTCGGGAAACGCGCTGATGACCCGAGGTGGGACGGTGGCATGATCGGCGGTGATGAAGGTCTACGCGATTCCCCTGCGCAACCGTTTCCGCGGCATCACGGTCCGGGAGGGTGTGCTGCTGCCCGGCCCGGCGGGCTGGGGCGAGTTCTGCCCGTTCGCCGACTACTCGGACGCCGAGAGCCTGCCGTGGCTGCACGCGGCCGTCGAAGCCAGTGAGCTCGGCTGGCCGGCGCCGGTCCGCGACCGTGTCGAGGTGAACACGACGGTGCCGGTGGTCGGCGCGGAGAAGGCGTACGAGCTGGTCAAGGCGTCGGGCTGCCGCACGGCGAAGGTGAAGGTGGCGGACACCCGATCATCGCTCTCGGACGACTGCGCCCGGGTCGAGGCGGTCCGCGACGCACTCGGCCCGGCGGGCGCGATCCGCGTCGACGCCAACATGGCGTGGGACGTCGACACGGCGATCCGCGCGATCACCGACCTCGACAAGGCGGCGGGCGGCCTGGAGTACGCGGAACAGCCGTGCCCGACGATCGACGACCTCGCCGCGGTCCGCCGCCGGGTGTCGGTCCGCATCGCCGCGGACGAGTCGATCCGCCGCGCGGAGGACCCGCTGAAGGTCGCGGTCGCCGGAGCGGCGGACATCGCGGTGCTGAAGGTCTCCCCCCTCGGCGGCGTCCGCCGGGCGCTGGAGGTCGCCGAAGCGTGCGGCCTGCCGTGCGTGGTGTCGTCGGCGGTGGAGACGAGCGTCGGCCTGGCCGCGGGCCTCGCACTGGCCGGCGCCCTCCCGGAACTGGAATTCGCGTGCGGCCTGGGCACGATCTCCTTGCTGGAGGGCGACGTCTGCGCGGACCCACTGTCCCCTGTGGACGGTTACCTCCCGGTCCCGCGAACGCCCCCGGAGCCGACGGACGCCTACGACGCCCCGGCCGAAGTTCGAGCCGCCTGGGAAGCCCGGCTGGCGAGGGTCCGCGCCCTGTTGCCCTGACCTGCTTTGCACCGGCGAAGCCACCCAGCGGAACCAGACATCCCCCGCCGCTCCCTGGGGGGCAGCCCCGTGTCCAGCGTATCGGCGACCACCGACGAAAGCCGGATAAACCGGTTTTCGGTGGCGACTTGTCCACATCTCGACCGGCCTGGGGACAACTCGTCGACCTGAGCCGTTGCAACGGCTTCGGCCTGCGTGTGCTTGCCCCGTCGGAGATCGCGCAGCCACGAACCTCACGGCTCGGCGGTCGGTAGCGTCATCCGGCCCGTCTCGAGCAGCTCGACACCTGGACGCCCAGGCGAACCATGTGCGTCGCGTACTTCGTGTCGAAGCCGCGGGCCGGCCTGCGGGGAAACGATCGTTCGCGCGCAGCTCCTGGCCGAGATCGGTGATCCGGACGATCTCCGCGTCCGGCGCGAACAGCGGCAGCAGGATCGGGGGATTGCCGCTCGGCGCCAGCCGGACCCACTTGCGCAGCGAGTAGACGCTGAGGTCGAGGTCGCCGGGTCCGGAGCGCACACCTTCCGGATGGGTGCGGTAGACGTACTGCTCGGTGAACTCGGGGCTGTCGTGTTCCCTGGTCCGAAGGTGTACCGGCCCCGGATCCGGGTGGGCACCTGGTTTTCCCCGAGGCCGAGTTCAGGGTCCGGATCCGGGCCCTTCCCGATGTGCCCGGCGCCCCCGGCGGGCGAACATTGGTGCATGACGAACAGCGTGTACACCCCGGAAACCAAGAAGGTCCGCCGCAGCCGTACCGACAAGATGCTCACCGGCGTCTGCGGTGGCTGGTCCCAGTACCTCGGCATCGACGCGAACGTGCTGCGCATCGGGCTCGTCGCCGCCGTTTTCCTCTCCGTCGGCATCGCCATCCCGATCTACATCGCGGCCGCGATCCTGACGCCCGAAGAAGACTCCTGACCGGGGCGGGCGCCGATTCGCAGGGGGAACCGGTGCCCGCCGGACGATCACGGGGTGTGCCGAACAGCGGCCCGGACGCCAGGGGACGTCCGGGCCGTTCGGCGTAGCAGCCTGGGCTGACCGGCCGAAATGACCTCCGCGAACCCCGTTCGAGGGGTTAGGGTTCGCGCTCGTGGATCAAGGGAACACCGCCAGCCGGACGGCCGCGAAGGTCGTCGTGGGAGTCCTCGGCGGGCTTTACCTGCTCGCCGGACTGGGGCTGACCGCCTTCGCCGCCTTCTTCGCGCTCGCCTTCAACGACACCGGCAGCCCGAGCGTCACCCGGACCGTGCTCTACACCGCCGCCGCGGCGGCGATCTGGATCCTGCTCACCGGGATCGGCGCGATCGTCGTCGCGCTGGAAGCGGAAGAAGCGAGCACCGCCTGGCTCGGGGGCCTCGGCGTGCTCGCGCTCGGTGTCGTCATCGTCGGCGCCTTCGCCATCTGGTTCTTCACCAAACCATAGCGAGCAAAGAAAAGCCCGGCCCGCCGAAGCGGACCGGGCTTTCCCGGTGAAGCGACCGAACTCAGAAGTCCATGCCACCCATGCCACCGGACGGGTCGGCGGGAGCGGCCGAAGCCTTCTCCGGCTTGTCCGCCACGACGGCCTCGGTGGTCAGGAACAGCGCCGCGATGGAGGCGGCGTTCTGCAGCGCGGAGCGGGTGACCTTCGTCGGGTCCGGCACGCCGGCGGCGAGCAGGTCCTCGTAGACACCCGTGGCGGCGTTCAGGCCGTGCCCCTGCGGCAGACCCTTGACCTTCTCCACGACGACGCCGCCCTCGAGGCCGGCGTTGATCGCGATCTGCTTGAGCGGGGCCTCGACGGCCACCTTGACGATGTTGGCCCCAGTGGCCTCATCGCCCTCGAGCTTCAGACCGGCGAAGGCCGCCTCGGCAGCCTGGATGAGAGCGACGCCACCACCGGCGACGATGCCCTCTTCGACGGCGGCCTTGGCGTTGCGCACGGCATCCTCGATGCGGTGCTTGCGCTCCTTCAGCTCGACCTCGGTGGCGGCACCGGCCTTGATGACGGCCACGCCGCCGGCCAGCTTCGCCAGACGCTCCTGGAGCTTCTCGCGGTCGTAGTCCGAGTCCGAGTTCTCGATCTCGGCGCGGATCTGGTTGACGCGACCCTGGATCTGGTCGGCGTCGCCCGCACCCTCGACGATGGTCGTCTCGTCCTTGGTGATGACGGCCTTGCGCGCCTTGCCCAGCAGCGACAGGTCGGCGTTCTCCAGCTTGAGGCCGACGTCCTCGCTGATGACCTGGCCACCGGTCAGGATCGCGATGTCCTGCAGGATCGCCTTGCGGCGGTCACCGAAGCCCGGGGCCTTGACGGCGACGGACTTGAAGGTGCCGCGCATCTTGTTGACGATGAGGGTGGCCAGGGCCTCGCCCTCGACGTCCTCGGCGATGATCAGCAGCGGCTTGCCGGACTGGATGACCTTCTCCAGCAGCGGCAGGACGTCCTTGACGGTGGAGATCTTGGAACCGAAGAGGAGGATGTAGGGGTCCTCCAGCTCGGCTTCCTGACGCTCCGGGTCCGTCACGAAGTAGCCCGAGATGTAGCCCTTGTCGAAGCGCATGCCCTCGGTGAGCTCGAGCTCGAGACCGAAGGTGTTGCTCTCCTCGACGGTGACGACGCCTTCCTTGCCGACCTTGTCCAGCGCCTCGGCGATCAGCTCGCCGATGGTGCGGTCAGCGGCCGAGATCGAGGCGGTAGCAGCGATCTGCTCCTTGGTCTCGATCTGGACGGCGGCCTTGTGCAGCTGCTCGATGATGGCCTCGACGGCCGCCTCGATGCCACGCTTCAGGCTGATCGGGTCGGCTCCGGCCGCGACGTTGCGCAGGCCTTCCTTGACCAGGGCCTGGGCGAGCACGGTGGCGGTGGTGGTGCCGTCACCCGCGACGTCGTCGGTCTTCTTGGCAACTTCCTTGACGAGCTCGGCCCCGATCTTCTCCCACGGGTCCTCGAGCTCGATCTCCTTGGCGATGGAGACACCGTCGTTGGTGATGGTCGGCGCGCCCCACTTCTTCTCGAGCACGACGTTCCGGCCCCGCGGGCCGAGGGTCACCTTGACGGCTTCGGCGAGGATGTTCAAGCCGCGCTCAAGACCGCGGCGGGCGTCCTCGTCGAACGCGATCAGTTTGGCCATTGCGGTGTGGTCCTCCGGTATTGGGCGCCACCGCCGCGCTGCGCTGTTTGGTGTCACAGTTGCTTGCAGCGGCGGCAGCAGGACTCTTTCCTCGGCCAGGCTCGGTGCCCGCGACGGACGACTGGACCCGGGTGGGGTTCAGCCTCACCGTCCCGACCTTCAAGCACGCGATCGGTGACCGCGCGCCTGGCACTCAACGGCGTCGAGTGCCAATGCCGTGTTTAGCACTCTCAGGGGGAGAGTGCAAGAAGGCCTGCTCAGCGCCGTACGGATTCAGGAGCTCGGCTTGATGGAGATCGACGTCGGGGGCGCGTTGAGCGAGGACGTCGGGTTGCCCTGGGAGGCGCCGGGGCCGACCGGGATGTTCGGGGCGGTCGTCTGGGCGCCACCGCCGCTGTCGCCGCCGCTGAAGAGGATGATCGCCGTCACGATCGCGCCGATCACCACGAGCGCGCCGATGACGATGAAGATCCACTTGGCGCCGCCGCCGCTCTTCGTCTGGTCGAACGCGCCCGCGCCGCCCGCCGGCATCGGCGGGCGCAGGCGCATCGGGTCACCGGGCGGGCCGTAACCGGGCGGCGGGCCCTGCGGCATGCCCTGCTGCTGCGGGTAGCCGTACCCCTGGGGCGGCCTGCCCTGCGGGGGCATGCCCTGGGGCATCCCCTGCGGCGGGCCCTGCTGGGGGTAGCCGTAGCCGGGCGGCGGGCCCTGCGGCGGCGGGCCACCAGGGCCCTGCGGCCCCGGCTGCTGCCCGTAACCGGGCTGCTGCTGTCCTCCGTACGGGTGCACGGGGGCCCCCTCTCCCTGCGGTGCCGTGGTCTGGTGCGGCCCTTGTTGTACCTGACCATGGCGCTGCGGCGCGGGAACTCCACCCGAATTCGTCCCCGGGGGCCCGGGCGGGGTGTCCGACGTCGCCTGGGCACCGAGGGCGCGGCGGGCGGCCGCGATCATCTCGACGCAGCTGGGGTAGCGGTCCGCCGGGCTCTTGGCCATGCCCTTGCGGATGACCTCGTCGATGGCCGGCGGCAGGGCGACGGCCCGGGAGATGGCCGGCGGCTCGCCGTTGAGGTGGCCCTTGATCACCGTCGGCACGTCGCCCTTGAAGGGCGGGCTGCCGGTGAGGCAGGCGTAGAGGACGCACGTCAGCGCGTACTGGTCGGTGCGCCCGTCCAGCGGCTCGCCGCGCAGGTGCTCCGGCGCCGCGTAGGTGGGCGAGCCGAGGAAGTCGCCGCCGCGGGTGCGGTGGCCGGTCGCGCCGCGGCGCGTCAGCCCGAAGTCGGCGACGTACACGTGCTCGCGCGACGTCTCCTTCTTCGTCACGAGCACGTTGGCCGGCTTGACGTCCAGGTGGACCAGACCACGGTTGTGCAGGGTGTCGAGCGCGTCCGCGACCTGGTCGAGCATGGTCAGCGTGCGCGCGGGCGCGATCGGGCCGCCCGCGATCAGGCCGGCGAGGTCACCGCCGTCGACCATCCGCATGGCGATGTAGAGCATGCCGTCGAGCTCGCCGAAGTCGTACAGCGGCACGACATTGGCGTGGTCGATCGCGGAGGTGTTGCGCGCCTCGTCGACGAACCGCTCGCGGAACTCGGCGTCGGTACCGAGGTGGTCGCCGATGACCTTCAGCGCCACCTTCCGGCCCAGGCGCACGTCCGTGGCCTTGTAGGTCACGCTCATGCCGCCCTTGCCGAGCACTCCGTCGATGCGGTAGTTGCCCAGCCGGCGACCGGTGAGGTCCCCCGACACATCGCCTGTCACGCCCGGCAGCCTAACGTCCCAGGTTCGGCGGCTGCCGGGGGTTCGCCCAACAGGTCAACTCGGGTTACTACGACACCTTCCGCACGTCCGCGGCCTGACTCCGGCCGTCCCGCCCGGACTGGACTTCGAACTCGACGCGATCGCCTTCGTCCAAAGTGCGGAATCCGTCAGCCTGAATGGCCGAATAGTGGACGAACACGTCCGGTCCTTCGGTGGATTCGATGAACCCGTAGCCCTTTTCCGAGTTGAACCATTTGACGGTGCCGACAGCCACGGCGCCCTCCCTCAGCACACAAGGATCCGCTGGCCCAGCTAGGGACAGCGGCGCGAGTGACAATCACGCTACCGGAATTATTCCCCCCGGCAATGGGCAATTCGTCTGAAGATCACGTGCCCGAAAGGCGACGGTTACGCGCATGCACGAGCACCGTCCCGGGACCGGCGAAGTCGACCGCCAATCCCTCTCCCGTGCGCACCGACTGCGGCCCGCCAGGGTCGAGTGCGCGCAGCCGGCACTGGATCGTGTCCGGGTAGGCCAGGAGGTAGTCCGGCCGGACCGTGACCAGCTCGCCCTGGGCGAGCTCGAACGCGTCGACCGGGCCGGGCGCGGCCAGCACGAGCGCCCCGGTTCCGCTGTAGTGGTCGAGGAATCCCGCGTCGGCGCCGAAGAGCTGTTGCAGCGGCGCCCAGCCGGTGTCGTGCCGGACGGCCGAGGGCCGCACCAGCACGGCCTCGCGGTGCACCGACCAGCCCGTGCCGCCGCGCAGCTCCAGCGGGTAGACGTCACCGGGACGCAGCGGCGCGAAGTCGATCCAGCCGCCGTCGGACGGTGCCGTGTAGACGGCCGCCGTCGTCCTGCCCGCGCGGGCGCCGCCGCGGCCCGCCGCCGTCTCGGTGACGCCGAAGCGGCTCGCGAGCAGCGTCTCGGGCGCGGCGTGCACGGCCTCGCCCGGGTCGAGCAGCACGCGGGCGACGCCGAAGCCGGGCGTGTGCCGGGTCTGGACGCGCATCAGCGGGACGGGACGTGCGAGATGATCCAGCTGATCAGCGCGGACGGGTTGCGCGTCTGCGTCATGATCTGGCCGGGGCCGACGAAGTCGAAGACGAGGCCTTCACCGCTCTTCATGGACTGGATGATGCCCGTCGCGACCTTCCGGATCTGGTACTGCACGGTGTCGGCGTACGCGACGACGTGCCCGGTGTCGACGGTGACCATCTCGCCCGGCTGCAGGGTCATGGTCTCGACCGCGCCGTAACAGCTGACGAGCAGCTCGCCCTGACCGGTGGCGTGCGTCAAGAAGCCGCCCTCGCCGCCCATCAGGTTCTTCATGCCGCCCCACTTGGTCTCGGTCTGCACGCCGTGCGACGACGCGAGCCAGCAGCCGCGCGTGACGGCCCAGCCGGTGCGGCCGTCGAGCGGGATCACCTGGATGTCGCCGGGCAGGTTGGCCGCGACGTCGACCCAGCCGCCGTTCTGCGGCGCGGTGAAGGTGGAGATGAAGAAGGACTCGCCGGAGAGGAAGGCGCGGCCGAGGCCCTTCATGATGCCGCCCTGCGCCTGGGACTGGACCTGCACGCCGTAGCTCGTGGCCATCATCGCGCCGGACTCCACCTGGCACGGTTCCCCGGGCGCCAGCATCAGCCGGGCGACGGCGAACGAAGGCTGGTTGCGGACTCGGACCTGCATGCGTACTCCCCGTTGGCGTGCTCTCAGACGAGCGAGAGTCTTGCACGCCCCCTCGGAGGGGGGAGGATGGTCCGGTGATCTCCGTCGACGACTACCGGGAGCGGATCACCGCGCTCCTCGGCACCGCTCCCGCCACCGCCCTGCCCCTCGCCGCCGCGGCCGGCCTCGTCCTGGCCGAAGACGTGCTGGCGGGCGTGTCCCTGCCACCGTTCGACAACTCCGCGATGGACGGTTACGCCGTCCGCGCCGCCGACGTGGCCACCTCCCCGGTGACGCTGCCGGTGGCCGACGACATCCCGGCGGGCCGGGTCGACGTCGGGACGCTCGAACCCGGCACCGCGCACCGGATCATGACCGGCGCGCCGCTGCCGCCGGGCGCGGACGCCGTCGTGATGGTCGAGGACACCGACGGCGGCACCGAGACCGTGACGATCACCGCCGAAGCCCGCGAAGGCGCGCACATCCGGCGGACCGGCGAGGACGTCGTCGCCGGCACCGTCGCGCTGCCCGCCGGGACGGTGCTGGGGCACTCGCACCTGGGCCTGGCCGCCGCGGTCGGGCTCGCCGAGGTGCGGGTGCACCGGCCGCTGCGGGTGCTCGTCGCCTCCACCGGCACCGAGCTGATCGACGCGCCGGCGCCGCTGCGCCACGGCCAGATCTACGAGTCCAACAGCGTGATGCTGGCCGCCGCGCTGCGCGAGCTCGGCTGCGAGGTCGAGGTCGTCCGCAGCGTGGTCGACGACGTCGAGGAGTTCCGCAAGGTCATCGAGCCGCGGCTGGCCGGCGCCGACCTGCTGGTCACCTCCGGCGGGGTCAGCGCGGGCGCGTACGAGGTCGTGAAGGACGCGCTCACCGGGCAGGGTGTCGAGTTCGCGAAGGTCGCGATGCAGCCGGGCGGGCCGCAGGGCTGCGGACGCTGGCAGGGCGTGCCGGTCGTGACGCTGCCCGGCAACCCGGTGAGCGTGCTGGTGTCGTTCGAGGCGTTCCTGCGCCCGGCGCTGCTGGCCGCGCTCGGCCACACCGACGTCTCCCGCCGCCGGGTGCGGGCCCAGCTGACCGAGGAGATGAGCTCGCCCGCCGGGCGCCGCCAGTACCGCCGCGGCGTGTTCACGCAGGCCGGGCGGGAGGTCACCGGGGAGGTCGGCCCACGCGGCGGGCCGGGGTCGCACCTGCTGGCCGCGTTCACCCAGGCCAACTGCCTGATCGTGCTGCCGGAAGACGTCACGTCGGCAGCGGTTGGCGACGAGGTGGACGTCCTGCTGCTGTGACCGGGAAGTCGCGCAGCCGAGCCAGCGGCGCCAGCATCGCGAGCGCCGCGATCAGCACCGCGGACATCACCCAGAGCGTCTCGCGGACGCCGATCGCCTCGCCCAGCACGCCGCCGAGGACCCCGGCCGGCGGGATCGTGCCGTAGTTGACGATCGACGTCGTCGAGGTGATCCGGCCGAACAGCTCCGGCGGGCAGTAGCGCTGCCGGAACGTCGTGGTCAGCACGTTCGACGCGACGACACCCGCGCAGACCCCGAACTCCGCGACGACGAACAGCACGAGTCCCCGGCCGGGGCCGCTCAGCGGGCCGAGCAGCAGCATCGGCGCCGCGCCCACCTCGCACAGCAGGAACGCGCGGGCGGTGCCGAAGCGGGCGCCGAGCCGCCCGGCCAGCGCGGCCCCGAAGACCCCGCCGGTCGCGGCGACCGTCAGTACCAGCCCGACCAGGCCGGGCGCGGCGCCGAGCGTGCGGGACAGGAACACGATCTGGATGGCCTGGTACCCGGTGAGCGCGAGGTTCGAGACGGCGCCGAACGTCATCAGCGTCCGCAGGTAGCGGTCGCCGAGGACGAACCGCAGGCCTTCGGCGATCTGGCTGCGCAACGGCGTCCGCTCGACCGGGACGACGGTTTCGCGCACCTTGATCGCCCGCACGCACAGCACGGAGACGCCAAAGCTGACCGCGTCCGCCAGGATCCCGCTGACCGGGCCGAACGCCTGCGCCAGCAACCCGGCCAGGCCCGGCCCGGCGACCTGCGTCGCGGACTCGCTGCCCTGCAGCTTCGCGTTCCCTTCGAGCAGGTCACCGGGGCCGACCAGCGCAGGCAGGTAAGCCTTGTAGGCGAGGCTGAAGAACACCTTCGTGACCCCGCCGAGGAGAGCGGCGGCCAGCAGGTACGGCATGGTCAGCAGCCCGAGCACGGCGGCGAGCGGGACGCTGCCGAACACCGCCATCGACACCGTGTTGCAGGCCAGCATCACCGGGCGCTTCGGCAGCCGGTCGACCCAGGCGCCGGCGGGCAGGCCGATCACCAGCCACGGCAGCCAGGCCACCGCCGTCAGCAGCGCGACCTGGAACGTGCTCGCCCCGAGCGTGACCACCGCGACCAGCGGCAACGCCGTGCTCGCGACCATGCTGCCGAGCATGCTGGTGGTCTCGCCGGTCCACAGCAGGCGGAAGTCGCGGCTCCCCCAGAGCCCTTTCACGGCCGGCCCAGCGACGCCCGCGCGGCGAAGAAGACCGGGCGCCGCTCGACGCCGTCACCGGGTTCGACGCGGTCTTCGAACTCGCTGATCAGCAGCAGGACCCGCGCGTTCAGCTCGTCCATCTCCGCACGCGAGAGCCGCACCCACGTGTCGATGCTGAACGGGCCGCCCTGCCACTGTTCGGGGTAGGTCTCACGCTGGGCGATCCAGTCGCGGGCGATCGCCACCTGGTGGTCGAGCACGAGCACCTCGGCCGCTTCGGCGATCGGGTCGCCGGGGAAGCTCTCGGCGGCCCACCGGAGGGTCTTGGCGCTGCGCCGCCACCAGCGTTCTCGCTGGTCACGAGCCAGTTCCGGCGCCACCTCCACCAGCTTCGCGGCGGACAGGACCTTCATGTGGTGGCTGACGTTGCCCACCGCCTGGTCCGTCTTGGCCGCGAGCATCGACGCCGTCGCGGGGCCGTCGAGGTGCAGCAGCTCCAGGAGCCGGCGGCGCAGCGGGTGCGACATGGCGGCCAGCACCTTGGAGTCCCGGATCTCCCGGATGTCGTCGGTCATGACGCACAAGAGTAGTTGTACAAGTACTCTTGTGCAATGCCTCTTGTGCGTATGCTCGCGTAAACTCCCGCCATGGGTTTCGTCGCATGGGTCATCTTCGGCGCGCTCGTCGGCTGGGCCGCCAACCTCGTGGTCGGCGGGCGGGACCGGCGCCGGCAGGGATGCCTGGTCAGCGTGCTCGTCGGCGTGGTCGGCGCGGCCTTGGGCGGCCTGATCTACCGGCTTGCGACCGGCCAGGCGAAGTCGTTCGACTTCGACTTCCCCAGCTTCGGCGTGGCCATCCTGGGCGCCGTCGCGCTGCTGGCGATCCTGCGGCTCGTGAGCGGTATCGGCCGTCGCTCGGGTGATCGTTCGTAACGTTTGCCTGATGAACAGTGGTCAACACGGTTCCGGCGGCTAAAGTACGTCGTTCGGCGCTTCTCGCACGCCCTGGTTCCGGGGCCGGGTGCATGCGCCGTCGGGGGGTGCATGCACCCGGCTTCGTCTCAGCGCCTGCCTCTTGGCCTCGAGGACGACGTCCACCGCGTGATCCGGATCGACGAGGGACGGCAACGGCCCCTCGGCGACGTCCCGGCGCCACGCACCGAGCAGCTCGGCGAGCCGGGCTTCGGCGGGATCGCGGCGATCGGTCATCGGTCCTCACAGGTCAGACGGCATCAACTACCCAGAGTTATCGCAGACTTCGACCATCCGTTACCGGGATGTGGTCGCTCCCACCCATCGCGGGGACACCCTCGCGGAGGACCCGGACGGACCCGACCAGACCCCCACCTGGGGCAGCGGTAGCGTGGTGGCGCCCGTACGCGGCCGCCGGAACCCCGGCGTCACCCGCCCTCACGACACGAAACCAGGGGACCCGACCATGAGCGGCACCCGGCCGGAATCCGCCGGCAATCCCGTCGCCCACGCCCTCCAGCTCGCCCGCGAAACGCTGCCGCCGATGCACCCGGCCGGTCGCCCGTTCGTGGCGGGTGGCGCGGTCGCGACGCTGGTCGCCCGCCGGTTCTCCAAGCGCCTCGGCGTCCTCGGCGCGCTCACGACCGTGGCGATGGCCGCGTTCTTCCGCGAGCCGAAGCGGGTCCCGCCGCCGCGTGACGGCGTCGCGCTGGCCTCGGCCGACGGTCTCGTCTCCCTGATCGAGGAAGCCGTCCCGCCCGCCGAGCTCGGCCTGCCCGCCGAGCCGCGGATGCGCGTGTCGGTGTTCCTCTCGGTGTTCGACGTGCACGTCCAGCGCGTGCCGGCGAACGGCGTGATCGAGCGCGTCGCCTACCGGCCGGGCAAGTTCCTCTCCGCGGACCTGGACAAGGCGAGCGAGGACAACGAACGCAACTCCGTGCTGATGCGCACCGAGGACGGCCACGAGCTCGTCGTCGTGCAGATCGCCGGGCTCGTCGCGCGCCGCATCCTGTGCGAGATCCGCGAGGGCGACAAGGTCGGCGCCGCCGCGACGTACGGCATCATCCGCTTCGGCTCGCGGGTCGACCTCTACCTCCCGCCGGGCTCCCGGGTGCTGGTCGCGAAGGGCCAGCGGACGGTCGGCGGCGAGACGGTGATCGCCGAACTCCCCGCCTCGCGCTCGGAAGGCTGACCCCATGGTCCGCGTGACCACGACCACCCCCGGTGTCCGGCTGCTGCCGAACGCCATCACCGTGCTGGCGCTGTGCGCCGGGCTGTCGGCGGTGCAGTTCGCGCTGACGAAGAACTACTCGATGGCGATCGCCTCGATCGGCATCGCCGCGGTGCTCGACAGCCTGGACGGCCGGATCGCCCGCCTGCTCGACGCGACGTCGAAGATGGGCGCGGAGCTGGACTCGCTGTCCGACGGCATCTCCTTCGGCGTCGCGCCGGCGCTGGTCATCTACGTCTGGCAGGCGGGCGCGGACCGGATCGGCTGGGTGGCGTCGCTGATCTTCGCCGTCTGCATGATCCTGCGGCTCGCCCGGTTCAACACACTGCTGGACGACACCGAGCAGCCGCCGTACTCCAGCGAGTTCTTCGTCGGCGTCCCGGCGCCGGCGGGTGGCCTGCTCGCGATGCTGCCGCTGGTCGCCTGGCTGCAGTGGGGCGGCGGCTGGTGGTCGTCCCAGTGGGTCGTCTGGGCGTGGACGATCGCCATCGCGGCCCTGCTGATCAGCCGGATCCCGACGCTCTCGCTGAAGACGGTCAAGGCCCCGGCGAGGGCGATCGCGCCGCTGCTGATCGGCGTCGCCCTGCTGGCGGCGGCGATCATCCAGTTCCCGCTGGTCGCGCTGATCGTCGCGATGATCCTGTACCTGGCGCACATCCCGTACTCGGTCTACCGCAGCCGCTGGCTGGCCGCGCACCCCGAAGCCTGGACGGTCCCGCCGCGCGAGCGCCGGGCGATCCGCCGGGCCCGCTCCCAGCGCCGCCTCGGCCTGCGCCCGCCGCTGCGCCGCCGCGTCGCGGGCGCCGCGATGCGCGCGGTCCGCCTCCCCCGCAACGGCGAGTACGTCCGCACCCCCCGGGGCCCGCGCGAAAACGGCTCCGCCAACGGCGACGGCCAGCGCCGCCGCTCCTGGCGTCAGATCGGCCTGCGCCGCAAGTAACCGTGTCGTCCATCCAGGTACGCGTGTCGTCCACCGGGGTACGCGTGTCGTCCGTCCGGGTACGCCCGGGCTCGATCGGAATGGACGACACGCGTACCTGACGGGACGACACGCGTACTCAGGTGGACGACACGATGCCGGCTGGATATCACCCCCGCTCCGACGCGTGGGAGCGCTCCGCATCGCTAGGGTGAACGGCGTGAGCCACCCCCAGATCACGCTGACCGTCCGGCACACGCCGTCCGCGCTGGACACCCGCCGCGGTGTCGTCCGGCTGCACCCCGAGGTCCTCGACGCGCTGGGCCTGCGGGCCTGGGACGCGGTGCACCTGACCGGCGCCCGCGTCAGCGCCGCGCTCGCCGCGCCCGCCGACGAGGCCGGCGTGCCCGGGGTGCTGCTCACCGACGACGTCACGATGTCGAACCTCGGCGTCACCGAGGGCGCCGAGGTCGTCGTCGCGCCGGCCGAGGTGTCGGCGGCGCGGACGGTGACCGTCGCGGGGTCGCGGCTGGCCAGCACCTCGGTCAGCCCGCACATGCTGCGCCTCGCCCTGATCGGCAAGGTCCTGACCGTCGGGGACGCCGTTTCCCTGCTGCCCCAGGACCTCGCGCCGCAGCCCGGGTCGGACGCCGCCGGGCTGCGCGGCCAGCTGTCGCGGGCCATCGGCGCGACCTGGACCAACGAACTGCTGACCGTCACCGCGACCGAGCCCGCCGGCACCGTCGCGGTTGGACCGTCCACAGTGGTCGTCTGGCGCGACGGCGCCCGGCCCGCGGCCGAGCCCGCCGCGCCGCGGACGGCGACCGCGCTCGTCCGCACCACCGCCGTCACCGCGGCCGAGGAGTGGATCGACGCCGAGATCGTCGAGGACGAGGTGGCGGTCGCGGAGGTCGCCGAGCCGGCCGTGCCGGTGGCCGACCTGATCGGCGGCGAAGCGGCCGCCCGCAAGCTTTCCGAGTGGTTCGACCTGGCCTTCCACCGGCCGGAGCTGCTGGCGAAGCTGGGCGCGCCGACCCACCTCGGCGTGCTGCTGTCCGGCCCGGAAGGCGTCGGCAAGGCCACGCTGGTGCGTTCGGTGGCGCAGGCCGAGGACGTCAAGGTCGTCCCGGTGGCCGCGCCCAACCTCGCCGTGCTGGACCCGAACGTCGCGGTGGCCCGCCTGCGCGAGGCGATCCGCGCCGCCGCGGGCCCCGCCGTGCTGCTGATCACCGACGTCGACGCGCTGCTGCCCGCGACCACCCCGCCGCCGGTGGCGACGATCGTGCTCGAGGAGCTGCGCGCGGCCCTGCGCCGCGACCGCCTCGCCGTGGTCGCGACGACGGCCCGCGCCGAGTCCGCCGATCCACGCCTGCGGGCCGCGGACCTGCTGGACCGTGAGCTGGGCCTGGCCCTTCCGGACGCGAAAACCCGCCGTGAGCTGCTGAACGTCCTGCTGCGTGACGTCCCGCTCGAGCCGGGCATCGACTGCGGCGCGCTCGCCGAGCGGACGCCGGGGTTCGTCGCGGCGGACCTGATCGCCCTGCGCCGGGACGCGGCCCTGCGGGCGGCGCTGCGGCAGCGTGAAGAGGACGAGCCGCGCGTCTCGCAGCAGGACCTCGAGGCGGCGCTGACCACCGTCCGACCGGTGTCGCTGTCCACTTCGGACAACCTGGCCACCGGCGGGCTGACGCTGGACGACGTCGGCAACATGGTCGACGTCAAGCAGTCCCTCACCGAGACGGTGCTGTGGCCGCTGCGGTACCCGGACTCGTTCGCCCGGCTCGGCGTCGCACCGCCGCGCGGGGTGCTGCTCTACGGGCCGCCCGGCGGCGGCAAGACGTTCCTGGTGCGGGCACTGGCCGGCACCGGCGCGCTCAACGTGTTCGCGGTCAAGGGCGCCGAGCTGATGGACAAGTGGGTCGGCGAGTCGGAGCGCGCGGTGCGGGAGCTGTTCCGCCGCGCCGCCGAGGCCGCGCCGTCGCTGATCTTCCTCGACGAGATCGACGCGCTGGCCCCGCGCCGCGGCCAGTCGTCGGACTCCGGCGTCGCCGACCGCGTGGTCGCGGCCCTGCTGACCGAATTGGACGGTGTCGAGCCGATGCGCGAGGTCGTCGTGCTCGGCGCGACCAACCGGCCCGAGCTGGTCGACCCGGCGCTGCTGCGGCCCGGACGGCTGGAGCGCCGCGTCTACGTGCCGCCGCCGGACGCCGAGGCCCGCACCGCGATCCTGCTGGCGACCTCGAAGAACACCCCGCTGGCCGCCGACGTGGACCTGGCCGCGGTGGCGTCCACTCTGGACGGTTATTCGGCGGCCGACTGCGCGGCCCTGATCCGCGAAGCGGCGTTGACGGCGATGCGCGAGTCTCTGGAGGCCCACGAGGTCACCGCGGCCCACCTCGACACGGCCCGCACGAAGGTCCGGCCGAGCCTGGACCCGGCCCAGCTCGCGGCCCTCGAGGCCTACGCCCACGTCCAGGCCGGGGACTGAAAAGCGCGAAGGGGCGCCACCCGCGGGTGGCGCCCCTTCGGCAAAGGCTCGTCAGCTGCCCTTGTGGCCGGACTCGTAGTTGTTCGTCACGATGACGATCACGCCCGGGCTCGCGTCCTGTATCCCCTGGAACCGGGGCTCGGCCTTGAAGCCGAACTCCTGCGCCAGCTGCTTGGCCGCGGCCTCCTCGTCGGTGCCCGGCCGGTAGTAGGCCGTGGTCGCCGGGATGATGCCCTGCGAGTAGTTGCTGACCTCGGTGACGTTCCAGCCCGAGCCGGCGAAGTCGTCCTTCGCCCGCGCCGCGAGGCCCTTGATCGTCGAGTTGTTGAACACCCGGACGGTGACCCACTTGTTGGACGTCTGCTGGTCGCCGGGCTGGCCCGGCTGCCCCGACGTCGGCTGGCCGGGAGTCGGCTGGCCCGGTGAGGGCGGTGTGGACGACGTCGGGCTGGGCGTGGTCGACGGCGGCGGGGTCGACGACGTGGGTGACGTCGGCGACGACGGCCCGCCCGGCGGTGTGCCGGGCTGGGTGCTGGGCGTACCGCTCGGCCCGGCTTCGTTCGACCCGCCACCACTCAACGCGGAGATCCCGCCGATGACGGCGGCGATGATCGCGACACCGATCAGCGCGACGCCCGCGGCCTTCATCGGCCGGGACATTCCCGAAAACACGCTCATTTCAGCTCGATCCCCAGTCGCCGTGCGCCACGTTTGCGTTGCCGGGCGGCGCGCGTCTTGCGCAGCCGCTTCACCAGCATCGGGTCGGCTTCGATCGCCTCCGGCTTCTCCAGCAGCTTGTTCAGCAGCTGGTAGTAGCGCGTGGTGGAGACTTCGAAGCGCTCGCGGATGGCGTTCTCCTTCGCCCCGGCGTGTCGCCACCACTGACGCTCGAAGGCGAGGATCTCGACCTCGCGTTCGGTCAGGCCGGGCACGGGCTTCGGCGGCGACGGCTGCGGCTCAGCCATCGACTCCGCGGCGTCCATCCGAGTCCCTCTCAATCGGGCGACATGGCGATCATGACCTAGCTCTTCCGCGGGCGTCATTCAACCACGGATCCGCACGCCGACGTGGGCATCGACACCGGCGCGTCACGGTCTGATGCAGGTCTACCAGAAGGGTCCGACTAAACTGCCCGCTCGTGACCGTCCACGCCATCCGGATCGCCGGCGACCCCGTACTGCACAACCCGACTCGGGAGATCACCGAGTTCGACGAGCAGCTGCGCATCCTCACCGACGACATGTTCGAGACGATGTACGCCGCCGAGGGTGTCGGCCTGGCCGCCAACCAGATCGGCCTCGACCTGCGGGTGTTCGTCTACGACTGCCCGGACGACGAGGGCGTGCGCCACAAGGGCGTCGTCGTCAACCCGAAGCTCGAGACGTCGGAGATCCCGGAGACCATGCCGGACCCGGACGACGACTGGGAGGGCTGCCTCTCGGCGCCCGGCGAGTCGTACCCGACGGGTCGCGCGTCGTGGGCGAAGGTGACCGGCTCCGACATCGAAGGCAACCCGATCGAGGTCGAGGGCACCGGCTACTTCGCGCGCTGCCTGCAGCACGAGACCGACCACCTCGACGGCTACATCTACCTCGACCGGCTCGTCGGGCGCCACGCCCGCGCCGCGAAGAAGATGCTGAAGTCCAACAAGTGGGGCGTCCCCGGCCTCTCGTGGCTCCCCCCACGCACCCCGGAAGACGACGGCGCCGTCATCTGACCTCCAAGTCCGTGAAGGCCACATTGAGGGACTCTGAGTCCCTCAATGTGGCCTTCACGGCTTTCAGCAACCCAGGAAGTGGCAGCGGACCACGCGCGGGGTTTCGAGGGTCGCGCCCGCCTTGACGTCCTGGGCCAGGCGGACGTACTGCGCGTGCGTCCAGGCCAGCGGTGTCGCCGAGGTGTTCGGGGTGCCGGCCGGGAACCCCGTCTGGCCCGACGGCGGGTTCTCGTCCCACACCTGCTCCGGCATGGTCTCCGCCGAGCTGCTCACGCGGCCGAGGTCACGCAGCCGCCGCGCTGCCGCGCCGGGCTGGCCCAGCGTCAGTTCGTACTCACCGCGTTCGCCGGCCAGCAGCGGCCACAGCCGGCCGAACGTCGTGCGGCTCCCGGCCGGGAACGTGTAGTCCCACGGTGAACCGTCGGCCTGCTCGCCGTAGCCGTCCTTCGTGTAGCGGTGCCAGAACTGGCCCGTCGGCGTGGTGAACGAGATCTCCTTGTCCGTGACGCGCACGCTGTTGACGATCACCGGGTCGTCGGCGCGGTAGATGCCGAGGCGCACCAGGTCGAGGAACCCGGCGTCGGTGACCGCGCGCTGGTCCATCGTCACGCTGGAGTTGCCGAGGTTGTACGTCGTTCCGGCGTTGGCGTTGCCGTCCTTGGTGAGCCGGACGAAGTACGGGTCCTTCGACAGCGGCCCGTTCGTGGTGATCGTCTGCTTCGGCAGGTCGGCCTTGAACTTGTCGGCCGCGGCGAGGTACCTCTTGGCGTCGGCGGCCGCGCCGTTGTGCGACGCGATGTCCGCGGCGCACACGAGCCCGGCGATCACCGAGGCGATGGTCGACGGGGACCAGCCGTCCTGCTCCTCCCAGCGCTCCTGCTGGGTCCACGGCGCCGCCTGGCCGTCAGGACCCTTGTAGGACAACAGGAAGTCGGCCGCCTTGCGCACGCCGGGCCAGACGTCGTTGCGCCCGAGCTGCTGGGCCAGCACGATCGGGAAAGCGGTTTCGTCGAGCTGGACCGACGTCCAGTACGGCACGCCGTCGACGCGGCTGTTCTGCGGCAGGTGCCCGTCGGCCTGCTGCTGCGTGCCGAACATGTAGGTCACCGCGCGGCTCGCGGCCGCCGTGTCGCCGCCGGCGGCCAGGCCGGTCGCGATCTGGTAGAGGTCGCGCGGCCAGACCAGGTGGTAGGTGCCGGACGGCGACCACTCCGGGTCGTTGTTCCCGAACCGCCACGGCATGCTCGGCGACGCGATGAACGCGCCCGGGTGGTGCTTGTCCTCGCTCGCGGCCAGCGTCAGCATCGACGCCTTGTAGAGGTCGCGCTCGCTGTCGGTCTTCAGCGACGACGGCGGTTTGCTCACCCCGCGCAGGTACTGCTCCCAGCCGCGGTCGTAGGCGCGGGTGATGGCGCCGAAACCGCGTCGCTGCGAGGCCTGCGCGTTGCCGAGCGCGTCGGCCGCCTTCGCGCCCATGCCGAGCGCGAGGGTGACGTGCCGGGTGCGCACGCCGTCGGCCGCGGTCTGCCCGGTGAGCACTACGTTGCCGTGGCCGGCGGTGTCGTAGGTCGCGAGCTTGAACGTCTTCGCGAGCTGGGTGCCGCCGTCGGACGCGCCCGCGTAACCGACGCTCGTGCGCGTGAAGCCGGGCTTGGCGGTGAGGGCGGCGGCGTTGGTGGCGTCCGACGCGGTGAGCGCGTCCCCCTTGCGCGCGGCCGAGTCGTCGGAGCCGTCGTTGGTCAGGTCCGGGTCGGCGACCGCGTAGAGCTGGTACGGCCGGCCGGTGAGCGACTGGAAGTCGACGTCCACCAGCACGGTCGTCGCGGCCGGGTCGGTGACGTAGGTCTTGCGCAGCCGCCACCGGTGCTGGTCATCGGTGATGGTCTGCTCGTAGGTGAGGCTGTCGTCGTCGGTCCGCCGGACCTGCTGCGACTTGGTCGTGTTGCCGGCGACGGCGAAGCTGCGCCCGTCGGTGACGACGAAGTCCATCGAGCGGACGCTGGGCGTGGACAGGTCCGGGTAGTAGACCTCGGACAGCTGGCCGCCCTGGAGCGTGAACCAGACGTTGCTGCCGCGATCGTGGGCCGTGCCGAAGCCGGTCTTGTTCGCGGGTAGCCAGCTGGGATGGACGCCGGGCGCGCCGGGAGCCTCCCCCTGCGCCGCCGCGGTCGCCGGTATCAGGCCGGTGACCAGCAGCCCGGCAAGGGCCGAGACCATGAGTTTGCGCATATCAACCCCACAGTGATGTCGCCTCTGCACCGTTACAGAAGCGACAGGCAGTGTCTCGCCGATCCTTCACCGGCGCATGGTCCGAATCGGTGAACCACTGACCGTCACTGGTCCGGGGTTCTCGACCAGCGAACGGACTTCCCGCGGTAACCGGCGCACACTTGAAGTATCTGCAACGGTGTAATCGAGGTACTTCATGGACGAGGCGATGGACGCCTATTCGCGCGCGGTCAGCACGGTCGCCAAGACCGTCACCCCGCACGTCGCCGGGGTTCAGCTCGGGCGCGGCAGCGGCTCCGCGGTCGTCTTCGCCGACGACGGTTACCTGCTGACGAACGCGCACGTCGTCGACGGCGAACGACAAGGCGTCGCGACCTTCGCCGACGGCAGCGAGGCACGCTTCGACGTCGTCGGTGCCGATCCGCTGTCCGACCTCGCCGTGCTGCGGGCGCGTGACGAGACGCCGTCCGCCGCCGTGCTCGGGGACGCCGACAACCTGGTCGTCGGGCAGCTCGTCGTCGCGATCGGCAGCCCGCTCGGCTTCTCCGGCTCGGTCACCGCGGGGGTCGTCAGCGCGCTCGGCCGGGCGCTCCCGGTGCGCCACGGCCGCGCCGGCCGGGTGATCGAGGACGTCATCCAGACCGACGCCGCGCTCAACCCGGGCAACTCCGGCGGCGCGCTCGCCGACTCCGCCGGCCGCGTCGTCGGGGTCAACACCGCGGTCGCCGGGGTCGGGCTCGGGCTCGCCGTGCCGATCAACTCGACGACGCGGCGGATCATCAACACCCTCGTCGTCGAAGGCCGGGTGCGGCGCGCGTACCTCGGCGTTGTCGGCGTGCCCGCGCCACTGCCCGACGACATCGCCGAGCGGACCGGGCAGGAGGCCGGGCTGCGGGTGCGCGAAGTGGTCTCCGGCGGGCCCGCCGAGCGCGCCGGGCTGCGGGCGGGCGACCTCGTGCTGACCGTCGGCCGCACCCGCGTCTCGGACGCGCAGGGCATCCAGCGGCAGCTGTTCGCCGAAGTGATCGGCACCCCGCTGCCGATCACCGTGCTGCGCAACGGAGCCATGGTCGACGTCTACGCCACACCCGCCGAACTGGTCGGGTGAGGTGACCGGACTTGAGTCTCACGCCCCGGCGTGGCATGGTCGGTGGCACAACACCACAACGCGGGAGCTCGCGCCATGGCGGGCTGAGAGGGTGACTGGGGATTTGTCCCAGGTGTCACCGACCGCATGAACCTGACCGGGTAATGCCGGCGTAGGGAGTGAAAGTCGTTGACAACGCTGGAGAACAAGCACGTCTCCGTCACCACGGGTCCGATCACCGGATCGCACAAGGTGTACCACCAGACCGAATCCGGACTGCGTGTTCCCGCCCGCCGGATCGACCTCTCCAACGGGGAACACTTCGACGTCTACGACACTTCGGGCCCGTACACGGATCCGGAAGCCACCATCGACGTCCACAGTGGACTGCACCGGCTGCGGGCCGGCTGGGCCGACGGCCGGGAGCACAACACGCAGCTCGGCTGGGCCAAACAAGGCGTCGTCACCAGGGAAATGGAGTACATCGCGGCGCGCGAGCGCGTCGAACCGGAGTTCGTGCGCGCCGAGGTCGCGAGCGGCCGCGCGGTGATCCCGGTCAACCGCAGGCACCCCGAGTCCGAGCCAATGATCATCGGCAAGAACTTCCTGGTGAAGATCAACGCCAACATGGGCAACTCGGCCGTCTGGTCGTCGGTCGAGGAAGAGGTCGACAAGATGGTGTGGGCCACCCGCTGGGGTGCCGACACCATCATGGACCTCTCCACCGGCAAGCGGATCCACGAGACGCGCGAGTGGATCATCCGCAACTCGCCGGTGCCGGTCGGCACCGTGCCGATCTACCAGGCGCTCGAAAAGGTCGACGGAGAACCGGAAAAGCTGTCGTGGGAGGTCTACCGCGACACCATCGTCGAGCAGTGCGAGCAAGGTGTCGACTACGTCACCGTGCACGCCGGCGTGCTGCTGCGCTACATCCCGCTGACCGCGCGGCGCGTCACCGGCATCGTCAGCCGCGGCGGCTCGATCATGGCCGCGTGGTGCCTCGCGCACCACCAGGAGTCCTTTTTGTACACCCACTTCGAGGAACTCTGCGAGCTGCTGCGCCAGTACGACGTCACGTTCTCCCTGGGCGACGGCCTGCGGCCGGGCTCGATCGCCGACGCCAACGACCGCGCGCAGTTCGCCGAGCTGGAGACCCTTGGTGAGCTGACCCACATCGCGCGCTCGCACGACGTCCAGGTGATGATCGAAGGCCCTGGCCACGTGCCGATGCACAAGATCAAGGAGAACGTCGAGCTCGAAGAACGGCTCTGCGGCGAGGCACCGTTCTACACCCTCGGTCCGCTCACGACGGACATCGCGCCGGCCTACGACCACATCACCTCGGCCATCGGCGCGGCGCAGATCGGCTGGTACGGCACGGCGATGCTGTGTTACGTCACGCCGAAGGAGCACCTGGGCCTGCCGAACCGCGACGACGTCAAGACCGGCGTGATCACGTACAAGATCGCCGCGCACGCCGCCGACCTGGCCAAGGGCCACCAGTACGCGCAGGAGTGGGACGACGAGCTGTCGAAGGCCCGCTTCGAGTTCCGCTGGAACGACCAGTTCAACCTGTCTTTGGACCCCGACACCGCGCGGTCGTTCCACGACGAGACACTGCCCGCGGAGCCCGCCAAGACCGCGCACTTCTGCTCGATGTGCGGGCCGAAGTTCTGCTCGATGCGGATCACGCAGGACGTCCGCAAGTACGCCGAGGAGCACGGACTGTCCACTGTGGAGGCCATCGAGGCCGGCATGGCTTCGAAGTCGGCGGAGTTCACCGAGTCCGGCGGCCAGGTCTACCTGCCCGTGGTGCAGCCGTGACTCCGCCCACCGCCCTCACCATCGCCGGATCCGACTCCGGCGGTGGTGCGGGCATCCAGGCGGACCTGCGCACGTTCTTCGCGAACGGCGTGCACGGCCTGGTCGCGCTGACCGCCGTCACCGTGCAGAACTCGTTGGGCGTCCAGGGTTTCACCGAGATCCCGGCCGACGTCGTCGCCGCGCAGATCAAGGCGGTGGCGTCCGACATGGGCGTGGGTGCGGCGAAGACGGGCATGCTGGCCACGGCGGAGATCATCCGCGCGGTGGCCAAGACGCTGGACGAAGTCGGCGGTGACATCCCGCTGGTGGTCGACCCGGTGGCGGCGTCGATGACCGGCCACGCCCTGCTGCGCGAAGACGCCCTGGAGGCGATCCGCACGGAGCTGTTCCCCCGCGCGACGCTGATCACCCCGAACCTGGACGAGGTCCGCCTGCTGACGGGCATCTCGGTTTCCGACGCGACCACCCAGCGCTCCGCCGCGGAGGCACTGCTGGCCTTCGGATCCCGGTGGGTCCTGGTCAAGGGCGGCCACATGACGGGCAGCACGTGCGTGGACCTGCTGACGAACGGCGACGCGTTCATCTCGCTCAGCGGCCCCCGCTACCAGACGGAAAACACCCACGGCGGCGGCGACACGATGGCCTCGGCGATCACGTCATCGCTGGCGAAGGGTGCTTCGGTACCGGACGCGGTGGCGGCGGGCAAGAAGTTCATCGAGCGCTGCGTGGCGGAGTCCTACCCACTGGGCGCGGGAGTTGGCCCGGTGTCGCCGTTCTGGGTGCTCGGCCCGTCGTGAGTGGCAATTAGGGTTCTAACCCGAATTACCACTCACGACCAGCCATGGCAGGCTGCGCGGGCTCAACGCACGTGCGAGCGCGGGCTGCTGAAGCCGCCGCCGGACCACACGGTGGCCGGGATGCTCGCCACATTGGCCGAACGCGAGTTGGCCCCACCCAACCAAGATCGCTTGGGACGGTGATTTCCGCGGCTGGCGAACAGGACGGTGTGCGGTCGTGGCGCGCCCGCACTTCGAACTGATCGCCCTGGGTGGTTCACTCCGCACCTCGGCCGCACGTAGCACGTTCGCGACGAAGCTGCGGAGAAGGGCCAACCCCTGACGGAGGTCCGACATCGAGCAGCGGCACTGGTGGGACCGGCCCGGCGCGTGAGCCGGCCCCACCGGCGCGCTCAGCGGGCCGTCAGGCGCGGGGCGTCGACCGCCCAGTACCAGTTGTTGCCCGCCGCGTAGAGGCGCCACGTGAACCGGGCCGAACGGGCGCCCGCCGGGACCGCCACCGACGTCGCTGTCGGCTGGGACAGGACGTCGCCGCCTCGGTTTGCGGACGAGGATTCCGGGCCGTAGGCCAGGAGCGGCTTCTCCGGGCCGCCGTCGAAGGAGACCGTGAGGGCGCCGCGCTGGGTGCCGTCCTGGCGGTAGTGCGAGACGAACCTGATGTCCACAATGGACTTGCCGGACACCGTGAGAGCCGGCGAAACCAGGGAAGAATCGAAGGTACCCGACGAAGACGGTGAGCCCTTGTCGTCCCACTCGTCCGGGTCCGCCACCGCGAACACACCCCGGGACCGCACGTTCGCCTCCCGCTCCTGCCCGGGCGCGGTGCGCGTCCAGAAGTCGTCGTTCGTGAACGCCCAGCCCTGCCACTCCGTCACACCCGCGGGCATGGCCGAAGCGTTGCGGACCGTCCAGCCCGACGGCGCCTCGTGCGTCCAGCCGAGCACCGAAGCCGGGACGCCGGTTTCGTCCACCCGCGGCTTCAAGATCGCCGAGTCGAACGGGTCCACCGGCACCGCACCCAGCGCGTAACCGTCCAGGGAAAGCGGAATTCCCAGGTGCCGCAACGCCGTCGGCGCGATGTCCACGATCTTCGGCGCCACCGCGGGTGTTCCCGGCGGCACCGCGCCGCCCGCCGCCACCACGAACGTCATGCGCTCCTCGGGGCTGTCACCGCCGTGGCCGCCCGGGCCGGTGTGGCCGTGGTCGGTGGTCAGCATGACCAGCCAGTCTTCGGACGCATAGGTTGGCCGCGCGCTGATCGCCGCCAGCAGCCGGCCGAGGTACGCGTCGTCCGAGCGCAGGGTTGCCGCGTACTCCGGCGAATCCGCGCCGTGGGCGTGGCCGTCCTCGTCCGTCTCTCCGAAGTAGACGAACGACGCGTCGGCCTTGTCCTGCTTCAGGTGCTTCTCGGCGTCCGCCGCGAGCTGCGGGTCGGTGTTCTCGTACCCGGCGGAGTCGCCGTCCAGGACGTACTTGCGGTCCTGGCCGGTCCGCAGGATCTTGTCCCCGATCGGCTTCCAGTCGACGGCCGCGTAGGTGTCCAGCGCCGGGTTCGCCGTCTCGGCGCGCGCGAGCCAGCTCGGGTACGCGGCCAGGTTGTTGCCGGTGAACGCGTTGTCCTTGACCAGGTGCTTGTCGGGCCAGACGCCGGTGAGGATCGACGACCAGCCGGGACCGCTGAGCGTCGGCGCCATCCCGCTGCCGTAGAGCGAGCTGCGCGACGAATACCCGCGCTGGACGAGCGCGTGCACGTTCGGCGTGTCGGCGGCCAGGAGCTTGTCGAACCGCGTGCCGTCGAGCCCGATCACCAGCACTTTGGGCGTTTTGGCCGCCCCTTCGGCGACGCCGGTCGTCAGCCCCGCGGCCGCGACCAACGCTGTGACCAGGCAGAACAGTCTCCGCATGAACCCTCCAGGAAATTGGTTCGGATGAGTTACCCGGAGGTTAGGGAGCCACGAAGACGAAGAGGTGAACGCCCGGCGAAACCCGGTGAGCCATCAGCGGACCGGCTGCAGCTCCCGGCCGTCGTAGGACTGGCGCGACGCGCGGATGCGGTCGAAGTTGGCCTGCGACCACGCGCTCAGCGCGATCAGGTGCGCGCCGACCTCGCCGCCCATGTCCGTGAGCGCGTACTCCACCGTCGGCGGAGTCGTCGGGTAGACCGTGCGCGTCAGGAAACCGTCGCGCTCCAGCTGGCGCAGGTTCTGGGTCAGCATCTTCTGGCTGATGCCGTCGACCGCCCGGCGCAGCTCGCCGAACCGGTGCGGGCCGCGGGCCAGCGCGCCCAGCACCAGGGCCGTCCACTTGTTGGCCAGCAGATCCAGCACGTCACGGCACGGACAGCTGCGGAGATAAACGTCCCAGGGTCCGTCCTGGTCACAGGTGGTTTCCATCAGGTACCTACTTTACGAATAAGTGCCTTCTAGCGAAAAGTTCCTACCCATCCGAGTATAGGAGCCGACCCCGGAACGAAGGAGAGACAGTGATGCGCATCGTGACCCAGCAGGCACTCGGCGGGCCGGAGGTGCTGACCGTCACCGAAGCACCGCGGCCGGAACCCGGGCCCACGGAGGTCCTGGTGCGGGTGCACGCCGCCGGGATCAACCCGGTCGACTGGAAGGTGCGCGCCGGCGGCGGGTTCCTCGGCGAGCCGCCGTTCACCGTCGGCTGGGACGTCGCGGGTGTCGTCGAGGAGACCGGTTTCGGCGCGACCGGCGTCCGGCAGGGTGACGAAGTCCTGGGCATGCCCTGGTTCCCGCGCCCGGCGAACGGCTACGCGGAGTACGTCACCGCGCCGTCGCGGCACTTCGTGCGCAAGCCCGCCGGGCTGTCGTTCGCCGAGGCCGCCGCGTTGCCGCTGGCCGGGCTGACCGCCTGGCAGGGCCTGGTCGACGTCGGGAACGTCCAAGCGGGACAGCGGGTGTTCGTCGACGCCGCCGCGGGCGGGGTCGGCCACCTCGCGGTGCAGCTCGCCAAGGCGCGCGGCGCGCACGTGCTCGGCACGGCCAGCGCGGGCAAGCACGACCTGCTGCGCGAACTCGGCGTCGACGAGCCGATCGACTACCACGACGAAGCCGCGACGGCGTCCGATGTGGACGTCTACTTCGGACTGGTCGGCGAGGAGAGCGACCTGCGCTGGCTGCCCGCGATCAACGAAGGCGGCCTGCTGATCGGCGTGCCCAGCGGTGTCGGCGACCGGGTCGAAAAGGCGGCGGCCGAACGGAACGTGCGCACGGAACGGATCCTCGTCGAACCGGACCGCGGCGGGCTGACCGGCCTCGTCGAGCTGATCGAGGCCGGTCAGCTGAAGGTCCGCGTCGAGCGGACCTTCCCGCTGGAAGACGTCGCGAAGGCGCACGAGCTGGGTGAGTCCGGCCGGGTTTCCGGGAAGCTCGTGCTGACCGTCTAACCCCTGGCGAGCACCTGGGGCAGCACCGTCGTGAGCCCGGTCCAGTCGGACGTGACCACCGACGCGTGCTGCTTCGCCAGGTCCGCGACGCGCTGGTTGGCCTGCTCGACCGTCGGGTTGTGGGCGTCGATGGCCGGCGCGACGTTCTGGCCGTCGGTCATCACGACGTAGTAGTGGTTGGTGTCGTACCAGCCCGGCCCGGTCTGGGTGACCCACGCGTTCGCGTCACCGTCGAAGACCACGAACCACGGCTTGAGGTCGGCGGTGTACTTGTCCCGCGGGTCACCACCGGCCGCGCCGTGCACGGTCGGGAAGATGTTCGCGTCGCCGAGCTTGCCCGCGTTCTTGAGCCCGACCAGGTAACGCGCGTACTCGACGTCCGTGTGCAGCGTGTCGGTCGGGTTCTGCTCCTCCACCGTGCCCGGGATGATCTCGGTGATCACCCGGCCCCGCAGCGCGTCCACGGACGGCCAGTTGTCCGCCTTGGCCGCGTCGTCGAGCGTGCCGTAACTCCCGAGCAGCTCCGCCGGGCGGAACGCGACGCTGCCCAGGTGCGAGCGGAACGTCGCGTCCAGCTCGTCCGGGCCCATGCCGGTGTTGTCCGAGAAGCCGGTCTTCATCTCCAGCTTGAGCGTGAGCGGCGGGTGGCCCGGGTGGGCGGCGAGCCAGATCCGGATGTCGTCGAGGCAGTACTCCAGGTTCTTGTTCTTCCCGCCGGTGTACAGCTGCGCCGCCGACGTCGCCGCGACGCAGTTGTTGCTGTTCCCCAACGGGTTCGAGTGGCTGACCTTCCACTCGTGGGTGATGAAGTCGGGCCAGACGTCGAGCTCGATGAGCGACGAGCCGGCGTCGAGCGCCCGGGCCAGGTAGTCGTAGGCCGCCGGGTCGTACGTGTTGTGCACGCCGACGGTCGTGACGTGGGAGAGCTTCGGGCCGTCCGCGTGGGCGGCGGTCGCCCCGGAGAGCGCGAGAGCGGCCGTGAGGAGTACCACCGAGAAGAGCTTCATCCAGGCTCCTTCGCTCGTAACTGGTGAGTAGCTCACACAATGTGCCACCGTGGTTGACTGCTGATGAAGGAAAAGCGGCCGATTGGCCTAGACCAGAAGTCGGGAAACCCATGACCACGAGCCCGCCCACCGCGTTGACCATCGCCGGATCGGACTCCGGCGGCGCCGCCGGTCTGCAGGCGGACCTGCGCACGTTCCTCACCTGCGGCGTCCACGGCCTGGTCGCCGTCACCGCCGTCACGGTGCAGAACACCCTGGGCGTGCACGACCGCGCGGACCTGCCGCCGCACATCGTGGCCGGGCAGATCGAGGCCGTCGCGGCGGACATGGGGGTCGGCGCGGCCAAGACGGGCATGCTGGCGTCCGCGGAGATCATCAACGCCGTCGCGGCCGCGTGCGACAAGGCGGAGATCGGCCGCGACGAGAAGATCCCGTTCGTCGTCGACCCCGTGGCGGCGTCGATGCACGGCCACCCGCTGTTCGACGACGCGGGCCTGCACGCCCTGCGTGACGAGCTCCTGCCGCGCGCGACGGTGCTGACGCCGAACCTCGACGAGGTCCGCCTGCTCACGGGGATGACGGTGAAGGACCGCGAAGGCATGCACACCGCGGCCGTGGTGCTGCACCGCATGGGCCCGAAGTACGTCCTGGTCAAGAGCGGTCACCTGCAGGCCGACCCCGAGTGCGTCGACCTGCTCTTCGACGGCTCGACGTTCGTGGAGCTGCCCGGTGAGCGGTACCCGACCCAGCACACGCACGGCGCGGGCGACACCATGGCCTCGGCGCTGACCGCGGGGCTGGCGAAGGGCATGTCCGTGGTCGAGGCGGCCCGCTACGGCAAGTGGTTCGTGTCCCACGCCGTCGAGCACGCGTACCCGATGGGCGCCAAGGTCGGCCCGGTCTCGGCCTTCTGGCGGCTGGCACCCGAAGAGCGTTGAGTACCCGCCCGGTTACCCTTTCCTCGTTTACTGATCCTTGACCACAACGGGGGACGGCCTTGACCGGGCGCCAGCGGGTGGCGAAGTTCCTCGAGGACCGCCGCTTCCAGAACTTCATCATCGCCGTGATCGTGTTCAACGCGGCCACCCTCGGCATGGAGACGTCGACGTCGCTGATCGACGGCTACGGCGGCCTCCTGCACACCCTCGACCACATCGCGCTCGGCATCTTCGTCGCCGAGCTGCTGGCGAAGTTCTACGCCTACCGCGGCGGGTTCTTCCGCGACAGCTGGAACGTCTTCGACCTGCTGGTCGTCGGCATCGCGGTGATCCCGGCGACCGGGCCGTTCGCGGTGCTGCGGTCACTGCGCGTGCTTCGGGTGCTGCGGCTGATCTCCGTGGTGCCGTCGATGCGGAAGGTCGTCTCCGGGCTGCTCGCGGCGATCCCCGGCATGGCGTCGATCGCCGCGCTGCTCGCGCTGATCATCTTCGTCGCGGGTGTGATGGCGACCAAGCTGTTCGGCGTCATCTCGCCCGAGAACTTCGGCGACCTCGGGACGTCGCTGTTCACGTTGTTCCAGGTGATGACCGGCGAGGCGTGGCCGGACATCGCGAAGGAGATCATGCGGCAGGCGCCGATGGCCTGGATCTTCTTCGTCGTCTACATCCTGGTGTCCAGCTTCGCGGTGCTGAACCTCTTCATCGCCGTCGTGGTCAGCGGCATGGAAGACGAGCTGCGGCAGGACATCCGCGAGGAAGAGGCCAAACAGGCCGCGACGCAGGCCGAGGCCAACCGCGAGATCCTCGAAGAGCTCCGCGCCGTGCGCGCGGAGCTCGCCGAGCTGCGACGTGAGCAGGCCGCTTAACGGAACGCGGCGACGTTCTCGGCGGCCCAGTCGGCGAACGAGCGCGGGGCCCGGCCGAGCACCCGCTCGACGTCCGGGCTGACCCGCAGCTCGGCCGGGCTCGGCGAGCCGAGGATGTCCAGGGTGTCGTCGGCGAGCTCAGCCGGCATGCTCCGGGTCATGCCGGCCTTGGCCTCGGCGCGGGTGAGCTCGTGGAACCGCACCGGCGAGCCCAGTGCGCCGGCGATGGCCGCCGTCTGCCCGCGTGGCGTGATCACCGCCGGCCCGGTCAGCTCGTAGACCTCGCCGGTGTGCCGGTCGTCCAGCAGGCAGGCCGCCGCGACCTCGCCGATGTCCACCGGGTCGACGACCGGCACCCCGGTGTCCCCGAAGGGCGCGGCGACAACCCGCTGGGTGCGGACGGACTCGGCCCACCACAGGGCGTTGGAGGCGAAGCCGCCCGGCCGCAGGATGCTCCAGTCCGCACCGGACTCGCGCACGGCGTCCTCCAGCGCGCGCATCGCGATCCGTGTCGTGCCGAAGGGCCTGGTCGCCACGCCCAGCGTGGACAGCAGGACGACCTTACGGACCCCACTGGCGGCGGCCGTGCGGACGATGTCGGCCGGGTCGGCGCCGACGGCGTGCAGGTCGCCGGACAGCAGCAGGAACAACGCCTTCGCCCCGGCGAGCGCCGGCTCCAGGCCGGCGGGCTCGGCCAGGTCGGCCACCACGTGGCGGACGCCGTCCGGGAACGCCGCGGCGTGCCGCGACACCGCCGTCACCTGCTGCCCCGCCTCGGCCAGCGCCCGTGTCAACGGCCGGCCGATGTTCCCGGTAGCTCCGGTCACCACGATCATGTTCTGCTCCTTCGTCCGATGTCTTCGGTGCTCGGGAACGCTAGGAGCCGGGCTAACTTTTGGTAAGGACATACCTCTGGGTAAGCTCCCTACGTGACCGGAGGCGCGCAGCTCACCCAGGACGAGACCAAGCCGCGGTATGAGGTGTTTCACACCGCGTGCGCCGCCCGCGAGGTGGTCGACCACGTGACCAGCCGGTGGGGCATCTGGGTGCTGATCTCGTTGCAGAGCAACGACCTCAGGTTCTTCGAGCTGCGCGAGAGCATCGAAGGGATCAGCGAGAAGATGCTCGCCCAGTCCCTGCGGGCGCTGGTCGAGGACGGCCTGATCTGGCGGCGCGTCGAGCCGACGACACCGCCGCAGGTCACCTACGGGCTGACCGAGTTCGGCCGGGACGTCGGCGAGCCGCTGGGAGAGCTCTTCGACCGGATCACCCGGCGGCTGCCGCCCCCGGCTTAGCGGTCTTCGTCGGCGATCAGGGCTTCGAGCGCCGGAAGCGCCGTCGTCAGCGCTTCGCGGTGCTCGGGTGACAGGCGATCCAGCCGCCGGTTCAGCTCCTGCACCCGTGTCGACCGGACGCCGGAGACGAGCCGCTCGCCTTCTTCGGTCGCCTTCGCCAGCCACGCCCGCCGGTCGACCGGGTCGGACTCGCGGCTGACGTACCCGGCCTCGACCAGGGACGCGATGATCCGCGACATGGTCGCCGCGGCGACGCCCTCCTTGGCGGCGAGATCGCCGAGCCGGAGCTGACCGGCGTGCACCAGGGTCGCCAGTGCGGAGATCGCGCCGTGGCCGGGGCCCGGCACACCGGCCTGGCGCAGCGATCGCGACAGCCTGCCCACCGCGAGGTACAACCTGCCCGAGGTGTCCTGGACCGATGTGGTCACGGCTGGCTCCTTCTGCCTCACCCGTGCGCGGGTGCGCCGGAAAGTTCGGTCCACTTTACGGGTTCCCGGTGCGGGTTCGGTGTTAAGGCGCCGGCGGTCAGCGCGGCGGGCTCGACGCCTGGGCCCAGAAGCGCTGCGGCACCCGCCCGGCGCCGCGGGCCAGGCGTCCGGCGACGACGGCCGAGCGCATCGCCGCGGCCATCCGTTCGGGATCACTGGCCCGGGTGACGGCCGTGGACAGCAGGACGGCGTCGCAGCCCAGCTCCATCGCCAGCGTGGCGTCCGACGCGGTGCCGATTCCGGCGTCGAGGATCACCGGCACACCCGCTCGCGAAACGATCAGCTCGATGTTGTGCGGATTACGGATCCCGAGGCCGGTGCCGATCGGCGCACCCAGCGGCATCACGGCCGCGCAGCCGGCCTCCTCCAGGCGCAGCGCGAGCACCGGGTCGTCGTTCGTGTAAACGAACACGGTGAAGCCGTCGGCGGCCAGCTGCTCGGCCGCGTCCAGGGTTTCGACGGGGTCCGGGAGCAGCGTCCGGTCGTCCGCGTGCACCTCGAGCTTGATGAGATCGGTATCAAGCGCCTCGCGCGCCAAGCGCGCCGTGAGCACCGCTTCGGCCGCCGTACGGCAGCCCGCGGTGTTCGGCAGCAGCTGGATCCCGAGCCTTTTCAAGAGTTCGAGCACGCCGGAGCCGCCTTCGGCGTCGGCGCGTCGCATCGCGACGGTGGTCAGTTCGGTGCCGGACGCGACCAGCGCGCGTTCGAGCACGGCGAGGTTCGCCGCGCCGCCGGTGCCGATGATCAGCCGTGACGACAGCTTGTGCGTGCCGATGACGAGCGGTGCTTCGTCCACTTCAGCCTCCCTGGACGGCGGTGAGCACGTCGAACGCCGCGCCCTTGGGCACGGCGGTGGTGGCCCAGTCGCCCCGGCGGACGACGACGCCGTCGACCGCGACGGCGATCCCGGGCCGCTGTCCGCCGGCGGCGTCGAGGACGTCGGCCACGGTGGCGTCGTCCGGGAACTCCGTCCACCGGCCGTTGAGCTTGATCTCCATCACACGTGCTCCTTCCGGGACAGGCGGGCGGGCGAAGCCGCTTCGACGCCTTCGGGCGGCTTCTCCCCCGCGAGCCAGGCGACCACGGCGTCCGCGGTCACCGGGGCCAGCAACAGGCCGTTGCGGTGGTGCCCGGTCGCGGCGTAGACGCCGTCGTCCAGGACACCGAGGTACGGCAGCGCGTCGCGGCTGCCGGCGCGCAGGCCGGCGGCCGTCTCGGCCAGCTCGTACTCGGTGATCGCCGGGAAGACGCGCTCGGCGCCCTCGATCAGCTCACGGACACCGCGCGCGGTGACGGCCTGGTCGAAGCCCGCTTCGTACTGCGTCGCGCCGAGGACGAGCTCCTGGTCGCCGCGCGGGACCAGGTAGATCGGCCGGCCTTCGACCACGGCCCGGACGGTGCGGGTCGGCGGCGGCAGGCAGCCGCGGCGGGGCTTGAGGCGGAGGATCTCGCCCTTGAGCGGGCGGACGGCGTCGGCGAGCTGCGGGTGGAGCCGTCCGGTCCAGGCGCCGGCGGCGAGCACGACGGCGTCGGCGTCCGGGATCGTTCCGACGCGTTCGCGGACGAACCGGACCTGGTGGTTGACGCACGCCGCGTACAGCGCGTTGAGCAGTTTCCGGTTGTCCACGGCCAGGTCGCCGGGCACGTGGAGTCCACTTCGGACGGAACCGACGCCGGGCTCGAGCCGCTTGGTCTCGCGTCCGGTCAGGCGTTCGGCCGCGCGGCCGAGGGAGTGCAGGTAGCCGGCGAGGATGTCGAGGTGACCGGCGTCGGCGCTGTCGAAGGCGACGACCAGCGTCCCGTGCTCGGCCAGGCCCGGGTCGACGCCCTCGTCGACGAGGTCGCGCGCGAAAGCGGGCCAGCGGCGCAGCGACTCTTCGCCGAGGGCGAGGACGTCCTCCTCACCCGGCCAGGCTTCGGTCACCGGGGCGAGCATGCCGCCGGCCAGCCAGGACGCACCGCCGCGCACGGGTTCGGGGTCGTAGACGGTGACCGCGTGGCCTTGCGTGGCCGCCCGCCACGCCGCGGACAGGCCGATCACGCCGGCACCGACCACGGCCAAGGTGTTCGTCATGGGATCACGCTCCCTGCGCCGGCATGACCCGGATCAGGTTCCACGGTCGGAGCGGCAGCTCCCTCTCAGCCCGTTGCCTCGGGCTCCCGTGCGGACCCGTTCACCCTACTGTGCCGTTCGTTGCCAGTCCAACCACGGTCACGCCGGATGGCTTTCGTGGCAACGGCGCTTTTGGCCGGCCGGGTACGGTCGCCGCTATGCCCGCCCTCTCCGGTGACAAGATCCGCGCCCGCCTCGACACCGCGCGCCTGTACCTGTGCACGGACGCCCGAACGACCCGCGGCGACCTGGCGTCGTTCGCCGACGCGGCCCTGTCCGGCGGCGTCGACATCATTCAGCTGCGCGACAAAACGGGCGCCCTGGAAGCCGCGGGCGAGATCGCGGCCCTGGAGGTGCTGGCGGAAGCGTGCGCCCGCCACGGAGCACTGCTCTCGGTGAACGACCGAGCGGACGTGGCCCTGGCGGTCGGCGCGGACGTGCTGCACCTGGGCCAGGACGACATCCCGGTGCCCCTGGCCCGCCGGATCCTCGGCGACGAGGTGGTGATCGGCCGTTCGACGCACTCCGTCCCGCAGGCTTCGGCCGCGGCTGCCGAGCCGGGCGTGGACTACTTCTGCACAGGCCCCTGCTGGCCGACGCCGACCAAGCCGGGGCGTTCGGCACCGGGGCTGGACCTGGTCCGTTCGGTGGCCGCTGCCGCTCCGTCCCGGCCTTGGTTCGCCATCGGCGGCATCGACGTGCCGAGGTTGCCGGAGGTGCTGGCGGCCGGGGCGTCGAGGATCGTGGTGGTCCGGGCTATCACGGAGGCCGAGGATCCGGCTGCGGCGGCGCGGGAACTGCGGTCCCACCTGATCTGAGAGAACAGGTTCGGTCGAACCCGCACATTTGTTACTGGTGAAATCAGATCTTCATCCCACCCGCTTCGGGTTTACCCGATCGGGCCATTTGTAGAAAGCACGGAGTAACGGCGTTCGGCCGAACACCGACCTCCGTGCGGAACCCCGAAGCAACGGCAACAGGGGCCGCACGGAGGATTCGTGAAAATCTACGACTACGAGACGGCCACCTCGCCGAAACGCTCGATCTCCAAGGGCGCTCGCATCATGGCGGTCTTCGCCGGCGCGGTGCTACTGTTCGTCGCGATCGTGGTCGTGCTGAACCAGGTCGCGGAGCCGGGCAAGAACACGGATCTGGTGTGGCTGGCGGAAAAGACCACCCATTCCCCCGGCGCCCTGCCGCGCGCGTTGCGCGATCGCCTTCGCCAGGCCGGTAAGGACGGCGGCGCCAAACTCACCGCCTATGCCGTCGGCGAGCAGGCGGTTAACGTCGCGAACGACATCGGGCTGGACCTCGACCGCGGGAACGGAAAGGTCGACGACGGCCGGCAGCAGGCGTCCAATGTCGACAAGATCGTCAAGGACATCGCCGGACGCATGGGGAAAGCCGCGGTCAGTCCGACGGGCTTTTCCTTGTACGCCGCGTTGCACGCCGCCGCGGACGAGGCCGCGCGGACCGGGCAGGCCGAGGTCTGGCTGACGAGCACAGTGCTGACCGGCTCCCTCGATCCGCTCACGATCTCGTCGCTGAGTGCCGGCGCGGATCCCGAGCAGGCCGTCGACGAAGTGCTGAAGACCCCGCTGAAAGATCTGGATCTGCAGGGGGTCGATTTACACATCGTCCTTTTGACCCCGGTGGGCGCGGAACAGCGGCCGCTCGATCCGCGATCCGAATCTTGGCGCGAAAAGTTCACCACCACCCTCGCCGATCACCTCGGCGCGCAAATCGCCGACCCGATCCACGACAACGGAACGACCGGCGCCTGGCCGAACGCCTCGGTGGTCCCGCCGATCATCCCGTTCACGCCCCCACCGCCGCCGGTCAAAACGGACGATCCCCGAATCGACGAGGCGGCGTTCGCGCCCGACAGCGCGGAGCTGATCGACCGCCCGGCCGCGACAGCGGTGGCCGCGCAAGCCGCCCAGCTGTACCGGGAAAAGCACGGGAAGTCCCGGATCAACGTCACCGGCTATTGCGCCCGCTACGGCGACCCCGCCGGCGCGCGCGACACCTCGGCGAAGCGCGCCGAAGCCGTCGCGCAGCTGCTTCGCGACCAGGGAATCCCGGCCGGCGACATCACGGCGTCCGGCGTGGGATTTGACGAACTCGCCACGCCTGGTCAGGACGCCACGTCGCCGGCGCAGCGAGTGGTCGTCATCAAGCTCGTCGCCCGCTCTTGAGAAACGGAGAATTCGTGACCGACACGCCCGACGTGCCGCTGGCGGCCTACCCCGGCCTGCCGAAGGGCACATTTCGCGTAACCGACCTGCCGAGACCTGCCGCGATGGCCCTCGGCTCCACCGACGAGGGCGTCTGGACGGCGGCCGCTGCTACCTACCTCACCGTGATAGACCCGACGACTGGCAAGCCGGACCTTGACCGGCCGCTGGCGGACACCGCGGCCGGCGCGGTCCAGAACGCCGCCGCGACCTGCCACGCGCAGGCGCTGGAGTACTCGGCCCCGACCGACGACCGCGCGGCCGAACAGGACCTCGAGGCCGCCAAGCACCTCGCCGAAGCGGTCGACACGATCGAACACGCCAGCGGGATCCTGAACGACCCGGTTACCGGCCCCGACGGCGAGAAGATCGACGGGCGGCGGATCCAGGCCATCCACCACCAGGACGAGCAGCTGGCCCGCCAACGCAGTGCCGAAGGCGACTCGCGGCACACCCAGCGCAGCTGGGAGAAAGCATGGCGGATCCTCGCCTCGACCCTGCTGGGCGTGATGGACGCGATCCTCCTGTGGAAGCCGCTGCTGAACCTGTCGTTCACCAGCGGCTCGGACAACGCGCTCCGCTGGGCGATCGGGCTCGGCATGGTGAGCCTGCAGGTGCTGGCCATCGAGTGGGCGGCGCGCACATTCGTCAACGCCGAACGGTTGAGCGTCGACCGCCGCGGTGCCGCGGCGGACTACAACCGCCCGTTCCGGCACGGCCGCTCGGGGCCGGAACGCCCGGCGCCGACCACCGACGAGATCGCCGAAGCCGACCAGCAGTACTCACACGCCTACTACGGGCTGGTCGGGGTGGCCGCGGCCGTCGCGATGATCGGCGGCGTCCGAGTCGCCTGGCTCGCCCGGCAGGCGGATCTGCCGGTCTACGAAGCCGTCCTGTTCGGCATCGTGATCGGCCTGATCCTCGGCTGCGTCGTGGTCCAGATGGCACGTCTGTACTGCCGGGGGAATCTGCTGGGTGACCGGCTGGAGATCGAGCGAACGGTGATCGACGAGATCACCGGCCGCATCAAGCGAGCCCAGGGTCGGGTGGCCGCCGAACGGGAGGCCGCGCACAGCGCCCTCGTCGCCGCGGACAAGTTGACGAACCACGCCGAGACACTCCGGCAGCGCACCTTCGCCGACTCGCTGCGTGCCGTCGAACTAGCCTGGACCTGGTTCGGCCTGCCCCCAGGCGATCTCGACCGCGAGGAGTTCAGGCGCCGGGCCGTTCCCGAGGTCGAAGACACCGGGGCGCGGCGTGTCGACCTCCGCTCGCGGCTCGACCTCGTCAACACCTGGCTCGCCAACCGCGAGTCGATCTTCGCGCCGACAGCTTCGCCGGGCGGAAGCCCAGCGCTCGCCGAGTTGACCGTCGGCGATGGTGATCGTGGCAGCGCCCTGCCGGTCCGCCAGAAGAAGGACGAGCTGATCATCGTGGGACCCACGCCAGTGGAGATCCCCGACCGGCCGAAGCCGCCGCACCGGTTGATGCTGGTCGGCGCGGCCCTCACGGCGGTCGTGACCCTCACCACGGCCTGGCTGGCTCCGGTCGACAACGGCCCCTCGGAGGACACTGCTCAAGGCGTCGTCACAGCCTGGTCTTACCCGGCCTGAAGCCTGTGAAGGCCTCCTTACCGGCTCTTATGGCCGGTAAGGAGGCCTTCACGGATCTACGGCGTCGGAGTTGAAGCCGCGCCCTGGCTGGTCGGGGGTGCCGCCGAGGTCGACGGCTTCTGGGACGTCGTGCTCGGGGTCGTCGGCGTTGTGGTCGGCGACTCCGACGAGGTTGTCGGCGGGGTGTTCGACTCCGTCGTGGACGGGGTCGGGGTCGGCGAGTTCTGCGTGTCGTCCGTCGACGTTGCCGGGGTGGTCACCGGGGTCTTGTCCGGCTGACCCGAGCCGCCGCCGAAGATCTTGCCGATGCCTGCGCCCGTGCCGCCCGCCACCTTGCCGCCGGTGGCCGCGTCCACGCTGACCATCGCCAGGATCGCCACCGCGAACGCCACCACGCTGGTGCCGATGATCAACGGCCAGCGCAGTTTGCGCAGCCGGCCCGGTTCGTCCGCCGGCGGCCCCTCCTCGCCGGGCTTCGGCAGCTGCACCGTCGGTTGTTCGGTCAAGGCCACCTCGGCACCGCCCCGGCGGCGGATCCCCGACGTCGCCAGCTGGCGGGCCCTCAGCGCGGCCGCGCGGGTGCGCTGCAACGAGCGCAGGTACACCTCGCCGCCGACCGTGGTGATCACGCTCGCCACGCCCGCGCCGACCACCGTGCCCGCGACGCCGAGGGTCGATCCGAGCAGCGCCGCGGTCACCGCCGCGAGCGCCGCCGCCATCACCTGCGCGATGCGCAAGCCCGACTTTTCTTCCTTCACTTCGGAAGTCGCTGCGTTCTCCTTGCTCATGATCCCGATCCGGTAGTAAGTCTTCTCCCCTGTCCAACGTGTAAGGCGCACGGGAAACTCCCCGCGTTGCCACGGCGTGAGGAGCGCCACGTTGACTGTCTACTATGGACAGTGTAAATCGAACAGTTTCTTGACATACTCGGCACATGGAACTGGTGACGATCTCTGACATCGAGGCCGCCGCGAAGCGCGTCGAGGGTGTCGCCGTGCGCACGCCGCTGTTGCTCCAAACGTGGGATCCCCACAAGTCCCTGTGGCTCAAACCCGAAAGTCTGCAACCGATCGGCGCGTTCAAGGTGCGCGGCGCGTTCAACGCGATCGGCACCCTGGACGACGAGGCGCGCGCCCGCGGTGTCATCGCCTACTCGAGTGGCAACCACGCGCAAGCCGTCGCGTACGCGGCGCAGCGGTTCGGCGTGCCCGCGGTGATCGTCGTGCCGGACAGCGCGCCGCGGATCAAGGTCGAGGCCACCCGTTCCTACGGCGCCGAGGTGATCGAGGTGCCGATCGGCGAGCACGAGGCCAAAGCGCACGAACTGGCCGCCGAACGCGGGCTGACCCTCGTCGCCCCCTTCGACGACGCGGCGGTCATCGCCGGGCAGGGCACGGCGGGCCTGGAGATCGCCGAAGACCTGCCGGACGTCGAGGTCGTGCTGGTGCCGGTGAGCGGCGGCGGGCTGGCCTCCGGCGTCGGCACCGCGATCAAGGCGCGCTGCCCGCGGGCGAAGGTCGTCGGCGTCGAGCCCGCGCTGGCCGGCGACACGGCCGAGGGGCTGCGCCTGGGCCGTCAGGTCGACTGGCCGATGGCCGACCGCGCCCGCACCGTCGCCGACGGCCTGCGCGCACAGCCGTCCGAGCTGACCTTCGCGCACCTCACGAAGGTCGTCGACGCCATGGTCACGGTCACCGAGGACGAGATCCGCGACGCGGTCCGCACGCTGGCGCGGAAGGCCCGCCTGGTGGCCGAGCCCAGCGGCGCGGTGACGACGGCGGCCTACCTGCACCACGCCGGCGAGCTGCCCACCGGCCGCACGGTCGCGATCGTCTCCGGCGGCAACGTCGACCCCGCGCTGTTCGCCGAGATCCTGGCCTGAGCTGCCCGGTCAGTCTCCGGCGGCCGGGGCGGGAGCGCCGCCGCGCACGTGGGTCGGCGGGCCCTCGACCCCGCAGTGGAAGCACTCACCCAGGTGGGGCGACTCGTCCGCCACCGGAGGCGCGGGCGTCGGCGGCTCCAGCACGCCGTTGTGGATGCCCAGCGCGATCAGCCCGCCCGCGACGGCCAGGACCGCGCAGATGATCAACGCCGTCCGCCAGCCCGCCGTCAGCGCCACCGGGTCGGCGTACGCCTCGCCGGTCAGCCCGGCCGCGGCGGGCAGCACCGCCACCGCCAGGAGCCCGCCGGAGCGGGCGATCGCGTTGTTGACGCCGGAGGCGACCCCGGCGTAGCGGTCCGGGGCCGCGGCGAGCACCGTCGCGGTCACCGGGGCCACCACCGTCGCCAGGCCCAGCCCGAACACCGTGACCGCGGGCAGCACGGCGCCGAGGTAGGACGCGCCGGGGGCGATGCGCAGCATCAGCAGCATCCCGATGCCGACCACGATCGGGCCGACCACCAGCTGTGTCCGTGGGCCGATGCGCTGCGCGAGCGCGCCCGACCGGCCCGACAGCAGCAGCATGATCACCGTGAGCGGCAGCCCGGCCAGGCCGGCCGCGGTGGGCGAGTAGCCGAGCGACACCTGCAGCTGCATGACCAGCAGCATCATCACGCCGCCGAGCGCCGCGTACATGGCGAAGGTCAGCGCGTTGGACAGGGTGAACGTCCGGTCGCGGAACAGCGACGGCGGCACCAGCGGTTCCCGCGAGCGGTGCTGGACGAAGACGAACGCCGCGAGCCCGGCAATGCCCAGCACGCCCGCGACCAGCACGATCGGGTCGCCGATGCCGCGGCCGGGCGCTTCCACCAGCGCGCCGGTGATCCCGGCGAGGCCGATCGCGCCGAGCGCGGCGGCCCCGAAGTCCGGGTGCCCGGTCGCCTGCTCGTCGCGTGATTCGGGGACGAACCTCCGGGCCATGAGGACGACGGCGACCGCGATCGGCACGTTGATCAGGAACGCCAGCCGCCACGACCACACCTGCACCAGGACACCGCCGAGCAGCGGCCCGGCGGCGGCCGCGATGCCGCCGAGGCCGGACCAGGCGCCGATCGCGCGGGCGCGCGCGTCGTGCGCGAAGGAGGACTGGAGGATCGCCAGCGACCCGGGGGTCAGGAGCGCGCCGCCGACACCCTGCAGGATGCGCGTCGCGACGAGCATCTCCGTCGACGTCGCGGCGGCACACAGGCCCGACGCGACGCCGAACCAGACGACGCCGATGAGGTACATGCGGCGCCGGCCGTACCGGTCGCCGAGCGAGCCGGCGACCAGGATCAGGGCGGCGAGCGCCAGCATGTAACCGTCGAGGATCCACTGCAGCCCGGCGACGGACGCGCCCAGCTCGGTGCCGATGCGGGGCAGGGCGACGTTGACGATCGTGCCGTCGAGCATCGCCATGCCGGAACCGAGGATGGTCGTCGCGAGCACGCCGCGCGCGGCGTGCGTCCCCCACCGGATCCCGGTGTCTTCGGTGGCTGTCACCAGCACACTCCACCGCGCCCGGAGACCGCCGTCAACCGAGGGGCTACGGCATCAGCGTCGTGACGAACTTGTAGCGGTCCCCCCGGTAGATCGCGCGGGCGAACTCCACCGGCTTACCGTCGGTGGCGAACGAGTGCCGCGTCAGCATCAGCACCGGCATGCCGACGTCCGCCCCGAGCATCTCCGCCTCCTGCGGCCCGGCGAGCGACGTCTCGATCGTCTCCTCCGCGCGTTCGAGTTCCACGCCGTAGTGCTCACGCAGAACGGCGTACAACGATCCGCCCGCCGAGACGTGCTTGCGCAGCCCGCGGAAACGGCCGAGCGGCAGGTGCGTCGTCTCGAGCGCCATCGGCTGGGAATCCGCCAGTCGAAGCCGTCGAAGGCGAAGAATTTTCGCGCCCGTCCGGATTCCGAGCAGTTTCGCCAGATCGCCCTCGACCGGAAGCTCTTCGACTTCCAGGAGCTTGGACGACGGCTTCAGGCCCTGCTTGCGCATGTCCTCGGTGTAGGAGGACAGCTGCAGCCGCTGCGCGAGCTTCGGCTCGGCCGCGAAGGTGCCTTTTCCCTGCACCCGGTGCAGGCGGCCCTCGGCGGTCAGGTCGGCCAGCGCCTGGCGCACGGTGGTGCGGGAGACCGTGAACTCCCCGGCGAGCGCGCGTTCCGTCGGGATCGGCGATCCGGGCGGAAGCACGTCGAGCAGGTCGAGGAGGTGCTGTTTCAGTGCCCAGTACTTGGGCTCGCGCTGCCCGCGCATCCCGGCGACGACGCCCGCCTCGCCCGTGGTGGTGGTCTCCAACATGCCCGACTCCCTATGTCTTCCCTCATAACACGCCACGTCCCCGTAAGAAACGTACCCTTTTCCCCAAACCCGCCGCCCCACTAACATTGGTCTAGACCTGACCGACGCCGCCTGAGTCCGGTACATAATGCCGGAGGTGGAGAGGAAAATGATGACCGAACAACGGCCCGGCGAGCACATGGCCGCGGAGATCGCCCAGCAGCCGGACGTCCTGGCGGGACTGGTCGAGCGTCAGGCGGAAATCGCCGGGGTGGCGGAAAAGATCTCACAACGCCCCCCGCGCTTCGCTTTGCTCGCCGCGCGTGGATCGAGTGACCACGCAGCGTTGTATGCGAAGTACCTGATCGAGGTACTGCTCGGCCTTCCGGCTGGTCTTGTCTCCCCGTCCACGGCGACCCTGTACGGCGCCCGGCCCGATCTGCGGGACGTGCTGTTCGTCACGGTCAGCCAGAGCGGTGGTTCACCTGACCTGATCGAGGTGACCGAAACGGCCCGGCGCCAGGGCGCGCTGACGGTGTCCGTCACCAACACGCCCGACTCGCCGCTGCGCGCGGCGTCGGAGCTCGGCGTCGACATCGGCGCCGGTCTCGAGAAGGCCGTCGCCGCGACCAAGACGTACTCGGCCACGCTGATGGCGCTCTACCTGCTCATCGACGCGGTGCGCGGCGGCAAGGCGGCCGACGCCGAGAAGATCGGCGAACTGGCGCAGCAGACCCTCGACGGCGCCGCCGAGGGTGTCCAGAGCGCGGTCGACCGGTACCGCTTCGTGGACCGCGTTCTCACGACGGGCCGCGGCTACTCCTACGCGTCCGCGCTCGAAGGCTCGCTCAAGCTCGCGGAGACCAGCTACCTGGCCGCCCGCGCGTACAGCGGCGCGGACCTGCTGCACGGCCCGGTCGCGGCGGTGGACGGCGAGACCGCCGTGCTCGCGGTGACCAGCAAGGGGCACGGCGGCCAGGCGATGCACGAGGTCCTCGAGGCCGTCGGCAAGCGCGGCGCTGACGTCCTCGCCGTCGGCTCGGCCGCCTCGGAGGTGCCGGCGTCGCTGCGCATCGACGTCGCGCCGACGGTCGAGGAGCTGGCGCCGATCCTGGAGATCCTGCCGATCCAGCGGATCGCGCTCGGCCTGTCGCTCGCCCGCGGCGGCGACCCGGACAGCCCGCGCGGCCTGCTGAAGGTGACCAAGACCCGGTGAGCTTCGCCATCGGCGTCGACGCCGGCGGTACGTCGACCAGGGCCGCACTGGTCGACGCCGCCGGCGTCGTACTCGGCACCGGGCGCGGCGACGGCGCCAACCCCAACGCCCACGCACCCGAGGTCGCCGCGGGCCGGATCGCCGGCACGATCACCGAGGCACTCGGGGTGCACAACCCCGGCGCCGTGCGCGCCTGCGTCGTCGGCATGGCCGGGGTCAGCAAGCTGAGCGACCCGGCGGTGTCCGCGGTGTTCGAAAGCACGTGGGCGCGGCTCGGGCTCACCACGGTCCGGGTCGTGGCGGACGCCGAAGTGGCGTACGCGTCGGCGACCTCGGCGCCGGACGGGACGGTCCTCGTCGCCGGCACCGGCTCGATCGCGGGCCGGATCCGGAAGCGGCGGCTCGCCGGCACGGCGGGTGGTTACGGCTGGCTGCTCGGTGACGAGGGGTCGGCGTTCTGGCTCGGCCGCGAAGCCGTTCGTTCCACTTTGGAGGCACTCGGGCGCGGCCTGTCACTCGACGGCCTCCCGGCGGCCGTGCTCACCGCCGCGCTCGGACCGTCCGGAGTGGACGTCCGGACCGACGCGCAGCGCCTCGCCGCGTCGCGGGCGCTCATCACGAACGCCAACGCCGAAGCGCCGGTGCGGCTGGCCCGGTTCGCCCCGTTGGTGAGCGCGGCGCACGACGCCGGCGAGCCCGCGGCGGCCGGGATCGTGGCCCGCGCCGCCGAACTTCTGGTCGCGAACGCCCTCGCCGCGCGCGAACCCGGCGAATCGACCCCCGTCGTCCTCGTCGGCTCGGTTTTGACGGGCACCAGCCCGGTCGGCGCGCTCGTGCGGCGCGGGCTGGCCGGTCTCGAGGTGCTGACCAGCTCCGATGGCGTGCTCGGGGCCGCTTGGCTGGCCGCGGTGGACGCTTTCGGCGAAGGGGTGGTTAGACCAGTATTCCCGGGCATCCCCTGAGAAATTGAGCAAAACGCCGTGTGAAACCGCCAAAACGTCGACTGAACCCGGGTAGTCCGGGTAACGTGGGCACCGGCCCCCGGACCCTCCCCCCTCGCCGGGGGCCGCCTTATGTCCCGGGTACGTCGTCCGCCCGGCTTTCGGGGGCCAAGCGCAGCCCGGGATGCTCCGGCGGCAACGCGCGGTAGAGCACCCAGCCACTGACCGCCACGGTCAGCGCGACGAGCGGCCACGACAGCACCGTGCGGGCCACGCCGAGCGCGATCACCTGGCCGGACCACCACAGCAGGCCGTAGACGACCACGCGCAGGACGTACTGGCCGAACACCCACACCCAGCTGGCCCTCGAGTACGCCTTGAGCAGCACCGGGTCACGGCGCCAGCGCGTCTTCTGGCCGAGCACCAGGCCGACCACGACGCCGAGCAGCGGCCAGCGGATCACGATGCTGGCCGCCCAGAGCAGTGCGCTGGCCACATTGGACATCAACTGCAGCAGGAAGAAGTCCTGGGCGCGGCCGGTGTGCAGGGCGATCAGCGCGGCCGCGACGACGGCGGCGAGGCTGACGACCAGCGCGCGGATCTTCCCGCCGCGGGCGAACCGGAAGATGCCGAGCGCGACGGCGACCGCGATGGCGGCGCCGGCACCCCACGCGATGGACTGGCCGGCCGCGAGCCAGCCCACGACGAAGGCGACCGGCGGGATGCTGGCGTCGAGCGCGCCCCGGCGGCCGCCGAGGATCTGCGCGAGCGACTCACGGGGTTGTTCGGACACGTGTCCAGACTGCCGGATCACGCCCTCGACGCCCTGATGGGGGAGAGCTTCGCCACATCGGGTGCCGGATTTACCTCCGAGTGTGCTGTTTCACGGCATGCCGAAGGTGAAGACTGCGTAATACAGAAGCGCAGAAGGCCGACAAGAGAAGACACTGTTACCCCTGGCTGAACCCACGGTGGCTGCAGGCGCGCCGCGGGGGCGCGTCCCGATTCGTTAGTTGGGGTGTACAACTATATGTCGGGGTGTGTCGGCCGCAGGACGGGAAGGGGACCCAACGTGTACGGATTCGACAGCTATGTGGCGATCGGTGACAGCTTCACCGAGGGGCTCAACGACGCGTTGCCGGACGGCTCGTTCCGGGGCTGGGCCGATCGGCTCGCGGAGATCCTGGCGGCCGGTCGGTCCGATTTCCGGTACGCGAACCTGTCCCTGCGGGGCAAGATGCTCGACGAGATCATGGACGAGCAGCTCCCGATCGCCCTGGAACTGAAGCCCGACCTGGTCACGCTCTGCGCCGGCGGCAACGACATCATCGTCCCGGGCGCCGACGTCGAGGCCGTCGTCGAGCGGTTCGAAGAGGGTGTCGCGAAGCTGCGCGAGGCCGGGATCCCGGTGCTGATCTTCAACGGCCCCGACACCAAGGTCCTGTCCGTGATGTCGGTGCTGCGCGGCAAGGTGGCGATCTACAACACGCACCTGTGGGCCATCGCGGAGCGCTACGGAGCGCGCATGGTCGACCTCTGGACGATGGGCCCGCTGCACGACCGCCGAGCCTGGAGCGACGACCGCCTCCACTTCTCCCCGGAGGCCCACCGCCGCATCGCCATGAAGTCGGCGGAGGTCCTGGGCATCCCGCTGGAGGGCGACTGGCGCGAGCCGTGGCCCGACGAGGCTGTGCCCAGCCGCTGGATCGACTCGCGCCGCTCGGACCTGGCGTGGACGAAGGTGCACCTGCTGCCCTGGATCCGCCGCCAGCTGCGAGGCCAGTCGATGGGCGACGGCCTGTCGCCGAAGCGGCCGCAGCTTTCGCCGCTGGTGCCGCTCGAGGTGCTCGAGGTCGCGGAGAACACGCCGCATCAGCAGCAGCAGCAGGCGAGCTGAGTTTCCTTCTTTGGCTGCGGGCTCCTCGGCTCGCGGCTTCCTGGCCCACGGCTTCTTGGCTGCGGGCGCCGCTTGCGGACCTCTTGGCTCGCGGCTTCCTGCCTTCTCAGCTTCACGACTGCGAGCTTCTCGGCTCGCGGCTTCTCGCTGCGGGCCCGACTCCTGGCCCTCTCGGCTCTCGGCCCTCTCGGCCCTCGGCTCGGCTCGGCTCGGCTCGGCTCGGCTCGGCTCGGCTCGGCTCGGCTCGGCTCGGCTCGGCTCGGCTCGGCTCGGCTCGGCTCGGACCCACCGAGATTCGTCCTGACTGCGAACGTCAAGTCCTCCCGCGCCACATAACGGCTGAAGACCGGCCCTGAGCCCTGCCGAACACCCGATCCCGGGCGCAAGAGCCACGAAAACTCACCCGAACCGCGAACATCCACCCGAAGACTCACCCGCACCGCGAACACCCGCCGCCGAAGACGCACCCCCTGCGAACACCGCCCCTGGTGACCCAACAGACATACCCCGCCACTCCCAAGGGGGGCCGCCCGTCTCCAGCGTAGCGGCAGGATCCGACGGAAAGTGGTCAAGCGATCACCGCTCCGCCAGTTGTCCACAAGTCGACTCGGCTGGGGACAACTTGTGGACTGATGGGTCTCCCGGGTCGCCAACCAGCGTGCCCCGGCTTACAGTCGCTTCATGTCCGGTGGGCGTGGCTGGATCCGGCTGATCCCGATCGCGGTGCTGGTCACGGCACTGCTGGCGGGGGTCGTGACCTGGGCGCAGTCCGGGAGCATCCAGCGCGACCTCGCCGCCGACGCGCAGGCCGCGCTCGCCGCCGCGGGGCTGCCCCCAGGCCAGGTCAGCTTCGACGGCCGGGATGCCACCCTCAGCGGCTTCCCGCCCGACAAGGCACTGAAAGCCCTCGAAGTCGTCCAGAACGTCGACGGCGTGCGGGCCGCGCAGATCTCCGGTGACGTCATCCCCGTGGCCCCCAGCCCCAGTCAGACAACACCACGGCCGACGACCACACCCAGCACTCCGAGCCCGCCGCCGACCACCACCACGACCGCGCCGCCGCCCACCGACAAGGCCGGCGTGCAGGCCGAGATCGACCGGATGCTCGCCGAGGCGCCCATCAGCTTCGTGCCGGACACCGCGCGGCTCACCCCGGAAGGCGAGCAGGCCGCGCGGGACGTCGGGATCGCGCTCGCCAAGTCGCCGTCCGCCTTCCGGTACCGCGTCACCGGGCACGTCGCGCGTGGCCCCGGCGGCGAGAGCGCCGCGCTGAAACTCTCCCGGGACCGCGCCAGGGCCGTCGCGCGGATCCTCACGTCCAACGGGCTGACGGCCGGGCGCGTGACGTCGCGCGGGCTGGGTGACACCCGGCCCGCGACCGGCGGCGAAGACCGGCGCGTCGAAATCACCGTCGTCTGAAGGGGTGAGCGAGCATGGTGTGGCTGTTCGGGCAGATCTGGCTGTGGCTGATCGTCGCCTTCGCCCTCGGCGCGCTCTCCTCGTGGCTCGTCCTGCGGACGACGCGGACGGCGCAGCGCCCCCAGCCCACCCGGCAAGAACCCGAATACGCATACGAACCCGAGCCCTACCACGAAGCCGAGCAAACCCAGTTCATCCCGGCCACGACCTTCCAGCCGACCGAAGAGTCCCGCTACGACGACGACACCCCCGAACCCGCCGGCCACCGCGAAGGGCACCTCCCGCTGCCGCCGCAACGCGGGCCGCAGGCCGAGGACTGGCCGGTCGAGGAGGAACCGGCCTGGCCCGAAGCGGACGACCTGCCCGACGCCACCCACCAGTGGCCGCAGGCCCCGCACCAGCCTGGGCGCGGTGGCTGACACCCATCCTGGTAAATTCGGCTACGCACTGTGAGCGAGGCTGAGGAGGGGTGGCGTGGCGCTCCCCCATTGGACGCCCCAGCAGGTTCTGCCGCCGGGCCGCCACGCCTGCGACCTCGCCGACGTCTACGAGCGCCTGGTCTTCGACGCCCCGCACCAGAACGACCGCGAGATCCTGTTCAGTGCGCTCAACAGCTACCTCGGCGTCGCGCGCCGGATCATGCCGTCCGGGCGGGCGTGGATCGGCGGCGAGCTCGTCACCCGCACCGCGCACCCGCCGCGCGGCCTCGACGTCGTCCTCATCCCGGACGAGTGGGGTGCGCTGAAGCGGCTCGACGACGAGGGCCGCTCGGCGCTCTACGGCCTGCTCACCCTGCGCGGCGTGATCGTCGGGCAGCCCGCGATGTACCTCGACCAGGTGCAGCCGGTCGGCGGCATGCTGGACGGCTTCCTCTGCCGCCCCGGCGACGAGGACACCTGGGCCGAGGTCTGGGCCGAAGGCGGCAAGGGCTACCCGGAGATGATCTGGTGAGGAACGAGTTCCGGCGCATCGCCGACGAGATCCCCGGCGGCACCTGGCTGGACGACCTGGCGCGCGCGTCGGCGATGGCGGCGAACGCCAAGTTCGAGCGGACGTCCCGCTCGCCGCTGCTGCACGTCTCGGTGATCGGCGAGCAGCACATCGACGCCTACACCTTCTCCGACATCAGCCGGGCGCTGCAGGACGCGACGGCGAAGATCGGGCACATCATCCGGAACCCGTCGGGCGAGGTCACCATCGTCCAGCAGGCCGACCGGGACAAGGCGCCGCTGATCCAGCGCGGCCAGGCGGGCAACGCGATCTTCTTCGGCTTCCCCGAGCTCGACGTCGCCGACGACGCGCTGATCGTGGACGGCATCGAAACGCTGTCCGAGCGGGCCGTGAAGGAGCTGTGCGACTTCCTGCCGGCCAACGGCTCGGACGACGGCGCGCTCGACGCCGTGCTGCTGCAGCGCGACACCGTCCGCAACGCCGTCAGCGACATCGTCAACGCCGTCGCGAAGAACGCCGGCATCGGGATGGCCCTGACGCCGACCGCGGGCGAGCAGGTCACCCGCAGCATGACCACCGAGCAGGCGCGGATCCTGCAGGGCAGCCTCCGGGAGTCGCGGGAGGCCGTCGGCTACGAGACGGTGCGCGGGCGGCTCGACGGCGTGCGCACCCGGCGCCGGATCTTCTACCTCGACCGCGAGTCGGGCGGGACCATCCAGGGCGCGGTGGCCGAGGACCTGCTGGACCAGATCAAGGAGAACCTCGACCACCCGGTGACCGCGCGGCTGCGGGTCGTGCGGACCACCACGATCGACGGCCGGCGCGGCCGTCCGGTGTTCGAGCTCCTCGAAATCACTCCCGAAGTGAGTCTTTTCGACTGAGAAGTCCGATATACGGGGTTCGCACTGCGCACCCGACCCGCCACTCGTCGTAGGCCTCACGGCGGTGTCGGGATGTCCGTACGGTATTTACGATACCGGCCGTGAGGTCGCGATAGTCCGCGTCGAACAGTGGGAGCTCCGATATTCTCCCCATTGATCACCTGGCCACACCCTGCGCGCGTTGTCAGGAAATACCGATACCTGACGCGAAATGGTGGGACAATGACTTTTTCCAGAATGTAACAATTTCGTTCTGGCGGACACTTATGGGTTAACGTCGTCGCACTCCCACCCGAAGGGGCACGCATGATGACCGACCCGCAGTACCCGCCGACCACCGCGCGCCACGGCAGCAGGCCGGCGCCGCCGGTGACGGCCACGGAGCGTCGTCAAGCGAACGCGAGACCCGCACGGAACATCCTGGCGATCGTCGGCCTGCTGCTCGGGACAGCTGCCCTGATCATCGCTTTTGTCCCGGACATCGGGTTCGTCGCGTGGCCCCTGGGCGGGATCGGGCTGGTCCTGGGCGTCATCGGGCTGGTCCAGGTCAAGAAGGGCACCGTGGGCGACCGCGGGCTGGCGATCACCGCCACCGCCGTCTCGGTCGTGGCGCTGCTCGCGACCGCCGGGATGCTGCTCTACTCGACGTTCCTGGGCGGCGGCGCCTCCGGCCTGCACATGCCCGCGGCGGGCGGGGACAAGCACACCGTGGTCTTCGAGGTGACCTCCGCCGGCGGCGCGACCGTGCGCTACGGCAGCCTCAGCGACCAGCGCACGGAAAACGCGCCCGCGAGCACCGACGCCTGGCGCGGCCAGGCCTCTTACAACAATGGTTCCTATTTGCTGACGCTCACCGCGGACACCCGCAATTCGCAAACCTACAACGATATCGCGTGTTCCATTTCCGTCGACGGCAAGAAGGTCGCGGAGAACAGCGGGACGACGATCGCGCTCTGCACGGCGAACGTGGGCTGAGCCTGGCGACCGGCCGGCCTACCCCCATCTCGGCCGGCCGGCCCGCCACGAGCCGCTCACGGCGGCTCCCGCCCCGGCCGGGGTTTCCCCCGCGGGGCCTGGCGCCGGCGGCAGAGCCTGCCCCCTCCCCGAGGGCTCCGCCGGCACCGCCGAACCTACGCGGACGGCGGAGGCGGGCACTAAGAATCCACTAAGGATTGTCCGGCTCGACGCGGGCCGTGACCCATTCGCAACAAGCGAACTTCCCCACAAATGTGGATCACCGCCGCTGACCTGTCGAAACGCGGCGGACGCGCCCATTCATCACTGCAGTTCGGCGAGTTCGCCGCGCACTTCCCCGACGAGCTTGGGGTGCACCCGCTCGTAAATGCGGACGGACATCGCGAGCTGTTCCCGCGCGCCGTCCACGTCGCCTTTCGCCCGTAAAACGCGCCCGAGGGTCAGCCGCAACGCGCCTTCGCGCGTGACGAACTCGCGACCGACGGCGAGCTCGATCGCCTCCCAGGCGTAGCGCTCGGCCGCGAGCTGGTCACCGGCCAGGAGGCTCAGCTCGGCCAGGGTGCCGAGCGAGCCGGCGACCCGGTCGTCGTGGCCCAGTTCGCGGTCGATCCGCAGCGCGGCGAGCTGGTGGCCGAGCGCGTCGGGGAACCGGTCCGCCCGCTTCTCCGCCTCCGCGCAGCTGCTGAGCGCCTGCCCGAGCAGCACGGTGTCGCCGCCGGCCGCCGCGACGGCTTGGCGCAGCCGCTCGACGGCCTTCTCGTGGTCGCCGAGGCGGCTCAGCGCACGGCCGAGCTGAAGGTCGGCCGCGGTGGCGAGCCGGCTGTCCCCGAGCCCGGCGGCCAGCTCCCGCGCCCGCTCGGCGTCGGCGAGACCGGCTCCCGGCAGCTCGAAGGTCAGCGCGATCTCGGTGCGCGCGAGCCGCAGCCAGCACTGCCCGGCGACGTCGCCGGCGGCCTCCGCGGCGGCGACGCCGAGGTCGGCCATCCGCGTCCACTCGTCGAGCAGCGGGCTCGCGACGCGGTAGGTGTGGCCGAGCAGGGCCAGCTGCCAGACGTCGTCGTGGCGGCCCGCGGCGTACGCGGCGTCGAGCACCGCCAGCAGGTTCGGCCACTCGGCCGCGAACCACGCCTGCGCCTCGGCGAAGCCCGGCAGCGGCGGCAGCACGTCGTCGGTGAGCACGCCGGAGAAGTCGAGCCGGTCGGCGACGCGGGCGAGCCGGCGCCGCGCCCGGTCGGTCACCGCCTGGTAGTAGCGGATCGTCCCGCCGAGCGTCGCTTCGCGTTCCTTCTCGTCGAGCCCCTGCTCGGCCAATTCGCGCAGGTAGAGCCAGACGAGGTCGTGCGGGACGAAGGCGTCGCGGGCGGTCTCTTCGATGAGGTTGTGCGCGGCCAGCGCGCGCAGCCGGCGGCGGGCCTCGGCCACCGGGATCTGCGCGACGGCGGCCATCAGGTGCGGCCCGACCATCACCCCGGGCACCCCGCCCAGCTGCAGGAACGTCTCGGCGATCTCGTCCGGCAGGCCGCGGAAGGAGACGTCGAACGCCGCGCGCACGCCGTCGTCGGCGCCGTCGACCTGCAGCCCGGCCAGCCGCGTGCGCTCGTTGCCGAGCTCGTCGACGAGCTCCTCCGCGGTGCGCTGCGGGCTCGCCGACAACCGGGCCCCGGCGATCCGCAGCGCGAGCGGGAGGTAGCCGCACAGCCGCGCGAGCGTGTGGTTGTGGCCCGCCGGCCCGGCCAGCTCCTCGATCAGCCGGACGGCGTCGCCGGGGGCGAGCGTGCCGAGCACGCGCTGCTTGGCCACGTTCGACACCGCGAGCCCGTCGAGGCGCGAGCGGCTGGTCACCACCGTCATCGTGCGCGCGCTCGGCGGCAGCAGCGGACGTACCTGCTCGGCGGTGCGGGCGTCGTCGAGCAGCACCAGCATCCGGCGCCCGGCGATCAGCGAGCGGTACAGCGCGACGCGCTCGTGCAGCAGCTCCGGGATCTTCGCGGTCTCGACACCCAGGCCGAGCAGGAACTGCGTGAGCAGCTCGGCCGGCTCCAGCGGCGGGTGGTGCGGGTCGAAGCCGCGCAGCGAGGCGAACAGCACGCCGTCCGGGAACCGGGGCGCCACGCGGTGGGCCCACCAGACGACCAGCGTGCTCTTGCCGACCCCGGCGGTGCCGGTGACCACGGCGATCGTGGTCTCGCCGGCTTCGGCGCGGGTGACCAGCGCGTCGAGCCAGGCCAGCTCGTCGGTGCGCCCGGCGAGGCTCGGCACCGCGGCGGGCAGCTGGGAGATCGCCTTCGCGTGCTCTTCGACCGGCGCCGCCAGGTCGTCGTGGAGGATCCGCTCGTGGAGCCAGCGGAGCTCGGCGCCGGGTTCGACACCCAGGGTGTTGACGGTGGCGCGGGAGACGGTCCGGTACAGCTCGAGCGCGTCCCCGCGGCGCCCGGCGTGGTACAGCGCCCGCATGAGCCGGCCGGCGGTGCGCTCCTCCAGGGGATCGGCGATCGGGCTGAGCTCGACGATCACCTCGGCGTGCCGGCCGAGGTTCAGGTCCGCGTCGACGCGGGCGCCGTGCACGGCCCGGCGCAGCTCCGCCAGCTCGGGCGCCCGGACGGACTCGGGCACCCCGCCCAGCACCGGCCCCTGCCACAGCGCGAGTGCTTCGGCCAGCAGCGCGGCCGCGGCCTCGGGACTGGCCACGGACGCGCGCTCGAGGAGGGCCCGCGCCCGGTGGACGTCGATCCGGCCGGGCTCGACCACCAGCCGGTAGCCCGGCGGTGTGGTGAGGATGTTCGCGTCCCCTCGGAGTTCGCGCAGCACCCGGCGCAGGTGGGACACGTTGCCGTGGACGATGGTCCGGGCGGTCGCGGGTGGGTCGTGCCCCCAGAGCGCGTCGATGATGTCGTCGAGCGCGACGACCTTGCCGGGCTGCAGGGCGAGGAGCGCGACCAGGCCGCGGACGCCAGGCCCGCCGATGGGGACGGGGACGTCGTCGGCGAAGAGCTGGACGGGCCCGAGCAGCTGGAAGCGGATTTCGGCCATGCTCGCGCCCACCTCCCCGGGGTTCACGGTGAACTTACCGTGATCGCCACCTGACGAATACCACCCGGTCGTGCACGTCGCAGGCCCTTCACCAGGAAGTTCGTGGCTCTGCGGATTCCGCAGCGGGGGCGAGACACCCGTGCGACTTCCCGCGGACATGACACGACCCCGCACCATCGGTCCCGATCCGCTGGTGCGGGGTCGTGCGTGGAACTCCGGCCGGGCCGCCAGGGGGCGCGGTCCGCCCGCCGTCGCCGTGAGCGACCGGGCTGGGTGGGCTCACCCCGAGCGAAGCACCCGCCGGTCGTCCGCGAAGACGTCTGTCGCGCGGGCCACACGCCCGCGCGGTGGCGACACGGTAACAAAGCGCACCGGATCAGTCACCGGCGGGTTGCCGCCGGTTCGCCGTGCCGGCCCCGAAAAGCCGACAGACACACCAAAGCGGCCAACACACAAGCCAGTGTGTTGGCCGCTCGGAGGGGCGAGTCAGCGCGAGATCGGTGTTGCGTCGCGGCCCGCGATGAAGGCCGGGCGCGGTGCGCTCGCGGCGTACGGCTCGTTCAGGGCGTTCTCCACGCTGTTGAACACCAGGAAGATGTTCGAGCGCGGGTACGGGGTGATGTTGTTCCCCGAGCCGTGCATGACGTTCGAGTCGAACCACAGGGCCGACCCGGCCTGCCCGGTGAACTGGTCGATGCCGTGCTCGGCCGCCATCTTCGTGATGTCGTCCTCGTTCGGCACGCCCACCCGCTGGTCCTTGAGGGAGCTCTTGTAGTTGCCCTCCGGCGTCTCACCGGCGCACTGGACGAACGTCCGGTGCGAGCCCGGCATGATCATCAGGCCGCCGTTGAACGGGTAGTTGTCCGTCAGCGCGATGGAGCAGCTGACCGCGCGCGGGGACGGCATGCCGTCCTCCGCGTGCCAGGTTTCGAAGTCCGAGTGCCAGTAGAACCCGCTGCCCTTGAACCCGGGCATGTAGTTCACCCGGCTCTGGTGGACGTAGACGTCGGAGCCGAGCAGCTGACGCGCCCGGTCGAGCACGCGCGGGTCGCGCACCAGCTCCGAGATCAGGTCCGAGAGCACGTGGACGTCGAAGATCGACCGGACCTCGCCGGTCCGCGCCTCGGTGATCACGCGCTCGTCCCGGGCCAGCTCGCGGTCCGCGGACAGCCGCACCAGCTCCTGCCAGTACGCCTGGACCTCGCCGACCGACAGCAGGTCGTCGACCACGGTGTAGCCGCGGGCCTCGTGGTTCGCCAGCGTTGCGGCGTCGATCGGACCGTCGGTCTCCGTACCCCACACCGTGGGGTGCACGCGCGGAAGGTGTTCCGGCGTACCGGTGATCCGGGTCGGGTAGCGGTCGTCGACCCGGGTGTCCGTCAGCGTCACGGGCTTCGCCTCCTGTGTCCTCTCCGGTTCTGCTTACGATTCCTCGGTGATCAGCGGGTAGACGCCGTTCTCGTCGTGCACCTCGCGGCCGGTCACCGGGGGGTTGAACACGCACACGCACTTGATCTCGGTGCGCGGTCGGACCTGGTGCTTGTCGTGGTCGTTGAGCAGGTACAGCGTGCCGGGCTTGAGCTCGTACACCTTGCCGGTGGCGAGGTCCTCGATCTCACCCTCGCCCGAGGTGATGAACACGGCCTCGATGTGGTTCGCGTACCAGAAGTCGTTGACGGTCCCGGCGTAGAGCGTGGTCTCGTGCACAGAGAAGCCGACACCCTCCTTCGCCAGGATGATGCGCTTGCTGCGCCAGTTCTCGGTCTTGATGTCGGCGTCGGTGTCGGTCACCTCGTCGAGCGTGCGAACGAGCACGTCGTTCTCCCTTACTTGCTCAGGACGGCCTTGACGGACTCGTCGATGATGGACAGACCCTGCGTCAGCTCGTCGTCGGTCAGGGTCAGGGGCGGCAGCAGCTTCATGACCTCGCCGTCCGGACCGGACGTCTCCATGAGCAGGCCGCGGGCGAAGGCCTCGGCGCAGACGCGCCCGGCCAGGTCGCCGTTTTCGAACTCCAGGCCACGCGCCAGTCCGCGGCCCTTCGCGACCAGCTTGGCCTCGGGGTAGGCCTCGATCAGCCCGGAGAACGCGCTGGCGATGCGCTCCCCCTTGGCCTTGGTCGACTTCTCGAGCTCGTCGTCGCTCCAGTAGACGTTGATCGCCTCGGTGGCGGTGACGAACGCCGGGCTGATGCCGCGGAAGGTGCCGTTGTGCTCACCCGGCTCCCAGACGTCGAGCTCCGGCTTGATCAGCGTCAGCGCCATCGGCAGGCCGTAGCCGCCGATCGACTTCGACAGGCAGACGATGTCCGGCGAGATCCCGGCGTCCTCGAAGCTGAAGAACGGGCCGGTGCGGCCGCAGCCCATCTGGACGTCGTCGAGGATCAGCAGGATGTTGTGGCGCTTGCAGAGGTCGTCGAGACCCTTCAGCCACTCCAGGCGCGCGGCGTTGATGCCGCCCTCGCCCTGGACGCCTTCGACGATCACCGCGGCCGGCTCGTTGAGCCCGCTGCCGGAGTCCTCGAGGAGCTTCTCGAAGTAGAGGAAGTCCGGCATGGCGCCGTCGAAGTACGCGTCGTACGGCATCGGCGTGGCGTGCACCAGCGGGATGCCCGCGGCGCCGCGCTTCATCGAGTTGCCGGTGACCGACAGCGCGCCGAGCGTCATGCCGTGGAAGGCGTTGGTGAAGTTGATGACCGACTCCTTGCCGGTCACCTTCCGCGCGAGCTTCAGCGCGGCCTCGACGGCGTTGGCGCCACCCGGACCCGGGAACACGACCTTGTAGTTCATGTTCCGCGGGTCGAGGATCTTGTCGCGGAAGGTCTGCAGGAAGTCGCGCTTGGCCACGGTGTACATGTCCAGCGCGTGGATGACGCCGTCACGCTGGATGTAGTCGACCAGAGCCTGCTTCAGCGCCGGGTTGTTGTGCCCGTAGTTGAGCGCTCCCGCGCCGGCGAAGAAGTCGAGGTAGCCCTTGCCGCTTTCGTCGTACAGCCAGCTGCCCTGCGCGCGGTCGAACACGACCGGCCAGCCGCGGCTGTAACTGCGTACTTCCGATTCGAGCTCTTCGAAGATGCTCATGACGTTTCTTTTCTCCTACTCGCCCGGATCTTTGCGTACCGATAGCGGACCGATGCGGTAAAGCTCTTCGGCCAGGTGCCCGGCTTCGGGGAATTCGTCCCCGCCGAACAGCACGCTGGTTTCCACCGTGGCGTTCCAGCGCTTCGCGAACGACGTGAACAGCCGGATGGACGCTTCGTTGTCCGGGGTGATGGTGGTCTCGAGGTAGCGCACCCCCTGCGCCGTGAGCCGCGTGTACAACGCGTCGAGCAGAGCCCCGGCCAGGCCCTTCCCTCGTTGCGACGCGTCGACCGCGACCTGCCAGACGAGCGCGGCCTCGGGCTCGCCGGGACGGCGGTAGGCGATGACGAATCCGACCGCCCTGCCGTCCTCGCGCGCGACCACCGATGTCTCGGCGAAATCGCGGCACCACAGCATGTATGCGTACGGCGAGTTGAGATCGAGCTTGGCGGAATCACGCGCGATTCGCCACAGCTCCGCGCCGTCCGCCTTGGTCGGCGATTCGATCAAGTGCGTTACGGACATACTCAGGAAACGTAACAGAGAATTTTCCGCCCGCCAGCGACGCAGCTCACGACCCCCGCGATGACCTGGGGCGACGTGGAGTACCCGGTGAGGAGTCCCACAAACGTGTTTGATCAGGAAAGTTCCGGGGCACACGCCCGTCCTGGTCGCGCACCCGTGGTGGACGACGTACCCGCACCATGAACCCCCGGCGCGAAGATCGCAAGGCGCCGGGCCGAATCCGGGTGGCCGACCTCACGTCGGTTTCACGTGAAAGTGACGGCATCAGGCCTGACGGCGGTGCCGGAGCCGCCGCCAGACGGCGCTCACCGGCATCACCACCGCCGGGAGGATGAGCAGCCCGGACACGACCAGCCACCACACCGCACCCTCGCCGCGGCGCCAGCCGGCCACCACGTTGCCGAGCCAGCCGAAGAACGGCCGCGCGATCGGGGGCAGGAACGCCGCGAGCAGGAGAGCCACCACGGCCAGCGCCCCCAGCACGGTGAACGCCCGGCGCGGGGCGCGGCCCATCGTGAGGACCGCCGTCGCCAGGTAGACGACCGCGCCGGCGAGCACGGGCAGGCCGATCCACGACAGCACCACACTGCCGTTGCCGCCGATCACCACCCCGGCCAGCAGGGTGAGCGCCGCGGCCACGATCGAGCCGGCCGCTCCCGCGCGTGACGCGTGCCCCGCGATCCTCGCCGCGACACGGCTGACGGTCCGCAGGATGCGCGCGACCGTCTGCGGCCAGCCCGCGGGCAGCCGGAACGCGACCGTGCCGGCGTTCACCGTGGCGGCACCCAGCGCGACCACCGTCCGGGTCAGGCGCGCGGTGCCCTGCTCCCCGGCGAGCCGCTCGGCCGAGACCCGGCAGGCCTGGAACTCCCGCTGTGCGCCCGCGTCGCCCTGGCGCTTCGGGCTCCCGAGCTGGGCGAGCGCGGCACCGATGCCGGATTCGTCCTGGTGGTCGAACCGCGCCGCGAGGGAGACGACCGGCAGCTCCTCGGCGGCGATCTCGGCCTGGCGCGACCGCGCCAGCACCATGGCCGTCACCGGCATGCTGATCGGGCGTTCGGTCCCGAAACCGACCGGGTTCAGCGAAGAGTCCAGCCCGAGGAACGCCAGTTCGGCGTCGAGCTGACCGGTGAGCTGCTGCAGCTCGGCGGGTTCGCCGTTGTCGGCCCGGTCGGGCGCGCGCCAGAGCGGCCCGAAGGCCGTGACGACCTCGGCTCGGAACGCCTCGGGTCCGGCGAGGTCGCGCAGGGTCTCCAGCCGCGCCGGGTCGAGCAGGCACTGCACCAGCCAGCCGGCGCCGTCGACGCGGCCCCACATCCAGTCGCTGGCCCGCCACGACGCCTTGTAGAACGCGCCGAAGTAGTCCGCCTGCAGCCCGGTCAGCTTGTCCCCCGACCGGCGCCGCTTCAGGTCCAGCAGCGTCCGGGAATCGGCGCTGACCTGCACGAGCTCGACCCGCTGGTCGACCGACGGCGCCTGGGCGAGCAGCCCGCGCGTCGCGACGTGCAGGCCGAGCAGCCGCGCCTGGACGACGTCGTCGCTCCCGGTGCCGAGGTCCAGCCAGTCCAGCAGGGTGGTGACCGTGTCGGCGTCGTCCGGTTTCGCCGTGGCCAGTGCCCGCAACGTCGGCGCCGCGGCTCGCAAGGCCGCGACGACCATCGGCCAGGCCTGCGCGACCGCGTCCGAGCGGCCGAGCCCGGCCCACTCCCGCGCGAGCTCGCGGATCCAGACCTCGAGGGTGCTGCTCGCGCCGGGCCCGTCGTGCGCGGCGATCCACTGCGCCAGCCGCACGCCCCGCGCCGACGTCCGCCGCGCCGCGTGCAGCCCGGCTCGCGCGTTGTTGAGCACCTGGGCCTCCGCCGGGTCCGGCCCGAGCCGGAACCCCGCGTTGATCAGCTGCAGCCCGGTCGCCACGGCGTCGTCGAGCGCGCTCGTGCGGTAGGCGACCAGCTCGGGCACGCTCACGCCGGCCGACGGCGGTTCGGGCGGGATGCCGGTCTTGAGCCCCTCGACGGCGACACTGCGCAGCTGCTGCGACATCCCCGACGCCCACTCGCGGTCCTCGGTGTCCACGTCGGACAGTGCGTACCGGCGGGTCGCCACCTGGACCAGCTCGGCGGCGTCCTCGGCCGTCCGCCGGTCCAGGTACGCCGTCGCCAGCCGGTGGTCGACCAGCGCCGCCGGGCCGCCGCGCAGCCCGAGCGCGGCCAGCGAGACGCGGGTGTCGCGGGTGCGGACGACGGCGTCGTTGTGCCGGGTCAGCTCCTCCAGCTCGGCACTGATCGACTGGCTCATCACCGTCGAGACGACCCTGCTCATCGCGCTCGACAGCAGCGGCGGGTTCACCGGGTCGCAGTCGATCGCGACGGTGTCCCGTTCGCCGGTCGGCACGACGTAGAGCAGCAGCCGCCGGACGTCCGAGTGGGACGGGCGCTCGAAGATCTCCCGCAGCGCCGGCCGCAGCGGCTTGTTGAGCAGCACCCCGCCGTCGGTCAGCCAGTGCGACCGGGTCAGGTCGGTGTAGGCGGTCATGTCGGGGTGCAGCTCGTCGGCGACCTCGGTGCCGATCGGCATCCGGGACAGCTCGAACGCGCCGGGGAACGAGGCGGTGGAGCGCGCGGCGAGCGCCAGCGGCCCCTCCACCCCGTTCGTCCACAGTGGACCTTCGAAGCGGAAGAGCATCCGGTGTTCGGTGTCGCGCACCAGGTTCCCCAGCGCGTCGTCGAACCGGGTCGTCTCGCCGTCGACCATCGTGCCGGTGAGCAGCACCGTGACGTCCGGTGGTTCGGCGGGCGGCTTGCCGTACCCGGCGATCGCCTGCAGCGCCCGCTTCACGTCACCGAGCAGGACGCGGTCGCCGTCCAGGATCGACCGCGGCTCCCGCTCCAGCGGGTCGCGGATCAGGTTCTCCAGGGAGCCGGTCTCGATCCAGGTGTCGCGCAGCACCTGCGGCGTCGAGCCGAACGCCTCCGCCAGCCCGAGGCAGGCCGCGTTGATCCCGCCGGCGCTGGTGCCGGTCAGGACGTCGATCGACACCTTGGCGCGCAACAGGTCCAGCAGCCCGCGGTAGAGCCCCGCCTCGGTGTCGCCCCGGGACTCCCGCAGCAGCTGCGAGGTCTCGGCGGCGACGCCGCCCATCCAGATCGCGAGGCTGGAGCCGCCGACCATGGTCATGGCCAGGCGGATCTCCTGCTGCCACGGTTCCGCTGTCTCAGCCATGGGCTCCCCTGCCCGTAGTAGTCCCGACGCACATTAGAGGCGCGAGGTGAGCGCGGGGATACGTACAGGTGTACGGCCGTTCGGGTGGACCTCGATCGGCCTGTCAGCCGCCCACCGTGACCACCACCTTGCCGAACTGGCCGTTCGCCTCGAGGTACCGGTGCGACTCGGCGACGTCGGTGAGGTCGAACGTCCGGTCCACGCGGGGCCGGAAGGTGCCCGCGCGGACGCCGGCCCGGATGAAGTGGCCGGCCCGGTCGAGGCGTTCGGGGTTCATGGTCAGCTCGAACGCGTTGAACATCCGCATGGTCGGCGGGGTCCACAGCGGGAACGGCGTCTCGGGGACGTCGAGCGCGCCGTAGACGACCAGCGTGCCGCCCGGCGCCGTCGCGTCGGACAGCGCGCGCACGCCGGGGCCGGCGACCGCGTCGAAGACGAAGTCCGCGCCGTGGCCGCCGGTGACCTCGCGGGTGCGGGCGGCGACATCCTCGTCGCCGGTGACGATCACGTGCGCCGCGCCCGCGTCCAGCAGCCGCTGCTTCTTCGCCGCGGTGCGCGTCGCGGCGAGCGGGATCGCGCCGATGTGGTTGACGACGTCGATCGTCGCGAGGCCGACACTGCTCGACGCCGCCGTGATCAGCACGAAGTCGCCGGGGCGCACGTGTCCTTCGTCGACGATCGCGCCGTACGCGGTGAGGAACGGCCCCCACAGCGCGACGGTTTCGGTGGCGTCGAGCCCTTCCGGGCGCCGGAGCACCGCCGACGCGGGCACGACCGCCGCTTCGCCGTAGACGCCGTAGTTCCGCATCGAGAAGCCCGCGACCGTGCTGACCGCGTCCCCGGCGGCGAACTCCGTGACGCCGTCGCCGACGGCCTCGATGATCCCGGACGCCGAGTAGCCGAGCTTGGCCGGGAACTCGTCCGGGCGCTCGAAGTAGGTGCCGGAGCGGAACATCGCCTCGGCCCGGTTGAGCCCGATCGCCTCGACCCGCAGCCGCAGTTCGCCGGGACCCGGCGCGCCGAGGTCGACGTCCACGAGCTCCAGCACTTCCGGTCCGCCCTCGGCGGCGAACCGCACTGTCTTCGTCATTTCTCCGCTTCCTTTCGGTTGGCTCGGAATCGATCGTGGACCGGCGGCGTTTCCGCTGGAAGACGGCACTTTCCTGGTACGACGGCACACGACTGTTACGAACGAGGTCAGGACGATGGACAACACCGAAACTCCTCCGGCCGACATGTGCTCCCTGCGCGAGGTGCTGGACCTGGTGGGCGACAAGTGGGCGATCCGGGTGCTCGTCCGGCTCGGCGACGGCCCCCGGCGGTTCAGCGAACTGGAGCGCGCCCTCGACGGCGTCTCCCGGCGGATGCTGTCCCTGACCTTGCGCGGCTTGGAGCGCAACGGCTTGGTGACGCGGAAGGTCTACCCGGAGGTCCCGCCGCGGGTGGAGTACACGATGACCGAGCACGCCGCGGAGCTGGACGAGCCGTTGCACGCCCTCTCCGCTTGGGCGGCCAAGCACCGGGAGAAGGTGGGCGCGGCGAGGCGCGCGTACGACGCCTAAGCCGCCAAGTGCTCCAGGAGCAGGACCTGTGCCTCACCGACCGCGAAACCCAGGAACGCGCCCGTCGCGATGAGGATCCATTCGTCCTGCTCGAAGGCCGGGCGCAGGAGGCGCTCGAACTCGTGCGGGGACAGCTCCTTCATCTTCGACACCAGCACGTTGCGGATGTCCATCGCGTCCGCCGCGTAGTCCTCGATGTAGCGCATCGTTTCCGGCAGGCGGTTCATGATCTGCGACGCGATCGAGAGCTTCATGTCCTGGTACCTGCGGCTGCCCACGGCGAACACCACCAGCGGCCGCGCGACGCTGCCGAGTTCGTCGTCCAGCTGGCGCTGGATCAGCGCGAGGACGCGGTCGGACAGCGGGCCGTGCAGGATCGCCTCGATGACGTTGTGCGGGGTGATGATCTCCTTCGCGATCAGCTCGCCGTACGCCTCCGCGACTTCCTTGCGCCGTTTCAGGAACAGGCCCTGCCACTCGACGCCGAAGTACTTCTTCGGCTCGATGGGGTAGAAGATCATCCGCAGCGCGAGCCAGTCGGTGAACCAGCCCGTGAACAGGCCGAACACCGGCATGATCAGCGGAAACTTGAACAGGACCCAGGCGATCATCTGGATGACGCCGATCGCGCCGCCGAAGACCAGGCCCGAGCGCGCGATGAACTTGAACTCCTGCGCGCCGGCCTCCTGGAAGATCCGGTTGAGCAGCCGCTTGTCCTTGACCAGGCTGGTGACCACCATGCCCTTGAGGTCGAACACACTGTCCACATCGGACTTGATCAGGTCGAGCACGGCGGCGACCATCCGCGGCGACTCGTGCTGGACGCGCTCGATCACCAGCCGCTGCACCCGCACCGGGAGCGACTCCCAGAGCCCCGGCTGGTAGTGCCCGGCGACCTCGCGCACGATGTCCTCGACGCCCGCGAGCAGCGGTTTCTCGATCTCCTGGGCGATCCGGCCGGCGTCCAGCCGCGCGACGACCTCGGCCGGCTTGATCAGCTGCTCGGTCATCGTGTCGCAGGCGATGCTCGCCATCCGCGCGGCGCGCTTCGGCACGATGCCCTGCCAGCCGAAGAACGGCTTGACGCCGATGAACTCCACCGGCTGGAACATCATCCGGATGGCGACGAGCTTGGTGCCGTAGCCGATCAGGGCCGCGACGATCGGGATCGAGACGTAGAGGGGCCAGTGCTGGGCGAAGTCGGCGACGATGCCGGCGAGGAACGACCCCATGGGGTCAGCCGAGGCTCGGGTCGCAGGCCTGCCAGAACTCCGCGCCGAGGCGCGAGACGTGGATCGTCCGTTTGACGAACTTCGCCCGCTTGACGTGCTTCTCCGCGTCGCGCACGGTCTCGTCCGTCATCAGGATCTCGTACTGCGTCTCCAGCGCCGGGACCTCTTCGTCGAGGTCGACCAGGCCAAGCCCGATCAGCCGGGTGACGTAGCCGGGCACCTGGTCGGGCAGCGACACCCCGGCCGCCTTGCCGACGGTCGAAGCGTTGCGCAGCACGAGCCGTCCCGCGCCGCCGAGGCCGGTGCGCTCGGCGACGTCGATCGCCGGGAACGGCGAGCCGTCGGACAGCGCCGACAGGATGCGGGCCTCGTCGGGCGTCAGCTGGCGCAGGATGATCGCGTAGAAGTACTCGCGAGCGCGGTCGCGGCCGAAGCCGATGGAGTGGTTGAGCAGCTCGGCCATCGCGGCGCGCAGCGGCTCGACGTGGTTGTCGCGCGCGGGCACCAGGGTGACGGTGGCCTCGATCGGCCTGCTGCCCGTGACCTGCGGGCGGTTCATCGCGGACGCCGCGGTCAGCGCCGCGTGGTACGGGTCGTCCACCTCGTCGAGGCGGCGGCGCAGCTCGGACAGCAGCTGCCGCTCCACCTGCCGCACCCCGCGTTCGGCGGTCTCGACGCCGGGCAGCCGGCGCGTGAACGCGAACCCGGTGCGTGCGGCCCAGCCGGCCAGCTGGCCGGCGCGGCGGGCCAGGTCGGCCACCTCGTCGCCGGTGCCCCGGCCGTTCGGTCGCTCTGCGTTCACGGGCGGACTCCCCTCTGCTTACGCGGTGATGCTACCTGTGAGTAGGCCGAATGGGCGTGTGACGACCGGCATGATGTGGGCATGAATCCTTGGGGTCCGCCGATCGACGTCCTCCCGTACTTCTCGAAGGAGGAGCAGTCGCTGATGACGCTGCTCAGCGCGCTGACCGAGGAGGATTGGACGCGGCCGACGATGTGCGCGGGTTGGTCGGTCAAGGACATCGCGGCCCACCTGCTGGGCGACAAGGTCGGCCGGCTGTCCCGCGGCCGCGACGGCCACTCCTCGGACGGCCCGCGCCCCGGCGAGGCGTTCCCGCAGTTCATCGACCGGATCAACGACGAGTGGGTCGTCGCGTGCCGCCGCCTCTCGACGGACGTCCTGCTCACGATGATGTACGAGTTCATGGGCCAGACCACGGAGTACTGGGCGAAGCTCGACCTCGACGTCCTGGGCGAGCCGGTCAGCTGGGCGGGCGACGGGCCGGCGCCGCGCTGGCTGGACGCGGCCCGCGACTATTCGGAGTTCTGGGTGCACCACGTCCAGCTCCGCGAAGCCCTCGAGCACACGCCGCTCGAGGCCGAGTACGCCGAGCCGATCGCCGACACGTTCGTCCGCGCGCTGCCGCACACCCTGCGCGAGGTCGACGCCCGCGTCGGCAAGCAGGTCGGCTACACCGTCACCGGCAAGGGCGGCGGCAAGTGGCACGCTCGCCGCGAGCGCGACGGCTGGATCCTGGACCGCGGCGCGCCGCCGTCCCGCACCCCGCTGGCCACCGTGACGACGGACCTGGACACGTTCTGGCGGCTCTGCACCCGCAACGCGCCAGACCTCGGCCGGGTCAAGACTTCGGGCGACGAAAACGTTTGCGCGGTCGTCCTCGGCATGACGTCGATCATCGTCTGAGCTGTTAGCGGCGGGGGCGGCGAGCCTGCTTCCGCAGCTGCAGGATCCGGGCGCCGCCGATCAGGGCGACCAGTGCCGCGCCGCCCAGTGCCGAGAACAGCATCGCGATGGCCAGCGGGAGGCTGCCTTCGGCGCCGAAGAAGTGGACCGTCGCCGGGTCGAGGTTCTGCAGGATGAAGACCAGCAGCACGGTCAGCACGAGCAGGCCGGCGATCACCGCGACCCAGGTGCCGCTGATCCGCGTCGGCCGGGCCTTGCCCCGCCCCGCCGACGACCCCGCCGACGACGACGTGCCGACGCGCGCCGGCGCCGGGCGCACCGGCGTCACTTCCTCCGGGCCCGGGCGCACGTCGCCCGCCCGCTGCTCAGCGGGCTCCAACGCACCCTCCGGAACCTCGGTCCCGGGCAGATCCTGGCTGGTGGGGCCGGTGGCGTCCCCGCGCGCGTGCGTCATGACCTCAGTGTCCGCCCAGCACGCGGGGAGCGCCGCGTCAAACCCCCTAACGGGCGAACGCGTCGACGTCCCGGAGCACGCGGAGCGTGTTCTTCCCGGCCAGTTTGGCGCAGTCCTCGTCACTCCACCCACGGTCGAGCAGCGCGGCGAACAACACCGGGTACTTGGACGTGTCCTCCAGCCCCTCCGGCAGCGTGCCGACGCCGTCGTAGTCGCCGCCGAGGCCGATGTGGTCGACCCCGGCGACCTCGCGTGCGTGCTCGACGTGCGCGACGACGTCCTCCACCGTCGCCTTCGGCTTGACCGGGCCGTCCCAGCTCTCGGCGAACTTCCCGCGCTGCCCGAGGTTCCGGAAGTCCTGGCCCGCCTCCGTCATGGCGGCCTTGAGCTGCTCGTCCCAGGCCGAGACCTTCGGCGAGACGAACGCCGGCACGAAGGTGATCATCGCGACGCCGCCGTTGCCGGGCAGCTGCGCGAGGACGTCGTCGGGGATGTTGCGGGGGTGGTCGTTGACCGCGATGCACGAGGAGTGGCTGAAGATCACCGGCACCGAGCTGATCTCGATCGCCGCGCGCATGGTCGACGGCGCGACGTGCGAGAGGTCGACCATCATGCCGATCTTGTTCATCTCGCGCACGACGTCCCGGCCGAACTCGGTGAGCCCGCCGTGGACCGGCTCGTCGGTGCCCGAGTCGGCCCAGGTGGTGTTGAAGTTGTGCGTCAGCGTCATGTACCGGACGCCGAGGCGGCGCAGGGCCCGCAGCACGCCGAGCGATTCGGCGATGCTGTGCCCGCCCTCGGCGCCGAGCAGCGACGCGATCCGGCCGTCGGCGAACGCGGCCTCGGCCTCGTCCGCCGTGTCCACCAGCCGGAGCCGGTCCGGGTAGCGCTCGGCCAGCTGGTGGACGATCTCGATCTGCTCCAGCACGGCGGTGACCGCGCTGTCACCCTCGAACTGGCACGGCACGTACACCGACCAGAACTGCATGCCGAGCTTGCCCTCGGCGAGCTTCGGGAAGTCGGTGTGCAGTTCGGGCTGCCGGACGGTCAGGTCGAGCGCGCCGACCGCGTCCACCGGGTTCACGCCACCGTGCTGCCGCAGCTCCCACGGCAGGTCGTTGTGCCCGTCGGCGAGGATGACCCCGTCCAGCAGTGTGGTAGCACGCTGTAGTGCCTCGTTAGTCATCACCCGATCCTAGGGTGACGCCGTATACGCTCCGTACAATCGCTACCCCGCAAGCCACTTCGCGGCCGCGTGGACACCGTCCACAGTGACCTGATGGCCGCCGGGGTGGCGCTGCGTGACGACGTCGGCACCGCGCTCGCGCATCAGCCGGATCAGCTCCTCGGTCGACGCCAGCGGCGCCATCGGGTCGTGTTCGCCGTTGGCCAGGAAGATCCGCGACGCGCTCAGGTCGTGGGACGGCGGGTCCGGCACCGGCGACATCGCCGCGAACAGGGCGGCTTCGCGCACGACCTCGGGCCGCAGCAGCGCGACGGCGGCCGCGATGTTGGCGCCGTTCGAGAAGCCCACGGCGACCAGCCGGCGGTCGCCGAAGCCGTACTTCTCCCGCGCCTCGACGACGAAGTCCGCCAGCTCGTGCGCCCGCTTGACGACGTCCTCGTGGTCGAAGACGCCTTCCTCGAGCCGCCGGAACCAGCGTGCGGCGCCGTGCTCCGACACCGGCCCGGCCGGGGCCAGGGTCGCGGCGTCCGGGGCCAGCTCGCGCGCCAGGCCGAGCAGGTCGTCCGGGCCGCCGCCGGTGCCGTGCAGCAGGAGCAGCACCGGTGCGTCCGGCGCGCCTTCGACGTACCTGTGCGCCAGTGTCATGACAGCTCCGGGTTGTTCTCGGCGGGGAGGTTCAGCTTGGGGAGCATGTGCTGGATCTCCTCGCGGCGCGGCTCCAGCCACGGCGGCAGCTTGAGCGCGCGGCCCAGCTCCAGCAGCGGCTCGTCGATGGCGAACCCGGGCTCGTCGGTCGCGACCTCCAGCAGCGTGCCGCCCGGCTCGCGGAAGTAGATCGAGCGGAAGTACTGACGGTCCAAAATGGACGTCACGTTGACGCCCTTGTCCACGAGCTCCGCGCGCCAGGTCTTCTGCGTCTCTTCGTCCGGCGCGCGCCAGGCCACGTGGTGCACGGTTCCGGCGGCGACCAGGCCGCGCGGCGCGTCCGGCGTCACCAGGACGTCGACCAGCGCGCCCGGCCCGCCGTCACCGGCGGCGAAGCGCAGGCGGTTGCTCTCCTGGGTGGCGAAGCTGAGGCCGAGGCCGTCGGTCAGCATGCCCGCGGTCGCGTCCTCCTGGTTCACCGACAGCGTCACCGAGTGCAGGCCGCGGACGGCGTGCTCGGCGGGCACCAGCTCGGTGTCCCACGGGTCACGCGGGTCGCCCTGCGGGTGCGCGACGAGCGCGAGCTGCAGGCCGTCCGGGTCGCGGAAGGTCAGGGTGTCCTCGTCGTCGGCGTTGCGGACCTGGCCGGTCTCGATCTTCTGGGTGTCCAGGTGCTGCTTCCACCAGCCGATCGACGACTCCGGCACGGAGAACGACGTGGTTGTCGCCTGGCCGGTGCCGTGGCGGCCGCTCGGCGCGTCGGGCCACGGGAAGAACGTCATCAGCGAGCCCGGCTTGCCGGAGCTGTCGCCGTAGTAGAGGTGGTAGGTGCCCGGATCGTCGAAGTTCACGGTGGTCTTCACCAGCCGCAGTCCGAGGGTCCGGAGGTAGAAGTCGGCGTTGCGCTGCGGGTCGCCGCCGATCGCGGTGACGTGGTGCAGGCCGGACGTCTTGATCGACATGGGATTGCCTCCTCAGGCCAAGGTAACCCCACAACCTCTCGCGCGCAAGATATATTCCGGGCAGAGTCTCCGGTAGGCTCCCGGTCGTGACACCTGATCCGAACACCGACGACGACGAGATCGTCACCTGGTGGGGCCTGGTCATCGAGGGCTACCTGGCCACCCAGGACAAGCTGATGGGCGAGATCGCCGAGCGCTTCGGCCTCGCGCCCGCGTCGTTCGACATCCTGATGCGGCTGGTCCGCTCGCCCGAGCACCGGATGCCGATGACCCGGCTGGCGACCGAGGCGGCGCTCTCCAGCGGCGGCTTCACGAAGGTCGCGGACCGGCTGGTGGCGGCCGACCTGATCTGCCGCGTCCCGAGCCCGGACGACCGCCGCGTGACGTTCGCGTCGCTGACCGACCACGGCCTGGAGGTGGCGAACAAGGCCCGCGCGGCCGCCGCGGACATCCTCCGCCGGATCGTCCTGACCCCGCTGGGCGACGACGCGGCCGGGCTCGCCGAGGCGATGCGGACCCTGCGGGCGTTCAACGGCGGCTGAGGGGCCTCCCGGCCGGAGGCCCCTCAGCCACTCAGCTGGCCGCCGGCTGCGCCTCTCGCACGAGCGGTTCGTGCTTGCGCAGCAGGGTTTCCAGCTTCATCCGGGTGTCGGACGCCGGGCAGGGCAGGTGCAGGAACAACCGGATGTCGTCCACGCCGTCGACGCGCCAGGCGTGCACGTCGAAGCTCAGCCGGCCCACGTCCGGGTGGTCGATCTCCTTCCGCTTCTTCCACGAGCCCAGCACTTCGTGACTGCGCCACAGCACCGCGAACCGCTCACTCCGCGAGCAGAGCGACGCGATCAGCCTGCCGAAGCCGGGATCGTTGTACCGGCCCGCCGCGGCCGCCCGGAAATGCGCGACCGCTTCGCGTTCGACGCGCTCGGGGTTCGAGTAGCGCGACCTCACCTGCTCATTGGTGAAGAAGCTTTCGAGCAGGTTGCGATCACCCGGCCCGATCCCGAACACGATCCGCGCCGAGGCGTTGAAGTCGACCAGGTTCCACAGTTCGTCGACCACCAGCGCCGGATTCGGCAGCCATTCGTCGACCACCCGACCGGCGTCCAGGCCCAGCGGTTCCACGCCGAGACCGGCGTCCTGCCCCAAGCTGATCCCCAGCAGCTGGTACAGGTACCGGAACTCGGAGTTGTCCAGGCGCAGCGCCCGGCCGATCGCGCGGGCGACGTTTTCCGAGACGTTGATGTCGCGACCCTGCTCGAGCCAGGCGTACCAGGACGTCCCGATCCCGGCCACCACGGCGACCTCTTCCCGGCGCAGGCCGGGCGTCCGCCGCTTACCAGACGAAACGGACAAGCCGATATCCGCCGGCGCGAGACTCGATCTTTTGGTTCGAAGAAAATGCCCCAGTTCCACTCGATTTCTGCTATAGCCCCCAGTTTTACCCATGTCTTCCATAGTAAGTCGGTCAATACACAAGTCAAGGAAAAGCGCAACCCGTAGCCGTGCGCACACCGGAAGTAGCGCGTGAATTGACCGACCCCATTCAGGCGATCGGATAATTCAGAATAGTCCTCAGCCGACAACCGGTGGATGATCTTCTTGTCGAATATCGGGGGCACGAAAGGGGGGCCCGCCGCCGTGTGACGAAAAAAGAGTTAACGCGCGCGACACAAAGTGTGCATGGCCCAGATCACGAGCGCGAGCACCGCGAATACGGCGCCCGCCGCGCACACCGCGAGCCAGCCGCCCGCGGCGTAGGCCGCACCGGAAACCGCGGAACCCACCGCGCCACCGAGGAAATAGGTGCCGGTGTAGGCCATCGTGATCCGGCTGCGTGCTTCCGGGCGCAGGGCGTAGATGATGCTCAGGTTCGCCACCTGCACCCCCTGCACGCCCAGGTCCAGCCCGACGACCCCGGCCATCAGCGGGATCAGGGCACCCCCGCCGTCGATCGCCATCAGCCCCCAGGCGAGCAGCACGGCCAGCAGCAGCGCCCCGGTCGACCACCGCTCCCAGCCGCGGTCGACGAACTTGCCCGCGACGCGCGCGGCGTACGCGCCGACCGCCCCGAGCAGGCCGAACAACCCGATCACGGCCTCGCCGTAGTGGTAGGGCGGGCCGCCCAGCAGGAACGCCGTCGTCGCCCAGAAGGCGCTGAACCCGGCGAAGCTCAGGAAGCCGTAGAGGCACCGCAGGCGCAGCAACGGTTCTTCGCGCACGATGGCCACGACCGAGCGCAGCAGCCCGCCGTAGCCGAGCCGGGCGCCGACCGGGACCGTCGGCAGCTTCCGGTGCAGCAGCAGCGCGAGCACGACCATCAGCACGGCGGCGACGACGTACACCGCGCGCCAGCTGCCGGCCCACTGCGCGACCAGGCCACCGCCGGTGCGGGCCAGCAGGACGCCGACCAGCACCCCGCTCATCACCCGCCCGGTGACCCCGCCGCGTTCGGCGGGCGCGGCGAGCGTCGCGGCGAACGCGACCATGATCGGCGCGACCACGGCACTCGCCGCGACCAGGCCGGACACCACGGTCAGCACGGCGATCGACGGCGCCGCGGCCGACACCGCCTGGATCACCGCGACGATCGACAGCAGCGTGACGATCAGCTTCCGGCGGTCCACGATGTCCGCCAGCGGCACCACGAACACGAGCCCGGCGGCGTAGCCGAAGGTCGTGACGGTGACGATCAGCGAGGTCTCGCCGCTGCCGGTGCGGAACTCCGCCGCGATGGCGGTGAGCAGCGGCTGGACGTAGTAGATGTTGGCCACCGCGAGCCCGGCGGCCACCGAGAACAGCGTGACCATCAGCTTCGGCATCCCCGCGCCGGGAAGCAGCGTGGCGCGGGCGGGCGAGCTTGACGTGGCCACTGCTGGCGACCTCCGGACGTCGGCGGGTTCGCCCCCGAGCGTCCCAGCCACCGCCCGGCGCGTGCCAGACCACGCTCTTCCCCCGGACCGCCGGTACCGGTACCGGGACTACCACCCTCAGCGCGACGCGGGCCGCACCCGGCGGCTGATGGCGCAGGTCAGGCGGGCCGTGCAGGTGCGGCGGCCGGCGTCGTCGGTGATGACGATCTCGTAGGTGGCACTCGATCTTCCTTCGTGCAGCGGCTTCGCCACACCTTTCACCGTGCCCGACGCGACCCACCGGTGGTGCGTGCACGACAGGTCCAGCCCGACCGCCTGGCCGTCCGGGCCGGCGTGCTGCCAGGCCGCGAACGAGCCGAGCGTCTCGGCGAACGCGGCGTTCGCGCCACCGTGCATGATCCCGACCGGCTGGCGGTTCCCGGACACCGGCATGGTGCCGACGACCAGGCCGGGGCGGCATTCGCCGATCACGATGCCGAGTTTCGCGATCAACTGCTCGGCCTGGTCGCCGACGAGAATCGCGCGTCCGGAAAAATCGGCGTCCATGACTGTCCTCCGTAAATGACCACGAAAATGATTCGGCGAGCGCTCCGCCGTTTTTCAGGCTAAGCCGGTTCCCGGTACGGACCGCCGGTTCCTGTAGGCCAGATCACAGTGGTGGTGGCAGTACCCGCATACCGGTATGCGTACAAATCGACGCTGGCACGGACACCGCCGGGCTGGTTAGGTTTTTGGTATCCAGCCGCCGTCGATGTCGGTTCACCCATCCGGCCACGCTGCCTCTTCCTCTTTCGCAACACTCCTTTCGATCGGATGAAACATGCCCGAAACCTCACTGCGCCACGCCGTCGACGACTATTTGGGCCCGGGCGGCAAGCGTTTCTTCTCCGCCGGTTACCGCCGGGTCGGTTACCGCTTCGGCCCGCTCGTCGCCGACGTGCGGAGCGAGCACGACGCCGACGTCACCACGACCGTCGGGCTGACCTACCCCGCCGACTGGTCCAAGAAGCTCGCCGGCACGGACCTGCGCCCGCACCTGAGCACGATCGACGCGATCCTGCTGGGCGTCCAGCTCGCCGAGGCGTGCGTGGTGCGGACGTTCCGCCTCGACCCCGCGGCCCACCGGACGCTGTGGGTCCGCCGGGTCCGGATCCGCGCCGGCCGCGCGCCGGAGGAGGACCTCACCGAGCTGCCGCTGGCGGGACGGCTGACCGGCACCGGGGCCGGCACGGCGCTGCCCGCGGTGTCCGTTGTGGACTGCCAGGTCGGCGCGATGCGGGTGCGCTGCGAGATCGAGCACCCCGGCGGCACGGCCCACCCGGGTCACGACCTGCTGCCGAGCCTCGACACGCTGCTCGGCCCGGCCAAGAACCGGTACTACGGCTCGGGTTTCACCCGCGGCGCGCACCGGATCGACGACCTCGAACTGAACCTCGGCGACCTCGTCGCGACCGCGAACGTCGACCTGACCGACGCGAACACCACGCAGGGCGCCGAAGCCGCGTACACCCCGGCGCCCACCATGGTCGACGCCTTCGCCACCGGCCTGCAGCTGGCCCAGATCCTGCTCTACGAGCTGGACGGCATGCACCGCCGTGACAGCAACACCCTCTGGATGCGCACCACCACGCTGACGAGCACCAGTCCACATCGGACGTTCCGGCCGGGCCTGCCGCTGCACACCCGGCTGGCGAACACCCGGCTCGTCGAGATGAACGAAGGGGTCTGGCGCACCGCCGACATCCTCACCGAGTTCGCCGGCGTCGCGTTCACCTGCGGCGTCACCCACGCGCTGCCCCACGGCAGCTGAAACCAGGAGATCCCATGAAACTCGCCATTTCCGGCACCTACTCGTCCGGCAAGACCCTCACCTCCTACGCGCTGGCGCACTACGTCGACATCCCGCGCACCCGGGCCCGCACGATGCGCGAGCTGCTCCCGATCGCGGTACCCGGCAAGACGCTGGAGGAGTGCTCCGGCGCCGAGCTGATCCAGCTCATCGTGCGCCGGCACGTCGAGCGCTGCGTGCACGAGAGCCACCTGACCAAGGGGTTCGTCTCCGACGGCTCGTCGCTGCAGGAGTGGCTGTACGGGGCGGTGCGGGTGATCGTCGGCATCAACCCGAACGACTCGGTGCACCTGTCCGACGTCGAGACGGTCGAGCGCACGCCCGACATGGAGTTCTTCGACGCGGTCATGACGCAGCTCGGCTCGGCGATCAAGGACCACGTCCGCGAGACCTACGACGCGTTCGTGCACCTGCCCAACGAGCTGGAGCTGGCCAAGGACGGCCACCGGCCGGTCAACGAGCGGTTCCGCCGGCTGGCCGACGAGGGCATCGCGGCCGCGATCGACGAGCTGGGCATCCCGCGCCACGTCGTCGGCGGCACGCTGCCCGAGCGGCTCAACAAGATCGTCGACCTGTTCGGCTTCGCGCCGGTCATGACGGTCGAGGAGGCCATCGAGCGCGCCCGCCAGGAGTACCAGGCGGTCGACATGACGATCGAGTCCGACCGGGCCTGGGCCGTGTCGGCCGTCTCGTGAAGGGCGCGATGAACCGGGCCGCGGTGCTCACCGGTCTCGGCTCCACCGTCCCGGACCGGGTCGTCACCAACGAGATGCTGGCCGCCCGGATGGACACGTCCGACCAGTGGATCACCTCGCGCACCGGCATCCGCGAGCGCCGGGTGGTCGAGCCCGGCACCGCGACCAGCGACCTGGCCACCGAAGCCGGGCGGCGGGCGCTGAAGTCCGCCGGGGTCGACAGCGTCGACGCGCTGGTGCTGGCCACCACGACCCCGGACCACCCCTGCCCGGCCACCGGGCCGACCGTGGCCGACCGGCTCGGGCTGGGCACCGTGCCGGCCTACGACGTCGCCGCGGTCTGCTCGGGGTTCCTGTACGCGCTGGCCACGGCGGCCGGGCTGATCGCGCTCGGCACCGCGGACCGCGTCCTGGTGATCGGTGCCGAGGCGTTCACCACGATCATCGACCCGGACGACCGCACCACCGCGCCGATCTTCGGCGACGGGGCCGGCGCGGTGGTGCTCGAAGCCGGGGACGAGTCGCAGCGCGGCGCGCTGCTCGGCTTCGACCTCGGCAGCGACGGCGCGCTGGCCGACCTGATCATCGTCCCGGCCGGTGGTTCGCGGCGGAAGACGTCCGCCGACGCGGGCGACCACTTCATGAAGATGCAGGGCAAGACGGTGTTCACCAACGCCGTCCGGCGGATGGCGTCGTCGTCGCGGTCGGCGCTGGCCCGCACCGGCTGGGGCCCCGGCGACGTCGACTGGCTCGTGGGGCACCAGGCGAACGTCCGCATCCTGCGCGCGGTCGCCGACGAGCTCGGCCTGCCCGAAGAGCGGGCCTTCGTCAACCTCGCGAAGTACGGCAACACCGCCGCCGCGTCCATCCCGCTCGCGCTCGACGACGCCGCGAGCGCCGGCCTGATCACCGCGGGCGACCGCGTCCTGCTCACCGCGTTCGGCGGTGGAGCCAGCTGGGGCGCGGTGACGCTCGAGTGGCCCGACCTCCCACGCAACTAGACAACTGGGGAACGAAATGGAAACCACCGTCAACGCCCGCCTCGTCCAGCTGCTCGCCGACAAGGCCGAGCTGCCCGTCACCGAGCTGGCTCCGGACCGCACGCTGGAGGAGATCGGTCTCGACTCCCTGCACCTGATGGAGGTCGCGCTCTGGGTGCAGCGCGAGTACGGCGCCGTCGTCCCCGAGGGCGACCTGCACCACGACCTGACCGTGCGCGAAGCCCTCGCGTATCTGGACGAGAAGACCGCCGCGGTCCGATGACCCGGCGAGCGGCCTTCTTCGACGTCGACGGGACGCTCCTGACCGTCACCAGCCTGTTCCGGTTCCTCGCCTACGACTGCGCGGTGCGCGGTCAGCCGGAGTCCTATGTGGACGCCATGACGGCACTGGACCGGCGGAAGGCGGCGGGCGCGTCCCGGGTCGAGGCCAACCGGGCGTTCTACGGGGTCTTCGCCGGACGCTCGGTGGCCGACCTGGCCACCGGCGGCCGGCGCTGGTTCGACCTGGAACGCGCGCTCGGCGGGCTGTTCGACCCGCGGGTGCTCACCATGCTGCGCGCCCACGCGGCCGGTGGCGACCTGGTCGTGCTGCTGTCCGGCTCGTTCGCGCCGTGCCTCGACCCGATCGCCCGGCTCACCGGCGCGGACGTCGTCGTGTGCACCGAGCCGGAGATCGGCGAAGGCCGCTACACCGGCCGGGTCGCCGACCCGATGGTCGGCCCGCGCAAGGCGGTGGCCGCCGCGGCGGTCGCCGCCGAGCACGGGATCGACCTGGCCGACTGCTTCTCCTACGGCGACGACGCCTCCGACCGGGCGGTGCTGGAGCTCACCGGCTGCCCGGTCGTCGTCGGCGACGACCCGGACCTGGCCGAGCGGGCCGCGCGGCTCGGCTGGCGGCGGATCCCCGCCTTCGAGCCGGCCGACCGGCCACCGCTCCCCCTCCCGCAACCCGTGAAAGCAGGAACCCCATGAAGGCCGTGCAGACCACCGCCGCCGGCGACCCGGACGTGCTCGTGCTGTCCGAAGTGGACAGACCGGCGCCGGTCCCGACCGAGGTGCTGGTGCGCGTGCGCGCCGCCGGGGTCAACCCGGTGGACTGGAAGATCCGCGGCGGGGTGTTCCCGAGCGGTGCGCTCGGCGCGCCCCCGTTCGTGCAGGGCTGGGACGTCGCCGGCGTCGTCGAGGCCGGACCGCGCGTCACCCGGTTCCAGCCCGGTGACGAGGTGTTCGGGCTGCTGTGGTTCCCGCGGCAGGCCGGCGGTTACGGCGAGTACGTCACCGCGCCCGCCCGGCAGTTCGCGCGCAAGCCCGCGTCGCTGAGCTTCCCCGAGGCGGCGGGCCTGCCGATGGCCGGCCTGACCGCCTGGCAGACCCTGGTCGACGTCGCCGGGATCGGCGTGGGTGACCGGGTGCTGATCACCGCGGCCGCGGGCGGGGTCGGGCACCTGGCGGCGCAGATCGCCCACGCGCGCGGCGCCGTCGTCACCGGCACCGCCCGGGCCGCCAAGCACGAGTTCCTCGCTTCGGTGGGGGTCGACGAGGCCGTCGACTACACCGCCGTCGACGTCCGCGAAGCCGTGCACGACCAGGACGTCGTGCTCGACCTGCTCGGCGGGGAGCACACGCTCGGCCTGCTCGGCACGCTCCGGCCGGGCGGCCTGCTGATCCTCACCATCGGCCAGGTCACCGCCGAGCTCGCCGCGGCCGCCGCCGCGCGCGGGGTCCGCATCACCGGGTTCCTGGTGGAGCCGGACTCCGCCGGTCTCGCCGAGCTGAGCCGCCTGGTGGAGCGCGGCGAACTGCGCGTCCACCTCGACCACGTGCTGCCGCTGGCGGACGTCGCCAAGGCCCACGAGCTCGGGGAAACCGGGCGCACCACCGGAAAGATCGTCCTGCACGTCTCCGAATAGCCCAACCCGCGAAGGAGTTCCGACGTGTCAACCCCGTTGTCCGCACGGCGCGCGAGCCCGGCGATCACGCTCGTCGCCGTGTGTGTCGCTTGTGGACTGCTACCGGCGTCCCTGACCGGGACGTCGATCGCGCTGCCCGCGATCAGCACCGACCTCGGCGTCTCCCTGGTCAGTCTCCAGTGGATCGTCAACGCCTACAACCTCACCTTCGCGAGCGTCATGCTCGCCTCCGGCGCGCTCGCCGATCTGCTGGGCCGCAAGCGGATGTTCACCATCGGCCTGGTCGGCTTCCTCGCCTGCACCGCGGCCGCCGGCTCGGTGTCGGACATCGTCGTGGTGGACGTCCTGCGCGGCGCCGCGGGGGTCGCGGCCGCGATGGTGCTCACCGCCGCGTCCGCGATGCTGGCGCAGACCTTCGAGGGTCCCGCCCGGATGAAGGCGTTCGGCTGGCTCGGCTCGTCGTTCGGCCTCGGCCTGGCGCTCGGCCCGTCGACGTCCGGCATCCTGGTCGACCTCTGGGGCTGGCGCGCGGTGTTCTTCGCGCACGCCCTGATCGCCGCGGCCGTGCTCCTCACGCTGCCGAAGCTCGCCGAGTCGCGGAACCCGGACGCCTCGGGGGTCGACTGGCTCGGCACCACGACGTTCAGCGGCAGCCTGTTCGCGCTGACCCTTGCCCTGGTCGAAGGACCGCAGCTGGGCTGGGCCGCGCCCGCGGTGCTGGTGCTCTACGCCGCGTTCGCCGTGCTGCTGGTCGCGTTCGTGGTCGTCGAACACCGCCAGGCACGGCCGATGTTCGACCTCGGCCTGTTCCGGCAGCCGAAGTTCGTGGCCGTCTGCCTGATGCCCGTGCTGCTCGCGTTCGGGTTCGTCTGCCTGCTGGTGTTCCTGCCGTCGTTCTTCATCGGGGTCAACGGGATGAGCGCGCAACAGGCCGGGCTCACCATGCTGCTGCTCACCGTGCCCGTCCTGGTGTTCCCGGTGGTGGCCGGCACCGTGAGCAAGACCGTGCCACCGCGCGTGCTGCTCGGCGTCAGCCTGCTGCTCGTCGCCGCCGGGGCCGCGTGGCTCACCACGATCGACCGGACGTCGGGTGCCGGCACGCTGCTCGGCCCGCTGCTGGTGATCGGCACCGGCGTCGGGATCTCGTTCGGCCTGCTGGACGGCGCGGCCATCAGCACCGTGGACGCGTCACGGGCCGGGATGGCCGCGGGGATGTTCAACACCATGCGGCTGACCGGTGAAGCCGTCGCCATCGCCGGGATGGGCTCGCTGCTGGTGAGCCTGACCCAGAGCGGCCTGGCCGGCGGCATCGGCGCGTACCCGGCCGCGGGTGACGCGGCCGCCGTGGCCGACAAGGCCGCCCAGGGCGGGATCGCCGATCTCGCCACGACGGTGCCCGCCGGGCAGCAGGCGGCGTTCACCGAGTTCGTGTCCGGCTCCTACACGTCCGCGTTCCACACCGTGCTGTGGCTGCTGGCCGCGGTCTGCGCGCTCGGCGCGCCGGCCATCGCCTGGATGCTGCGCGAGCGTACGTCCACTGTGGATGAACTGGCACCCGCCACTTCCTGACTCACGAGGAGTGAACCATGGCAGAGAAACTGCCGGTCCTGATCGTCGGCGGGGGCCCGGTCGGGCTCACCGCCGCGGCCGAGCTCGCCCGGCGCGACGTGCCGGTGCGGCTCATCGACAAGGCGAGCGAACCCAGCCCGCTCACCAAGGCCCTGATGGTGTGGCCGCGCACCCTGGAGGTGTTCCGCCTGCTCGGCGGCGGTGAGCACATCGAGACCTACGGGCTGCCCGTCGACTCGTTCCGCTACTACTCCGAGAGCAAGCAGATCTGCCGGATCGCCTTCGGCGCCGAGACCAAGCCGTCGGTGATCACCCAGCCGGACGTCGAAGCTTTGCTGCGCAAGGCACTCGCCGACGCGGGCGGCAGCACCGAGTGGGAGACCGCGCTCACCGGCCTGCGCCAGGACGCCGACGGCGTCGAGGTCACCCTCACCGGGCCGGACGGCCGCGAGGAGCCGGCCCGCTTCTCCTACGTGCTGGGCACGGACGGCGCGACCAGCACCGTCCGCAAGCTCGTCGGCGTCGACTTCCAGGGCAGCACCTACGAAAACCTGTTCATCCTGGCGGACAGCTCGATCGAGGGTGACCTGCAGCGCGACGCGGTGCACTACTACTGCTCCTCGCGTGGGGTCATGGTGCTCATCCCGCTCTACAACGGACGCTTCCGGGTGTTCACCGCCGGCCCGCCCGGCATGCGCCCGGAGGACCTGACCCCGGCCGTGCTGCAGGAGTACCTCGACAACCGGGGCCCCGGCGGCCTGCGGCTGTACGACATCGACTGGCTGACGACGTTCAGCATCCACGCCCGGCACGCGGAGAAGTTCCAGGTGGGCCGGGTGTTCCTGGCCGGGGACTCGGCGCACGTGCACAGCCCGGCCGGCGGGCAGGGCCTCAACACCGGCGTCACCGACGCGCACAACCTGGCCTGGAAGCTCGCCATGGTGCACCGCGGGCTCGCCTCCCCGCGGCTGTTCGACAGCTACGGCAAGGAGCGGGCGTCCGTCGCCTCCGCGGTCGTCAAGCAGGCGCAGGCGCAGACCAAGGCGTGGATGTTCAAGAAGCGCTGGCAGACCACGAGCCGTGACGTCGCGGCCGGGCTCGCCGGCCGGTTCGGGCTGTTCGACCGGTACTACTCGCCGTGGCTGGCCGGGCTGACCAACCACTACCCGGCCGGGACCGCGGTGGCCGGCCCGGTCGAGAAGCGCACCCGGAAGTCGAAGGTCCTCAGTGGACACCTGCTGCCGAACGACCCGGTGCGCTTCGAGAACACCACGGCACCACTGCGCGCGCTCGTCCCGACCGACCGCTACACCCTGCTGGCGCACGGGACGGACCCGATCACGCAGGCGACGTCCCGCGCCCTGCTGGCCGAGCACCGCGAGCTGCTCACGCTGCGCGTGGTGCACGCCGACGGCACGCTGACCGAGGACTTCACACCCGCGTCGTCCGCGGGCGAGAAGCTGTGGCACCCCAAGGGGTTCACGCTCGCCCTCGTGCGACCCGACCACTACGTGGCCGCCGTCGACCCGGCGGCCGTCCGCACCCACCTCACGAGCATCGTCCCGACCCGCTAAGGAGATCCCCTGTGTCCACCCCCACCACCGTCCGCGACACCGCCGCGACGATCGGCGAGTTCTTCACCCGGTTCGGCGGCGGCGACCGGCCCGGCCTGCTGGAGCTGTTCGCCCCGGACGTCGACTTCGCCGTGGCCGGTGCCGAGGACGTCGTGCCCTGGGCGGGCAGCCGGTCCACCTTGGCCGCGGTCGACGAGTTCCTGCGGATCTCGCTCGAAGACGTCACCACGGAGCAGTTCGACGTCGCGAAGATCCTCGTCGACGGTGAGGACGGCGTGGTGCTGGGCGCGTTCGCGCACCGGATCCACCGCACGGACAAGGTGTTCCGGAGCTCGTTCGCCCTGCACGTCCGCGTCCACAACGGACTGATCGTCCGGTACCACATGTTCGAGGACAGCCACCGCGCCGAGCTCGCCTGGCGCGACTGACCGCACGAGAAGGGCCCCCGGCACGCGACGGGGGCCCTTTCCGTTGCGGCTCAGGCTTCTTCGGACTTCACCGGCTCCGCGCGTTCCGGGGACGGCCCGGTCCACATCGCCAGCAGCTCCAGCGCCGACGCCGCCGGGCTGGCCGGCTCCGGGCTGAACGCCACCAGCCGCTGCCCGGTCTCGCCCGGCAGGTCGAAGTTCTCGAACCGCAGGGTCAGCTCGCCGACCACGGGGTGCCGGAACCGCTTGCTGCCGTGCGTCCGCTGCTTGACGTCCCGCCCGGCCCACAACGTCCGGAACTGCTCGCTCTTCATCATCAGCTCGCCGAGCAGCGTCGCGAGCACTTCGTCGTCGTCGTGGTGACTGGTCGCCAGGCGCAGGGTCCCGACCGTCGCGCGCGCGACGTCCTGCCAGTCGATGAACCGCTCTTTGCTGTCCGCGTCGAGGAAACCGAAACGCGCCAGGTTCCGCTCGCGCGGTGTCACGGACTCGAAGTCGAAGAACAGCTGGGCGGCCAGGCGGTTCCAGGCCAGCACGTCCATCCGGTGGTTGATGACCATCGCCGGCACGCGGTCCATCATGCCGAGCAGCTGCGTCAGCTCGGTGCGGACCCGCTCGGGCCGCGGCGAGCGCATCGACGGCCGGGGGCGGGCCAGTCCGTCGAGGTAGCGGCGCTCGTCGGCGTCCAGCTGCAGCGCGCGGCCGATCGCGTCGAGCACCGCCTCCGACGGCCGGGACGCCCGCCCCTGCTCGAGCCGGACGTAGTACTCGACGCTGATCCCGGCGAGCGAGGCGACCTCCTCCCGGCGCAACCCGGCGACGCGACGGCGGGCGTTGGCCTCGATGCCGGACTGGCCGGGATCGATCCGGGCCCGTCGCGACTTGAGGAACCGGCCCAGCTCGTTCTGCTCGCTCATACGGCCAGTGTGCCGCACGAACCCGCCGGTCAGCGTGGTCCTGCCAGTACCAGTACCGCCCGTCCGGGGGTCGGACCGGGATCTGGCCGGGGGTTTCGCGCGCCCCCAGACTGCTTCAGCAGCCAACCGGAACCCGAAAGGTGGACACAAGATGTGTCACAGCACGGACAGCCGCCCGCCCGCTCTGGCGAACCCCGGCGAGGTCGCCCAGGACGGTGCGCTCGAGCTCACCTCCGCGGACGGCACGGTGTTCTCCGCGTTCCACGCGATCCCGGCCGAGCCCAACGGCGTCAACATCGTCATCCTGCCGGACATCCGTGGCACCCACCCCTACTACCAGGCGCTGGCGAACCGCTTCGCCCAGGCGGGGTTCACCACCGCGGCCATCGACTATTACGGCCGCACCGCGGGTGTCGGGGTGCGTGACGACGAGTTCGAGTGGAAGCAGTACCTGCCCTCGGTGCAGCCGGACGAGGTCGCCGCCGACGTCAAGGCCGCCGCCGAGCACCTCACGCGGTTCAACACCGGACCGGTCTTCACGGTCGGCTTCTGCTTCGGCGGCGGCCAGTCCTGGCGGCTGTCCGCGAGTGACCTCGGCGTCACCGGCGTGATCGGGTTCTACGGCCTGCCGAAGCTGGTCAACGACGTCGTCGACGACATCTCCGCGCCGCTCCTGCTGCTGCTCGCCGGCGCCGACGTCGCGACGACGCCGGAGGAGTTCGAGACCTTCGCCAAGAACCTGGACGCGGCCGGCAAGACGTACGACATGCACGTCTACGAGGGCGCCCCGCACTCCTTCTTCGACGCGACCTACGACGAGTGGCAGGAGGCGTGCGACGACGCCTGGAGCCGGATGATCACCTTCATCGAGACGCACAGCGCGAAGGTCCCGGCCTGATGGAGCGGTCGGCGCGGTTCGAGCGCGGCGCGGCGCGGCTCGCCGAGATGGGCGGCGACATCGCCAACATCACCGGCCCGCTCGCCGACGTCGCGCCCGACCTGGCGACCCTCGTCGGCGAGTTCGCTTTCGGCGACCTCTACACCCGTCCCGGGCTCGACCTGCCGCAGCGGCAGCTGGTCACCATCGCCGCCCTGGTCACGCTGGGTGACACCGAGCGGCAGCTGCGGTTCCACACCCACGCGGCGCTCGACGTCGGCCTCAAGCCGTCGGAGATCGTCGAGACCGTGATCCACCTGCTCGCCTTCGCGGGCAACCCGCGCGTGTTCAACGCGATGCTCACCGTCAAGGGCGTCTTCGCCGAACGCGGGCTGCTGCCCGTCGAGTGAGCCAGGGGCTTCCCGCGCGTCCCCTCCGCGCGGGAGGCCCCTTTCCGCACGTTGAAAAAGACGTGCTGGTCAGGGCCCCTCCGGCGGGCGCACGATGAGCCGATGCTGACCGATTCGACCATCACGACGATGCTCCCGGTGACCGACAGCGACCGCGCCGGCCGCTTCTACGCCGACGCCCTCGGCCTGAAGCCGACGGGCGCGAGCGAGGACGGCACCCGCTACTTCGCGGCGGGCGCGGGCGTGATCGGACTGCGGCCGATGCCGGACGGCGCGCAGAGCGAAAGCACGGCGCTGAGCTTCGAGGTCACCGACCTGCCCGCCGAGGTGGCAGCCCTGGAAAGCCGCGGTGTCCGGTTCCAGGACTTCGACGTCGAGGGCCTGAAGACGGTCGGCCACATCGCCGACCTGGGCGCGGAGCGGGCGGCGTGGTTCACCGACACCGAAGGCAACGTGCTCTGCATGCACCAGGTACTGGGCTGACGTCTGGGGGCCATGGGGACGCCGGTGCGGCCCAGGTCGGGGCCGAAGTGGCCGCACCGGCACTCCCCGTGGTCAAGCGAGGGAAGCCAATCCTCTCGACCTGGGGGAACACGCTCGTCCGACTGAGCCTGAGCAACGACCTCAGCACCAAAGATGCTTTCACGCGGTTGTTGACAGGACACGTGTTTTTGACACGCCCGCGCCACTTTTGAGGACGCTGGCGTTGCTGAGTGAGACTGCCTGACATCGCCTCATTTTCGGAACCCAAGAAGCCCCCCACGATCACAGTCGACTGGGACGCGAGCGCCGATCTCGTCTGGGCGCAGTGTTCGTGTGCCGAGTGGATCAGTGCCCGAGTCTCGTCGGAAAACGAACAGCGAAATGCCTCAATCAAGCGAATGAGGGCATCAGCTTGATCGCGTTGCCCGACAACACGCCGGTCAACACCTCCGAGGGCCACCCGAGCCCCGCCAGCGACCGGACGTTCTTCGCCACCGACGGCACCCCCGGCCAGTCCGTGCCGAACACGAACTTGCCGGCCAGCCGGGCCAGGTCGAAGCGCTGGTAGTACTCCGGCAGCTTCTTCGGCGGCAGGCCCGCCAGGTCGAGCCAGACGTTGTCGCGGGCCAGCGCGAGGAACGCCGCCACGTCGTACCACCAGCCGCGGCCGCCGTGGGCGAACACGAACTGCAGCGCCGGGAAGTCCTCGACCACGTCGGACAGCAGCTCGGGATTCCCGAAACTGGTGCGGGAGCCGGGAAAACTCGACGTTCCCGAATGGAGGATCACCGGCACCCCGCGCTCGAGGCACAGCTGGTAAACCGGGTACAGCTCCTTGTCCGCCGGGGAGAACGCGCCGTGCACCGGGTGGATCTTCAACGCCACCGCGCCCAGATCCAGTTGGCGGGAAACCTCGGCCGCCGCCGGGTGGTGCAGGTACGGGTTGACGTTCGCCACCAGCCGGAACCGCGCAGGGTTGTACTCCACCAGCGGCAGGTTGTCCTCGATGGGCTGGATCCCGGTGGCCCGCGGGCTGTACTCGCAGAACAGCAGGACCCGGTCGACGCCCTCGGACTCCATCAGGTCGTCCATCGCCGCGGGGATCACGGCGCCTTCGTCGGAGTACACCGAACGCCACGGGTACGTCCCGGCGAAGTCGTGCGCCCACTGCAGCCACGCGGGCTTGAGCGTCGGCAGGCGTGGGGTGTGCACGTGCGCGTCGACCACGAAGTGCCCGTCGATCACGGGCTCGGCACCACCCGCAGCACGTCGCGGACCTGCTCGCGGATCACGTTGCGGCGGATCTTCCCGGTCGCCGTCTTCGGCAGCTCGGCCAGCTCGACCACCCCTCGGGGACGCTTGAACGCCGCGAGGCCTTCGCGGCAGAACTCGATCAGCTCTTCCGCGTCCACCGTAACGCCGGGGGCGGCCACCACGCACGCCACGGGCTTGTCGAGGCCGTCGGCGTCCGGCGCGGCGACCACCGCGACCTCGGCCACCGCCGGGTGCATCCGCAGCCGTTCCTCCACTTCGGACGGTGACACCCAGATCCCGCCCGCCTTGAGCATGTCCCCGAAGCGGCCGAGACAGCTGTACGTACCGTCCTCGTTGAGCACGTAACTGTCGCCGGTGCGCAGCCACTCACCCTGGAACACGAGCTTCGTCGCGTCGTAGCGGGCCCAATAGCCGGTCGCCGTCGAGGGCCCGGACACGAACAGCTCACCGGGCTTGCCGACAGCGTCGATCACCGCGCCGGCCTCGTCACGGATCTGCACGGCGTACCCCGGCACGGGGACGCCGGTGCTGCCCGGCCGCACCGCGCCGGGCTTGTTCGACAGGAAGATGTGCAGCGCCTCGGTGGACCCGATGCCGTCGAGGATCTCCAGGCCGAAGCGCGTGCGGAACCGCTCGAACAGGGACGCGGGCAGCGGCTCGCCGGCCGAAACGGCGTACCGGACCGAGGCGAACGAGTCGTCCGGGACGTCGCTGGCGAGCAGCGCCGCGTAGAACGTCGGCACAGCGAAGAACAACGTCGGCGCTTCTTCGCGGGCCCGTCGGGCGAACAACGCCGGGGTCGGCCGGGACGGTTCCAGCAGCGTCGTCCCGCCCGCGGCGAGCGGGAAGAAGGCCGAGTTTCCCAGTCCGTAGGCGAAGAAGAGCTTCGGCACGGACAGGAACCGGTCGGTCGCGACGGTGCCCAGCACGTCACGGCCGTAGGTCTCGCAGACCGCGCGGATGCTCGCGTGCCGGTGCATCGCGCCCTTCGGCTGGCCCGTCGTCCCCGACGTGTACAGCCACAACGCGGGCGAGTCCGCCCACGTCTGTCCACTTCGGAACGTCCCGCCCAGCTCGGACCACTTGTGCGTCCGGACGCCGAACCCGCTCGCTTCGGCGCGGTCGAGCAGGACGTCGGTGACCTCGGGGGCGAGGCTGACCGCGGTCACGGCCTGCTCGGCGAACTCACCCGAGACGCACAGCAGCCGCGCCCGCGAGTCGGCGAGCATCTTGCCCAGCTCCAGGCCGGTGACCATGGTCGAGACCGGCACCGCCACCGCGCCCGCGAGCATCGCGCCGAGGATGCCGGTGAGCAGCTCGACGTCGTCGACCATGCAGAACATGACCCGCTCTTCGGGACGCACCCCCAGCTCGGTGAGCCCGGCCGCGACCCGGCGGGACTCCGCCGCCAGCTCGGCGTAAGTGAGCGAGCGCCGGGGCGACACGACCGCCGTCGTGTCCGGCTGCCCGGCCGAGAGCAGGTACTCGGCCGCGTTGAACCCTGTCGCCACCCAGGCCTCCTACGTGAGGTACACGTACTCGTAGTCGAAGGGCTTCCCGTTGATGCCCTGCCGCGGCGGCGCCACCCAGCTCGCGATCTTCCCCCGCTCGTACACCGGGTGCATGAGCGAGCGGACGAACGCGAGGTCCTCGGTCGTGGGCAGCCACTTGTTCTTGCCGGCCAGCCACGTCGCCTCGTCGACGATCGTCCCGTCGGGAGTGACGTGGTGGCCGGAGTTTATGCCCACTTCCCGGTTGAAACCAGGGTGCGGCAACCGGAACGTGAAGTCGATGCCGGCCTCGGTGAGGATCTTGTTCCAGCGCTTGACACCGGTCTCGCAGTCCGCCGTGTACTCCCTGCGCAGGTCGAGGTTCAGCAGCAGGATCGCCTGCAGCTCCTCGGACGTCCACGTGCCGTCGCCGGCCGGTTTGTCCAGCGTGCGGGCGTCCTCGGTGAGCTTGTGGTCGTCCTTGCGGCGGGTCTCCTGCCAGCGGCCCTTGAGCCCGGCGGTGTAGTAGTTCGCCGCGTTCGTCGACGTCTCGCTGCCGAACAGGTCGAGCGAAACGGTGTAGTGGAAGTTGATGTAGCGCTGGATCAGCTCCAGCGGGATGCCGCCGTGCGGCCCGATGTCGCGCGTGTCGTGCTCGCGGATCAGCTCGGCGCTGCGCATGACCACGCGGTCGACGCCGGTGGTGCCGACGAACATGTGGTGCGCCTCCTCCTTCAGCATGAACTCGCAGGTGCGCGAGAGCGGGTCGAAGGAGCTCTCCTTGAGCGTGCCGAGCTGGTACTTCCCGTCGCGGTCGGTGAAGTAGGTGAACATGTAGAAGGCCAGCCAGTCGGCCGTCTCCTCGTTGAACGCGCCGAGGATGCGCGGCGCGTCCGGGCTGCCGGAGTTGCGCAGCAACAGCCCTTCGGCCTCGTCACGGCCTTCGCGGCCGAAGTACGCGTGCAACAGGTAAACCATCGCCCACAGGTGGCGGCCCTCTTCGACGTTGACCTGGAACAGGTTCCGCAGGTCGTAGAGGCTCGGCGCGGTGAGCCCGAGGAGCTTCTGCTGCTCGACGGACGCCGGTTCGGTGTCGCCCTGGATGACGATCAGCCGCTGCAGGTCGGCGCGGTACTCGCCGGGCACCTGCTGCCACACGGGCTCGCCCTTGTGCTCGCCGAAGGAGATCCGCCGGTCGGGGTCGCGCTCGGCCAGGAAGATGCCCCAGCGGTAGTCCGGCACGTTCACGTGGTCGAAGTGCGCCCAGCCCTCGCGGCCCACGCTGATCGCGGTCCGCAGGTAGACGCCCTGGGTCTCGAGCGTCGGGCCCATCTCGCCCCACCAGTGCATGAACTTCGGCTGCCAGCCCTCCAGCGCGCGCTGCAGCCGCCGATCATCGGCGAGGCTGACGTTGTTGGGGATCTTGGCGTCGTAGTCGATTTTCTCGGGCATGGGCGCTAGACCCGCTTCCTGTCGAAGACGGCCTTCTGACCAGTACCGTATCGGCGCAGCGCGCCTTCCGGACCGGATGCGTTCGGGCGGGTGAAAATCCAGTTCTGCCAAGCCGCCAAGCGGCCGAAGATCTTGGTCTCGATGGTCTCCGGGCCGACGAACCGGTGGTTGGCCTCCATGCCGGTGAGCGCGTCCGGGCTGAGCGACGCGCGGCCTTCGAGCGCGATCCGGATCTCGTCCTCCCAGTCGAGGTCGTCCGGCGCGTCGGTGACCAGGCCGAGCTCGACGGCTTCCGCGGCGCTGAGCTCGTGGTTCTTTTCGCGCGCGAGCCACGCGAGGTGGTCGTCGTCGCCGTAGAAGCGCGTCTGCAGGCGGGTCAGGCCGTTGCCCATCGGGAACGCGCCGAAGTTGGCTTCGGACAGCCGGATCGTCGCGCGCTCGTCAGAATCTTCGTCGTCGATCGGCGGCCCGTCGCGCAGGTACTGCCGGTCCGCGGCCAGCGCGATCTCCAGCAGGGCGCCGGCGAAGCAGCTGCCGGGCTCGATGAGCGCGATCAGGCTGCGGCTGGTGACGTCGAGGCGCTTGAGCGTGCGCTTGAAGTAGTGCGTGATCTCGTTGGCCAGCCAGTCCTTCCCGCCGAGGACGGCCTGCTCGTGCGCGAGCACCTTCTCCGGGTCGCCCTGGGTCCGCAGGATCCACGTGCCGGCTTCGACCTCGTTGGTGCGCAGCCGCAGGATGGCGTCGTCCAGCTCGCGGGTCATCGCGAGGAACCAGCCACCCGCGCCCTCTTCGTGCAGGTCACCGGGATCGTTCTCGGGCCCCTTGATCGTGATGGTGGCCTGGTCCTTTTCGACTTCGACATCGACGTACCGGTGTTCGAGCGGGGTCAGCTCGACGCCACCCTCACCCGTGCGGCCGGATTCCTGCGCGATCTCCCGGGCCCGCTGCGCCACGGTCTCGCGGAACCCCTGACGCGGGACCAGCTCGTCGACCAGGCGCCAGTCGACGGCCGTCTTCCCCTTCACGCCGTCGGAGCGCGTCGCGAAGACGTCGGCGAGGTCGCGCCGGACGCGCCGCTTGTCGACCACCCGGGTCAGCCCGCCGGTGCCGGGCAGCACACCCAGCAGCGGCACCTCCGGCAGCGCGACGGTCGAGGAGTTGTCGTCGATCAGCAGGATCTTTTCGCAGGCCAGGGCAATCTCGTAACCACCGCCGGCGCAGGTGCCGTTGACCGCGGCGACGTAGGTCTGGCCGGAGTGCTCGGTCGCGTCCTCCATGCCGTTGCGGGTCTCGTTGGTGAACTTGCAGAAGTTCACCTTCCAGGTGTGCTCGGACGCGGCCAGCATCCGGATGTTCGCGCCGGCGCAGAAGACCTTGTCCTTCGCGCTGGTCACGACGACCACGCGGACCTCGGGGTGCTCGAACCGCAGCCGCTGGGTGGCGTCGTACAGCTCGATGTCGACACCCAGGTCGTAGGAGTTGAGCTTGAGCTCGTAGCCCGGGACCAGCCCGCCCTGCTCGTCGACGTCCAGCTCGAGCCAGGCCACCTCCCCATCGAAGCTGAGCCGCCAGTGGCGGTACTCGTCCGGACGGCGGTCGAAGGTCACCGGTGTGGTGGTGGTCACCGACCGATTGTCTACACGAAATCTGCGAACGTCAACGTTGTGTAGAAACTTGATCTCGCACTATCACCCGGTTGAGCGTGGTCCACGCCCAGATGAGGAACACCCAGAGTGCGATTCCGGCCGCGGCGTCGGTGAAGATCGTCGCGAACCAGAACCCGGGGATCTGCGGCACCCCGGTCAGGAAGTGACCCAGGGTGATCATCCCGGCCAGCGAGTAGACCACCAGGAACGCCAGCGCCCGCGGATAGCACCCCTGGGTGTACGCGCGGTAGCCGAAGAAACCGAACGCCGTGAAGAGCACCCAGCCGAACGCGACGACGACCCCCGCCACCACCGCGGGGACGCCGGGCAGCTGCGGGTAGTCCGCGACCCGGATCGTGTTGTGCGCGTAGTGCAGCGTGGTGCTGAGCAGCGAAAAGCCGAGGATCACGCGGAGCGGTGCCAGCCCCTTGTCCTGCAGAACGTCCATCACGGTCCCCCAGTCGACTAGATAGATCGCTCTAGCGACGGTACCGCGCGGCGGCCGTGCCGGGCAAGACACGGCCGCCGCGCCGTTCAGACCAGATCGATCCGGTGCTGCGTCACCGGGTAACCCGCCTTCGCGAAGGCCTTCGCCATCGGCACGTTCGGCACGTCGGTGGCCGCGACGATCCGGTCGGCGCCGTACGCGACGAGGTCGTGCGTGGCCTCGACCAGCAGGTCGTACGCGTAGCTGTGCCCCCGCTGCTCCGGCACCACGGCGATGTAGCCGATCACCGGGTCGTGGTAGTTGCGGCTCGGCAACGCGAGGCCGGCCAAGGCGCCTTCGCGCGTGTACGCGAGCCGCCACCATTCACGCGGTGCGGGCATCCACCGCATGATGTCGAGGTCCTCCTGCGCAGCCGCTTCGACACCGTGCTCGGCCACCGTCCGCCGGACGTGCGCGTCGAGGCTGTCGGCGTTGACCCTGCGGAAGACGCCCAGGACGACGTCGTCGTCCGGCTCCGGCCGGAACTCGAGGCGTCCCGGCCGCTCCGGCAGGCCGTTCTCCGCCGTCCAGCTGTACCGGTAGCGCTCGACGAGCTTGCGGTAGCCCGCCTTCTCGGCCGCTTCGACGCGGACGTTCACCTCGTGCGCGACGTCCGGGTCGTCCTGCCACGCGGGCGGCGTGGTCAGCGAGTACTCCACCCGGAACGGCGCCCGGGTCAGCAGGTGCACGGCGGCGTCGAAGTCGGTGAAGTCGAACCAGTCGAGCGCGATCGGCTCTTCGTCGTCCGGCCCCGACCACCAGGCGGCCCGCGCCACGACGACGTCGTCGCGCAGGGCGACCCACGTCCGACCCGGCTGGTAGTCGGCTTCGCGGTAGTCCTTGCCGAGCAGCGAGCGGCCCACGAGACCGCGGTCGGGCAGGGAGGTGAACAGTGATTCTTCGCCCGCTTCGAGCGGGCGCACGACCAGATCGGTCATGGAAGTCCTTCCGGGAAAGCACGCGCTCCCGGCTTACGAAATGGGCACCCTCGAGGCGAGGTGGGAGCGCGTGATCGGTTGCGTGATCATCGGACCCACCTCCTTTCGCCGGTCAAGGGTGCGCGGGTGAAGCTACGGGCCGCCCGCCCGGCGCGTCAACGGATTTTCTGGAGCACGGTCCGCGTGCTCAGCCGCGGCTCGGCGTAGGAGTGCGAAGCCTCGAGGACGTACTCGCCGGCGATGTGCCGCCAGCCGTCCCGCCAGACCGAAACCGAGCGCGGCGCGATGGTGACCTCGGCGTCCACCACCTCACCCGGGCCCGCCTCGACGCTCGCGAACCCGGCCAGCCAGCGGTGCGGGCGGTCACCGCGTTCGGTCGGGACCAGGTAGAGCTGGACGACTTCGCGGCCCCTGCGCTTGCCCGTGTTGCGCACGCGGACTCGCACCTTCGCACCGCCTTCGTCGTCGGGGAAGACGTCGAGCTCGTCGTACACCCAGGTCGTGTAGCCGTGGCCGTGACCGAACCAGTAGGCGGGCCGCCGGTCGGTGCGGGCCCAGGCGCTGTAGCCGATGTAGACGCCTTCGTCGTACGGCAGCACGCCTTCCTCGGGGGTCACGCGGGTGACGGGCGCGTCTTCGAGCTTCGCCGGCCAGGTCGTCGGGAGACGGCCGCCCGGCTCTTCGTGTCCGAAGAGGACGTCGGCGAGCGCGTCGCCGCCGGCCTGGCCGGGGAACCAGGTGAGCAGCACCGCGGCGACGTCGTCCCGCCACGGCAGCTCGACCGGCGAGCCGGCGTTGACCACGACCACGGTGTTCGGGTTGGCCTCCGCGACCCGCCGGACGAGTTCGTCCTGACGTCCGGGCAACGCCAGGGAAGTCCGGTCGAAACCCTCGCTCTCGACCTCGGCGGTGGTGCCGACCACGACCACGGCGACCTCGGATTTCCCGGCCAGCGCAACGGCTTCGTCGAGCGCGGCGTCCGGGTCGGGCACCGGGCCGCGGTGCCCGAGCGCGAAGGTCACCCAGGCGAAGGTGCCGCGCGCGAACTCCGCCATCTCCGACGGGATCCAATAGGTCAGGCTGACGTCGACCGGCTCGCCCGCGGTGAGCTCGACGTCCCGCCGCTGCTCGATGACCTGCATGATCGAGGTGAAGACGTCACCGCCTTCGGGCAGGTTGACGCCGTCGAAGAGGGTCTGCCCGGCGACGACGAGGCGGAGGTCGCCGGGGCCGGTGAGGCCGAAGGTGTGCGTGCCGGTGGTCTCCGGGAGGAACGTGCCCTCGATCTCGACGCTCGCGAGCGTGGCCACGTCGAGGCCGGCCGGCAGCTCGCCGATCCAGTCGATTCTCGCCTCTCGCAACGGAAATTCAGCCAATCGGGTGCCATCCGCGGCTTTCGCGGTGGCTCGGAGCCGGAAATTGTCGGTGGCCGGCGGTAGCGTCGTTCGCGGATCGGCACCGATGGCGTAAGTGAGTTCGGTGCCCGCGGGAAGGGCCTTGCGGAGGCCGTCGAGAGGGGAGACGACGTGGTCGGGGAACACGGTGGCGCTGCCACCACCGAGGATCTTGGGGTCCGCGGCGAGCGCGCCGATCAGGGCGATGCTGGGCGGCTGCTCGAGCGGGAGCAGGCCGATCTGGTTGCTGAGCAACACGAAAGACCGGTGCGCGATCTCGCGCGCGACCGCGTCACCGTCCATAGTGGATTTCTCGGGGGGTGTTCCGCCCTCGAGCGCGCCGGTCCGGTGAGCCAGGAGGAGCACGCGGCGGACCATGTCGTCGACGACGTCCGGGTCGACCTCGCCGCCACGCACGGCTTCCGCGAGCTGGTCGCCGAACACCGTGCGCGGGCCGGGCATCGCGACGTCGAGCCCGCCGTTCGCCGAGGCGACGGTGTCGCGCGCGGCCAGCCAGTCGGAGACGACGAAGCCGTCGAAGCCCCACTCGTCGCGCAGCACGCCGTTGAGCAGTTCGGCGTGCTGGGTCATCGTGGTGCCGTTGACGCTGTTGTAGGCGGCCATGATCCCCCACGGCTTCGCCCGCCGGACGATGAGTTCGAACGGTGCGAGGTAGAGCTCGCGCAGCGCGCGTTCACCGAGGTGGACGTCGGCGGTGAAGCGTTCGGTCTCGAAGTCGTTGGCGACGAAGTGCTTGACCGTGACCCCGACTCCGCCGTCCTGCACGCCGGTCACATAGCCGGCGCCGATCATCCCGGTGAGGAGGGGATCTTCGGAGTAGCACTCGAAGTGGCGGCCGCCGAGCGGTGAGCGCTGGAGGTTGACCGTGGGCGCGAGGAGCACGTGCACCCCCTTGCGGCGGGCCTCCTGCGCGAGCAGCCGCCCGGCCCGCACGGCCAGGCGCGGATCCCAGGCGGCGGCGAGCGCCGTCGGGCTGGGCAGGGTGACGGACGGGTCGTCCGGGCTCCACCGCACCCCGCGCACGCCGACCGGGCCGTCGGAGAGCACGAGGGAGGAGAGCCCGATCTCCGGCCGGGCGGGCAGGGTCCAGACGTCCTGACCGGCGAGCAGGCGCACCTTGGCGTCCAGGTCGAGCTTGTCCAGCAGCGCGTCGACGTCGAAGCTCATGCTGCCCCTTCCGGAGGTCCTGCCGTCAGCCTACCTGGCGCGAAGTAGTGAACGTTACCCTTCCGTGACGGCTTGTCCCGTAGGCTCGGGATCATGACCCGGGCCAGGGGCGCCGACCGCCGCACGAGCATCGTCCGTGCCGCCTTCGACGTGATAGCCGAGCGCGGCTACCGGGGCACGTCCCTGGCAGCGGTGGCCGACCGGGTGGGCCTGACCCAGCAGGGCCTGATGCACTACTTCCCGACAAAGGAAGACCTGCTCACGGCGGTCCTGGAAACCCGAGACGAGTGGGACCTGCTGCACTTCGGCCGCGATTCGTCGGCGATGACGGTCAACCAGCTGGCGGACCTGGTCGACTACAACGCAACCCGCAAGGGCATAGTCCAGACGTACACGGTCCTGGCGGCCGACAGCGTGACGGACGACCACCCGGCAAGGTCCTACTTCCACGACCGCTACGCCCGGGTACGCGCGGGAATGACGGAGATGCTCGAACGCCACCGCGACGAGCTACCGCCGGGCTCCACACCGGAACAACTGGCGCCCTTGGCCATCGCCGTCCTGGACGGCCTGCAACTGCAGTGGCTACTGGACCCGGAGCAAGTCGACATGTCAGCAGGCTTCCGCACGTTCCTGACCTTGCTGGGCATCAAACCGGACTAGCCCCCTCGCCCGGCCTCTTACGCCCCAATGTGGCGTTGGGTGCGTCCAACGCACCCAATGTGGCGTTCGGTGCATCGAGCGCACCAACGCCACACTGGACGCTGCCCCCGCGCCAACAACAGAACCGGCCCAAGACGGCGCCGACACAGCCCGACCAAGCGCGGCTCGCCCGGCCGACCCCTCAGCGCCCCCGGCCGCACGCCATCTCACACCGCGCCGCGACACCCGCCACGCCCCAGCCACCGCGCCGTCGCACTCCCCACCCGAGCCACACCCCCCGCGCAGCCCGACCAACCCCTCACAACCGCAGCGGCGCCACCAACCCCCGCAACCGCCGCAAGGCCCGCAACGTCACCTCCAAATCCCCCTCCAGCACCTCCGCCACCATCGCACGCCACGCCGCGACGCCCGCCACCTCAGCCACCTCGGCAGCCCTCACCGCAGCCACCGCGCTACCCGCCCAGCCGACCGAGCCACACCCCCACCACCACCCGACAACCCTCAAGCTCGCGGCGGCGCCACCAACCCCCGCAACCGCTGCAAGGTCCGCAACGTCACCTCCAAATCCCCCTCCGGCACCTCCGCCGCCAGCTCCTCCGCCCACGCCACCTGCGCCGCCCCCAGCTCGCCCATCGCCTCCCGAGCCTGCGCCGTCAGCGACAACAACGGCGCCCGAGCATCGGCGGGGTTCGGCAGCCGTTCGAGCATTCCGTTGCGCAGCAAGCGGTTCACCGTCTCCTGCACGCTCTGCCGACGCAGTCCCCGGCGCCGCGCGACCTCCGCGGCCGTTGCGGCTCCGTCCTCCAGAAAGCCCAGCACCTGCCACTGCGCCGCCGTCAGGCCGACCGGTGCCGTCAGCGCGTCGCCCGCGGCGAGGAAGCCGCCGTTGCAGGCGAAGACCGCGTCGATCACCCGGGTGAACGTCTCAGCTCTGGCGGACCGCATGCGTGCTAGCCTCGCATATCGACAGGCACCTGTCGAATTGGAGACGACCATGGACATGCCCACCCTCGGCCCCGCGCACGACGCCCTGCAGGCCTTCGCCGGCGACTGGGCCGGCACCGAAGAACTCGCCGCGTCGCCGTGGGCGCCGGCCTCGACCGCGCACGCCGACTGCGAATACCGCCTGGCGCTCAACGGTTTCGCGCTGATCCAGCAGTACCGCCAGCGCCGCGAAGACGGCACGGAGTTCCTGGGGCACAACATCTTCACCGCCGACCCACAGACCGGCGAAACGCTCTGGTACGGCTTCGACAGCTACGGCTTCCCACCCGAATCCCCCGCCCGCGGCGACTGGGACGGCGCGACGCTCGTCCTGGCCAAGAAGACCGCCCGCGGGGTGGCCCGGCACCGGCTCACCCCGGACGGCGACACCCTGACTCACGAAATCGACGTGAAGCTGGGCGACGACGACGAATTCAGCCCATTCCTGCGCGCCCGGTACCACCGAAAGAACGGGTAGTGGAAACAGGCGACGCCCCTCCCCCCTGACACGAGGACGTCACCTGTTTCCGGTCTCTGCCACCACATCCGCAAGGCCGCGGGTCAATTAAACAACAATTATTACTTATTCGGCCTTGCGCTTTCGGGTTATGCAGCGAGTGTGTCCGCGAAGCCGCCGGAGGCCCAGGGAAAACGATTACTTTCACTCGAACGGCCTAACGCCGATACCGTCCCGTGCCCCACCGGCCCGCGAAAATTGTCGTACCCCCGGAGTACACCTGAACGCGTGCGCAGATCCGCCGGAACCACCCAGGACACGGACTCGCCCCCGCTGATCGGGGTCGAGAACATGAAGATGCCCGAATGGGCGCGGGTCGACGAACGGGTGGCCGACGCCGGATTCGGGAGGGCCGTGCGCGCGCTGCCCGCCGCGATCGCCGTCGTGCTGCGGCTGGCGTGGCGGACGTCGCCGCGGCTGACCCTGCTGGCCGGGCTGGTGCACGTCGTGTCCGGCTGTGTCACCGCGTTCGGGCTGCTCGCCACCGCGAACGTCTTCACCGCGCTGCTCGAACAGGGGCCGACCCCGGAGCGGGTCCTGCAGTCGCTGCCCGCCATCGCCGTCGTCACCGGTTCGTACGCGGCGCGCGCGTTGCTCGACGCCGCCGTTGCGGCCGTCGAAGGCGCGTTGCGGCCGCGGGTCACCGCGGCGGCGGACGACGCGGTGACGGCGGCGGTCGTGCGCGTCGGGCTGATCGCGTTCGAGGACGCGGACTTCCGGGAGCTGGCCCGCCAGGGCGCGCGGTTCGGCGTCCGGGCCATCGAGACCAGCCTGCGCCGGGTGGCGGACCTGACGTCGTCGGCGATCTCGCTCGCCGCGGCGATGCTCACGGCCGGGCTGCTCAACCCGTGGCTGGCGCCGGTCCTGCTGCTCGCGGCGGCGGCCGACGGCTGGTCGGCGGCACGCGTCGCCAAGCTGAACTACCGGCACTTCCTCGACACGGTCGGGCGCAACATCCGCAAGTCGATCGTCGAGGAGGTCGCCACCTGGCGGTCGATGGCCCTCGAACGCCACGCGCTCACGCTCCAGGAGCCGCTGCTCGGCGAGTACCGGCGCATCTCACGCAGCCTCACGCGCGAGGAAGTCCGGCTCGCGCACCGCAGCAACCTGGTGCGGACCACCGGGCGCGCCGCGGCCGGTTTCGGCACCGCCGTCGCCTACCTGGTGCTCGGCTGGCTGCTCTACACCGGCGGGATGGAGCTGGCGCTGGCCGGCACCGCGGTGCTGGCCATGCGTACGGCCTCGTCGTCGCTGTCCAACACTATGCGCGCGGTCAACTCGCTTTACGAGGACTCGTTCTACATCGGCTTCTACAACCAGCTGCTGGTGGAGTCGGCGAGGCTGCGGCCGCCGCCCACCGCGGTGACGGCACCCGCCGACCCGGCCGAGATCCGGCTCGAGGGCGTCACGTTCACCTACCCGGGCCAGAAGAACCCGGCGCTGCGGGACATCTCCCTGACGATCCGGCGCGGCGAGGTGATCGCGCTCGTCGGCGAGAACGGCTCGGGCAAGACCACCCTCGGCAAGCTGCTGACCGGGCTCTACCCACCGGACGAAGGCACGGTGCACTGGGACGACGTCGACCTCGCGCGGGCCGACCCGGAGTCGGTGCACACGAACATCGCGGTGATCGCGCAGGAACCGGCGGAATGGCCGATGACGGCGGCGAACAACATCACGGTCGGCCGCCTCGGCCGGCCCGACCCGGAACGCCTGGCGTGGCGCGAAGCGGTGGGCTACTCGGGCGCCGACGAGGTGATCGAGTCCCTGCCCCGGCAGGAGAACACCGTGCTGTCGAAGAAGTTCGACGAGGGCCACGACCTGTCCGGCGGACAGTGGCAGCGCATGGGCATCGCCCGCGGCATCTACCGCGACGCGTCGGTCCTGGTGGCCGACGAACCGACGGCGGCCCTCGACGCCCGGGCGGAGGCCAGGGTGTTCGCGGGCCTCCAGCACGCGAGCACCTCGACCCGCGGCAGGCGCACGACCGTCCTGGTCACCCACCGGCTGGCCAACATCAAGTCCGCGGACCGCATCCTGGTCCTGGAGAAGGGCAGGCTCATCGAGGAGGGCACCCACGAACAGCTGATCCGCGCGGGCGGGGTCTACCACGAGCTGTACGAGATCCAGGCCCGCGCGTACCGCAACGGCTCGGGCGAAGAGCAGCGGCAGCCCGCACCCTCCTAGCGGATTTACGCCCGCCACCCCGCCGGGCAGACTGGCCTGCCGAGCTCCCCGAGGAGGCCTTATGCGCCAGCTCACCGCTCTGGACGTGCAGTTCCTCAACGCCGAGTCGACCACGACCACCGGGCACGTCGGTGGCCTGTCGATCCTCGATCCGGCCACCGCGCCGAACGGGACCGTGACCGTCGACGACCTGCGGGAGCTCATCGGCTCGCGGCTGCACCTGGCCAAGCCCCTGCGGTGGCGGCTGCTGCCGGTGCCGCTCGGGCTGGACCACCCGTACTGGATCGACGATCCCGAGTTCGACCTCGAGTACCACGTCCGCGAGATCGCGCTGCCCGCTCCCGGCGACGAACGCCAGCTCGCCGAGCAGATCTCGCGGCTGACCGCGCGGCCGCTCGACCGGCGGCGTCCGCTGTGGGAGGCCTACCTGGTGCAGGGCCTGCGCGACGGCAACGTCGCGGTCTACACGAAGGTGCACCACAGCGCCATCGACGGCGTCTCCGGGGCCGAGCTGATCGGCGTGCTCATGGACGTCACCGCCGAACCACGCCAGGTGAAGCCGCCCAAGGAGCCGCAAAAAGACGAGATCCCGTCACCCGTCGAACTCGCGCTCAACGGCGCGAAACGGCTCGCGCTGCACCCGGTCAAGGCCGCGCTGCAGGTGCCGAAGCTGCTCCAGCACATCGACGAGGTGCCCGGGCTCGCCCGTTACCCCGGCGTCGGGCTCCTCGCGAAGGCCGGCAGCGTGCTCAACCGCGTCACCCGGCAGGGTTCCGGACGCCACGAAGCCGACCGGCCGCGGCTGGTCGCGCCGGACACCCCGTTCAACGGGCCGATCAGCGCGCACCGCCGGTTCGCCTACGGCTCGCTGCCGCTCGACGAGGTCAAGCGGGTCAAGAACACCTTCGGCGTCACGGTGAACGACGTCGTCATGGCGCTGTGCGCGACCGTCATGCGCCGGTGGCTCGTCGACCACGACGCGCTGCCCGACCAGCCGCTCGTGACGCTGGTTCCGCTGTCGGTGCGGACGCCCGAGCAGGCGAAGGACGCCGGGAACCAGGTGTCGGTCATGCTGGCGCCGCTGCCGACGCACCTCGCCGACCCCGCCGCGCGGCTGGCCGAGGTCACCAGCGCGATGGTCGCCGCGAAACAGCGTTACCAGCCGCTGCCGGCGTCGTGGCTGGTCGACTTCAGCGGCATGCTCCCGGCCGCGCTCGGCGGGCTCGCCGCCCGCGCGACCATGAAGTACCTCGGCGCCACCACGCCGGTCGTCAACCTCGTCGTGTCGAACGTCCCGGGCGCGCAGGTGCCGCTCTACCTGGCCGGCGCGCGGCTGCTCGCGAACTACCCGGTGTCCGCGATCACCGACGCGAGTGGCGGGCTGAACATCACCGTGATGTCCTACGACGGCAAGCTCGACTTCGGGCTCGTCGCCTGCCGCGAGCTGATCCCGGACGTCTGGGACCTGATCGACCACCTGCACGACGCGCTGGCCGAGCTCACCAAGCTCGCCGCCGAGCACACCCGGGAGGCCTGATGGCGGAGCACGTCACGGAGGTCAACGGCATCACGCTGTGCCACGAGACGTTCGGTGACGCCGGCGGCCGGCCGCTGCTGCTCGTGATGGGCCTCGGGGCGCCGATGATCTGGTGGGACGAGGAGTTCTGCGAATCCCTTGCCGCACAAGGGTTCTACGTGATCCGGTTCGACAACCGGGACGCCGGGCGGTCGAGCCGGATGCGCGGCCAGGCCAACCTCGCGCAGGCGTACCTGCTGCGCAGCGCGCCGTACTCGCTGGCCGACATGGCTGCCGACGCCGCCGGGCTGCTGGACGCGCTGGGCATCCCGGCGGCGCACGTCGCCGGCGCGTCGATGGGCGGGATGATCGCGCAGACACTGGCGATCCGGTACCCGTCGCGGGTGCTTTCGCTGACGTCGATCATGTCGACCACCGGCAGCAGGCTGGTCGGCCGCCCGAGCCCGAAGGCGATGTCGATGCTGCTCGCGGCCCGGCCGCGTGACCGCGCCGAGTACGTCGAGCTGGCGGTCCGGACGTTCCGCGTGATCGGGTCACCGGGTTACCCGTTCGACGAGCCCCGGATGCGCGAGCGGGCCGAGCGGACGTTCGACCGCGGCGTCCACCCGGGCGGCACGGTCCGCCAGCTCGCGGCGATCATGGCCGACCGCGACCGCTCGCCGAGGCTGCGCAGGGTGCGAGTGCCGGCGCTGGTGGTGCACGGCGCGCAGGACCCGCTGGTCCACGTCTCCGGCGGCCGCGCCACAGCCCGCGCGATCCCGGGCGCGGACCTCGACGTCGTCCCCGGCATGGGCCACGACCTCCCCCGCCCGGTCTGGCCCCGGGTGGTCGCAGGCATCACCCGAGTCGCCGACCGCGCCAAAGTCACCACCTGACCCGTACCCGCACGGACGACACGCGTACTCAGCCGGACGACACGCGTACCTGGCCGGACGACACGCCGGCTGCCAGCCGGTGCCGCCGTGTCGTCCATGCAGGTACGCGTGTCGTCCGCTCAGGTACGCGTGTCGTCCGTGCGGGTACGCGTGTCGTCCGTGCGGGTACGCGTGTCGTCCGTGCGGGTACGCGTGTCGTCCGGGTGGGTACGCGTGAGCGGGTCAGGCCGAGAGGGTTACCGAGCCCAGGTGGGAGAAGTGGGCTGCTACTCGGGAGCCGGGGCGGAGCGGGACCGCGTCGGTCATGCCGCCCGTCAGGACCAGCCAGCCCGGCTCCAGGGCCAGGCCGCGGGCGGCCAGGGTGTTCGCCGCCAGGGCCAGGGCCTCCGCCGGGTGGCCTTGGACGGCCGCGCCGGTCGCGGTGTCGACGATCTGGCCGTCGACCTCCAGGAGGGCCGCTTCCAGGGTGAGGTCCAGGGCAGCAGGTGGGAGGCCGACCGGGCCCAGGCTGAAATGAGACGACGAGCCGTTGTCCGCCACCGCGTCCGGGAGGGTGAAGCGGTAGTCCGTGAAGCGGCTGTCGATGATCTCCATCCCGCCGTAGACCCGGTCGACGGCGGCCAGCGCCGTCGCCGCGGTGACGCCGGGGCCGGACAGCCGACGGCCCAGCACGAAGACCAGCTCCGGCTCCGCGCGCGGGTGGAGCAGAGAAGACGACGGCACCGGGACGCCCGCGGGCAGCACCATCGCGTCGGTCAGCCAAGCCAGCAGCGGCGAGTCGATGCCCATCCGCTGCTGCTTCGCCCGGGACGTCAGGCCCAGCTTCACGCCGATCAGCGTCTCGCCGCGGGCCCGGCGCTGGCGCAGGGCTTCGTCCTGGATCGCGTACGCCGTGTCGACGTCGAGGTCCGGCCAGTCCTCCGAGAGCGGCGCGCGCTCGGATTCCGTGGCCAGCAGGGCAGCCGCCGCTTCGCGGACGTTCATGACTCCTCCGAAGGGGCGAACACAGCGGTGACGCTGCCGATGCCGGCGATGGTGGCGACGACCGTGTCACCCGGCGACACCGGGATCGCGCGGGTCATCGAGCCCGGCAGCACGACGTGCCCGGGTTCCAGCGTGACCCCCAGCGGCCCCACCGTGTTCGCCAGCCACACCAGCGAGTTCAACGGCGACCCGAGCACCGCACCGCCCGCGCCCGTCGCCGCGACGGCGCCGTTTTGGTAGAGCACACAGCCGGCCAGCCGCAGGTCCACCGAACCCAACGCCGTCGGGCTGCTGCCCAGCACCACGCCGCCGGACGACGCGTTGTCGGCGATCGTGTCGAACAGCGTGATCTTCCAGTCCTGGATCCGCGAGTCGACGATCTCCAGCGACGGCAGCACAAAATCCACCGCGCGCACCGCGTCCGCGACGGTGACGCCGGGGCCGCGCAACGCCGACCCGAGCACGAACGCGATCTCCGGCTCGATCCGCGGCTGCAGGAACGCCGACGTCGGGATCGGCTGGTGCTCGAGGTGGAACATGCTGCCGGTGAGGTGACCGTAGTCGGGCTGGTCGACGCCCATCTGCCGCTGCATCGCCGCCGAGGCCAGGCCGACCTTGTGCCCGCGGACGGCGTCACCGGCGTCGGTCCAGTGCCGCACCTGCTCCTGTTGGATCCGGTAGGCGTCCTCGACGGTCGCCTCCGGGAAGGTCTTGATCAGCGGCTCGATCGGCTCGCGCGTCGCGTAGGCCCCGGCCAGAACGGCGGCGGCCTCCTGCACTCTGCTGGCGTCCACACCGGGGAACTCTGCCCGTGCGCTCCGGCGGGCACAAGCCCGGATGTTCCACCCAGCGGAACTCTCGCGGGACAATCTCTTGCGCGCGAGATAAATTGGGCGTACCGTCGCTGACACCACCAGGAAGGGACGTGAGGGACATGGCACCGACCCAGGCCGAGGTCACCAAGCTCGCCGAGATCCGTGACGAGCTGCGCGAGCGCCACCTGCGCCCGGCCGCCGAACGGCCCGCAACGAACGGCCGCGGCATCCACCACACCGCGCTGATCTCCAGCGACGTCGAGCGGACGATCGGGTTCTACCAGGACATCCTCGGCTTCCCGCTCACCGAGCTGATCGAGAACCGCGACTACCCCGGCTCCAGCCACTTCTTCTTCGACGTCGGCAACGGCAACGCCGTGGCGTTCTTCGACCTGCCCGGCCTGGACCTCGGCCCGTACGCGGAAGTCCTCGGTGGCCTGCACCACCTGGCGCTGTCCGTCACGCCCGAACGGTGGAGCGTCATCAAGGACAAGCTCGACGAGGCCGGTGTGCAGTACCTGCTCGAGAGCAAGACGTCCATCTACCTGTCCGACCCGGACGGCGCCCGCGTCGAGCTGATCTCCGACCCGCTGGGCGAGATGTACGGCGAGAAGATCGGCTGAAAGCGTGGTCCGGGCGTCGCGGGCGATCTAACCTGACCGCGACGTCTGGAGGGCCGATGGCCGATTGGTCGCTTTCCCGCGCGAAGGCGCGGCTCGATCGCCGTGAGCACCTCGACGAGCTCACCGCGCGCACCCGGTTCGAGGTGCGGCTGCACCTGAACGAGCCCGAGCCGAACGGCAGCTACGACGACCTCGCGAGCATCTTCACCATCGGGCACGAGGAGTGCGCCGCGCTGCTGGCGCACCGCCGGGTCCTGCCGCTGTGGGAACGGCTGCTGCTCGCCCGGTACGCGCGGCGCCTGCACGGCAAGGCGATCACGCGCAGTGTCGGCGCGGTGCCCGTCGAAGCGTCCGGCATCGCGCGCGCCTTCGGGGCCGAGATCCTCGAGCTGGCCCCGGATTCCGGTGACACCGGCGCCAAGTACGACCTCCAGGGCCGTGGCCTGCTCACGGTGTTCCGCATCGCCGTCGGGGCCAAGGGGGACGCGTGGCCGGACCGGCACGAGGTGTCGACGACGTCCGCCCGCAACATCCTGACCTGCGCCACGACGTTCGCCCATCGGAAGCCGTGGCACGTGCTGTGGCCCGTCTACCGCGTCCGCGGCCTGCGGCTCTGGAAGCTTTGACGCGGGGAGCGCGTTCCACCGGTATGAACGCTGAAGAGATCCTGGCGAACGCGAAGACCATCGCGGTCGTCGGCCTGAGCCGTGACCCGGCCAAGGCCGCGCACGGCGTCCCGGCGGTGCTGCAGGCGCACGGCTTCCGGATCATCCCGGTCCACCCGAGCGCCACCGAGCTGCTCGGCGAGAAGGTCTACCGGTCGCTGAAGGACATCCCGGAGCCGGTCGACCTGGTCGACGTCTTCCGGCCGTCGCCCGAGGCACCGGGCATCGCGCGCGAAGCCGTCGAGATCGGCGCCAAGGCGCTGTGGCTGCAGCAGGGCATCACGTCCGCCGAAGCGCGCCGCATCGCCGAGGAAGGCGGGCTGGAGTTCGTCCAGAACCGCTGCACGGCGGTGGTCCGCGCGACGGCCGCGATCTCCAAGAACTAGGCGGCGACGCCGAACCCGACCACCCGGTGGTGGCCGGCGTCCGCGATCCAGATCCCGCCGGCCGCGTCGACGGCCACGCCGAGCGGGGCGCCGAGCGCGTCCACGCCGAACTCCACGCGGCACGAGCCGGTGGCGCCGAACCGCGTGACCTGGCCGTGGGCCGGCACCGTCACGTAGGCGTCGCCGGACGCCGTCACCGCGACGTCCGCCGGGGTGCCCGGCCCGAATCCGATGGATCCGATCGCCTTTCCGTCGGCGTTGTACCGCACGACGGCGACGTCGCGTCCGTTGTGGACGATCCACGCGCCGCCCGCGCCGTCACCGGTGATGCCCTGCGGCGAGCTGACCTTTTCGGTGATGTCCGTGAGCGCCGCGCCGGTGCGGGTGTCGAACCGGGCGACGCGCTGGTGCCCGGGGTCGGCGACGAGCAGGCGGCCGGCCGAATCGAGGGCGATCCCGCGTGGGTTGTCGAGCTTGCCTGCGCCGAACTCCCGGACGAATCCGCCCCACCACGAGTACTGCGCGACGCGGTGGTTGCCGGTGTCGGCGACGTAGACGTTGCCCGCCGCGTCGACCGCGACGGCCTCCGGTGCCTTGAGCCGCCCGGCGAGCACGCGCACGAGCTTGCCGTCCCGGGTGAACGCCTGGACGCGGTCGTTGCCGGTGTCGGCCACCCACAGCTGCCCGCGCTGGTCGACGGCGATCCCGGCCGGGCCGGCGAACTGCCCCGGCCCGGAACCCCCGCGCCCGAACGCGCTGCGGTAGGCGGGCAGCGGGGTCCGCCGGACGGTGAACTCCACCGGGTCGGCAAGCCACGCGTAACCGTCTTCCGCGAGGAAGAACGCGACGAAGTCCCCGGCGCCGAGGCCGCCGGTGGCGAAGGCAGTCGTACCGCTCGCCGCCGGGGTGTACGCCCAGAGCTCCGCCGAGCCGAGGTGGTTCCGGTCCACCGGAGCCGCGTAGAGACCCACCCAGTTCTTCGGGTTCGCCGAAGACGTCGAGTAGGTCAGGGTGATCTGCTCACCGGCCTCCACCGAGGAGGCGCTCGCGGTGAGGGTCCCGCTCATGGCCACGGCGTCAGGATCACCGACGAAGGGCTTTGGTGACCAGCGGCGAAAGGAGTGTTCAGCAGCTGTTCCGCCGTCGCTCACCGCCGGTCGACGAAGCTGTACGCGGGCAGCGGCCCGAGCCAGTCGGCACCGTGCCCGGCGACCGCCTCCCGGACGACGAGCAGGTCGCCGAGGCCGACCAGGAACGCCCAGCGCTCGTCGGCGTGCTCGCCGGCCGGCAGCGACACCGAGTCGCGGGCCCGCTCCGCCACCTCCGCGAGCAGGCCGATCGACGAACCGGCCTCGCCGAACCGCAGGCAGACGTGCACCTCGGCGAGGCCGTCGAGGCGTGCGAGATCGGCGCGGTACTCGTCGGCGGAAGGCGCGAGCACCTCACGGCGGACGGCTTCTTCGTCCTCCGCGACCGCGCCGAACGGCGCGGGCAGCACCGGCCCGCCCTCGACGAGCGACGACACCACGGCCAGGTGCGCGGCCGGGTCCGCCGGATCGGCGGGTGCCTCGCCGACGACCATCGCGATGTCCTCCCACCGCACCGCTCGCGGAACCCTCGGATGACCGGCCCGGACCACACCGAACAACTGCAGCGCCACGGTTCTCCGTTCTCGTCCGACAATTGCTTTCGCTACCGCGGCGAAACTGCGGGAAATCGGCTCCTTCGCCGGCCGGACGTCACCGTAGCAACGTCGGCGCCGCGACCCCAACGCCGTTCACACCGTGGTTTTTCACCGGTTCGACGGAACCGGTTGGCCGTTCCGCGGCAACGTGGAGCGCCGGACAGCCGAGTGCGCGCACACCCGTGCGGCGCAATTGCGCGGGAATTGCGCCGAAGCGGTGATTCCCGCTAATTTCCACCGGCCAGCCGATAGCCGACGCCGCGGACCGTCTCGATCGTGTGGGTGCCGAACGGGACGTCGATCTTGCGGCGGAGGTAGCCGATGTAGACCTCGACGACGTTCTCGTCGCCGTCGTAGTGCGCATCCCAGACGTGGCCGAGGATCTCGTTCTTCGTCAGCGCCGTGCCCGCCCGGCGCAGCAGGAACTCCAGCAGCCCGAACTCGCGCGCGGTCAGCTCGATCCGCTGCTGTCCCCTGTGGACGGTCCGGGCCGACGGGTCGAGCCGCAGGTCGCCCGCCTCCAGCACGGCCGGGCGGGCCGGGGCGCCGCGCCGGAGCAGGGCGCGCAGCCGGGCGATGAGCACGACGAACGAGAACGGCTTCGAGAGGTAGTCGTCGGCGCCGAGGTCGAACGCGTCGGCCTCGTCGTACTCGCCGTCCTTCGCCGTCAGCATCAGCACCGGCGTCCAGTTCTCCGCCGCCCGCAGCCGTTTGAGGACCTCGTAGCCGGAGAGCTCGGGCAGCATGATGTCGAGCACGACGACGTCGTACTCGTGCTCGGTCGCCGACCACAGGCCGTCCCGGCCGGTGTGCGCGACGTCGACGGTGAAGCCCTCGGCCACCAGCCCGCGCCGGAGCGTCTCCGCGAACTCGCGCTCGTCCTCGACGATCAGCAGGCGCACGTCAGTCCTCCTCTTCCGCCGGGACGGCGATGACGGGCAGCTCGATCACGAAGCGCGCGCCCGGCTCGCCGGACGCGGCGTAGTGCGCCCGGCCGCCGTGGCGGGCCGCGATGCCGGCCACGATCGGCAGACCCAGGCCGGTACCACCGTGTCCACGCTGACGGGACGCGTCCAGCCGGACGAACCGTTCGAAGATCCGGTCCCGGTCGGCCTCGTCGACGCCGGGCCCGTCGTCGCTGACCTCGACGACCGCGAGGTCACCGTGCACCGAGCTGGCGACGCGGATCCGGTCCCGCGCGTGGCCGCGCGCGTTGTCGACGAGGTTGCGCACGGCGCGCCGCAGCTGGGCCTCGCTGCCGTAGACCTTCGCCGGCCCCGCCCGGACCTCGACGTCGAGCGCGCATTCGCCGCGCACGCGTTCGGCTTCCGCGCGGACGATGTCGTCCAGGTCGACCTCGGTGCGCGACGGCCGGTCGGTGGCGTCGTCGGTGCGGGCCAGCATGAGCAGGTCGTCGACCAGCTCCCGCAGCCGCGCGGTCTCGCGGGCGATCACCGGCACCAGCTCCTCGGTGCTCTCCGGGTGCCGCCCGGAGACGTCGAGCGCGGTGCTGATCGTCGAGAGCGGCGACCGCAGCTCGTGGCTGGCGTCCGCGACGAACCGGCGTTGCGCCGCCTGCGCGGACGCGAGCCTGCCGAGCATCTCGTTGAGCGTCACGGCCAGGCGGTGCACCTCGTCCCCGCCCGGCGGCAGCGGGACGCGGGCGGCGAGGTCGCGCGTCGAGATCTCCGCGACGGTCCGGCGCATCCGCTCGACCGGCCGCAGCGCGGAGCCCACCGCGCGGTAGACGGCGAGACCGGAGATGGCCAGCAGCGGCACGGCGATCAGCCCGAGCAGCAGCGTCAGCCGCGTCGACGCTTCGGTCACCGGCTCCAGCGAGCGCGCGGAGATCACCGTGAACGGCCCGCCCGGCCCGTTCACCTCCTGCGACACGACGCGGTAGTCGTCGCCGTCGCCGTTGAGGCCGAGCGGGAGGGTCTCGATGCTCTCGTGCCCGACGGTCGGCCGTTCGGTCGTCAGCGGCGGGTGCCCGACGATCGCCGGGTCGCTCGCGATCGGCCGGCCCTGGGCGTTCAGCACCTGCGTCACGGCTTCGGTGTCGCCGGTGCTCGCGACGTCGGACGCGCTCAGGTCCCGCGCGCCTTCCCGGACGAGCTGGATCGCGACCTGGCGGCCGGTGCTGCGGGCACTCTCGGTGACGCTGCGGTCGAGCGACTCTTCGAGCAGCACGACGACGATGGCGAGCGCGGCCGCGATGGCCAGCGCGAGCGCGAACACCGCCACCGCGGTGGTGCGCATCCGGACACCGGTCGCGGCGATCACCTTGGCCATCCTCACCAACGCAGCGTAACCACTCGCTCCGGCCCCGAACGCCCCGATGTGGCGTTGGTTGCGTTGGCTGCACCGAACGCCACATCGGGGCGCTGGCGGGCGGTCAACAGCGGCGTGGCGGAGGGGCACACGGGTCACGACGAACGGCGACGGCGCGTGGTGGTGAGCCGCTCCACCCGCAGCCGGTCGACCTCGGGCACGGGCAGCTCCGGCAACGGGTGCCCTGCCGTCCAGGCCAGGAGCAGATCCGCCAGCGCCGGGTTGCGGGCGAGCGCCGGGCCGTGCAGGTACGTGCCGATCACCCGGTCGGTCACCGCGCCCTCGGTGCCGTCGCCGTTGCCGGTGCCGCGCACGACCTGGCCGAGCGGCACGCTGTCGGCGCCCAGCTTGCTCACGCCGAGGTGGTTTTCGAAGCCGGTCAGCGGTGTGTTCCCCAGCAGCGGGGACGACGTCGCGACCAGCTCGGCGACCGCCCGCCGCTCGCCGGGCTCGGTGGTGACGTCGAGCAGGCCGAGGCCGTCGTGGTCGACGCCGTCGAGGCCGCGGAAGCGAGTGCCGAGCACCTGCAGGCCGGCGCAGACGCCGAACACCACGGCGCCGCGCGCGACCGCGCCGCGCAGGCCGGGGTGCTTCCGCAGGTGCGCGGCGGCCAGCACCTGCGCGCCGTCCTCACCGCCGCCCAGCAGGTAGAGGTCCAAAGTGGACGGCACCGGCTCGCCGAGCCCGACCGGCACGACCTCGGCGTCGAACCCCCGCCACTGCAGCCGTTTGCACAGCACCTGCGCGTTGCCGGAGTCGCCGTAGGTGCCGAGGACCTCGGGCAGCAGAAGTCCGATGTGGACGGTCGAGTCAGCCACCGGGCAGCCTGCCGACCAGGTCGCGGAACGCGGTGTAGTTGGCGACCAGCTCGACGGCGCCGGGCGGCAGCGTGTCGATCGCGGCAACCGGGTCCGGCTCGGCCCAGTGCGCGACCTCGGCGTAACAGAGCCGGACGGCCAGATCGGCGCAGCGCTCGCCGGTGACGACGACCTGGCGGCCGCGCAGCCGTTCGAAGTGGACGTCCCAGAGCCAGGACAGGTCTCGGCCGTCGGCCTCCTGCGCGTTCACCGCGACGACCACCGGGGTGTCCTCATCCAGCACCCGCAGCGTTTCCACCCAGCCGGCGGGGTTCTTGGCCAGCATCAGCCGCACGGAATGGCGCGACCGGCGGACGGTGCGGTAGCGGCCGCCGATGTCGGTGATCGTCCGAAGCCGGGCCGCGGCGGCGTGCGGCGGTACGCCGAGCCGGTGCGCCGCGGCCAGCGCGAGGGCGGCGTTCCCGCGGTTCGCGTCCCCGGGCAGCCGCAGGTCGAGGTCGATCTGCCGGCCGCCGGGCGTGCGGACGAGGTCACCTTCGAGGGTCCAGCCGGGTTCCGGCCGGGCCAGGCCGCAGGCGCAGCTCCAGTGCCGGTCCCGCTCGGCGATCCGGCCTTCGCAGCGCGGGCACGCCGTCGCGTCGCCGGTCCAGCGGCGGCCGGTGCTCACCCAGACCGGCCGGGCAGCGGCACTCGCGGCCGACGTCACGAGGACGTCGTCGCAGTTGGCGACGACGAGCGTCTCGGGCAGCCTGGCGATCGCGGCACGCAGGTCGCGCTCCATCGCGCGCACCTCGCCGACCCGGTCGAGCTGGTCGCGGCTGAGGTTGAGCAGCACCAGCACGGCGGGCCGGACCTGGTCCGCGACCTGGGGAACGTAGGTCTCGTCGACCTCGAGGACGGCGTACGGGGCGTCCGGGCGGGCGGTGAGCGCGGCGAGGACGCCGTCGGGCATGTTCGCGCCGTCGCTGTTCGAGGCGACCTCGGCCAGCGCTTCGAGCGCGCGGGTGAGCATGAGCGACGTCGTCGTCTTGCCGTTGGTGCCGGTGACGAGCACGACGGTGCGCTCCCGGCCGAGCTGCCGCAGCGCCCGCGGGTCGAGCGCCAGGGTGACGCGGCCGCCGATCATGCCGCCGCGGCCGAGCCCCGAGCTGCGGGACAGCCACGCGGTCAGCCGCCCGGCGGCCACGGACGCGCGGGTGCGCAACGGGCTTCGGACGGTCATGGGCCAGACGGTGCCCGGTAGGCGCTGTGAGTTTCCTGAGTGCGTGACCAATGGTCACTTCGAATTACCCACTCGTCCGGCCGAATGTTCACGGATATGAATGCGGGCCACTGCCTAGCGTGACGTGACCGCGGCCACAACCGCCTTAGGTAGGAAACCTAACCATCGGAGGTTGTACCAATTAGCAGACCTAACAATCCGCAGTATTGCGAGTTATTCCAAGATCTTCCGCGCATACATCGGAGGTGTTACCGTCCAAACCCGCCCAGCGGAAATACGTGCCGCTGAACGGGAACGGAACGTCCAACGGAGGACAACGTGGGACCGGAGCGCGGGCTGGAACAGAGCGGAACTCTCGAGCGCGGGCTCGCGGTGCTGGAGCACGTCGGGCGGCACCAGGAGATTTCCACCAACGCGATCGCGCGGCAACTGGGGCTTTCCCGCAGTGCCGCCTACCGCATCGTCGGGACCCTGAAGAACCTCGAATACCTCGAAGCCGATCAGGTCACCGGCCGGGTGCGGCTCGGGACGCGGCTGGTCGAACTGGGCGCCCGCGCGATGGCCGCCACCGACCTGCACCGGTGCGCGCCGCGGTACCTCGCCTCGCTCGCGGAACGCTCCGGCGAGACGACCTACCTCGCCGTGCCGGACAACGACACCATGGTCTACGTCGCCACCGAACGCAGCGCCAGCGCCGTCACCCTCGCCTGCCGCCTCGGCACGCGGCGCCCGCAGCACGCGACGTCGCTGGGCAAGGCCTGGCTCGCCGCGCTGCCGGAACCCGACCGCGCCGAGCGCGTCCGCCGGATGAAGCTGGATTCCCTGACGCTCAAGACGATCATCGACCCGTACCGGCTGCTCGACGAGCTCGCGAAGACCAGCCGTCGCGGCTGGGCCGTCGACGAGGTCGAGAACGAGCCGGACGTCGGCTGTGTCGCCGCCGCCGTCCGCGACCACTCGGGACGGCCGATCGCCGCCATCAGCATCGCCGGTCCGGCACCGCGGGTGCTGCGCCGGCTCGACGAACTGGGTGCCTCCGTGGCCGGGACCGCCGCCGCCCTGTCACTGAGGCTCGGTTACGTGCGAGGGCAAAGGAGCTGACGTGACCTGGGTCCAGGACTACCAGCCGGCGGGCGGGCTGTGGGTGTCCGCGCTGCTCGCGGCCCTCCCGATCATCGTGCTGCTGGTGGCGCTCGGGGTGATCCGCCGGTCGGCGCACCTTTCGGCGGCGCTCGCCCTGATCACCGCGCTGGGCGTCGCCCTGCTGCTCTACGGGATGCCGGCCGGACTGGCGTTCGATTCGGCGGCGATGGGTGTGGTGTTCGGCGTCTGGTCGGTGGCCTGGATCGCGTTCCACGCGGTGTACTTCCACAACGTCACGGTCGCGACCGGCCGGTTCGACGCCATCAAACGGGTGCTCGCCGGGTTCAGCGAGGACCGGCGGCTACAGGCGCTGCTGATCGCGTTCGGCTTCGGCGCGCTCCTGGAGGGGGTCGCGGGCGGCGGGTCGCCGATCGCGATCACCGCGGCGATGCTGGCCGCGCTCGGCTTCCCGCCGGTGAAGGCCGTCGTGCTGGCGCTGCTGGCGAACACCGCGCCGGTGGCGTTCGGCGGCCTCGGCAACCCGCTGATCGTGCTGGGCCGGCTGACCGCGCCGATCATGCACGTGAAACCGGAGCAGGCGACGGACGCGTTCTCGGCGATGGTCGGGCGTCAGGTTCCCGTGCTGGCATTGATCATCCCGGCGTTCCTGGTCGTCGTGCTGGCCGGTTTCAAGCGGATGGTCGAGGTGTGGCCGGCCGTGCTGACCGCGGGACTCGCGTTCGCGGCCATGCAGTTCGTCGCGTCGAACTACATCAGCGCCAGCCTGGTCGACGTCCTCGCCGCGCTCACCGCGATGGCCGCGCTGTGGATCCTGACCCGCTTCTGGCAGCCCGCTTCGGTGTGGCGCTTCGAGGGCGAGACGCCGGTTCCCGCGGCTTCGAGCTTGGGCGCCGCCAAGGCCGAGCGGGGCGCGCTGTACGCGTGGATGCCGTACATCATCCTGATCGCGGCGATCTTCCTGTCCCGGATCGGGACGATCTTCAAGAACCTGCCGGGGTGGCTGGACCTGACGAAGCTGCTGCACCGGGCCGACTGGATCTTCGCCTGGCCGGGGCTGCACAACCACGTGATCCAGCACCCGCCGATCACCGCGAAGAACGCGCCGTACGCGGCGACGTTCACCGTGGACTTCCTGTTCTCACCCGGCACGGTCGCGCTGGTCGCGGCGGTGATCGCCGGGTTCGCGATGGGCGGGCGGCCGGGCCTGCTGCTCGCGACCTACCGGAAGACGCTGCACCAGATGCGCTGGGCGCTCGCGACGATCTTCATGATCCTGGCGATCGCGTTCGTCATGAACTACTCGGGCGCGACGCAGACCCTCGGCCTCGCCCTGGCCACGACCGGCGCGGTGTTCCCGCTGTTCTCGGCGTACATCGGCTGGCTGGGGGTGTTCCTGACCGGCTCGGACGCGTCGACGAACAGCCTGTTCGGCCCGATGCAGGTGATTTCGGCCCAGCAGCTGCACATCGACCCGATCCTGGCCGGCGCGACGAACACCTCCGGCGGCGTGATGGGCAAGATGATCTCCCCGCAGAACCTCTCGATCGGCGCGACGGCGATCGGCCAGACGGGCAAGGAGGGCTCCCTGCTGCGGCAGACGTTCCTCTGGTCGTTCGCGCTGACCGCGGTGGTGGGCGTGATATCCCTCCTGCAGGCGACGATCCTGACGGCGATGATCCCGTCGCCCTAGGCTGGGCGGCATGAGTGCTGACGCCTTGGCCGCCTTCGGTTACGAACTCGGGGTGCTGAAACGCATCCGGCGGTCGGGGTGGTGGCAGGCGGGCGTCCGCGACCCGGAGTCGGTCGGCGAGCACAGCCTGCGGACGGCCCAGCTGGCCGCGCTGCTGGCGGCGGAGGAAGGCGCGTCCCCGGAACGGGCGGCGTTCCTGGCGCTGTGGCACGACACGCAGGAGACCCGGACGGGCGACCTGCCCCACTCGGCCGCGCCTTATCTGCGGAAACCGGCACCGCGGGAGATCACCGCGGACCAGACGGCCGGGTTGCCGCCGGCGTCTCGCTCGCTGGTCCGTTCGGCGGTGGACGAGTACGAGACCCGTTCGTCGGCGGAAGCGTTGTGCGCCAAGGACGCGGACAAGCTGGAGATGCTGCTGCAGGCGCTGGAATACCGGGACGTCGGGGTGCGGCGCGTCGACGAATGGATCGAGTCGGCGAGGAAGGGCCTCACGACGGAGACGGCGCGGAAGATCGCCGAAGCGGCTTTGACGTTGTCACCCCTTTCGTGGCGAGGCCGCTAGCCGCGATCGCCCATGGCGGCCGAGCTGATCGTGCCGTCCGCGACGCTGTGCCCGATCAGGCTGTGCGCATCGCGGAACTGCTTTGCGCGCCTGGCTGAACCGAAAGCCGTCGACCAGCACGGTCACCACCAGCTCGAGCGTCTCGAGCCACACCGGCCCGGCCAGGTTGACGCACACCGCCACGGCCAGCACCGGCAAGGGCAGCAGGATGGCGTCGCGGAACGTGGTTCGCGAAGTCGAGCCGTCGCACCTGGGCCACGCTCAGCCGAAGAACGCCCCCCGACACCTCGCCGATCAGCAGGCACAGCACGCTGATCGCGGCCGGCCGGCCGCCGGTGCCGAACAGGTCGAGCAGCTCCAGCGCCGGTTTTCCCAGCAAGTCACCCGGTGGCGGCGCATAGTGGCCGATCAGCAGCCGACCGGCGCAGAACCACATGTAGCCCGCGACCAGGGCGCTGCGGACGTCCCGGAAACCCGGCAGCAGCGAGGCCGGCACGGCGCTAGCGGCCCACCGCCGTCGCGCGGTCCAGGAGCAACGCGCGCTCCCGGGCGTTCTCCGTCATCTCCGCCGCCCGGCGGAACTCCTGCTCCGCCTCCTCCAGCCGGCCCAGCTTCTGCAGCAGGTCGCCGCGGACGCTCGGCAGCAGGTGGTAGTCCTTCAAGGCCGCCTCGTCGGCAACCGCGTCGACGATCGCCAAACCCGCCTCCGGGCCGTACGCCATGGCCACCGCGACCCCGTGGTTCAGCTCGATCACCGGGGACGGCTGGAGCTTGCCCAGCCCTTCGTAGAGCGCCGCGATCCTCTTCCAGTCCGTCTCCGAAGCCGTGCGCGCCCGGGCGTGGCAGGCCGCGATCGCCGCCTGGGCCGAGTACGGGCCGTACGCGCCCTCCGCGATCTGCTCGGACAGCGTCAGGGCCGCCAGACCGTGCTGGATCAGCAGCCGGTCCCAGCGGGCGCGGTCCTGGTCCAGCAGCAGCACCGGCTCGCCCTTCGGGCCGATGCGGGCCTTCGACCGGGACGCCTGCAGCTCCATCAACGCGACCAGGCCGTGGATCTCGGACTCGCCCGGCATCAGCCCGGCGAGCACGCGGCCGAGCCGCATCGCCTCTTCGCACAGGGCCGGGCGCATCCAGTCGTCACCGCGGGTGGCCGAGTAACCCTCGTTGAACACGAGGTAGATGACCTCGAGCACGGACGACAGCCGGGCGATCCGCTCGTCGCCTTCCGGCACCTCGAACGGGACCTTCGCCGCCGCCAATGCCTTCTTCGCCCGGACGATGCGCTGCGCGATCGTCGACTCGCGGACGAGGAAGGCGCGCGCGATCTCGTCGGTCGTCAGGCCGCCGAGCATCCGCAGCGTCAGCGCGACCCGCGCCTGGGTGTTCAGCACCGGGTGGCACGCGACGAACACCAGCCGCAGCAGGTCGTCCTCGATGTGGTCGTCGAGCGCCGCGTCGAAGTCCGGCAGCACACCCTCGCCGACCTGCTGGCCGCGGCCGACCTCTTCGAGCTTCTCCGCGTACCGCTCGTTGCGGCGGAACTGGTCGACGGCCCGCCGCTTCGCGATGGTCATCAGCCACGCGCCGGGGTTGCGCGGCACCCCGGACTCCGGCCACTGCTCCAGGGCCGCGACGAGCGCGTCCTGCGCCAGCTCCTCCGCGAGCCCCACGTCGCCGCGGGCCATCCGGGCCAGGCCCGCGATGAGCCGCGGCGACTCGATCCGCCAAACCGCTTCTACCGTGCTCCGGGTGTCCGCTACCGTCACCCGGCCATCAGACAGGGTGATCAGGCGCGGTGCAACCCACTACCCGGCGATCGGGCGGATCTCCAGCACGCCACCCTGTTCCTCCGGGTTCGGTGCCTGCTTCATCAGCTCGACGACGTCCTCGAGCGATTCGCCGTTGAGCACCCAGAACCCGGCGACCAGCTCCTTGGACTCCGCGAAGGGCCCGTCGATGAGCTTCGGCTCCGCGTCACCGTCGAACAGCACCCGCACGCCGTCGGCGCTGCTGGTGAGTCCCTCGACCAGCACGATCCGGTCCTCGGCCAGGAGCCGCTCGTTGAACTTCGCCATCTCCTCGAGGTGGGCGGCGCTCGGCCCGGCGGGCGAACCCGGGTGGTCACCCTTGACCATCACCAGGAACCGCACGGCTCACGCCTCCCCGGCGGTCTTCGCCCGCAGCTGCGCCTCGATCTCGGCGACCTCGGGGGTCATGTTCTCGAAGTCGGACGCCTCCGAGACGCGCCGGATCTCGACCTCGCCCTGCTCGCCGTGGGGGTTCGGCATCCGCTTGATCCACTCGATGACCTCGTCGCGGTCGCGGCACTGGAGGATCCAGAACCCGCCGACGAGCTCCTTCGACTCGGTGAACGGACCGTCGACGACCTTCGGGGCCTCCTTGCCGTCGAAGACGACCCGGGCGCCTTCCGAGCTCGGCGTGAGGCCCTCGCCGGCCAGCAGGATGCCCGCCTTGACCATCTCTTCGTTGAACTGGGCCATCTCGGCCAGCAGCTCGGCGCTGGGCGCCTTGCCCTCGGTAGCGCCGGTCGTCTTGACGATCACCATGAACCGCATCGCGTACTCCCTCTGTTCGCTGTTGCCCACGCGTCGAACGGCCCCGCCCCGGATCGACAACGTCCGCCAAAATACTTTCGCGCCGGAAAACTAGCAGCTCAGGGCGGCTCCGGGTCGGCAAACCGGACAGGGGAGAATCACCGGTCGTGGCGGTACTCCCCGACGACCTCTCCTCCGCGCTCGACGACGAGCTGGCCAGGCACCCCCTGCACCGGCTCACGCAGTCCGTCGACCGGCTCAGCACGCGCTACCGCCAGGGTGACTCGGCCGATTCGCCGATCCTCACCTCCGACGTCGACGTCGCGGCGTACGCGGGCTACCGCATGCCCGCGACCTACGCCGCCGTACACGCTGTGCTCGCCGAAGCCGCTTCGCGCGCTCCGGGCTTCGAGCCGCGTACGCAGGTCGACGTCGGCGGGGGCACCGGCGCCGCGGTCTGGGCCGCCGCCGGCGTCTGGCCGTCGCTCAGCCGGTGCACCGTCGTCGAGCAGGTCGCCGGGGCGATCGGGCTCGGGAAGCGGCTCGCGGCCGGCGCCCGGCTGCCCGTCGTCCGGGACGCCGAGTGGCGCCGCGGGCTCGTCGACCCGGCGGGTCCCGCGCCCGAAGCCGACCTCGTGACGCTGTCGTACGTGCTCGGCGAACTGCCCGTCGCGAGCCGCGGAGACGTCGTGCGGTGGCTCGCCGCGAAGGCCGGGGCCGTCGCGCTGATCGAACCGGGCACGCCCGCCGGCTTCGAACGGATCCGGGCCGCGCGCACCCAGCTGATCAACCTCGGCCTGCACGTCGTCGCACCCTGCCCGCACGACGCCGAGTGCCCGATCGTGGCCGGCGCGGACTGGTGCCACTTCGCCGCGCGGCTCCCGCGCTCGCCCCTGCACCGCCGGCTGAAGGCGGCCACGCTCGGGTTCGAGGACGAGAAGTTCGCCTACGTCGTCGCCGGGCGGTTCCCGCCGCGGCGGCCGGACGCGCGGATCGTCCGGCACCCGAAGAAGCACAAGGGCTGGGTCGCGCTCGACCTCTGCACGGCCACCGACGGCCTGCAGGGCGGCGTCGCCGTCTCGAAGAAACAGGGCCCGCGCTACCGCGCCGCCCGGGACGCCGAGTGGGGCGACGGCTGGTCGACGAACTGATCCCGCCGTGGCATCGTGTCCGGCCATGGGACGGGTCATCGCGGAGATCAGCATGTCGGCGGACGGGGTCGTGGCCGGTCCGGACACCAGTACCGAGCACCGGCTCGGCAGGGACGGCGACCTGCTGCACGAGTGGCTGTTCGGCGGCACCGACGAAGACAGTGCCACCGCCGCGAAGCTGTTCGACGGCACCGGTGCGTTCGTGCTGGGCCGGTCGATGTTCGACGTCGGCGTAGATCCCTGGGGCGAGGACGGCACCTTCAAGAAGCCGTGTTTCGTGGTCACGCACCGGCCGTCGGAACCGGTGGTGAAGGGCCCGACGACGTTCACGTTCGTCACCGACGGCCCGGAATCCGCGCTGCGGCAGGCGAAAGCCGCGGCGGGCGAGGAGAACGTGCTGGTCATGGGCGGCGGCACGACCATGCGGCAGTTCCTGGCGGCCGGGCTCGTCGACGAACTGCGCCTGCACGTGGTCCCGCTGCTCTTCGGTGCCGGTGTCCGGCCGTTCGACGGCCCGGTCGGCGAGCACGTCCGGCTGGAGCGCACGGCGGTGACGCAGACACCGAACGCGACGCACCTGACGTTCCGGGTGCTGAACTAGGCGCCACGACCAGGGCATCCGGCGAATCCGGCACACCCGGCGGGTCCGGTGGAGCTGCGGTCCACCGTGAGTAGGAAACACCGCAGCGGTAACCGGCCAGTCGGGGGGCGTGCCGGCCGGTTACCGCCGCGATCTGAGAGAGGGAACCTCGCGTCAGGAATGACGCGCGCTCTCGTGCATCACCCTATCGAGTGATGGGTAGGCCGTACGGCCCAGCCTCAGGCCGGGTCGGCCAGGATGCCGTTGACGTAGGTGCCCGGGTGGGTCGCCGCGTCCTGGCGCAGGACCGGGAGGCCGGCCGGCCAGTCCGCCGTCAGCGCCTGGGTCTGGCCCGGCGGAATCGTCTTGAGCGACGTCGGCGTCCAGGACGCGCCCCCCTCGGACGGCGTCAGGACCGTGATCGTCGCCGACGCCGTGGTGCCCGCCGGGACCTCGTTGTACTTCACGCCGTTGTTCTCGCGCGGCAGGTGGTAGACCGGGCCGAACGTCGCGTCGTCCGGGCCGGCCAGGTCAACGCCCGGGACGCCGTACAGGCCGCACGTGTGGTCCGAGGTGTTGCGGTAGGTCAGCGGCACGTCGAACTGGCCCGGCGCGTTCGTCTTCTCGGCCGGCTTGCCCAGCGAGACGGCCAGGTCCGCGGTGGTGCAGCGCGGCGTCGCGGCAGACGCGGCCGCCGCCGGCCCTGCGGCCCCGGCTCCCCCGGCCGTCCCGGACGACGGCTGCGTCGCGGCCCCCGCCGCGCCACAGGCCGTCAACGCGGCCATCCCCGCCACGGCCCCGATCCCCGTCAAGATTCGCTTCATGACATTCCTCCCGGTGCCGACGTGAAGGTTCAGCTGCTGACCGGCGTGACCTGCACGGAGGCGCCCTTGACCGGCGCGCCGGCGGGCCAGTCGACGCTCACCGGCTGGCCGTACGGGCCGGTCGGCAGGTCGAACGTGACGGTCGTCGGCGCGACCGGCGACGGCGCCTCGGCCGAGCGCTGCACGATCCGCGACACGGCCGGGTGGCCGGCACGCAAGTTCACCGGGAGCTGCTCGGCGCCGTCCACGGTGGTGGCGATCGGCAGCCGCTGCCCGTCGGCGATGAAGCTCAACGCGGTCGGCGTGCCCTGGAGCTTGCAGTTCGTGGTCGGCGAGGCCGCGGTGTAGGTGAGGACGTAGGCCTCGTGCCCGGCCGCGTTCGACGGGTCCGGCGCGACGGTCACGTGCACGTCGGACGCCCCGCACGGGGTGTCGCTCGGCATGGCGTTCGCGGCGCCGGCCGCCAGGAACAGACCCCCGGCCACCAGGCCACCGACGGCGATCGCGGTAACAGTGCGCTTCATGGTGCTCTCCCTCGTTCCGTCAACAACTTTCGGACTCATGAGGAAGATGCCCAAGTGATCACCGAGGATGCGCCGCGATGGGGTCGATCACCCGGAAGCAACCCCGGACGGGGTGAGACGTCGAAAAGAACAAAAGAGCGCTCAGCTGCGGCCGAAGCACACGAACGGCATCAGCGGCTCGGCCTGGGCCGCGTCCGCCAGTGCGCGGGCCGGGGGCGTCCCCGACGACAGGGCCCGGTGGTAGGCCAGCATCACGCCACCCGCCGTCCGGTCGTCGACGCGGGCCACGCTCGAGACCACCGTGCGGCTCCCGCCGTAGAGCAGCGCCGCGGTGAAGCCGAGGACCTCGTCGCCCGCCCGGACCACCGTCTGGCCGACGTCGCACGACGACAGCACCACCTGCTCCGGGGCCGTCGCCAGCTGCTGGACGTCGTAGGCCATCAGCGGCCCGTCGGCCAGGTTGAGGCGGGAGAACAGCACGTTCTCCTGCTCGTGGTGCCCGTGCGCGGCGAAGTGCGCGAGGCGGCAGCCGTCGAACGCCTTGAGCGTCGCCGCGACCGTCGCGTCCGAGCCGGTCAGCACCTGGGCCTCCGGGTAGAGCGACGCCAGCCGCGCGACCTCGGCCTCGGCGTGGGTCAGGTCCGAGCCCGCGACCAGCAGCGGCGCCCCGCACGCGCGGCGCGGCCGGCGACCCGCGTCGAGCCAGGCCGACGACGACGGTGTCACCGTCACCGGGCGGCCGCGCAACGTCGGCAGCAGCCCCCACGGGATCGCGGACAGCGCGCCGGTCGGCACCACGACGACGTCGAGGTCGCCCAGGCGCGCGGCCAGTGGCTCGAGGAGGATCGCGTCGAGCGCGGTGACCTGGGTGCGCACCGACCGGCGGATGACCTGGTCCAGCTGCGGCGGCAACTGCCTGCCGCACAACGCGTCGAGGTCGCTGTGCAGCCGCGCGACCGGCTCCGCGACCGCCGAGGCCGGGCCCAGCTCGATCAGCGCGACCCGGTGGTCCGCGATCACCTGCGCGCACAGCGCACCGTGGTCGGCGAGGAAGCACACCATCGCGCTGCCGGTCGCCGCGAGCTCGTCCCCGACTTCGCCGAGCTCCGCCTCCGGGTGGTCCTCGTCGGTGCCCTCGGCCTGCCAGCCCCGTGCGCGGATCTCGCGTTCCAGCGCGGCGCACCGCTTCGCGGCCTGCGCGTCCGGTTTCCCGGACAGCTCGCCCGCGCGGATCTGCATCGAGAGGTACCGCAGCTCGGCGACGGCGTCGACGGTCTCCGGGTGCGCGGGCGGGCGCACCGGCCGGAACCGGAACGCCTGCGCCCGCGAGCGGTCGAGCCACCGGAACACCACCCCCGGCGAGCGCTGGGCGAGCGCGGCGGCGAGGCCCGCGTCGGCGAGCTCCTTGCCCAGCGACGTCGTCCCGGTCTTCAGGTCGACGCTGCCGAAGCGGCTGCGGTGGCGCTGCAGCTGGGTCAGCCCGGCCCGCGCGTTCGCGAACGTCACGCGCCGGTGGCCGCCCGCGGCGCCCAGCTCGGCCAGCGCCAGCCGCCGGAAGAGGCGGTTCTCCAGCGGCGCGGTGCGCCGGTCGCGCGCGGCGATGCCGGCCCGGGCGCCGTCGAGGTCGCCCAGCACGATCCGGGCCCGGGCGCCCAGCAGCGCGGCGATCTCGGCGTCGTTGCGCAGCCCCAGTGCGGTCAGCCGATCGGCCAGCGACGTCGCGTCGGCGGCGACGCGGGCGATCCGGCGCCCGGCCGCGAAGTCCGCGCGCAGCACCGTCAGCTGCGCCACCGCCGCCCAGGTTTCGTTGCCCCTTCGACGAAATCGACGCTCCGCGCGCACCGCCCAGCCGCGCGCGGTCGACGTTTCACCGCTCGCGAGCGCGGCCAGCGCGCGGGTCAGCTCGGCCTCGGCGTGTTCCTGGTTCATCCGCAGCCGGGGGAACTGCTCGAGCGCCGCGTCGAGTTCGGCCGCGGCCTCGTTGGGCAGCCCGGCGGCGAGCAGCGCCCGCGCCTTGTCGACGGCCAGCACCGGCAGCATCCCGACGCTCTGCTGGGCGTAGAACCCGCTCGCCGCGTCGAAGTCGCGCAGCGCGCCGGGGATGTCGCCGGTCAGCACGCGCGCCTGGCCGCGGCCGTGCGCCGCCTTCGCGAAGATCCTGGCCAGGCCCTCTTCCGAGGCCTGCCCGGCGCCGATCTGCTCGCACTGGTCGAGGTCGGCGAGCGCGAGCCGGACGCGCCCGGCGTACTGGTGCAGCATCGCGCGGTTGAGCAACGTCCGCGCCAGCACGACGAACTCGCCCGCCTGCCGCAACTGCGGGATCGCTTCGTCGAAACAGTCGAGGGCCTCGTCCATCCGGCCGATCAGGATGAACACCAGACCCCGTTGCTGGCGCAGGATCCCGCGCCCGGCGTCCGACACGAGGACGTCGGCTTCGTCGAGCAGGGCGAGTCCGCGCGTGCTGTTGCCCAGCGCGGTTTCGACGGCCGCGTACGTGCCGAGAACACGCGTCGCGAGGTCCGTCCACCCCGGCCAGTCCGGCGGCGCCGTCTTCGCGGGCAGCCCGAGCAGCCGCGCGGCGGCGCGGATCAGGCGCCCGCCGACCACCGGCTGGCCGTCGTTGGTCGCCGCGACCGCACGCTTGTGCAGGTCGCGCACCCGGTCCTCGACCCTCGGCGAGGTGACCTCGGCGCGCACAGGCAGCCCTTTCGGCCGGGAACCGTTCCCCTCGGCCGAGAAGAGCGGGTCACCACTCGATGGCCGACGTGCTCACCGTCCTTCGAGCGCACCCGGCCGCTCGGATCGTACCCCCGCCGCACACCACCCCGATGCCTTGTCCGGGCCGCTCCGGAAACCGTGTCCGCCGTTCCCGAATCGCCGGGCCACCGCGAAAAACCAACCAGGCGAACGGAATGCCCGGAACGGCCGAAAGGCGGCTCACAACTCGATGGCCGGCGTGCTCACCGTCCTCGAACGACCGAGCGTGCGGACCAGGACCTGCACCATGCCGTGCGGCACGCCGCTGACCGCGAAGCGGCCTTCGGCGTCGGAGGTCGTCGTCAGCGGGCCGTCGCAGGTGCGGACCTCGATCGGGTGCTCGGCCGGTGGGGTGAGCCAGCCGTCCAGGCGGATCGTGCCCGCCCGTTCGGGGCTCACGTTCACCATGATGGTCAGGCTTTCGCTGTCGAAGGTGATGAGCCTTCCCTGCTCGGCGGCGCTGCGAGCGACGACGAGCCCCTCCTGTTCCCGGATCCGCATCACCTCCAGGTCGACGTCCTCCAGCTGGATCGCGAACCGGATCTGGTCCAGCAGCGTGGGGGGCATCGGGTCGGCGTCCTCCCACAGTTCGCGCACCCCGGCCAGCAGCCGGAGATCGAGCTCGTCCAAGGGCTCGTTGGCGCCTGCTGGTTCGACGGTGGTCACAGCCAATCTCCTTCGCCGTTGGCGAGTAATTGCTCGCGCAGGCGCGCGAGGCAACGTCCCCTGGTCGGGCCGATACTCCCCCTCGGCATTCCCAGCCGGGCGCCCACTTCGGCGTAGTCCGGCCGGTGCACGAACGCGACGATCCGCAGCAGGCTGCGGCAGCGTTCGGGCAGGTTGTCGACCGCGCGCCACAACCGCGCGCGCTGGTCGTCGCGCAGCACCCCCTCCTCGGGTGCCGGTGACGCTTCGGCGAGCCGCTCCGGAAGCTCCGCGAGCGGCCGTTCGATCTGGCGTTTTTCCCCGGTCCGCCAGGCTTCCCTCTTGGTGACGGTGATCAGCCAGCCGGTGAGCGCCACCGGCGAGCGGATCTCCGCGAACGAGCCGAGCAGCCGCAGCCACGCCGTCTGCACGACGTCCGACGCCTGGTCGACGTCCAGCCCCTGGTCCCGCGCCACCTGCCAGAGCAGCGGCGTGAGCAGGGTGACGAGTTCGTCCAGCGCCGCGCGGTCCCCGTCCCGCGCGGCGCCGAACAGGACGGCTACCCGTCCGTGGTCCGTCTTGGCCACGTTCACAGTGCGCCCAGCGCGGTCCAAGCCCGCTTGACGACGGTGTCGCGCTCGACCGTCGCCAGGTCGTCGGCGGCCGTCTTGAGCAGTGCCTTCCCGATCTCCGCGGCGGCGAGCGGCGCGGCGAACGACGTGCCGTCCCACACCGCGAAGCCGGCGCTGTAGTCGTCCGGGTCGAACGAGTTCCGGTCCTGCTCCGGCACTTCGTGGTCGGCGGACGCGGTGCCGCGGACGTCGTCCGGGTAGGTGCTGACGACCCCCGCGCCGGTCGCCCAGCAGCGGACCCACGGGCCCTCGTTGGAGAACAGCGCCTTACTGGCGGTGCGGTCGGGGTTGAGCGCGCCGACGCTGATCACCTGCGGGCCGCACTGCGGGCCGAGCGGCTGGTCGGCGAAGGCCGCCGGGTAGAAGCGGCGGGTGGTGGCGTCGTTGCCCGCGGCCGCCACGACGAGCACGCCGAGGCCGATCAGGTCGGCGATGGCCGCGGCGAACTGGCCGGTGAAGGCGACGTCGACCGGGTTTTCCTCGTAGTAGCCCAGGGAAAGCGAGACGATGTCGACCATGTCCTCGGGCCGGTTGTTCGCCTGCGCGTCGCGGACGCGGTCGGCCAGCAGGTGCAGCGCGAGCAGCACGTCACCTTCGTAGGCGACGCCGTCGCTGTGCACGACGCGGATCGCGAGCGTGTCGGCTTCGGGGCAGGCCTGCCGGATGATGCCGGCGATGAACAGGCCGTGCCCGGTGTCGGTGTCGACGTCGCCGATCAGCGGCTGGCCGGTGGTCGGCGCGTCCCAGTAGTCACCGATCAGCTGCGTCGGCACGGTCGTGCCCGAGTCGATCTCCGCCTGCAGGATCGCCGCCTGGATGTCCGGCGCGACGCGGAGCCCGGCGTCGGCGGGCGGTGGGCCGCTGCGGTCGGCCAGCCCGAACCACGGGTGCGGGCCGATGCCGGTGTCGAGCACCGCGATGACCGGACGCCGGTGCGCGGGCTCGGTGCTGCGGTAGGGCGGGGCCGCCGAGAGCGTGACCGGGATCCGGTTGGCACCGCGGGTGCGCCCGTACGAGCTGCCCGCGCCGAACCCGCTGGTCTCCCAGGGGGTGCCGCCGAGCCCGCTGGTCTCCCACGGCACCCCGCCGAACACCGGCGTGGTGAACAGCAGGTGCTCGACGGAGATCTTCGAGACCATCTCGGGGTCGACCTCCGGCTTGTCGCCCGACGACGCACCCCGCAGCAGCTGGACGGCCTTCCAGCAGTCGACGACCACCGGGTCGGAGTCCTCACGCACCTTCAGCAGCGCCCGCGCCGGCAGGTCTTCGAGCTGCCGGGCACTGGCCGCCGTTTCCTTGGCGCCGCCGCGGTCGGCCGGCTCGGCGTAGATGCCGATGCGGGCGAGCACGCGGTTGATCGAGGCCAGGGCCTCCCGGTCGCGCAGGTAGCGGTTCGGCATGAGGAACACCCCGGGCCGGTACACGGTCGTGCGCGGCGCCGGCCGGCCCGGCACCGCGGTCGACGTCGCCGGGTCGAGCACCCGCGCGCCGTGCCGGTCGAGCAGCTGCCTCGGCGGCGCCGGGAGCTCGTTGAGCGTGCCGACGTCCTCCTTCGCCGTGCCGGAGCCCTCGTCCCTCACGAACCTGACCACCATCGGGTCCACCCTCTCGCTTGCCCCCGCCATTGATCACGACTGGTTACTCGGGAAAGACCGGGCAGCCGCACCCGGGATACGGCACGGACATCACGAATGCATAACTCCGACGGCAAACGGGTGAAGACGTATCTGGCGTCGTCCACTCACCCACTTGGACCCCGGAAGTAACCGGTGGCGCACCTGCGCCGCCAGGCATTCGGGGAGAACGCCATGACTCTGCTCCGGCCGAGCGTCCAGGAGGCGGGCCGGCCCGCGCGGATCCGCGGGCTGGGCGGGTCCTTCACGCCGGAACCCGCCACCGGCGGCGGGAGTTTCGCGGTTCCGCTCGACCTGCCGCCCGGTCCCGGCGGGATCGCGCCGTCGCTGGCCCTGCGCTACGTCACCGGCGCGCCGAACGGGCCGTTCGGCGCGGGGTTCGCGGTGCCGCTGCCGAACGTCCGGCTGGACGACGGCCGGGCGCGGAGCCGGACCACCGGCCGGCTGGCCCGCCGGGGCGAGGGCTTCGTGCTCACCGCGCGTTCGGGCACCCGGCACTTCCTCGGCACCTCCGACGGCGGCCGGTCCGGCAGCCACGCCTGGCACCTCGAACGGACCGAGGACGCCCTCGGCAACACCGCGGCGTTCGGCTGGGCGCACCACAGCGGGCAGGCCTACCTCGCGCGGATCTCCTACGGGCCCTACGAGGTGGACTTCGCCTACGAGCCGCGGCCCGACGTCCTGCACCTGGGGCGCGTGACGACGGCGCTGCGCTGCTCCCGGATCGAGCTGCGGGTGCCGGCCGCCGCGCGCCCGCTGGTTCGCCGGTGGACCCTCGGCTACGACGTCGACGACGGCGCGTCCGTGCTGACGTCGGTCGCGCTGACCGGGTTCGACGCGCGCGGTGCCGAGGCGTCCGCGCCGGTGCTGCGTCTCGCCTACGCCCGTTCGGAAACGCCGGCCGCGCCACGGGTTCAGCTCCCGGCGCGGGCCCGCGCGAGCGTCGGCTCCGGCGTGCTGCTGCTCGACGCCGAAGACGAGCCGGTGCCGTACTACTCCTTCGCGCCGGGCGCCGGGCGGCTGAGCGAGATCGACAACGGCATCGGCCTGCGCACCGCGATCGAGTACACCACCGTCGAGATGGTCCCGGTGGTCCGCCGGGTCGTGCTCCGGGAGTCGGCGACCGGGCACGCCGGCACGACCGAGTTCGAGTACCACGAGCGGTGCTTCGGTGACGCCTTCACGGGGTTCGGCCGGGTCGTGCAGGACGAGCTCGGCGACGAGCACGCGCCCACCCTGCGGACCGTGCGCTGGTTCGGCGACGACGGTTTCCTGCGGCGGGAGGAGACCTTCGGCCTCGACGACTCGCCGGACGCCGTCCGCCCGTACCGCCGGATCGAGCACGAAAAGCGTCCACAGTGGACAAAATCGGTGACGACGGTGTTCGAGCGCCAGGAGAAACCGGTCTCGGTCACCACGACGGAGTCGGACCTGGACGCCGCCGGGAACCCGGTCCGGGTGGTGGAGACGACCGAGCGGCCGGGCCACGAGACCTCGGTGCGTGAGACGCGCACGACGTACGCGACCGACCCCGACCACCGGTTCGCCGCGCTGCCCGCGCGGGTCCGTGAGCTGGACGGCGCCGGGAAGGTGTTGTCGGACAAGCTGTTCCGCTACGACGAGTGCCCGGACGGGAGCGCGGGCTCGCAGGGCCTGCTGACCGCGCGGGAGGAGCTGGTGCTGACCGACGCGCTCGTCGCCGACGTCTACGGCCCGCTCCCGCCGGACCTGGTCCGCCACGGCTACCACCGCCGCGAGGGCGAAGCGGGCTGGTGGGTCACGACGTTCCACCGGCGGGTGGACAACGTCACCGGGCTGCGCACCACGACCACCGGCTCGCGCGGTGACACCTGCGAGGTGCGCTACTCCGACGACCGCTGTTTCCCCGAGGTGGCCACCGATCCGGTCGGGAACGTCACCTCGACGCGGTACGACGTCCGGACGGCGCGGGTCTGCGAGGTGACCGACCCGGCGGGCGCGGTGACCACCGTGACCCACGATCCGCTGGGCCGCCCGGAAACCGTCGTGCGGCCGGGTGACACGGCGGACCTGCCGACACTGCGCCACCGCTACGACCACCACGGGCCGGTGCGGGTCACCACCGAGCAGCGCGCGGTGTCCGGCGAGACGGAGGTGCTGACGACGGTGGAGGTGCGCGACGGCGCCGGCCGGCTGCTGCAGCGGCGGCACACCGAACTGCTCGGCGACGTCGTCGACGAGCACCACGAGTACTGCGCGCGGGGCCTGGTCTGCCGGACGTCGCGGGCGTTCCGGATCGGCGGCCGGCGCGCTCCGGCGGCGGAGTACCGGTACGACGCGCTGGGCCGCCCGCTGCGGGTGACCGCGCCCGACGGCACGGTCCGGACGTTCGACGCCGGCGCCGCGGACACCGAAACCGGCGAGGTGACGTGCGACCTGCTCGGCCGTGTGCTGCGCGGCGCGGACGGCGTGGCGCACGTCCGGGACGCGGCCGGGAACGCGGTGGAGTCCCGCAGCGAGGGCGGGCGCGCGGTGTTCCGCATCCACGACCTGGCGGGCCGGGTGGCCGCGGTGCTGGTCGACGACCCCGCCAGCGCGCCGGTCACCACGTTCACCTACCACGACGGCGGGCTCCCGGTGCCGCTCGAAGCGGGCCCGCACAGCTGCGGGCGGCTGGTGCGCGTCACCGACGAATCGGGCGTCACGCTGCTCGGGTACGACGCGCTCGGCCACCCGATCTCGAAGCGGTGGCGCCCCGCGCACGTGGCCGTCGAGTACCGGCTCGACATCGTCCGCCGCGCCGACGGGCGGCTCTCGGAGGTGACCTATCCCGACGCCGGGGACGGCCGGCTGACCGTGCGGTACCAGTACGACGAGGTGAGCAGGCTGGTGAGCGTGCCGGGCTTCGTCGACTCCGTGCAGTACGACGTGCGCGGCCGCCGCACCGCGGTGCACTACGCGAACGGCGTCACCGAGGCCTTCGCACCGGGACGGCGGCACGTGGTCACCGGCCCCGGCGGCTGGCTGCGCGAGATCGAGCCGCCGCCGGTCGCCCAGCTCCCGAAACCGCTGCCGGGCATCGAGATCCGGGACGTGTTCGGCCGGTTGCGCGGCATCCACGGCGACGACGGCGTCAACGAGCTGTACGGCTACGACCACTCGGGACGCCGGGTCCGCACCCTGGTGAGCAACGGCACCGGCGTCCACGAGGTGCTGTCACCGGACGACCTGTACTCGCTCGAGGACGGCGAGCGCGTGATCGTGGTGGCGGACGCGGTCCGGCAGTACGCCGACGGAACGCGCCGCTACCTGCACATCGACGCCCTCGACCGGATCGCCCTCGTCACCGACGAGCACGGCTCGATCGTCGAGCCGTGAGCGCTACTTCCGGTGCCGGCCGCCGTCGGAGCTCTCGGTGCCGCTCTGGACGTCCGAGTCCCCGCTGTCCTTCTTCTCGTGCTTCCCCATGTCGACTCCTCCCCTTGCGCCGATTCTAGCAACGGTTGCCCTCAGTAGTGAGTCAACTCCATGTGGTCGCGGACATCAATCCAGCACGGCCAGATCCAGCCGGTCGAGGCGGGCCGGGTCGGCCAGGATGTCGATCTCCACGATCCGGCCGCCCGACACCGTGAAGCCGAGCACCGAGAACGGGCGCCCGTCCCGGGTCGAGACCACGCCGGCCGCGCCGTTGACCAGGGCGCGCCGGACCGTACCGCCGCCCGCGCCGAGGCGGGAGAACGTCAGGGCCTCGTTGGCCACCGCCGCCGCGCCGGTGACCTCGATCGGGCCGCCCTGGGCCGCGCCGCGGTCCGCGCGCAGGACGACGTCCGGGTCGAGAACCGTGACCAGCGCTTCGAAGTCACCGCCGCGCGCGGCGGCCAGGAACGCGTCGACGACTTCGCGCTGCCGGGCCACGTCCGGGTCGGGGGCGACCGGCGCGCCCTGGACACGCCGGCGCGCGCGGCTCGCGAGCTGGCGGGTCGCGGCCTCGGAGCGGCCGACGATCGGCGCGATCTCGTCGAACGGCATCGCGAACATGTCGCGCAGCACGAACGCCAGCCGCTCGCCCGGCGTGAGCGTGTCGAGCACGACCAGCAGCGCGAGGCCGACGGAATCGGCCAGCAGCGCCGACTCTTCGGGACCGTCGTCTTCCCGGCTGATGATCGGGTCCGGCACGAACTCCTCACGCCGGGCCTTGCGCGAGCGCAGCATGTCGAGGCAGACACGTCCGACGACCGTGGTGAGCCAGCCGGCCAGGTTCTCGACGTCGGAGGTGTCGCTCCGGCCGAGCCGCAGCCACGACTCCTGCACGGCGTCGTCGGCTTCGCTCAGCGAACCGAGCATCCGGTAGGCGACGGCCCGCAGGTGGTCGCGGTGTGTCTCGAAGCGGTGCGCCAGCCAGTCGGCGTCGGTCACGGTCTCGTCCTCCGTCTAGGTGCTGTCCCCACGTTGACGGATCCCGCGAGCGAGATGTGACAGCCCGGACGCGACAGCTCAGTGCGTGAGCTCCCGCAGCACCCGCGCCGGGTCGACGTCCACGGCGAGCACCGTGCCCGGGTGCTCGCTCGGCTCGCTCCACGCGGCCGCCACCCACAGGTCGGCGTAGTCGCCCCGCTCGATCGCGGGCAGCTGCCAGGTGAGCCGCTCGCCGTCGAGGCCGACGGCGTCGTCGGCAAGGGCGCCGGACCAGTACGGCGGCACGTGCTGCCCGGCTCGCGCGCACGCGCGCAGCGCCTCGACGTCCGGGCCGCCGACGGTCACCACGGCTTCGGCGGTCTCGGCCGTGACGGTGGCACCGCTCGCGCTGACCTCGTCCGGCCCGCTCAGCCCGACCTGGACGACGAACTCGCTCAGCGGTTCCCGCGCCAGCACGCGGAAGACGGTGGCCTGCCGGGTGACCACCGGACAGCCGTCGGGCAGGTGCGGCGCGCTCGGCCCGGACAGCACGTCGAGCCGCACGGACCGGTGCCGCCACCGGCACAGCCACGCCCCGGAGTCCAGGCCCCAGGTCAGCTCCGGCCGCGCCGGCACGTCCCACCCGCCGACGCGCACGGCGAACCGCACGGCGCCCAGCGGTGTGTCGATGCCGAGCGCCCGCGGCCGGGTCGTCGACAGCACGTCGGTGTCCAGCATGCAGTCATCCTCACCCCGGCCGGGGTGACGCGAAAATGCACTGCGCGAACGTCACCCGTCCGTGGAGGATCGGGCCATCCCGGACTGCCCGCGCGCCCGCCCGGAGAGCTCGGTGCCCCCGGTCGCCGCGGAGTTCGCCGAAGAGTCCGCTGTGGACGGTCCACACGAGATCGTCCACAGCGGACTCCGCACGAGTACGCCGCCGGGTGGCGGGAAACGAGTCAGAACCCGCCGGTGCCGTTCGGCGTGCCCAGCCCGGTCGGGCCGTCGTACCCGGGGCCCGCCGTGCAGAGGTAGGTCCCGCCGCAGCTGCCGTTCGACCCGGAGGTCACGTCGTTCAGGCTGCCGGTGTGGGCGTACGGGTACGACCCGGACGTCACCGCGTTGCCCGCCAGCGCGTACACGCTCGCGATCACCGGCGACGACAGGCTCGTGCCGCCGACCTGGACCCAGCCGTCGGCCCCCTGGGCCAGGCCCAGGGCCAGCAGCAGATCGCAGAACGACGAGCTGCCGCAACTGTTGTACGTGTCGTAGACGCCCAGCCCGGTGGCCGGGTCGGCGACCGCGGAGACGTCGGCGACGGTCCGCTTGGCGCAGCCCGTGTCGTGCTGCCACGACGGCTTGGCCTCCAGCGTCGAACACCCGCTGCCGCTGCCGTTCCACGTCGTTTCCGTCCAGCCGCGCGGAGTGCTCGTCGACTTCTTCAGCGTCGTGCCGCCGACCGCCGTGACGTACGGCGAGGACGCCGGCCAGCTCACGCCGTAGCCGGAGTCACCCGACGACGCCGTCACCGCGATGCCCGGGTGGTTCAGGTGCGCGTCCGCGGCGAGGATCGTCGAGTCCTCGGGGCCGCCGTAGCTGTTGGAAATGGCCACCACACCCGGCGTCGCCGCGGCCGTGTCGACCGCCGTCATCAGCGGGTCGGTGTCCGGGGAACTGGCTTCCACCAACAGGATGTGGCAGTCGGGGCAGGTCGCCGACACCGCGTCGAGATCGAGGCTGATCTCCTCGGCCCAGCCGTAGTCGCCCGCCGGCAACGGGCTCGCGGCACCGTTCTGGTTGACCTTCTTGAAGCAGCCGTTGGCCGTCGTGCACGGCGAAAGCCCGCGCGCGGCCCGGAACTTCGCCAGGTCGGCCTCCGCGGTCGGCGCGTCCATGGCGTCGACGACGGCCACGGTGCGGCCGCCGGAGTGCAGGCCGCCGAGGTTGTACGCGGCCTGGATCTCGGCCGGGCCGTAACCGACCGGAGTCGACGTCACCAGCGGGCCGGACCCCTTCGGCGACCGGATGGCCTTGCCGAGGCAGTGCATTTTCCCGGGCGTCCCCGACGTGGCGCAGCCGAAGTTGATCACGCCGCCGCTCTGCAGCGGTGTGGCGCCGGCGGGGACGGCGGCGGCCACCGGGGCCGCGACGAGAGCGAAGGCCACAAGGGCCCGGACGAGGGTTCTGCCACGCGAAACAGTCATTCCTACTCCTCGGTAGGGGACCACGGTGTGGCACGCGATGGTCGCACGTCACACGATCGCGGTCACCCGACCGAAGTGGGTTTCTCGGTTCAGCCATTCGCCCACCGCCGGGCAAATCGGGTCATCAATCACAGAACGCCTCACCCTTGCGGATGATTGGTCCAGACAACTGTTACCGATTCGTGACCATGGCCCCGCTGAGCGAGAGCTACTTTGTTGTGACTCGCAACAAATGCTCGTGGATCCCCAACGGCGGAGGTGTCACGGCGTGAACCGGACCTTTGGCAAGCTTCGACGGCGCCGGCGCGGCGCCGTCGCCCTCACCGCGGCGGCCCTGCTGCTCGGCGCGGGCCTGAACGCCCCGTCCGCGCTGGCCGCGGACGACTACACACAGAGCGTGACGCAGCTCAGTTCGACGCAGCTGCAGCTCAACTTCACCCCGACCACCCCGGCCGTCTACGTGGACGTCCACTACACCGGCGTGCCGGGCGTCGGACAGCAGAACGTCCGGATGACCAACGCCTCCGGCACGTGGCACTCCACCGTCAACGGCCTGAGTACCGGCAACACGCTCGACTACTGGTTCACCTACGAGAAGAGCGGGCCGCAGTACGACACCCCGCACTTCACCTACACCGTGGGTGGCGGCGGCACGACGACCGTCGCGGCGCCGACGTTCAGCCCACCCGGCGGGACCTACTCGAGCGCGCAGACGGTGACGATCAGCAGCGCCACCTCGGGCGCGACCATCCGGTACACAGTGGACGGTTCGACGCCGACCGCGTCGTCGCCCCAGTACACCGCGCCGATCAGCGTCCCGGCGTCGCAGACGGTCAACGCGATCGCACTCAAGTCCGGTTCGACGACGTCCGCGGTGTCGAGCGCGACCTACACGATCGGCACCCAGGCGGGCTGCCCGACGCAGTCGGACACCCCGAACTTCGGTTCCAACGTGCGGATCTTCGACCCGAGCATGTCCGCGGCGACGATCCAGGCGCAGCTGGACACCGACTTCAACAACCAGAAGGACACGCTCACCGCGCAGTTCGCGGACCGGCGCGTCGCCCACCTGTTCAAGCCCGGCACGTACACAGGAGTGCACGACAACGTCGGCTTCTACACCTCGGTGGCCGGCCTCGGGCAGAACCCGGGCGACGTCCTGATCAACGGTGACGTCACGGTGGACGCGTTCAACGCCTCCGACAACGGCGTCGCACTGCAGAACTTCTGGCGCTCGGCGGAGAACATGGCGGTCAACCCGTCCGGTGGCCAGGAGCGCTGGGCGGTCGCGCAGGCCGCGCCGTTCCGCCGGATGGACGTCCGCGGCGGGCTGCAGCTGTACCCGGCGAGCTACGGCTACGCGAGTGGCGGCTACATCGCCGACACGAAGGTGGCCGGCCAGGCCGCGTCGATCTCGCAGCAGCAGTGGTACACCCGCGACTCGCAGCTCGGCAGCTGGAACGGCGGCGTCTGGAACATGGTCTTCTCCGGCACCAGCGGCGCGCCGGCGACCACGTTCCCGAACCCGCCGGAGACGACGCTGGCGACCACCCCGGTCTCCCGCGACGTGCCGTACCTGTACGTCGACGGCACCGGCAAGTACCGCGTGTTCCTGCCTTCGCTGCGCACCAACGCGTCCGGCCCGAGCTGGGCGAACGGCAGCACCCCGGGCACGTCGGCGCCGATGAGCCAGTTCTACGTCGTCAAAGCCGGTGACACGGCCTCGTCGATCAACAACGCGCTCGCCGCGGGCTGCAACCTGTTCTTCACGCCGGGCGTCTACCACCTCAACCAGACGCTCAACGTGACCAAGGCGAACACGACGATCCTCGGCATCGGCTACCCGACACTGGTGCCGGACAACGGCGTCAACGCGATGCAGGTGTCCGATGTGGACGGCGTGCGGCTCAAGGGCCTGCTGTTCGACGCCGGCACGACGAACTCGCAGGCGCTGCTGACGGTCGGTCAGTCCGGCTCGTCGGCGTCCCACGCGGCGAACCCGACGACGGTCCAGGACGTGTTCTTCCGGATCGGCGGCGCGATCGCCGGCAAGGCGACCAACAGCCTGATCGTCAACAGCGCCAACACGATCATCGACCACATCTGGGCCTGGCGGGCCGACCACGGCAACGCGGGCACGGTCGGCTGGACCACGAACACGGCCGACACGGGCCTGGTGGTGAACGGCGCGAACGTGCTGGCGACCGGCCTGTTCGTCGAGCACTACCAGAAGTACCAGGTGATCTGGAACGGCCAGGGCGGGAAGACGATCTTCTTCCAGAACGAGATGCCCTACGACGTGCCGAACCAGGCGTCGTGGAACGCACCATCGGGTGTCGCCGGGTACGCGGCCTACAAGGTCGGGGCGAACGTGACGTCCCATGAGGCCTGGGGTCTCGGGAGCTACTGCTTCTTCGACACGAACCCGGCGGTGTCCAGTTACCACGCGTTCGAGGTGCCGAACAACAGCGGCGTCCGGTTCCACAGCCTGCTGACGGTGTCGCTCAACTACCGCGGCACGATCACCCACGTCATCAACGACACGGGCGGTGTCACGCCCACGGGCACCGTGCCGGTCAACGTGGTGAGCTACCCGTAACCGGGTGAAACAACGAAGGCCGCCTCACCGGACCCGACCCCGGCGAGGCGGCCTTCGCCATGTCTTGGTCGTGCTCAACGCTTGCGGTGCAGCGTGTCGTATTCGTGCGCCGCTTCGCGCTGGGTCCGGGTGGGCAGCGCGTGCTGCTCGTCTTCGGCGTCGATCTCGTTGAGTCCCAGCTGGACGGCCTGGCGGATCTGCTCGCGGTTGTCGCGGACGACGGTGGAGAAGAAGTCGTCGATCCGCGGGTCGAGCAGCACTTCGAGGAGGACGCGGAAGGACGTGTCGACGACCGTCCGCACGATCTCGTCGTGGAACGGCAGCCGCTTGAGCTTGCCGAGCTGCGGGTCGGCGGCGATCTTCTCGGCGATGATCGTGCGCAGCTCGTCCTTGTTGGCCCCGAGCGACTTGGCGAGGTTCTCCGGGTAGTTGCCGGTCTCGAGCACCTTGACGACCTCGTCGAGCACGGCGATGGTCACCGGCTTCTTGATGGCCTTCACGATCGGTTCCGACAATTTGTCGACAAGCCGATAAGTGAACTGCTCCCCGACGGCCCGGTCCGCGGCCCGCCCCACCCGGATGAGCAGCAGCACAACGGCGATGAACTTGTGCCCGGCCGCGACCGGGTGCGCGAACGGGACCATGGCGAACAGCTCGTACCAGTTGCGCACGAGGAACTTCTTGGCCCACCTGCGTTTCCGCCACCGCCACAGGAACTCGCCGAGGAAGATCGCGCAGATCCCGCAGTCGACGTAGAAGATCACCAGCCCGGCGTCCCGCGCGGGCGGGCTCAGGATCATGAACCCCAGCAAGCCGACCGAACCGGCGGCCAGCACGAGCATGACCCAGTCGTCGGCACGCACGTTCCCGGGCAGAATCCCGCTGTTGAGCTCCGGCTCGCGGGCTTCGCGAAGGGTGGCCATGCCCGAATGATGGCACGGCCGGCGCCCCGCAGCCGGTCAACGGCCCCGCCGCCGCCAATAGCCCCACGTGACCGGCCACCGACAGGGGCGCCCAAACGGCCAGCAGGACGTGCCCCGCCGGGTAGGAGAACGCCACCAGCCCGAAGTCTGCATCGTGGTTGTCATGCGCCCGATCTTCGGCGCGCGCCCCGCGTCCGGCCTCCCTCTCGAGGCTGAGCCTGCCCCGCCCCGCGCGGGTTCGGCTCCGCCTGGGGGGTTGCTCGATGGAGGATTCTGGCCACTCGGCGTCCCAAATCCGCCATCGAGCCCTCGCGGCCACGCCCTTCAGACGCGCGGAACTAGCCGAGCACCTCGTGCAGCCGCGCGGCGAAGGCTTCGGGCTGGCCCGCGTAGCCGAACTCGCCGCTCAGGAAGCCGCCGTGGTGGCTCGGGAACACGACCGCCTCCTGGCCGAGCAGCTCAGCCGCCGCCAGGGTCGTGCGGCCGGTGAAGGACTGGCCCGACTCCTCGGCGACCGCGATCACGACCCGCGTCGGCGCCTTCCGCAGGGCCTCGACGTCGAGTTCGTAGCTGGAAACCGCCCACGACCGGTCGGACAGCAGCGGGTCGTCGCGCTGGCCGTCGTCCTCGGCGGGCATGCCGAACTGGGCGGGGTCGGGCGCGGGCTGCGCGAAGTAGTCGTCGGTGTACTCGCCCTGCCACGACGACAGCAGCATGAACGCCGCCATCCCGGCGCCGAATCCCTTGGCCTGGTAGGCCTCGGTCACGGCGTTGCGAGCTCGTTCGGCCGCGGCGGCGTCGGGCAGCACCGGGATGAGCGGCGGCTCGTGCGCGACGAGCGTGGTCACGTCCTCCGGGTACGCGGTGACCAACGCCAGCCCGGCGACGGCGCCCCCGCTGCTGCCGAAGACGTCGACGGGCCCGGCGCCGAGCGCCTGGACGAGCGCGTGCAGGTCCCGGGCCTGGACGGCGGGCACGTTGGTGACGTCGCCGTCCTTCCGGACGCTGCGGCCGAGCCCGCGAGGGTCGTAGGTGATCACGGGCCGCTCGGGAAAGTACGAGGCGAGGGTGGTGAAGCCGCCGGCTTCCATGGGCTGCCCGACCATGAGCAGCGGCGCGCGGCCGCTGTCGGCGGGAGCGGGCCCGTGCACGTCGTAGGCGATGTCCGCCTCGGGCGTCTCGAGGATGTGGGTCGTGGCCATACGGGAGCTTAAGCCATCAACCCGCCCGGACCCGCTGACCGCGAAAGGCCGGGATGTCGAGCACCCCGGCCTTTCGCGGTTCTAGTGCTGTTGCTGCTCCTTCTTGTCTTCCTCGGCCCAGGCGGCCTCCGCCTGCATCTGGATGTCGGTCAGGCCGCGGTCGACCTGGACGATGTCCTTGCCCGCCCAGCCCACGAAGTTCTTCGAGCTCTTGGCGTCCGAGAGCGCCTTCAGCATCGGGTAGTAGTCCGGTGCCTTGGCCTTCAGCCAGTCGTCGACGAACTTCATCTTCTTGTAGCTGTCCCCGAACTTCGTCTTCAGCCAGTCCTCGTGCTTCTTGATCGTCGAGACGTCGTGGTCGCTCAGGTGCGACTTCGGCGGCGTCGGCTTCGGCGGCGCCGCGGGCGGAGGTAGCGGGCGCGAGAAGTTCGGCGTGGTGCCGTCACCCGGGGGCCGGGTGCTCGGCGTGGCGCCGCCTCCGGGCGGGCCGTCGTGGGTGACGGCGGTGCCCGGCGGGGGCAGCGGCCGCGAGAAGTTGGGGGTCGTGCCGTCACCCGGGGGCCGGGTGCTGGGCGTCGCGCCGCCGGTGGTCGGCGGGCCGTCGTGGGTGACCGCGGTGCCCGGCGGCTTCGGCAGCGGCCGCGAGAAGTTCGGCACGCCGCCACCGTTCGGCGGCAGGTTGCTCAGCTCGTGGCCCGCGTTCGAGGCGCCCGGCTTCCCCTTGACCAGCTTCGACAGGCCGGTGAGCCGGGCCAGCGTGCGCCCGGCGTAGGCGACGACCTTGGCGAGCTTCGCCATCATCGCCGCGACCTGCACCGAGACGGTCGCGACGCACTTGGTCACCCCGACCGCGATCGACGCGCCGAAGGTGGGGATGGCCAGCGCCAGCGCGATCAGCATCGTGGAGATGATGTCGCCGAGGATCGTCGTGATGATGTCGCGCAGCAGCGAGCGGACCGCGCCGATCAGCGCTCCGGTGGTCTCGACCATGTAGCCGGCGACGTCGGACGCCTTGGCGTTCGCGTCGATCCAGCCCTTCCGGTCGTTGATCGACTTCAGGAAGCTGTCGTAGCCCTTGCCCTCCCACCGCGTGATGGTCGCCTTGAGGGTGTCGTCCAGCTCGGTGCCGGCGTGGCGCAGCGACTCGCCGATCTTGTGCAGCTCGTTGGCGACCTTCGTGACCTCCGCGGGGTTGCCCGCGACCTGGTCCAGCGGCCACTTCAGGAACGAGACGTGCTCGATCAGCCAGCCCAGGCCCGCCGCGATCAGCTTCGCCAGCGGGTCCATGACGAACGCGACCGTGTCGAGCGCGGCGCTGATGACGTTGATGCCCAGCTCGACGCTGACGGCCGCGAGGTCACCGCCGTGCTCGGTCTGGACCTTGCCGATCGAGTCGCCGACCTGCTTCCAGCTGTCGAAGACGCCGGCCCCGGTCGTGGAGTTCGACGCCGTGATGGGAACGGTCACTTGCCCAGCTCCGTTTCGAAGGTGCTCAAGCCCTTCGCCGTGTTCGCGTCGTGGGTCGAATACACGTCGGCGGCCTTCTTCACGTCGTCGGCGGACTTGCCGATGTCACCGACGAGCTTGGTGATCTCCCCGGTGATCACCCCCATCGTGATCCGCGAGGGCACGGCCAGCACCTGCGCGAGCAGGATGCCGAACGCGGCGTTGTCGAACCCGTTGGCGGCCTGCATCCGGTTCGCGGCGTCCTGCACCGCGGGCTGGGTGGTGCCCGACAGGAACTGGCTGAACTTCTGCAGCTCGGCCGGGTCGACCGAGAAACCTGCTCCGGAAACCACTGGATCTCCTCCGTACTACCAGGGGTTGCTCTCGCCGTCGTCCTCGTCCGGCGCGGGCCGGGGACGTCGGCGCGGCGGCGGACCTTGCTGCGGTGGCGGCCGGTGCGGGGGCGGCGGCGGGACCGGCGGGCGGTCGTCCGCCTCCGGCATGAACTTGCCGCCGTTGCCCGGGGGCGGGCCCTCGTCCGGTTCGGGCGGCGCGGGCAGGAACTCGTCCAGCAGCTCACGGGCGGCCGAGCTCTCGCCGACCATGCCGCTGAACGCGTCGGCGACCTCGGCCGAGACCTTCTGCTGCGCGCGGCCGATCAGCTGCATCACCGCGCCGGAAAGCGCTTGCGGTGGACGGTCGTACGCGCGGGGGCCGAACCGCAGTTCCTGCAACACCCCGCTCGGGCCGACGGTCACCGAGACCGCCCCGTCCGCTGACTGCACGGTCGCGGTGGCGGCCCGGAGCCGTTCCTGGGCGGCCGCCGCCTTGGCCTGGATTCCTTCGAGCTCGGCGCTGAACGCGGCCAACGGATCGCCGTCGGGAGGCACTGACTGGGTCAATTTGTCCTCGTCGGGAGAAAAGGTGGGGAGCCGTTGAAGTCAATCAGTGGTCTTTTAACACCGGATGACACGGACAGAGCCACCAGCTGAACGGGAAGCGGACGCAAGGTCCACCCGGTGCCGCGGCGATCCCCAGGTCGACGGCAGGAAACAAGGATCCGGACGGCACCGGAGAACGTCGAAGCACACGACTGATCTTGCGGGTGAATGTCGCCTCGGCGATATAAAACCGGCGTCCCGGAAGGTGATGTCAAACGATTTCGGCGAAAAGGAAGGAAGTCGCCGCCTCGGCGGCCGCCGAGGCGGGCACCCGTGCTGCCGCGCGCAAGGCGCGGCCGGTGCTCTCATCCGCAGGCCGGGAGCACTTCCCGGAGCCGCCAAGGGGGCTCGAACCCCTGACCTTCTGTTTACAAGACAGATGCTCTACCAGCTGAGCTATAGCGGCCTGGCGCGCAAGCGCCGCCCACAGTGTATCGGCCCGCGCGACGGGCCACGGGCCCCTGGTGACGGTGCCGTCCCGGACACCCGGCCGAACACGCCCGATCCTGCTGAAATCGGCTGGTCAGGCCAAGATGATCAGAACGTGGTGGACGCCACTCCATGATCCGTGCAACGGTCGGGGCACGGGCGTCGATGGTCCTCGGGAACGAGCGAGGAGGTGGATGGATCATGAAGATCAACGAGCGCACCAACGGGGGCATGGCGACCAGATGGCCGCTGCTCGAACCTCCCGCGCAACGGCCACGCACCCACCGCCCGAACGTGCTGCGCCGCCGTCCGTGGCACGTCCTCGAGGCGCCCACCGGTGAGTTCCCGGCGGTCGACGCCGAGGAGGCGATGGGGCCGCAGCTGCCCGACGACGCCACCGTCAACTTCGTCCTCGACCTGAGCCTGCGCATCGGCGAGGTCCAGATGGCCAGCGGCGCCGGCGCCTCGGACGTCAGCGCGACGATCATCGCCATCACCGCCGCCCTCGGGCTGCCGCACTGCGAGGTCGACGTCATCTTCACGTCGATCACCGTGACCTGCCACCGCGGCACCGACCTCGCGCCGGTGACCGCGCTGCGCGTCGTGCGCAGCCGCAGCCTCGACTACACGCGGCTGACCGAGACCGAGAAGCTCATCCGCCGGATCGTCCGCGGGCACCTCGGCGCCGAGCAGGCGCAGACCGAGCTGGAGCGGATCACGTCGGCGCCGCACCCGTACCCGCGCTGGGTCGCGACGCTCGCCTGGGGCGGGGTCGCCGCGTTCATCACCATCCTGCTCGGCGGCGGCCCCGACATCGCGCTCGTCGCGTTCGTGATCAGCGGGGTGATCGACCGGATCGGCCGGTTCGTCAACCGGTACTCGCTGCCGTTCTTCTTCCAGCAGGTGATCGGCGGCTTGGTCGCGACGCTGTCCGCGATGGCCATCGTGAGCAGCGGCCTGCTCACCACCGACCGGCCGACGCTCGTCGTCGCGGCCGCCGTCACCGTGCTGCTGTCCGGGCTCTCCACCGTCTCGGCGGTGCAGGACGCCATCACCGGCTACAACGTCACCGCGGCCGGCCGCACCATGGAGACGGTGCTGATGTCGGCCGGCCTGATCTCCGGGGTCGTGCTCGCGCTGCGGATCGCCGTGCTGATGAAGCTGCCGCTCACCCCGTTGCCGGAGGTCAGCGGCTCGACGCCGCAGGACCTGCCGCTGGTCGTCATCGGCGGCGCTGGTGCCTCGGCCTGCTTCGCGCTCGCGTCCTACTCGAAGATGCGCGCCATGCTGGTCGCGATGGCCGCCGGCGCGATCGGCGCCCTGGTCTACGGCGGGCTGACGGTGGCCGAGCTCGACGGCGTCAGCTCGTCCGCGGTCGCCGCGACGCTGGTCGGCTTCTGCGGTGGCGTGCTCGCGCGGCGACTGGGCGTTACTCCACTCGTCGTCGCCGTGTCCGGGATCACTCCCCTGCTCCCGGGCCTGTCCACCTATCGTGGTCTATACCAAATGGGGGTCGAGCCGAGCGGCAACATCTCGACGCTTATGACGGCCGTCGCGATCGGGCTTGCGCTGGCAGCGGGCGTGGTACTCGGCGAATGGCTCGCCCAGCCGGTCCGCACCGGCCTGGGCAGGCTCGAACGCCGGTTCGCCGGACCACGCATGGCCGGTCCGCTCGAACCGGCCGATCGGCGCTTGGAGTAACCCGACGGTCACCGGCTGTTCATCGCTCACGCGATAGGGTTTCACTCTGGGGCCGCGACCCGGGACGCGAGGAGCGAGCACGTGACTGAGACGCCGACGAAGGAGAACTCGAACCAGGCCGATTTCGTCGTGGTGGCGAACCGGCTACCGGTCGACCTCGAGCGCACGACCGACGGCCAGCGCCGCTGGACGGCCAGCCCCGGCGGGCTGGTGTCGGCGCTCGAGCCGTTCCTCCGGTCCCGGAAGGGCGCCTGGGTCGGCTGGCCGGGCATACCGGACGTCGACGTCGAGGAGTTCGACGACGACGGCCTCGTGCTGCACCCCGTCTCGCTCAGCGCCGACGAGGTCCGCGACTACTACGAGGGCTTCTCCAACGCGACGCTCTGGCCGCTCTACCACGACGTCGTCGAGCGCCCGGTGTTCGACCGGGCGTGGTGGAACAGCTACGTGCAGGTCAACCAGCGGTTCGCGCAGGCCAGCGCCGAGGTCGCCGCCCCGGGCGCCACGGTCTGGATTCAGGACTACCAGCTGCAGCTGGTGCCGGCGATGCTGCGCGAGCTGCGACCGGACCTGCGCATCGGCTTCTTCCTCCACATCCCGTTCCCGCCGGTCGAGCTGTTCATGCAGATGCCGTGGCGCGCCGCGATCATCCGCGGCCTCACCGGCGCGGACCTCGTCGGCTTCCACCGCCCCGGCGGGGCGCAGAACTTCCTCTGGCTGTGCCGCCAGCTGATCGGCCTCGAGTCGACGCGCGGCGCGGTCGGCGTCCGGTCGCGGCCGGGCACCATGCAAGTCGGCGACCGGACCGTGCGGGTCGGCGCCTTCCCGATCTCCATCGACGCCGCCGGGCTCGACCAGCTGTCCCGCACGAAGGGCGTCCAGGAGCGGGCCGCGCAGCTGCGGCGCGACCTCGGCAACCCGAAGACCGTGCTGCTCGGGGTCGACCGGCTCGACTACACCAAGGGCATCGACCTGCGGCTGCAGGCGCTGCACGAGCTGCTGCACGAGGGTCGGCTCCAGCCGGACGACGTCACGTTCGTGCAGCTGGCCACCCCGAGCCGCGAGCGCGTCGAGCACTACCAGCGGATGCGCGGCGAGATCGAGCAGATGGTCGGGCGGATCAACGGCGAGTTCTCCCGCGTCGGTCACCCGGTCGTGCACTACCTGCACCAATCGGTCGATCGCACTGAGCTGGCCGCCTTCTTCTCCGCCGCGGACGTCATGGTCGTGACGCCGTTGCGTGACGGGATGAACCTCGTCTGCAAGGAGTACGTCGCCACCCGGCACGACCTGGGCGGTGCCCTGGTGCTCAGCGAGTTCGCCGGCGCGGCCTCCGAGCTCTCTAGCGCATTCCTCGTGAACCCCCACGACTTGGACGGGGTGAAGGACGCTCTGGTGGCTGCCATTACGCTCGACCCGGCTGAGGGCCGTCGCCGGATGCGCGCCATGCGTCGCCAGGTTCTCACTCACGATGTCGACCGTTGGGCGCGCTCGTTTCTCCAGGCGTTGGGTGCCGAAGCGGTCGATTGACCACACGACCAAGCACGAGCTCCTGAGGAGGAGTGTTGACTGCCGAGGCCCTGCCCGCCGAGCTACGGCGCGCGATCGTGCAGATCGCCCGTACTCCGCGACTGCTGGTCGCCTGCGACTACGACGGCACGCTGGCTCCCATCACCCTCAACCCCGACGAGGCCCGGCCGCTGCCGGAGTCCGTGGGCGCCCTCAGATCGCTCGCCGGTCTGCACGAGACGACCACCGCGGTCATCTCGGGCCGGGCCCTGCGCGACCTCGCCACGCTGTCGCGGCTGCCGTCCGAGGTGAACCTCGTCGGCAGCCACGGGTCGGAGTTCGACATCGGCTTCATCCACGCGCTGGACGAGAAGGCCCGTGAGCTGCACCGCCGGCTCGAGGCCGAGCTCGAACAGCTGGTGCTGGACGTGCCGGGGGTGTCGCTCGAGGTCAAGCCGGCCAGCATCGCGGTGCACGTGCGCCGCGCCGAGCACGAGGCCGGCCGCCGCGTGCTCTCGGCCGTCCACAACGGACCGTCCCGCTGGGAGGGGGTGTCGACCACCGACGGCAAGGAGGTGGTGGAGCTCGCGGTCGTCCAGACGGACAAGGGCCGGGCGCTCGACATCCTCCGCCACCAGGTGGGCGCCACCGCGGCGATCTTCCTCGGCGACGACGTCACCGACGAGAAGGCGTTCGCCCGGCTCTCCGGTCCTGACCTGGGCATCAAGGTCGGCGACGGCGAGACGCTCGCCGGGTTCCGCGTGCCGGACACCGTGGACGTCGCGCTGGTGCTCGGCTTCCTGCTGGAAGAGCGGCGCAACTGGCTCTACGGCGAGTCCGCGCCCCCGATCGAGCGGCTGTCGATGCTGGCCAACGAGCGCTCGGTCGCGCTCCTCACGCCGGACGCGAAGCTGACCTGGCTGTGCCACCCGGGCCCGGACGCGCCCGCGGTGTTCGCCGACCTGCTCGGCGGCGAGGGGGCCGGCCACTTCTCCATCAAGCCGCACCGCAACGGCCTCCCGCTCGGCCAGCGCTACCTGCCGAACACGATGACCGTCGAGACGCGCTGGTCGCGCCTGCTCGTCACCGACTACCTCGAGCCGGAAAGCGCGCCGCACCGGACGGACCTGGTCCGCGTCATCTCGGGCGAGGCGGTCGCCGCCGTCAAGTTCGCGCCGCGTCCCGAGTTCGGCGGTGTGCCGGTCAAGCTGGAGATCACCGAGGGCGGCCTGAAGGTGCTCGGCACGTCGGAGCCGTTCGTGCTCTACTCGCCGGGCGTCGAGTGGGACGTCACCTCGGACGGCCTGAACGACACGGCCACCGCGCTGGTGCAGCCGAAGCCCGACCAGCCGGTGGTGCTGGAACTGCGCTGCGGCACCACGGACCTCGGCGCGCACGAACTGTCCGAAGTGGAACGACGGGACCGCGCGGGCCGCTACTGGAGCGAGTGGACGTCGAAGCTGCAGCTCCCGAAGGTGCAGACCGACCTGGTCCTGCGCTCGGCGCTGACGCTGCGCGGGCTGGTCAACACCGACACCGGTGGGGTGCTGGCCGCGGCGACGTCGTCGCTGCCGGAGGAGATCGGCGGCGTCCGCAACTGGGACTACCGCTACTGCTGGATCCGCGACGCCGCGATGACCGTGCGGGAGCTCGTGCACCTGGGCTCGATCGAGGAGGCCGAGGGCTACCTCAAGTGGCTCCACGGCGTGCTCGCGACGCTGGCCGGCCCGGAGCGGCTCCACCCGCTGTACACGCTTTCGGGCAGCGTCATCGGCGCCGAAGCCGTCATCGAGTCGCTGCCCGGGTACGCGGGTTCGCGGCCGGTGCGCGTCGGCAACCTGGCGAACCACCAGGTGCAGCTGGACGTCTTCGGCCCGGTCGTCGAGCTGGTCGGCACGCTCGCCGCGGCGCGCGGTGACCTGCGCGACGAGGACTGGCAGATGGTGCGCGCGATGGCGGAAGCCGTCACGCGGCGCTGGAACGAGCCGGACCACGGGATCTGGGAGGAGCGGCACGTGCCGCGCCACCGGGTCTACTCGCGGGTCATGTGCTGGGTGACGATCGACCGCGCGGTCAAGCTCGGCGCCCAGTACGGCCGTGACGTGCCGAGCCAGTGGCCGTCCCTGCGCGACGCGATCGCCGCGGACGTCCTGGAGCACGGCTGGAACGACGAGGTCCAGGCGTTCACCACGGCCTACGACGGCACGGACCTGGACGCGGCGTCGCTGTTCGTCGGGCTCACCGGCCTGATCGACCCGGCCGACGAGCGCTTCCAGCAGACGGTGACCGCGATCGAGGCGGAGCTGCGCAGTGGGTCCACTGTGTACCGTTACCGCCGCGACGACGGCCTCCCCGGCGGCGAGGGCGGGTTCCACATCTGCGCGGCGTGGCTGATCGAGGCGTACCTGCTCACCGGGCGGCGCACCGAGGCGCAGGAGCTGTTCGACCAGATCGTCGCGGCAGCCGGCCCGACGGGCCTGCTGCCGGAGCAGTACGACCCGATCGCCGAGCGGTCGCTCGGTAATCATCCGCAGGCGTATTCGCACATCGGGCTCATCCGGTGCGCCAACTTGCTGGCGGCCAGTTAGCCCTTTCGGTCCGAACTGCCGTCAAGGCCACCTTACCGGCGCTTCACGCCCGTAAGGTGGCCTTGACGGCGTTCGGAGGTGAAGCGGTGCAGGGGACGTTCGGACAGGTCGAGTTCGTGCCGCTGCCACCCCGCTTCGCCGAGCGGGTGCGCTGGGGTTCGGTGGTCGTCGGCTGCTCGATGATCGCCGGCGTGGTCCTGCTGTTCGGGCTGACGACCTTCCTGCAGGGCATCGTCCACGGCCACGCCTTCCCGGACGCGCTGCTGGGCAAGGCCGCGACGATCCTGCCCCCGCTGGCTGTGCTGGCGATGGCGGTGCTCGTGCTGACGTGCCGCCGCTGCCTCCGCGGCGACTACCTCGTGATCGCGAGCGCCCAGTCCGCGCGCAACGCGTTCGTCTTCACGTACGTGCTGACCCTGATCCTGATCGCCGGCGCGTGCGCGGTGCCGATGGTGTTCCGCGTGTGGCACGACGCCCCGGACTCCCGCGCCCCCGACCTGCTCACGACGGCCGTGACACTCGCCTTCGCCACCACGGGTTTCCTGGCGGGCATGTTCTACGTAAGGCCGTCGATGCAGACCCTGCGAAAGTTCAGCGACCACCCGATCTGGTGATCATCGGCACTCGCTGTTCCGGAAACCGTTGCGCGGCAAGGCATCGCCCAGCCCTGATCACCGAAGCCGGCCCTTGCCGCAGGTGTCCCCCGACCGGATCACGACGAAGGTAGGTTCGCCGTGAACGCGGACGGGGCCTGCGGGCAACAGGGGGCATGCAGGTGATCCGAGAAGGTGCCGACGTCTGGGGGCACGACCGTCCGGACCTGGGCGGCGCCGACCCGGCGCCGGTGTTCGCCCAGCTCTTCGACGCGCACGCCGCGCCGCTGCGCCGTTACCTCGCGCGGCGGGCGGGTGCCGAGGCGGCGAACGACCTCGTGGCCGAGACGTTCCTGGTGGCGCTGCGACGCCGGGAGAGCTACCGGCGTGACCTGGGTACGGCCCGGGCGTGGCTCTACGGCATCGCGACCAACCTGCTGCGCCACCACGTGCGCTCGGAGCTGCGCGGCCTGCAGGCGAGCGCGCGGCTGGCGCACACCGGCGAGCTCAGCCACGCCGGGCACGACGGCCGCGTCGCCGAGCGCGTCGACGCCCAGACCCGCGCGGCCCAGCTGGCCGGCGCGCTGGCGAAGCTCAGCCCGGCCGACCGAGACACCCTGCTCCTGGTCTCGTGGGCCGGGCTCGAACCGGCCGAGGTCGCGGAGGCGCTGGGCATCCCGCCGGGCACCGTCCGCTCCCGGCTGCACCGGATCCGGCGCTGGCTGAGAACGGCCGCGCCCGTGACCACCCCCACCGCGAAGGAGGCGTAGACCCATGACCGACGACAACGTCCGGCAGATCTGGTCCGACGCCGAGCTGGACGCGGCGCTCACCGAGCTGCACCGCGACGTCGGCGACGACGACGGCTTGGCGTTCGCCCGCTCGTCCCTGCTCGCGGCGGCCGGCGCCGAGCCCGAGGAAGCGCCGAAGCCCCGGCGATCCGGTTCGTGGCGGTGGATCGCCGTGGCCGCCGCCGTCGTCACGCTGGCCGGCGGGGTCGTGGTCACCGCGGACCTGCTGAGCCCGAGCGCCCCGGCACCCGTCCACCCGGCCGCGACGCCGCCCGACCTCGATCGGACGCTGGCCCCTGGCGAGTACCGCTACTCGCGACGGGAGTACTGGCTGCCGTTCTACGGCTCGCACGACGACCTCGCCTACGTCCAGCAGCAGGTCGAGCTGTGGGTCCCGGCCGATCCGGCCGGGCGGTGGCACCGGCGGGCGACCGTGACCGGCCGGGTCGTCGGGTACGTCGCCGACATCGACCGCACCAAGATCGCACCGCCGGACGGCCCCACCGACGACGAGTACGGCCCCGGTGGCGCGTTCCCCAGCTTCCAGGCTGGGCCGCACCCCATGCCGTGGCCGGAACCGGAGGCGAAGTTCCTGCAGGCGCTGACGCCCGACGAAGTCGCCCTGCGCAAGCTCCTCGTCGGAACCGGGCGCATCCCAGGCGAACAGCTCATGCAGGTGGCGAGCGCGCTGACCCCCGGTCTCCCCGCGAAGGACGTCCGCGCCGCCCTGTGCACGGCCCTTTCGAAGCTCGACGGCATCACCGCGCTGCCGGACAAGGTCCGGGCTCCGGACGGACGGCAGGCGCTCGCGTTCCTGGCGACCGGGTCGCACGACACGCTCTACGTCGACCCCACGACCTTCCTGACCGTCGCAACGACGTCCTACCCGCCGTCGCTGCTCCAGTTCCCGGAAGGTGGCCCCACCCCGACTTCGGTGGTGGGTGGCACAACCCAGACGCTGCCGCCGCGCGCTCCCGCGTCGACCACGACGACGACCCCGCTGAACGCGCCGGTGGCCACATCGCGACCGCTGAGCCCGTCACCGGGCCGGCAGCGGCCGATGGAACCGCCGACGTTGTACTTCTTCTCGATCACACGCAGCTCGTCGTAACGCCGAGGGGGCGGCTTCGGCCGCCTCCTCAGCGGGCGTGGCTGGCCGCGTTCAACGCGTCCGCGACGTTCGCCACCTCCAGCACCCGGATCCCCGCCGGCGGCTTGCCCGAGTCCGGCGGCACGAGCGCGTGCGTGAACCCCAGCCGGGCCGCCTCCGCGAGCCGCCGGCCGACGCTCGGCACCCGGCGGATCTCGCCCGCCAGCCCGACCTCGCCCACCGACACCAGCCGGGGTGACAGCGCGACGTCACCGAACGACGACGTCAGCGCCAGGACCAGGGCCAGGTCGATGCCCGGTTCGGTGATCTTCATGCCGCCGACCGTGGCGACGTAGACGTCCTTGTCGCCGAGCTTCAAGCCACCGCGCTTCTCCAGCACCGCCAGCACCATCGCCACCCGGGCCGAGTCGAGGCCGCTGACCGCGCGCCGCGGCTGCGGCGCCGACGTCGCCGACACCAGGGCCTGCACCTCGCCCAGCAGCGGCCTCTTGCCCTCCATCGCGACCGTGATCGCCGTGCCGGGGACCGGCTCCGCCGTCTGGCTGATGAACAGCCCCGACGGGTCGGGCACCCCGACGATGCCCTCTTCCACCAGCTCGAAGCAGCCGATCTCGTCGGCCGCGCCGAACCGGTTCTTGATGCCGCGGACCATGCGCAGCGTCGAGTGCTTGTCGCCCTCGAACTGCAGCACGACGTCCACCAGGTGCTCCAGCACGCGCGGGCCGGCCACCGAACCGTCCTTCGTGACGTGCCCCACGAGCACCACCGGCAGCCCGCGTTCCTTGGCCAGCGCGACGAGCCCGGACGTCACCGCGCGGACCTGCGTCACGCCGCCGGGTGAGCCTTCGACGTTCGGGGAGGCCATGGTCTGGACCGAGTCGACGATCAGGACACCCGGCTTCACGTCGTCGACGTGCCCGAGGATGGCCGCGAGGTCGCTCTCGGCGGCGAGGTACATCCGGTCGTGGATGTTGCCGGTTCGCTCCGCACGCAACCGGACCTGGCCCGCGGACTCTTCGCCCGTGACGTACAGGGACCGGTCGACGGTCTTCGCCCACTGGTAGGCGACCTCGAGCAGCAGGGTCGACTTGCCGACGCCGGGTTCACCCGCGAGCAGGACGACCGCGCCCGGCACCAGGCCGCCGCCCAGCACACGGTCCAGCTCCGAGACGCCGGTCTGGCGGGCCCGGGCCGCCTCGACGTCGACTTCGCCGATCGGGCGGGCCGGCGCGCTCGGCGCGCCGGCCGCGACGCGCTGGATCGCCGGTTTGAGGGCTCCGCGCTCGGCGAAGGAGCCCCATTCCTGGCACTCCGGACACCGGCCCAGCCACTTGGCCGCTTCGTACCCGCAGCTCGCGCAGCGGTAGGTGACGCCTTTCTTCACCCCGTGAGGCTATCGGCGCCCACCGACAAAATCGGGGACCTAGTCCTTGACGTGCGCCGGCGCCGCCACCGGCACGTCGACGACGACCGGTCCGGCGTTCTTGAAGACGAATGTGACCTTGACGACCTGACCGGGCCAGAGGGGCTGCTTCAGCGCGGGGAGGGTCACCGTGCCCTTGCCGACGGTCGCGGGGGCCGCGGTCGGCGTCACGCCGGCCGACGGGGTCTCCGAAGAAGAGGTCGCCGTGCCGGTCGAGCTGGTCCCGGTGGCGCCCGTGGAGCTGGTGCTGGTGCCGGTGGAGCTGGTGCCGGTCGCCGGAGCTCCCGAGGAGGAGGTCGGCGCGCCCGAAGACGTGGGCTGCACCTCGTTGGTGGACTCGACCGCGTCGTCCGGGCCGATCACCAGGGAGTGCCCGGCGACGACGTCCTTGGAGCCGCCGATGGTCGCCTGGCTGCCGTCCTCGGTCGTCACGGACACGAGCGTGTCGTCCTGCATGCCCTGGTTGACGATCGTCAGGTTCAGCGCCGGGGTCGCACCGGCCGGGTAGCCCGCGCCGGTCGGCGGGTACTGCACCGCGACGTCGCGCAGGGCGATGGTCTTGACCTGGGCGTGCGTGCCGTTGACGGCGGGCTGCTGCGTGTCGGTCTGGGTGATCTGGCCTGCCCCGCACCCGGCGAGCGCGAGCGCGGCACCGAGCGCCAGCACGCCCGCGCCGAGCACGCGACGATTCTGCAGCCTCACGTCGCAGTCCTTCCCTTTTCACGGCCTCGTCCCCGCGAAGACTAGCCGGGAGCGATCTCCCGCGCGGAACCGGTCCGCGTTGCGCTCAAGATCAACCGTCCACAAAGGAATTCGTTGTGCCCGTTGACACCCGTCCCGGCCACCTGCGTGAGCACGGGGGTCCGACGTTTGTCAACCCCCGCTCAGGCCGCTGACCTGCGAGGACGAGTCCGGCCCGCTAGGTGGGCACCGGCGGCACGTGATAGGATGGGGTCAGCGAAAGGGGCAGAGGACACATGGTTTTCAAGGTCGGAGAGACCGTCGTCTACCCGCACCACGGTGCCGCACTCATCGAAGCCATCGAGACCCGCGTGATCAAGGGCGAGGAAAAGAAGTACCTCGTCCTCAAAGTCGCGCAAGGGGATCTCACGGTTCGCGTGCCCGCTGACAACGCCGAGATCGTAGGCGTGCGAGACGTCGTCGGGCAAGAAGGACTGGACAAGGTTTTCGACGTACTGCGTGCTCCGCACACCGAAGAGCCCACGAACTGGTCTCGTCGGTACAAGGCCAACCTCGAGAAGCTCGCCTCCGGCGATGTGAACAAGGTGGCCGAAGTGGTGCGCGACCTCTGGCGGCGAGAGAAGGACCGAGGACTTTCAGCCGGCGAAAAGCGCATGCTGGCGAAGGCTCGGCAAATTCTGGTCAGCGAGCTCGCGCTCGCGGAGGGCACCGACGAGGACAAGGCTGAAGTCCTCCTCGACGAAGTTCTGGAAACCGCGACGGTTTGAACCCCGGGCATCCTGCTCGACGGGCGAGCAGGTGCCTCTACGATCGCGAACCGATGAACGTCGTCGTGATCGTGACCGTCGCACACCATGCCTCCGACGGAGAGCTCGCTCTCACGCCGGTCCGTGGTGAACCGCTACTCACGCACACCGTGCGGGGGCTGCTCGCAGTACCGGAGATCGATCTGGTTCTCGTGGCGGCCCCCCAGCGGTGTGCGCAAGTCTATTCACAGGTCCTCGAGGATCTCTCGTGCCGGGTCGTGCCCGGCACGCTCCGGCAGGCCTTCGCCGCCGTCGAGCCCGAACTTCCCCGTGGTTCCGTTCTACTCCTCCACGACGCCTTGCGGGCCTTCATTCCTGCGCAAACGGTGCGTGACGTGATCGACGCGGTCGGTGACGCGACCCCGATCGTCGTCCCGGTGCTCCCGATGGCCGACACGGTGAAGGTGACCGACGCGGCCGAGCTGATCGTCGGCACGGAGGACCGCACCCGGCTGCGCACCACCCAGACCCCGATCGGCTTCACGCTCGAGGCGTTCCGCGCGGCGGACCTCTCGGCGCCGGTCCACGCGGGCGCGGCGACCGTGCCGGGGCACCCGGACGCGATGCGCGTCACGACCGGCTTCGAACTTTCCCTCGCCGAGGCGATCGCGGCGGCACCGAGCACGGAGGAGACGCTGTGAGGATCGGCAACGGGGTGGACGTCCACCCGATCGAGGCGGGCCGTGAGTGCTGGATCGCCGGGCTGAGCTGGCCGGGCGTCGACGGCTGCGCCGGCCACTCCGACGGTGACGTCGCCGCGCACGCCCTCTGCGACGCGCTGCTGTCCGCGGCCGGCCTGGGCGACCTCGGCGCGGTGTTCGGCACCGGCGACCCCCGGATGGACGGCGCGCACGGCGCCGACATGCTCGCGGAGGTCCGCGGCCTGGTCGAAGCCGAGGGCTGGCGGGTCGCGAACGCGACGGTCCAGATCGTCGGCAACGCACCCCGCGTCGGGAAGCGGCGCGAGGAGGCGCAGAAGGTGCTGTCGGAGGCCGTCGGCGGCCCGGTGAGCGTCTCGGGCACGACATCCGACGGCCTGGGCCTGACGGGCCGAGGCGAGGGCATCGCGGCCTTCGCGACGGCGCTGCTGCTGGCGGCGGACTAGCCTCGCCGACCGGGTTGTCCACAGCCGGGCCGAGATGTGGACAACCCGGCCCCACCTGTGACGTTTCCCGCTTTTCGTCGGAGGGTCCCGATACGCTGGAAGCGGGGCCGGTCCCCCGGAAGCGGGTGATCGTCCGGCTGCGCGTCGAGAAGATCGCGGGCAACGTCCAATAGGGTCCAGACCATGGGTGTGACATTCAACGACGCGACCAAGGCGCTCCTCGACGGGAAGAACTACCCGGTCGTCGCCACCACCAACGCCGACGGCTCGCCGCAGAGCTCGGTCGTCTGGGCCCGCCGCGACGGCGACACCGTGGTCTTCGTGACCGTCCAGGGGCGTCGCAAGGAACGCAACATCCGGCGCGATCCCCGCGTCTCGCTCTCCGTCTTCGACCTGGCCGATCCGGAGAACTACGTCGAGATCCGCGGGCGCGCCGAGGTCACCGCCGAGGGCGGCCCCGAGCTGAACGACGAGCTGGCCCGCAAGTACACCGGCGAGGACTTCCCGGCCGAGCCGGCCGACGTCGTGCGCGTGCTCGTGCGCGTTGTTCCCGAACACATCACAGGGCATTCGGCCTGAAGCTCCCGTTAGGCTGACCGACATGACGATCAGGGCGGTGTTGTTCGACTACTCCGGCACGCTCTTCCGGCTCGAGCAGGACGAGTCCTGGCTCACCGAACTGACCGACCACGACGGCACGCCGCTCGACATCGAGGCGCAGGCCGAGCTGATGCGCCGGATGACGGCCCCGGTCGGCCAGGTCGTCGAGCTGGACGCCGAGCACGTGCACGCCTGGAACCACCGCGACCGCGACCCGCAGCTGCACCGGAAGGTGTGCCTGGAGGTCCTCAAGAAGTCCGGTGTCCCGCGGCCCGAGCAGGCCGTCGCGCTCTACGACCGGCTCATCGATCCCAGCCAGTGGACGCCCTACCCGGACACCGAGGCCGCGCTGAAGGCCGCTTCCGAGCGGGGGCTCAAGGTCGGCGTCCTCAGCAACATCGCCTTCGACATCCGGCCCGCGTTCACGGCCCGCGGCTGGGACGCCTACGTCGACGAGTTCGTCCTGTCCTTCGAGGTCGGGGCGATCAAGCCGGAGCTGGAGATCTTCCGCCGGGCGGTGCAGGCCCTCGGCGTGCCGGCCACCGAGACGCTGATGGTCGGCGACAGCGAGGAGGCCGACGGCGGGGCCCGCGCGCTCGGCTGCGAGTTCGCGCTGGTCGACCCGCTGCCCACAGCCGATCGGCCGGACGCCCTGCTCACGGCACTGCGCACCCACGGCGTCGCCTGAAGGGGCTGCGAGATCGCTCACGCCCGACCCCGTACCCTTTGAGGGTGACCCTTCACCTTTTCGACACGGCGACCCGGAGCGTGCGGGAGTTCCACCCCGTCCGTAGCGGAACGGCGTCGATCTACGTGTGTGGGGCCACCGTGCAGGGCGTCCCCCACATCGGGCACATCCGCGGCGCCGTGAACTACGACGTCCTGCGCCGCTGGCTCGTCCACAATGGACTGGACGTGCTCCTGGTCCGCAACGTCACGGACATCGACGACAAGATCCTGACCAAGGCCGCCGAAGCGGACCGGCCCTGGTGGGAGTGGGCGGCGACGCACGAGCGCGCCTTCGAGCAGGCCTACGAGCAGCTCGGCTGCCTGCCGCCGTCGATCAACCCGCGCGCGACCGGGCACGTCACCCAGATGGTCGAGCTGATGCAGCGGCTGATCGACCGGGGCCACGCCTACGCCGCGGACGGTGACGTCTACTTCTCGGTGAAGTCGTTCGACGACTACGGCAAGCTGTCCGGCCAGGTCCTCGACGACGTCCAGGACGGTGAGGCGCCGACCCGCGGCAAGCGGGACCCGCGCGACTTCACGCTCTGGAAGAGCGCCAAGCCGGGCGAGCCGTCGTGGCCGACGCCGTGGGGCGACGGCCGGCCGGGCTGGCACCTCGAGTGCTCGGCGATGGCCACGGCCTACCTCGGCGCGGAGTTCGACATCCACGGCGGCGGGATCGACCTCGCCTTCCCGCACCACGAGAACGAGCGCGCGCAGTCGAACGCCGCCGGCGACCCGTTCGCCCGCTACTGGCTGCACAACGCCTGGGTGACCATGTCCGGCGACAAGATGTCGAAGTCGCTGGGCAACACCGTGACGATCCCCGCGATGCTGGAGCGCTACCGGGCGGCCGAGCTGCGCTACTACCTGATGCAGCCGCACTACCGGTCCACCATCGAGTACTCCGACGCCGCGGTCTCCGAGGCCGCGCAGGGCTACCGGCGGATCGAGACGTTCCTGCGCCGGGCCGCGCAGTCGGGCGAGGTGACGCTGGGCACGATCCCGGCGGAGTTCGCCGCCGCGCTCGACGACGACCTGGCCACCCCGCAGGCGTTCGCCGTGGTCCACACCACGGTGCGGGACGGTAACGCCGCCCTCGACGCGGGCGACACCTCCAAGGCACTCGAATTCGCCGCGGCCGTCCGCGCGATGACCGACGTGCTCGGCCTCGACCCGCTGTCCGCGCGCTGGTCCGAGGCGGGCGGTTCCGAAACGCCCACCAAACAGGCGCTGGCCGAACTCGTCGAAGGGCTGCTGGCCGAGCGCCAGCAGGCCCGGGCCGAGAAGGACTTCGCCCGCGCGGACGCCGCCCGTGACCGCCTCCAGCAGGCCGGGATCGTGGTGGAGGACACCCCTAACGGTCCACAGTGGACAGTCAAGTCCGACTGAGCCGTTCTCCATAACCGCAAGGACTTTTCAGCATGGCAGGCAACTCCCGGCGTCAAGGCGCCATCCGCAAGACGGGCACCAAGAAGGGTGCCGTCGTCGGCTCGGGCGGTCAGCGCCGCAAGGCCCTCGAAGGCAAGGGCCCGACCCCGAAGGCGGAGGACCGTCCCGGGCACAAGGCGTACCGCCAGAACAACGCCCAGACCAAGCGCGACCAGGCGCGGCAGAAGAAGGCCGACAAGCCGGAGCTGATCGCCGGGCGCAACCCGGTGGTCGAGGCGCTGCGCGCCGGCGTCCCGGCGACCGCGCTGTACGTCGCGCTGAACATCGAGATCGACGACCGCGTGAACGACGCCGTCCGGCTGGCCGGCGACAAGGGCATCTCGATCCTGGAGATCCCGCGCGAGGAGCTGGACCGCAAGACGAACCGGGCCGTGCACCAGGGCCTCGGCCTGCAGGTCCCGCCGTTCGAGTACGCCCACCCGGACGACCTGATGGCGGCGGCCCGCAACTCGGGCGAGGTCCCCCTGTTCGTCGCGCTCGACGGCGTCACCGACCCGCGCAACCTCGGCGCGGTGATCCGCTCGGCGGCCGCGTTCGGCGCGCACGGCGTGCTGCTGCCGGAGCGGCGCAGCGCGGGCATGACGGCGGTGGCGTGGCGCACGAGCGCGGGCACGGCGGCGAAGCTGCCGATCGCGGTCGCGACCAACCTGACCCGCCAGCTGAAGTCGTGGGCGAACGACGGTTTGATGCTGGTCGGCCTGGACGCGGACGGCTCGGTCGACATCGACGAGCTGGCGCTGGCGGCGGACCCGCTGGTCATCGTCCTGGGTTCGGAGGGCCGCGGCCTGTCCCGTCTCGTCCGCGAGACGTGCGACGCGACGGTGTCGATCCCGATGGCGGCGGGTGTGGAGTCGTTGAACGCTTCGGTGGCGGCCGGTGTGCTGCTGGCCGAGGTGGCGCGGCGTCGTCGTCTCGCCGGGCGGGTCTGAGCCCCACCTTCACGACAACGAACCACCCACTCGGGTTAAGGTCACCATCGGATAAACCGAGGGGACCCGACCACCGATGTCATTCGTTTCGCCACTGTTCCTGTGGTATTTCATGCCGGCGGTGCTCATCGCCGTGCTGGTGTGCCCACGGACCTGGCGAAACGGCATCATCGCCGTCGGCAGCCTGCTGTTCTACACGATCGGCGCCGGCCCGTTCGTGTTCCTGCTGCTCGGCTGCATGGTGGTCAACTTCTTCACGGGCCCGCTGCTGGAGCCGAGCCCGTGGGACCTCCAGGGCGTCCGGCGGCGCCGGATCCTCATCGGCGTGGTCGCGCTGGACGTCACCGTCCTGGTGATCTGGAAGTACGCCGGGTTCGCGACGCAGCAGATCGCCGCCGTCTCGCACTGGTTCGGCGGGAACCTGCCCGTCGCGAGCCTGGTCGTGCCGATCGGCATCTCGTTCTACACGTTCCACCACATTTCGTACGTGGTCGACATCTACCGCGGCGAACGGAAAGCGCTGCGGAACCCGGTGTCGTTCGCCGCGTACATCGCGATGTTCCCGCAACTGGTCGCCGGCCCGATCGTGCGCTACCGCGAGATCGCCGACCAGCTGCCCCAACTGCGCTCACACCGCCTCGACGACATCGCGGCCGGCTTCCCGCGCTTCGCGCTCGGCCTGTGCAAGAAGACGATCATCGCGGACTCCCTGAGCCCGCTGGTCGACGCGTGCTTCAAGGTCCCGCCGGACCAGATGACGTTCGCGACGGCGTGGCTCGGCGCGATCGGCTACACATTGCAGCTGTTCTTCGACTTCTCGGGCTATTCGGACATGGCGATCGGCCTGGGCCGCATGCTGGGCTTCCGGCTGCCGGAGAACTTCGCCCGGCCGTACTCGTCGGTGACGATCACGGAGTTTTGGCGCCGCTGGCACATGAGCCTCTCCCGCTGGTTCCGCGACTACGTCTACATCCCCCTGGGCGGCAACCGGCACGGAGCGGGCAAGACGTACCGCAACCTGTGCATCGTGTTCGTCCTGACCGGCTTCTGGCACGGCGCGCAGTGGACGTTCCTGGTGTGGGGCTGCTACCACGGAGCCCTCCTGGTGATCGAACGCCGTTTCGCCCTGGACCTGGACCCGGCCGACCCCCGCCGCAGGCTCATGAGGCGCGCCCTGACGATGCTGCTGGTGGTGTTCGGCTGGGTGTTCTTCCGCTCGGCGGACATCCCCCACGCCCTGTCGATGATCGGCCACATGCTGATCCCGGACTTCGACGGCCTGGGCACCAGCGTCGAGGAGGCGTTCACCAACCAGCGCCTGGTCATCCTGCTGGCCGGCCTGGCGGTGTTCCTGCTGCCGGCCCACCCGGTGACGGGCCCGCTGCTGGAGTCCTCCCGAAGCCGCCCGGCAACGGCCCTGCGCATCGGCGTGATGACGGTAGGCCTGATCTACGCGGCGATCCTGATCGCAACAGGAACATTCAGCCCCTTCTTGTACTACCAGTTCTAGCGGGCACTCCTGGACGGGTGGATCTTTAGCGACCTAAACCGCCTTCTACCTGCGGTTTCAGGTCTCGCGAGTTCTCCGCACTTCTCGCCGGTGCCCGTCGTCAGACGGCCTGGAGACGGCCTGAGCGGGCCGCGACCACTCCTCCCCCATCGTCCCGATAAGCAGCCATCCTCAGCGGCCGTCGCGCCGGGTCAAGGCACGCTTCCCAGCCTTGACGCGGTGCGGCGGCCGTTGGACGATCCGGCGCTCGGGTCAGTAGGGCTGGTGACGGACGTCGAGTAGCCGGCCATCTGCCCGAGCTGGCCCCTTGGAGCTGAGGTAGACCTCTCGGCGGCGCGCTGTGCCCGGCTGCGCTTGGCGGGCTCGGCCCGCGACCGGTGGCCGGAGCGGAGCGGCAGGCCGTCCGTGTCGCACGGGGCCGGAGCCCTCCAACGCAAGGTGACCAGCGTGCCGCCGCCGGCGGCACGCCTTGATCTCATAGAGCCAAATTCGGCAGTATGATGATGCATCTGACTCTGAGGAGGGTGATCTGGTGGCTTCGCGAAGGTCTTCCGGAGGTTCCGGCAAGCCCAGCTTCTCCTCGCTGCAATTCGGTTTCATCTCGTCTGAGCAGGAGTATGCCGACGACCCAAGTTTTCTGATTGATGGGTTTTATGATCAACACCATGCTGTCGATCAGGTCGAACGGGGAGACAAATGGCTAATTCTTGGCCCGAAAGGTGCCGGTAAATCTGCAATTAGCGAGAGAATAAGACTTCTGGCGGCCGAGCGAGATGATTGGTATGCGCGCAAGCTAGAGTTGGAAGACTTTCCTTTCGTTGATCTTGACCAGATTAACGTAGGTGGCGCCACTCGCGGTTCGCGACTTCCTGCCGTATGGACCTATTTGCTATGCGTGCAGATCTTGGCATCCCTTGAGGAGGACGAGGGCTTTAATCAAGCTTCCAACGATGATATTCACAAGCTCGTGAAGATCTTGCGCAGAGCGCAACTGATTCCAGATCCGGAACCCAAAGGACTCTTGTTTAGATTGAAGAGTGCTAGCGTGAAGGCGAAGCCTCCGTGGGCCGAATTTGGAGTCGAAGGCGATTTTGCTGCCGGCGATGGCGCCTTTTATCAGGCTGTCGATAGCCTGAAGTCTGCTATCGCTAAAGTCGACGTTGATGCTCTTCATTTCATCCTAATTGACGGCCTCGACACTCTCTCGGTCGGCGAAGATGAAGAGACAAAGTGGCAGGTTCTGACCGCGCTTGTTAAAGCCTGCGACAAGCTTTCAAGGCTATTTCGTGAGAACAATACTCCCGTGCGATTGGCTCTCCTTTGTCGCGACGATTTATTCTATAGAATCGGCTACGCTGATTCGAATAAGATTCTCGGAGGGAGCGCTGAGACGATTAATTGGTTTCCTGAAAGCAGGAGACCAGAAGATACTGAACTTTTCGATCTTGCCGAGAGAAAGGCGGCCGTACATTCGAGGCCCATTGGTGACATAGTGCAGGATTACCTTCCGGCCGAGATCAGGATCGGCGGCAATCGCTGGGAGATTCGCGACTATCTGCTACAGCATACGCGGTTTTTGCCGCGCGACTTTCTTCAATTGCTGACGTACATAGCGAAGCATAGCCCAACCAATGGCTTGCCTGGAATGAATGCTGTTATCGACGGCGCGAAGGACTATGCTCAATCGTATTTCATAGAAGAAATTCGCTCTGGCATTATTCCAGTATTTGGCCGAAGGGTGTCGAATATAATTATGGACGCCCTTAGCGTGCTTCCTGGCAGTAGCTTTAAACTTAGTGCGCTGAAGAAGTTTCTTTACGAGGATTTACGTTACCGAGAGCTGGATCTTATTGAGTTGATGAACTCTCTGCATAGGTTGGGCGTGGTTGGTAATCTTGTTTCAGTCAGAGGGCGTCAGTCTGTCCATAACTTCATATACCACAATCCGAGGTCTAAAATTGAACTTAACGGGACTATTACACTGCATAATGCAGCGATTCAAGGTTTCGGGCTTGAGCGGAAATCACTGTAGTTAAGTGTAGTAAATGGATTGATCGCTTAAGAGAGCTTGCTGGATTCGCAGCCTGATCGATGGATGGACTTGGATCTCACTTAGAGCAGATTTCGAAGTCCAGATCACTTCTTTGCTTTCGCTGCTAGTCGTAACTTCGCCTCCGGTCGGTCGGGCGCGGAAGCATATGGAAAATTCCTGCCGCACTTCGCCGTCGTCGTAGGCTATGACGTGTTTGGGGTCTGAATATAGGCCGACTATCCCGGTGACCTCGCATTTGATGCCAGTCTCCTCGTGGACCTCTCGGACTGCGGCCTGAGTCAAGGTCTCACCGAGTTCCAACTGGCCGCCTGGGATGGAGTACAGGTCGTTATCCGTACGCCTGATCATCAGGATCCGACCTTCGACGTCCTGGATGAACGCCGACACCGCTACTGCGATGCTGTTGGCCTTCGGGGCGTTCGGGTCGTTGTAGTAGTCGACTCGGGTCATGCTGCCTCCTAGAAGGTGGCCGGCTTAGCGAGGTTCCAGACTGACTCGAAGCTCTCCGAGTACGTCTCGAAGAGGTCCCCGGCGGAGAGTCTCCGCAGGTGGAGCGAGGGGGCGTGGGCTCCCTGGAACCCGTACACGTGCGTGTTGATGATCATCTCGTCGTCGAACCGGAAGATCGAGTTGTAGAGCGTCGTGTTGTGGAACCGCATCTCGACGCCGTCGACTCCAACCAGCGGTCGGTAGGACGCCAGCGCGTTGCGGATGCGTGCCGCGAGCGTCCCATCGCCCAGCTGCTCCTCCTCGCCGCGCAGGGCGACGCTGTCACCCTCGGGGTCTCCGAACACGAGGCGGATTCGAGCGCCGGCCGCTGCCTTGGCTGTTAGGTCCTTGATGAACCGCGGGCGTTCCACCAGGAACAACGCCGCGTGTACCAGGATCTCGACGGTCTCCGACGCCTCCTTGATCAGCCGATCCCACAGCTCGACAGGGACGGCGTTGCGGTGCGGGAAGACCTGCACCAGCTCGGCGGCTGCCGTCTCGGCCTTGCGCTCCGGAGCTACCGAGTCCGGCCACAGGTAGGTCTCAGACTCGCGCGCCATGGCGGCGATCTTGTGTCGGTGCTTGGGGTAGGGCGTCCGGTTCTTGGTGATCCAGCGCTCGACGGTCTTCTGATCGACGCCGACCGCCTTCGCGACCTGCTCCAACGTCAGGCCATTGCGCAGCAGCGCGTCACGCAGGCGTTCGTTCGGCATCGGCACCCCTCGGGACGTGTAGGGACGTCTTTGACGGTACCAGGGACGTCCCGAGATGTCCCGCCACGTGGTGATCACGTCCCGCGTTTTGGCGGAGATTGGGTGTCAGGTTGCCGGGGCAGGCCCGGTGCCAGGACACCGAGGAGGTAGGCGTGACTACTGAAACCGCCGTTCGGCCGGCTGGCTCGGACAAGCAGGCGGTCCCTTGCCGACGTGCGGCGTAGGCGCGGCGTGGCATGCGCGACACGGTTCAGATCCACGTCACGGCTGATCTGCCGATTCGTGCCCGAGCGCTGACATACGCAAACCGCGCGGAAATCCGGTTCGGCAAGGCGTTCCCAGTGGTCCTGCTCGTGGACTCGGACGCCATCGCCGTACTGCGGCGGGAGCTGGACAAGGTGAGTGCGGCACTGGACGCCGCAACGGCACGAGGCGGAGAGCCGCCGGAAGCTACCAACTAGCAGACGGCACAAGGGATTCAGCATGGCTATCGACAAGGGACACCGGTTCAGCATCGACTTCGACGACGCGTTTCCGCGGGGCCTAGTGATGGTGGGCGAGGTGTCGCCCGATAATGAGTACCAGTCGCGTGAGGACCGGGCCGCGAATCGCCCGGTGCGGCAGCGGGTCGACGAGATCACGGGCAAGCGGCAGTGGAAGGTGATGGTCACCGACCCAGCCGAGACCCGCGCGAAGCGGGCCTCCTTCGAGATCACCCTTCTCGCCGACGTGCAGCCGGTGTCGACCACCTCGGAGGCGCTGCCCGGGATGCGGCCGATCGAGCTGGACGGCCTGACGGCCGAACCGCGCGTGGCGGGACAGGGCGAGTTCAAGCCAGTCCTACGTGTTCCGCGCGACCGGCTTCAAGCAGGCCACTAGCAACACGAAGCCGTCTCAGTCCGGCGGGGCCGGTGAGACGCCGAAGGCGGCGTGACAGGCATGGGCTTCCGCGAGCGGGTCGAGGCGTGGGAGCAGGCGTATCGGGACTACATGGCTGCGTGGGCGCACGGCCGTGCGGTGCTGTCGCCGGTGAGTGCGACGAACACGGCGAACGCTGCTCGGCGGGTGTCGCGGGCGTGGCACGAGCTGGCGCAGTCGCGCGGGTTGCCGTGGTGGTGTGTGGCGGCGCTGGAGTCGGCGGCCGAGGGGTTCGCCGACCTGGCCCGGGAATGGGAACGACATGACGGCAACGTGGGACGGGCTGGGGCTGCAC